>NZ_JBNCNM010000004.1:34528-320248 GCF_049846985.1 Streptomyces sp. DT190 | reverse complement strand
CCGTACCGGGCGTCGGCGCTGGCAGGCGCTGTGCCGTACGCGGTCTCGGCACCGGCAGGCCCGGTCCCGTACGCGGTGTCGGCGCCGGCAGGCCCGGTCCCGTACCGGGCGTCGGCGCTGGCAGGCGCTGTGCCGTACGCGGTCTCGGCACCGGCAGGCCCGGTCCCGTACGCGGTGTCGGCACCGGCAGGTCCTGTGCCGTGCGCGGTCTCGGCACCGGTGTGCCCCGTCCCGTACGCGGTGTCGGCACCGGCAGGCCCCGTCCCGTACGCGGTGTCGGCGCCGGCAGGCCCGGTGCCGTACCCGGCGTCGGCGCCGGGGTGCCCCGTGCCGTGGGTGTGGGTGGTGCCGGCGTGCCCGCGGCCGCCGGTCCCGGCCCCGTCCCCGGCGCCGGGGCGGGTGCGTCCGGGGCCGGGGGCCGTCGCGGCGCGTCCGTCGGTGCCGTCCGGGGCCGCTGCGCCGAACGTCCCGACGCCGGAGCGCCCCGCGTGCGTGTCCGCGGCACCGCCCGCCGACGGGGCCGCACCCCGCTGGCGGGGAGCCCGGAGGCTGCCTTCCGGCGGGAGACCCACCGGGGAGCCGTGCGCGGTCCCGGCGCGCCCCGGCCGCGGTCCTTCCCCGGCCGCCGTCCGGCCTGCGCCCTCGATCCGCGGCGCACCGCCCTGCCCCGGCACCACGGGCTCACCGGAACCCTGTTCCGAGGCACCCCGCGTGCCCCAGGCCGCCGCCCCGTAGGTGTGCTGCGTGGGTCCGGACGGCCCGGCCGGCCCCGGACGCGGGGCCGCCTCGCGCGCGGGAGAAGACTCGGGCGAGGACCCGTCCGCCGCGGCGGGCCCGGGGACGCGCACGTGCCCTTCCCCGTCCGGCGTCGTCTCCACCCGGCCGCCCGGCCCTCCGGCGGGAGCCAGCCGCAGGGCCGACTCGCCGATCCGCAGCAGCGCACCCGGCGCGAAACGGACCGCCCGGCCGCCCACGCGCGTCCCGTCCAGCGTCGTGCCGTTCGTGGAGTCCAGGTCGGCGACCGAGACGCGGCCGTCCGCGCCCACCGTCACCGTGCAGTGCAGCCGGGAGACGTCCGGGTCGTCGAGGGGCACGTCGGCGTCGGCGGAGCGGCCGATGCGGATCTCGCCGCCGTGCAGGAGGTGGACACCGCCGGCGTCGGGTCCGGCGACCACCTGGAGCTGGGCCGGGGCGTCGTCCCACTCGGGATGCGGCTCCGGCTCGCCCGGCGCGCCCACGGACAGCACCGCGCCGTCGGTCAGCGGGGGCTCGCCGAGCGTGCAGCGCTGGGCGTCCAGCCGCTGCTCCCCGGCGTACAGCACCGGCGTGCCCGAACCGTCGCCGCCGGCGACCACCTGGGCGAGCGCGGAGGCCACCGCCGCGAGCGCCGTACCGGCCGGTGCCGTGACCAGGACGTCGCTGCGTGGGGCGCGGTCCCGCCCCGGAGCCGATGCGCCCAGCGGATCTACGACGGTCAGCCGGATCTGCATCGCCGTCAGCGGTCCCTTCTGCCCGGGCCCGGAGTCCCCCGCCCCGCCCCGGCACACGTCGGCCAGTACTGCACGCATCCTCGCACCTGCCACTGACACCGCGCCCCTCGCTCGGGAAAAGGTGATCTTGATTGGTCGGCTCTGCCCGCAAAAGTGCCTGAGAAATGACCCGCGGGCGTCGTCTTGAGATCGGTCACGTTCGTTCCCGGCAACCACAAGACCGAGGTGAGCGTCTTTCCTTCGAACGGGTGTGAGCGCGGATACGTAAGACGCACAGAAAGACGACACCCCGGTCCTCGGCGACCCGGCACTACAGTGGGTCGGACAGGCCAGCAGGCAAGGCAAGCACCAGGGAGCGCATGACGTGCGGCCGGTAGGCAGCAAGTACCTGCTCGAGGAGCCGCTCGGACGCGGCGCCACGGGCACCGTCTGGCGAGCCCGCCAGCGTGAGAGGGCGGGCGCCGAGGCGGCCGTGCCCGGACAGCCCGGCGAGACCGTCGCGATCAAGGTCCTCAAGGAGGAGCTGGCCGGCGACCCCGACATCGTGATGCGGTTCCTGCGGGAGCGCTCCGTCCTGCTCCGGCTGACCCACCCGAACATCGTCCGGGTCCGCGACCTGGTCGTCGAGGGCGAGCTGCTGGCCCTGGTCATGGACCTCGTCGAGGGCCCCGACCTGCACCGCTACCTGCGCGACAACGGGCCCTTCACGCCCGTCGCGGCGGCGCTGCTCACCGCCCAGATCGCCGACGCGCTCGCGGCCAGCCACGCCGACGGCGTCGTCCACCGCGACCTCAAGCCCGCCAACGTGCTGCTCCAGCAGTACGACGGGCGGATGCACCCCCTGCTGACCGACTTCGGCATCGCCCGCCTCGCCGACTCCCCGGGCCTGACCCGCACCCAGGAGTTCGTCGGCACGCCCGCGTACGTCGCCCCCGAGTCCGCCGAGGGCCGCCCGCAGACCTCCGCCGTCGACATCTACGGCGCCGGCATCCTGCTGTACGAGCTGGTCACCGGCCGCCCGCCGTTCTCCGGCGGCTCCGCCCTGGAGGTGCTGCACCAGCACCTGAGCGCCGAGCCGCGCCGCCCCTCCACCGTCCCGGACCCGCTGTGGACGGTCATCGAGCGCTGCCTGCGCAAGAACCCCGACGAGCGGCCCAGCGCCGAGAACCTCGCCCGCGGCCTGCGCGTCGTCGCCGAGGGCATCGGCGTGCACGCGAACTCCGCGCAGATCGCCGCCGCCGAGGGCGTCGGCGCGCTGCTGGTGCCCGACCCGGCCCCCGCGCCCGTGCCGGACACGCCCGGCGCGGCCGACCCGACCCAGGTCCTGCCGCAGGGCGCGGGCGCCTACGACCCGAACGCCGCGACCAGCGTCCTGCCGCACACGGGCGGTCCGGCCGGTGCCGCCGACCCCACCGCCGTGCTGCCCCACCGGGGCGCGGCCGACCCGACCGCGGTCATGCCGCCGGTCCCGCCGGGCTCGCCCGGCCACCCCGGGCAGCAGAACCAGCAGGGCGGCCCCGAGGACCCGCACCCCTGGCAGAACCAGCTGCGCGCGGCCCGCGACCGCAACGAGCAGACGCAGGTCCAGTACCTCGACCCGAACGAGGACCCGCTGCGCCGCCGCCCCCAGCGCCAGGTGGCCCGGCCGCAGCCGCAGCAGCCCTCGCGCCGCCAGGCGCCCCCGCCCGGACCCGGCTACGGCCACCCGCAACAGCAGCAGCCCCAGCAGTACGCGCCCCAGCCGCAGCGGCCCCAGCCGCCGCAGCGCTACGCCCCGCCGGCGCCCCCGGCCCAGCCGCAGCAGCCCCAGCAGCCGCAGCGGCCGCAGCGCGAGCCCCGGCAGCCGCGCCAGCGCAGCGCCAACCCGATGCGCATCCCCGGGCTCGGCTGCCTGAAGGGCTGCCTGTTCACGATCGTCATCCTGTTCGTCGCGGGCTGGCTGATCTGGGAGCTGAGCCCGCTGCAGGACTGGATCGGCACCACCAAGGGCTACTGGGACCAGCTCACCGACTGGTTCTCCACGGTGACCGGCTGGATCGAGAAGGTCGGCGGAAGCGGTTCGGGCACGAACTGACCCGAACCGCCCCGCGGGGTTGGTGATTTGTCGACACCTGGCGGGTGATTTCCGCCCTGGCGGTGAAGGTTGGCTCCCCGGACGCGTAGTTTTAGCGACAACACGCGTCGGTAGGAGCAGCCTTGGCACGGAAGATCGGCAGCCGGTACACCGCCCACCAGATCCTGGGGCGGGGCAGCGCCGGCACGGTGTGGCTGGGTGAGGGACCCGAAGGCCCCGTCGCCATCAAGCTGCTGCGCGAGGACCTCGCGTCCGACCAGGAACTGGTCGGGCGCTTCGTGCAGGAGCGCACGGCGCTGCTCGGCCTGGAGCACCCGCACGTGGTGTCGGTGCGCGACCTGGTCGTCGACGGCAACGACCTGGCCCTCGTCATGGACCTGGTGCGCGGCACGGACCTGCGCACCCGGCTGGAGCGGGACCGGCGCCTGGCCCCCGAGGCGGCCGTCGCGATCGCCGCGGACATCGCCGACGGGCTCGCGGCCGCGCACGCCGCCGGAGTCGTGCACCGGGACGTCAAGCCCGAGAACGTCCTGCTGGACATGCAGGGCCCGCTCGGCCCCGGCGGCTCCCACCGCGCGCTGCTCACCGACTTCGGCGTCGCGAAGCTCATCGACACCCCGCGCCGCACCAAGGCCACGAAGATCATCGGCACGCCCGACTATCTCGCCCCGGAGATCGTCGAGGGCCTGCCCCCGCGGGCCTCCGTCGACATCTACGCGCTCGCCACCGTCCTGTACGAGCTGCTCGCGGGCTTCACCCCGTTCGGCGGCGGCCACCCGGGCGCGGTCCTGCGCCGGCACGTCACCGAGACGGTCGTCCCGCTGCCCGGCATCCCCGACGAGCTGTGGCAGCTGCTCGTGCAGTGCCTGGCCAAGGCCCCGGCCTCCCGGCTGCGCGCCTCCGAGCTCGGGGCCCGGCTGCGCGAGCTGCTGCCCATGCTGGCGGGCATGCCGCCGCTGGAGGTGGACGAGCCGGACACCGAGTCCACGCAGGAGTCCGACCGCGAGGAGCAGCCCGCCGGACCGGCGCCGGCCGGGGAGCGGGTGCGGCGCCGGGGCGCGGTCCCGCTGGTGCCGGGCGCGAAGCCGGCCGACTCCAACCGGGACACCCACACCTCGATGCGGGTCCCGGCCCCCGACGAGCTGGCCGGCGGCGCCCACGGCACGGCCCGGGCCCCCCGCGCCCCCGGCGCCCCCCGCCCGGGCTCGGCCCGCAACCGCGCCGTCGCCCGCCGCCGCCGGGTGGCCCTCGGCGCGGGCGCGGTCGCCCTGGCGGCGGCGGTCGGCGTGGGCGCCTGGCTGTCCTCCTCGGGCGACGACACGGCCCCCCCGCCCCAGGACACGAAGAACTCGGCCCCTCAGAGGCCCTGACCACAGGAGCCCGCCCTGACCACGGGAGCCGCCCTGACCAAGGGAGCCGCCCTGACCAAGGGCCCTGGCGCGCCCGGGCCCCCTGCGGCAGCCCGGGCGGACCTCGCCCGCCCCGACGGGTGCGGTGCAGCGGCCCTGCGGCGGCAGTCCGGCGGACCCCGCCCGCCCCTGCCGACGAGTGCCGGGCAGCGGCCCTGCGGCCGGACCGGCTGAGCGGCGCGCACCACGGCGGCGCTCGGACCCGCACGGGGCGCCGCACCCCCGGGTCCCGACCGGGCCGTGTGTCCCCGCCGGTCCTCCGGCAGGCTCCTGCCCCGCCCGCGCCGCCCGCGCCGCCCGCGCCGCGCTCCCCAACCGCCCGGCCACGGCTGCCCCGCCGTACCGGTCGGTCCGGCGCCCCGCCCGCGCCCTGCTTCCGGACCGCCTGGCCACGGCTGCTCCGCCGTACCGGTCGATCCGGCGCCCTGCCCGCGCCGCGCTCCCCAACCGCCCGGCCACGGCGGCCCCGCCGTACCAGTCGATCCGGCGCCCCGCCCGCGCCGCGCTCCCGGACCGCCCCGGCCCCGGCGGCCCTGCCGTGCCGGTCGATTCGGCGGCCCGGTCCGTGCGGTCGCCGCAGCGAGCCGCAGCGGTTCGCCCCGGGGTGCGCCCTCCGGCCCCGTCGGAGGGCGCACCCCGGGGGCGTCACGCCGACCCAGAGGCCGGCTCAGCCGCTCGGCGTCCGCCGGTCAGGCCGGTCAGGTCGGTGAGACCGCGCGCTCGGACGCGGACCGTGAGGGGCCACGCCCGCGGGCGTGGCCCGGGCCCCCGCGGTGGCCGCCCGGACATGGTCGCCGGGCGGAGCCGTTACGCTGGAGGGCGTGGCAGTCGTCGACGTATCCGAAGAGCTCAAGTCCCTCTCCTCGACCATGGAGTCGATCGAGGCCGTTCTGGACCTCGGGAAGATGAGGGCAGACATCGCCGTGCTCGAGGAGCAGGCGGCCGCGCCGTCCCTGTGGGACAACCCCGATGAGGCGCAGAAGATCACCAGCAAGCTGTCCCACCTCCAGGCGGAGGTGCGCAAGGCCGAGGCCCTGCGCGGTCGCATCGACGACCTCAGCGTCCTCTTCGAGATGGCCGAGGAGGAGGACGACCCGGACACCCGCGCCGAGGCCGAGTCCGAGCTGGCCGCCGTCAGGAAGGCGCTGGACGAGATGGAGGTCCGCACCCTCCTGTCCGGCGAGTACGACTCCCGTGAGGCCCTGGTCAACATCCGCGCCGAGGCCGGTGGCGTCGACGCCGCCGACTTCGCCGAGAAGCTCCAGCGCATGTACCTGCGGTGGGCCGAGCAGCGCGGCTACAAGACGGAGCTCATCGAGACGTCGTACGCCGAAGAGGCCGGCATCAAGTCGACCACCTTCGCCGTCCAGGCGCCCTACGCCTACGGCACGCTCTCCGTCGAGCAGGGCACACACCGGCTCGTGCGCATCTCCCCCTTCGACAACCAGGGCCGTCGGCAGACGTCCTTCGCGGGCGTCGAGGTGCTGCCCGTGGTCGAGCAGTCCGACCACGTCGACATCGACGAGAGCGAGCTGCGCATCGACGTGTACCGCTCCTCGGGCCCCGGCGGCCAGGGCGTGAACACCACGGACTCCGCGGTGCGCATCACCCACCTGCCCACCGGCATCGTCGTCTCCTGCCAGAACGAGCGCTCGCAGATCCAGAACAAGGCCACGGCGATGAACGTCCTCCAGGCCAAGCTGCTGGAGCGGCGCCGCCAGGAGGAACAGGCCAAGATGGACGCCCTCAAGGGCGACGGCGGCAACTCCTGGGGCAACCAGATGCGTTCGTACGTCCTGCACCCCTACCAGATGGTCAAGGACCTGCGCACCGAGTTCGAGGTCGGCAACCCCGAGGCCGTGTTCAACGGCGAGATCGACGGGTTCCTCGAGGCCGGAATTCGCTGGCGCAAGCAGCAGGAGAAGTAAGTTTGTCGACAAGGCAACTGCCGCCCGCGGGGCGGTAGTTGCCTTTTCTGTGCCCGCATGTCTGGGTTTTACATCACACTCACAGGCTCAGACTTGCGGCATAGCCCCCGTAGTTGGACATGGCACCCGCAAACGGCCTTGACGTGTCTTTGAAAAGTGGGAAGGGTGAAGCGCGGCATGCGTGTCTCTGGGGCGCATGTGAACCGGGGGCCCTTCACCGCAGCTGCCCCCGTCGAGCACAGCCCCGAACGCTGCCTAATGACGATGAGCTACTGGGGGTAGCAACCACATGACCAAGAAGACGCGGATCCGTGTCGCGCGGATCGCCGCCGGTGCCGTGATCGCCGCCGGTGCCTCGCTGACCGCCGCCGGTGCCGCATCCGCCGCCGAGGGCGAGGACTGCCTGCTCGGCGTCCTGTGCGCCGAGGAGTCGCCGGCCCCGTCGCCGACGCCCACGCCGACGGAGGAGCCGACCGGCATTCCCACCGCCCTCCCGACGGACCCGCCGTCCACCGAGGAGCCCCCGGCCGAGCCCACGGACGAGCCCACCGAGCCGACCGAGGACCCGACGGACGAGCCGAGCAGCCCGGGCAACGGGAACGGCAACGGCGGCGGCAACGGTGGCGGGAACGGCAACGGCAACGGCGGGGGCAACGGCGGCGGCAACAACGCCGACCCCGACGGTGGCGCCTCCACCCAGGAGCAGGGCTCCTCGGCCCTCACCGACACCGGCTCGGACAACACCCCGGCCCCGCAGGCCCAGGCCGGCGGCCCCGAGCTCGCCGAGACCGGTGCCGCGCAGACCACCTTCCTGGTGATCGGCGCCGCCACGATGATCGCCGGCGGTGTCGGCTTCCGCGTCCTGCCGCGCCTGATGGGCGGCCGGGGCGGCGCTGCCGCCTGACGGTAGCCACGTCCGCACGGACCGTGCGCCCGGTACGAAGCCGAGGGCCCGGAGCAGTACGCTCCGGGCCCTCGGTCATGTCCTGGTCGCCGTGGCATCCACGCCTGGGAAGGGCGCGCGACTACGCCCTCACGCCGTCTGGTGCGCCAGCAGCGCCACGGCCGCGATCAGCACCGTCAGCAGGGCGATCAGCGCCATCGGGCTCATACCCGCGAGAAAGTTGTCCTGCTGCAGGCGCTCGCGGTTCGCGCGGCACACAGGGCAGCGGCCCTCGCTCACGGGGGCCGCACAGTTCGCGCACACCAGCCGGTCGTACGTCATGCGCTTGCCCTCCTTGCGACGGTTCCACGGTTCCAACGTCCGCGGGGGTGGGAATGTTCCCCCTCCACTGTGCCAGGTTCCTCCGGAGGGTGCGCGCCGCTCGTCCAGTTCCCCGCCGCGCGCGGGGGGCGTACAAAACGGCACATCCGATGCGCAACCGCGACCGGTGCCTGCGGTGCCGTGCCCGGGTCGCGTAAGGTCACGCTCATCTACCCCCGGCGACCCGTGGTGCATCCGTGATCCGATTCGACAATGTCTCCAAGGTCTACCCCAAGCAGACCCGCCCCGCCCTCAGGGATGTCTCCCTGGAGGTCGAGAAGGGCGAGTTCGTGTTCCTCGTGGGGTCCTCCGGCTCCGGAAAGTCCACCTTCCTGCGGCTGATCCTCCGCGAGGAGCGGTGCAGCCACGGGCAGGTGCACGTCCTGGGCAAGGACCTCGCGCGCCTCTCCAACTGGAAGGTCCCGCAGATGCGGCGCCAGCTGGGGACGGTCTTCCAGGACTTCCGGCTGCTGCCGAACAAGACGGTCGGCGAGAACGTCGCCTTCGCGCAGGAGGTCATCGGCAAGTCGCGCGGCGAGATCCGCAAGTCCGTGCCGCAGGTGCTCGACCTCGTCGGGCTCGGCGGCAAGGAGGACCGGATGCCCGGCGAGCTGTCCGGTGGTGAGCAGCAGCGCGTCGCCATCGCGCGGGCGTTCGTCAACCGGCCCAAGCTGCTCATCGCCGACGAGCCCACCGGCAACCTCGACCCGCAGACCTCCGTCGGCATCATGAAGCTGCTCGACCGCATCAACCGGACGGGCACGACCGTGGTGATGGCCACGCACGACCAGAACATCGTGGACCAGATGCGCAAGCGCGTCATCGAGCTGGAGAAGGGCCGCCTCGTCCGCGACCAGGCCCGCGGCGTCTACGGCTACCAGCACTGAGACCGCTTCCCGAGATCCACGGAAAGGCATAACCAGCCGCCATGCGCGCCCAGTTCGTCCTGTCGGAGATCGGCGTCGGTCTCCGCCGCAACCTGACGATGACCTTCGCCGTCATCGTCTCCGTCGCCCTGTCGCTGGCCCTGTTCGGCGGGTCGCTCCTGATGAGCGACCAGGTCAACACCATGAAGGGCTACTGGTACGACAAGGTCAACGTCTCGATCTTCCTCTGCAACAAGTCCGACGCCGAGTCCGACCCCAACTGCGCCAAGGGCGCGGTGACCGAGGACCAGAAGAAGCAGATCAAGACCGACCTCGACAAGATGGACGTCGTCCAGAAGGTCACGTACGAGTCGCAGGACCAGGCGTACAAGCACTACAAGGAGCAGTTCGGCGACTCCCCGCTGGCCGCCTCCCTCACGCCGGACCAGATGCAGGAGTCGTACCGCATCAAGCTGAAGGACCCGGAGAAGTACCAGGTGGTCGCCACCGCCTTCAACGGCCGGGACGGCGTGCAGTCCGTGCAGGACCAGAAGGAGACCCTGGACAACCTGTTCAAGCTGCTGGAGGGCATGAACTGGGCCGCCCGCGCGGTGATGGCGCTGATGCTGGTCGTCGCGCTGATGCTGATCGTCAACACGGTGCGCGTCTCGGCGTTCAGCCGGCGGCGCGAGACGGGCATCATGCGCCTGGTCGGCGCCTCGGGCTTCTACATCCAGGCGCCGTTCATCATGGAGGCCGCGGTCGCCGGCCTCATCGGCGGCACCCTCGCGTGCGCCTTCCTGCTGGTGGCGCGGTACTTCATCATCGACCACGGACTGGCCCTGGCCGATCAGCTCACTCTGATCAACTTCATCGGCTGGGACGCCGTGCTCACCAAGCTGCCGCTCATCCTCGCCACGAGCCTGCTGATGCCCGCGTTGGCCGCGTTCTTCGCGCTGCGCAAGTACTTGAAGGTGTGACGCATGCCAAGAGGGGCCGTGCGGTCAACAGGCCGTGCGGCCCTTCCCCTTGTCCTAGACTCACCGGCATGTCAGGTCGTGACCCGTTCTGTCAGCCCCGCCGAGTTCGCCGCGGGGCCGCCCTGACCTTGGTCTTCGCGAGTGTGCTCGCCGCCGGCGCGGCCACCGGCGCACTGCCGCAGGCGGACCGGAAGTCGCCCCCGTACGAGGCCCGTTCGGCGAGTCCGGCCGCGCGCCACACCGAGGTCAGCAGGGCGGCCGAGGAGGCCATGGCCGACGGCAAGTCCCCCGTCGAGGCCGCGCAGCGCGCCGTCAGCCGCAGCGGCGACCGCTGGGGCGCCGTCTACTCCGAGGGCGAGTACGAGGAGTTCGAGGACGCCCTCGACGGCCAGTACACCGGCGTCGGCCTGTGGGCGCGCAGCGAGCGCGACGGCCGTATCGAGGTGACGAAGGTGCGCGCCGGCTCGCCCGCCGCCACCGCCGGGATCCGCCCGGGCGACCTGCTGCGCAGCGTCGACGGCCGCAGGACCGACGGACGGCCGGTCACCGAGGTCGTCTCCTTACTGCGCGGGGACGCCACCGACGCCCCCGCCGGCACCACCGTCCGCCTCGGCCTGGAGCGCGGCACCCGCGCGTGGACCGAGACGCTGCGCCGGGCCCAGCTGTCCACGGACTCGGTCACCGTCCGGGAAGCCGCGGGACCCGTCACCGTCATCAAGGTCGCCACGTTCACCAAGGAGTCCGGGCGGCAGGTCCGCGCGGCCGTCCGGCAGGCCCCGCCCGGCGGCATCGTCCTCGACCTGCGCGGCAACTCCGGCGGGCTGGTCGGCGAGGCCGTCATCGCCGCCTCCGCCTTCCTCGACGGCGGCCTGGTCGCCACCTACGACGTCGACGGCGCCCAGCGCGCCCTGCACGCCGAGCCCGGCGGTGACACCACCCGCCCCCTGGTCACCCTCGTCGACGGCGGGACGATGAGCGCCGCCGAGCTCCTCACCGGCGCCCTGCAGGACCGCGGGCGCGCGCTGGTCGTGGGCTCCCGCACCTTCGGCAAGGGCTCGGTCCAGATGCCGACCCGGCTGCCCGACGGCTCCGTCGCGGAGCTGACCGTGGGCCACTACCGCACGCCGTCCGGCCGCGGCGTCGACGGCCGGGGCATCACGCCCGACCTGGAGGCCGACGAAGGAGCCCTCCAGCGGGCCGAGAGCGTACTGCGCGGCCTGGCGCCCCCCTCGTAATCCGCTTCCCGCCGACCCCCACCTTGGTGCGAAAATGGGCGGCACTATGGCTAAGGAAAAAGGGCGCAAGCTGATCGCGCAGAACAAGAAGGCGCGGCACGACTACCTCATCATCGACACCTACGAGGCCGGTCTGGTCCTCACCGGGACCGAGGTGAAGTCCCTGCGCCAAGGTCGGGCGTCGCTGGTCGACGGCTTCGTGCAGCTCGACGGGAACGAGGCGTGGCTGTACAACGTGCACGTGCCGGAGTACGCCCAGGGCACCTGGACCAACCACAGCGCCCGCCGCAAGCGGAAGCTGCTGCTGCACCGTGCCGAGATCGACAAGCTGGAGTCGAAGTCGGGCGAGACGGGCCACACCATCGTGCCGCTCGCCCTGTACTTCAAGGACGGCCGGGCCAAGGTCGAGATCGCGCTGGCGAAGGGCAAGAAGGAGTACGACAAGCGGCAGGCGCTGCGGGAGAAGCAGGACCGCCGGGAGACCGACCGCGTGATCGCGGCGGTGAAGCGGAGGCAGCGCGGGGCGTAGGGAATACGCTGGCACCGACCTGCGTTGGTCACGTACGATGGGGCTCGCACCCCACAGCGGGTACGCACCCCTCTCCGGAGGGGATTGTCAACACAACATGGGGATGATCGGTTTCGACAGCGGTTGTCGAAGCAGGGGAAGCGTGTCGAGGAAGCGGCAATGATCTCGTAAACCATATGTCGCAAAAAATAATCGCCAACACCAAGCGCGATTCCCAGTCCTTCGCCCTCGCTGCCTGATAAGCAGTGACTGAAGGACCCTAATGGGTGTCAGCCCGGGAGTGTTCCCGACCCGGATCCTGGCATAAGCTAGGGAACTAAACCATCGAGCCCGGTCACGGGGTTCGATGGGAAATCAAACAGTGACTGGGCCCGTCGGCGACTTGTTCGCGTGATCGCCGGGGCCGAGAAAATCGCAGCGAACTGCACACGGAGAAGCCCTGGTTCTGCACCGTTGGACGCGGGTTCGATTCCCGCCATCTCCACTCATCCCATGTGGGCGAAGGCCCCGTCGCTTCCGAGCGGCGGGGCCTTCGTCATGCCCGGGCCGTGCTGCCCCGTTCCGTCAGCCGCGGCGGCAGCAGGGTCGTCCCCGGTGGGCGCGGGCCGGTCCGCTCCCGCATCAGCAACTGCACGCCGAGGGTGCCCAGCTCCGCCGACGGCACGGTGACGGCCGAGACGGTCTCGGGCACGTCGGTGCCGACGGCCAGGACCGACAGGTCCTGCGGGATGCGCCGGCCGCGCTGCCTGAAGGCCGTGAGCAGGGGAACCAGCAGGGCGTCGTTCTGCACGACCACGGCCGTCGGGGCGGGGTGCGCGCCCAGCAGCCGGTCCGCGAGGGCGTGGGCCCCGGACGGCTCGGCCGGATGCACCGACGACGCCAGCCGGTACCGGTCGGCCGCGGCCGTGAAGCCCTCGACCAGGCGGCGGGCCGAGGCGGTCTCGCGCAGGTAGGCCTCCGGCGGCGGCCCCGCCAGCGCCACGGCGCGGTGGCCGAGACGGGCCAGGTGGTGCACGCACGCCTCGCCTGCCGCGCGGTAGTCCAGGTCGACGCAGGTCAGACCGCGGGGATCGGCCGGGAGCCCGATCAGGGCGGTGGGACGGCCCAGGGAGCGCAGCGGGGGCAGGCGCGGGTCGTGCAGACCGACGTCCACGACCAGCACCGCGTCCGCCCGGGCCGGTCCCCCGAGGCGGGTCAGACCCTCCTCGTGGGTGAGCAGCAGCACGTCGTGGTCGTACCCGCGCGCCGCCGTCACCACCGCCTGCGTCAGCCGCATCAGCGCCGGGAGGTGGACGCCGCCGCGCAGCGGTGCCGCCACGGCCAGGACGTCGCAGCCTCCGGGCGCGGACGGACCCGACTGCGGGCGGTAGCCCAGCTCCCGGGCGGCCTCCTGCACGCGCCGCCGGGTCTCCGCCGAGATCGGGCGCTTGCCGCTCAGCGCGTACGACACGGTGCTCGGGGAGACCCCGGCCCGGCGCGCCACGTCCGTGATCCTGACCATCAGGCCTGCTCCGGCCCGGCCGGCCGCCGTCCGCCCGCGGGGTGCGCCGGGGGCGGGCCGGCGAGGTCGCGGGCCTCGGCCGGGTGTGCCCCGGTGACCTCGGCCGGGTGTGCCCCGGCGACGCCGTCACACGGCAACCGGTGCCCGTCGGTGCACTTCATGGGGGTCCCTCGCTGTCCCGGCGGTTCGGTGTTGAAGCGCTTCGACGGACGAACGTAAGGGCGGGACGGGAGAGCGTCAATGGGGCGTGCGCGGATCAGTGAAGCGGTTCGACACACCGACCAGGGCGAGGAGGAGAGCCATCGCTGCGGCCGCCGGCGGAACCGCGTACCCCGCCGTCGCCGACGCGTGCTCCACCGTCCAGCCGCCCAGCGCGCTGCCGGTGGCGATGCCGCCCAGCAGGCCGGTCACCGCGAGGGTCATGCCCTCGTTGAGCCGGCCCTCGGGGGTGTGCTGCTGGACCAGCGTCATGGTCGTCACCATCGTCGGGGCCGTCGCCATCCCGGCCACCAGCAGGGCTGCCGCCAGCAGCGCGAGCGACCCGGTGAGGGCGGCCGCGAGCAGCGGCAGGAGCAGCAGCGCCGTCATCGCGGCCACGCACGGGGCGAGCCGCCGCGCGGCCGGCCCGGCCGGTCGCACCGCCCCGTAGAGCAGGCCCGCCGCGCAGGAACCCGCCGCCTGCAGGGCCAGCACGGCACCGGCCGCCGTCCGGTGCCCCGCGGCGTCCGCGAAGGCGAGCGTGACGACCTCCGTCGCGCCGAAGACGCCGCCCATCGCCAGGCAGACCGCGAGCAGCGGGGGCATGCCGGGGGAGCGCAGCGGGGCCTTCCCGGGTATGTGCCGCCGCACCGGCGGCTCCGTCGCGCGCCGGCTGGTGAACAGCGCCATGCCGGCCAGCAGCAGCACCGCTCCGACCAGCGTGCCCGCCTCCGGGAACAGTGCCCCGCACAGGAAGGCCGCGAGCACCGGGCCCAGCATGAAGCACAGTTCGTCCGCTGCCTGCTCGAAGGAGTTGGCGGTGTGCAGGCCCTTGGGGTCGCCGGCCAGCAGATGGGCCCAGCGGGCGCGGGACATGCCGCCGGTGTTGGGGGTGGTGGCGGTCGCGGCGTAGGAGGCGAACAGGGTCCAGTCGGGGGCGTCGTGGCGGACGCACAGCAGCAGGGTGAGGGAGCCGAGCACGGCGATCACCGTGGCGGGCAGGGCCACCCGGGCCTGACCGTGGCGGTCCACGAGCCGGGCGATCCACGGCGCCACCACCGCGGTCGCCGCCAGCCCCGTCGCCGTGACGGCACCGGCCAGGGCGTACGAGCCCCGCGTCCCGGCGATCATGACGACCGCGCTGACGCTGAACATGCCCATCGGCAGCCGGGCGATCAGGTTCCCGGCGGTGAAGGCACGGGTGCCGGGCAGGCGGAACAGGCGGCGGTACGGGGCGAGATGCGGCATGCGCACACCGTCGCCCGGCGGTGATCACGCCGTCCAACACCTGTTCCACGCGGACTCACGCACCCGGGTTGTGAATCCGCCGGACGGGCCCGCCGGGCAGGCCGAAAAGGCCGTGGCGCAAAATGTTCGCTCCCTGTTCTCCCTGCTCTTCGCGTTCTTCATGTTCTTCATACAGCGATATGGAGATTCCTGATGCTCCTCATCGCGCATGTAAAAGATGCTCATTCGCGAAAATCCTTCACTCGTTTGCCGCGCATCCGCCGATGTGGGCCGACGGTTAGTCGGTACATGACCGAGGCGACCAGGAAAGACGGCTGGGCGGTAACGCTCGGCCCGTACACCTACATTCCGGCACCGGCGCACTCGTCCGCCACCGTCAACGGCACGCTCACCAGAGGTGGTTGCCCGGTCACGCTCCAGGTGACCGAACCGGTGCTGCGCGATTTCATCGACGCCATGAGCGACCTGGAAAAGGATCTCGCCCGACGGTGGATCAGTGCCACGGAATGGCCCGCTTTCGCGCTCGCGGAATAGCGGGCCGCGTCATGTACGAGAACGGAAGCGAGGGCACCGGGCGACACCGGGCGCCGACCAGGGACTTCGTCACACCGCTGACTCCGCCGGACCCCACCTGGGATCCGGCCGAGGAACTGGCCTTCATCCTCGAAGAAGCCCTCCAGGAACAGGAAGCCCGCCAGGAACCGGCGACGCGCATCCCCGGCCCCCGCGACGAACCACCCCACGCGACCGCCGAACCGGTCCCCGCACCCGGCGGCGAGCGGATGCGACGGCTCCAGGACATCACCGAGGAACTGCCGCCCGTCCGGGACGTCCCCCGGCGCCACCGCAAGGTCCGCACCCGCAAGACCCCGCGCCTGCTGCGCACCACCAGCTTCCTGGTCGCCGCCCTGGCGGCCGTCATCGCCACCGCCGTGAGCCTCCTGAGCGGCATGGTCGCCTACGACCCCCTGCGCCTGGTCGCCGCGTCCCCGGCCGAGCGCGGCCTGCGCACCTGGTGGCCCCTGCTGGTCTACGGGCCCTGGCTGGTGGCCTCGCTGTCCGTCCTGCGGGCCGCGCTGCACCAGCGCCGGGCCGCGCACTCCTGGTGCGTCGTGATCGTCTTCTCCTGCGTCGCCGTGCTGCTCTGCGTCGCCCAGGCGCCCAGGACCGTGCTCGGCACCGCGGCGGCGGCCCTGCCCGGGGTCGCGGCACTGGCCTGCTTCCAGCAGGCCATCCGGCAGATCACCCTGACCCGCCCGCCCGTACGGTCGGCGCCCCGGCACCGGGTGGGCCGGACGGCGGCCGCCGGCGCGGACGCACCCAAGGGCGAGACCGGAGCCCGGGGGCAGCTCACCGACCCCTGAGCCCCAGGGCCGCCGCCCGCTGTAGGTTCACGGCATGCCCGCCCACCTCGACCCGCGTCTGCTGCGCGCCTTCGTCACCGTCGCCGAGGAGCTGCACTTCACCCGAGCCGCGCTCCGTCTCCACCTGGCGCAGCAGGCGCTCAGCCGGGACGTGCGGCGGCTGGAGCGGGAACTGGGCGCCGACCTGTTCGTGCGCACCACCCGGCAGGTGACGCTCACACCCGACGGGGAGCGGCTGCTGCCGTACGCCCGGCGCGTGCTGCGGGCGCAGGACGACCTGCTCGCCGCCTTCGGCCAGGCCCGGCCGCTGCTGGTCGACCTCAACTCCCCGGGCCTGGTCACACCGCGCCGCGTGCTGCACCGGGCCCGTGAACTCGACCCCGGCCACGAGCTGATGGCCCGTTACGAGAGCGGCCTGACCTGGGCCGCCGGTGAGCTGCTCGCGGGCCGGCTCGACGCGTCGTTCGGACGGTTCGCCGGGCTGGACCCGGCGCTGCGCTCCGGACTCGACCACCAGCCGGTGCGGTACGAGCCGATGGCGGTCGTGCTGCCCGAGGACCACCGGCTCGCCGGGGCGGCGGAGGTGCCGCTCGCCGAACTGGCCGGCGAGACCGTCTACGCGGGCGCCGGCAACCCGCGCACCCCGGAGTGGACGGGCCTCGCCCGGCTGCTCTTCGAGGGGCGGGGCATCGCACTCGCTCCCCCCGCGCCGCTGGCCGTCGGGGAGGAGGAGTTCCAGCGGCTCATGGCCAGGACGCGCCACCCGGTCCTGGCCGTGGTGGGGTTCCCGGCCCTGCCGTCGACCGTGCTGCGGCCGCTGGTCGATCCCGTGCCGCTGTCGCCCGTGTCGCTGGTGTGGCGCAGGGGCCTGACCCACCCGGCGCTCGACGCGCTGCGGGGGGCGGCGGCCCGGCTCGCGGCGGAGGAGGGGTGGCTGCGGCGGCCCGCAGAGGGATGGATTCCGGCCGCCGATCATGTCCTCATGGCGTCTCACGACTGACACGATTCGACACGGCGCACACACAGAACCTGCGCGTGCGCTACATTCGACGCCTGAGCACGGTGTGGTAATAGGGGGCGCTCGGACGGGTGGGGGCCCGGTCCGACGGCGGGTGCTCAGGTCGAAAGCGCACCTGAACCATCCCGTGGGGGGAAGTGCGTGCGCGTGACAAAGTGGCGAGAAGACGCCCAACCCGAATGGCCCGAAGCCGCTACGGCGACCGGTGAACTCACCGCGGACGGCCGAGGCCCGGACCGCAGAGCCACGCAGGTCTTCGCCGAGGGCGACGTCCGGGTGACCGGCACGCGCCTGCCCGCCGGGACCGAGATACTGCGCGGCATTCCCCGGCAGAGCGAGGGCGAGGCCGACTCGCTCTCCTCGTCGCCGGGGTCCCGGACGACCCGGCCCGCCGTGCGCGACCCCTGGCAGGAACCGGAAGAGGCCGGTCCGGGCACCTCCGGACCCGCATCCGCTCCCGACTCCGGTGCCGGGGCCGCTCCCGACTCCGGTGCCGGATCCGTTGCCGGGGAGCACACCCACGACCCGCACGAGGTCACGGTCCAGCTCGACGCCGTACAGCTCGGCGACGGTTTCGTCCGGCAGGTGAAGGAGGGCCCCGGCGTCGCCCCCGCCGCCGACCGGCCCGTCTTCGTCGACGAGTCCGGCCGCCGCAGCCGCCGCTTCCGCCGCATCGGCATGGCCGTCGCACTGGCCTGCGGCATCTACGCCGTCGTCATCGTGGCCACGCTGATGTCGGGCAACTCCAACGCGCCCTGGCTGCCCGTGCCGGGTCAGAAGGAGAACCCGCCGGCCGGACAGGTCGACAGTCCGCCGCTGCCGGCGGAGTCGGCCCCGGCCACGGGCACCGGGGCCACCGTCCCGAGCGGCACGCCGACCGCGGGCGAGACCGCGCCGCCCACCTCCGGCCCCAGCGCCCTGCAGCCGGTGGCCACCGCAGGCACCGGCCGTTCCGACACGTCCGCCAAGCCCACGCCGACCCCGACCCGGACCAGTGCGGCCCCGGGCAGCGGCGCGACCGACCCGGCCCCGACCAAACCGGCGGACCCGCCGACCACACCGGCCACCGACCCGACACCCACGGGCGGTACCACGCCGGAGCCGACCACGACCACGGGCACCGGTGACGACGGCGACACCGGCACGGTGGCCGAGGGCCCCGTGGAGCCCCAGCCCGTCACCGGGACCCCGGCGCTCTAGCCCGTCCGCCGACGGCGTTGCCGCCCGCGCGGCCCCCGGCACACCGGGGTGCGGGCGGGCGGCGACACCGATGAGGGCTCCGGCGCGGCCGCGCACCCCACGCGCGGGCGCCGCGGCCGCAGGACGAGGGCCGTGCCACCGCCGCGGCCCCCGGAACCGGTGAAGGGCACCGCCGCACACGGCCGGTGCAGACCCGGGACCCGGGCTTCGTGCCGTTCCACCCGGGACCCGGGACCGAGGCCCCGTCCCGTTCCACCCGAGACCCGAGACCCGGGACCCAGGCCCCGCACCACGGCCCACCCTCCCCGCCGCACCACTCGTCCCCGCACCACCCGTCCCCGCACCACCGTCCCCGCAGCACCCGTTCCGCACCACCCGAGGTACCACCACCCATGGCATCCCCAGTCCGCCGTTCCGGGCCCGCGTCAGGAGCCCGTGGGGGCTCCAGGCGCCGTCGCCTCCCCATGCGCCTGCTGTTGCCCCTGCTCGTGCTCGTCGCGCTGATGGCGATGCTCATGCTGCGCGGCTACGTGCACAGCGAGATCCTGGCCGACCACCGCGTCGGCGCGCCCGCCGCCAACGACCGTGTCCCGAAGGACATCCTCAAGGGCGGTCCCGTCATCGACACCCGGGACGGGAAGCCCACCAGCCTGCAACTCCCCGACCGCGAGCTGGTCCTGACCTTCGACGACGGTCCCGACCCCGAGTGGACGCCCAAGGTGCTCGACGTGCTGAAGAAGCACGACGCCCGGGCCGTCTTCTTCATCACCGGCACCATGGCCTCCCGTTACCCGGACCTCGTCCAGCGCATGGTCGACGAGGGCCACGAGATCGGCCTGCACACCTTCAACCACCCGGACCTGTCGCTGCAGAGCAAGAGCCGCGTCGACTGGGAGCTGTCCCAGAACCAGCTCGCGCTGGCCGGGGCGGCCGGCATCCGCACCTCGCTGTTCCGCCCGCCCTACTCGTCGTACGCCCGGAACATGGACAACAACTCCTGGCCGGTCACCGAGTACATCGGCAGCAAGGGCTACATCACCATCGTCAACGACACCGACAGCGAGGACTGGCGCAAGCCCGGGGTCGAGAAGATCATCAGCAACGCCACGCCGAAGGGCGGCAAAGGCGCCATCGTGCTGATGCACGACTCCGGTGGCGACCGCTCCCAGACCGTGGCCGCGCTCGACCGGTACATCTCCGGACTGCAGGCCGAGGGCTACCGCTTCCACACCCTCACCGGCGCCCTGGACGCGCCCAGCGCGCACAGCCCGGTCGCCGGTCTCGAGGCGCTGAAGGGCGACGCCTGGGTGTTCCTGGTGCAGGCATCGGAGAAGACGACCGAGGTGCTCGTCGCCGGTCTCGCGGTCGTCGGCGTGCTGGTCTTCGGGCGGCTGGGGCTGATGCTGATCCTCTCCATCGCGCACGCCCGCCGGGTCAGGCGCCGCACCTTCCGCTGGGGAGAGCCGATCACCGAACCGGTGTCCGTGCTCGTGCCCGCCTACAACGAGGCCAAGTGCATCGAGCAGACGGTCCGCTCCCTGGTCGCCAGCGACCACCCCATCGAGGTGCTGGTCATCGACGACGGCTCCAGCGACGGCACCGCGCGCATCGTGGAGAACCTCGATCTGCCCGGCGTGCGCGTGGTGCGCCAGCTCAACGCGGGCAAGCCGGCCGCCCTCAACCGGGGCATCGCCAACGCCCGCCACGACATCATCGTCATGATGGACGGCGACACCGTCTTCGAGCCGACCACCGTCCGTGAACTCGTGCAGCCCTTCGGCGACCCGCGCGTGGGCGCCGTCGCCGGCAACGCCAAGGTCGGCAACCGCGACTCGCTCATCGGCGCCTGGCAGCACATCGAGTACGTGATGGGCTTCAACCTCGACCGCCGCATGTACGACGTGCTGCGCTGCATGCCCACCATCCCCGGCGCGGTCGGCGCGTTCCGGCGCAGCGCCCTGGAACGGGTCGGCGGCATGAGCGACGACACGCTCGCCGAGGACACCGACATCACGATGGCCCTGCACCGCGACGGCTGGCACGTCGTCTATGCGGAGAAGGCCATCGCCTGGACCGAGGCGCCCGAGTCCGTGCAGCAGCTGTGGTCCCAGCGCTACCGCTGGTCGTACGGCACGATGCAGGCCATCTGGAAGCACCGCCGGGCCCTGGTCGACCGCGGGCCCTCGGGCCGCTTCGGCCGGGTCGGCCTGCCGCTGGTGTCGATGTTCATGGTCGTGGCGCCGCTGCTCGCCCCGCTGATCGACGTGTTCCTGCTGTACGGCCTGGTGTTCGGCCCGACCGAGAAGACCATCGGTGCCTGGCTGGGCGTCCTCGCCGTGCAAGGGGTGTGCGCGGCCTACGCGTTCCACCTGGACAAGGAACGCATGACCCACCTCATCTCGCTGCCGCTCCAGCAACTGCTCTACCGGCAGCTCATGTACGTCGTCCTGCTGCAGTCCTGGATCACCGCCCTCACCGGCGGCCGGCTGCGCTGGCAGAAACTGCGGCGCACGGGGGCCGTGGGGTTGCCCGGGGGCGGAACCGCCGCACCGCAGCAGCAGATGGACGGGAGGCCGGTCGCGTGACCACGGCACCCGTCACCGCCGCCCCGCCGCAGGAGCAGACCCCTGCGCGCAAGCCCGGCCGCGACCGCTACTTCGACCTGCTGCGCGCCCTCGCGCTGTTCCGCGTCGTGCTCTACCACCTGACCGGCTGGGCCTGGCTGCCGCTGGTGTTCCCCTCCATGGGCGTGATGTTCGCGCTCGCCGGCAACCTCATGGCCCGCTCGCTCAAGCGCCCGCCCGTCCAGGTGATCCGCGGCCGGCTGCGCCGGCTGCTGCCCCCGCTGTGGCTGCTGGGCGTCGTCGGCGTGACCGGCATGGTCCTGCAGGGCTGGGGACCCGGCGCGGACGGGCACCCCGGCTGGTGGTGGCTCCACCTCACCTTCTGGATCGTGCCGTTCAGCGATCCGCCGTACGGCGAGGGACTGCCCGGCGTGCCCGGCGTCATCGGCGAGAACTGGGCGGCGGACTTCGCCGGCCCGCTGTGGTACATCCGGGCCTACCTCTGGTACGTCCTGCTGTCGCCGCTGCTGCTGAAGGCCCTGCGCGCCCTGCCGGCCGTCACGCTGTCCGTGCCGATCGTCCTGGCCGTCGCCTTCGAGCAGGGCTGGCTGACGCTGCCCGGCGAGCGGATCCCCTCCGCCCTCACGGACTTCTCCACCTTCGGCGCCTGCTGGATCCTCGGCATGGCCCACCAGGAGGGCATCCTGCGGCGGCTGCCGCGCTACATCGTCCCGTCCGTGGCACCCGTCGTCGCCCTGACCGGCCTCTGGTACGCCGTGCACCACGACTTCGGCACCGGCAACGACCTGGACAGCATGCCGCTGGCCCAGGCCCTGTGGTCCGTCGGCACGGTGGCGCTGCTGCTGCACGTCAGCCCGTCCTGGTCCGACTGGCCGCGCCGGCTGCGCCCGTTCGCCGGCACGATCACCCTGCTCAACTCCCGGGCCGTCACGATCTACCTCTGGCACAACGTCTGCATCCTGATCGCGGCGACCCTCTGGGACCACCTGTGGGCCTTCCCCCTCCTGGAACAGAACGTCCCAGGCCTCCTGGAAAGCCCCTGGCCGGTTCTGGCCCTGACCTGGTTCCTCATCGGCACCTGCATCCTGGCCTTCGGCTGGGCGGAGGACCTGGCGGCGAAGCAACGGCCTCGGGTGTGGCCGACGGGTGAGCCTCGGGGAAGGGGACGGCGAATGGAGCGGCGGCGACCGGTGGCCGCCGGCTGAGCCGGGCCGGGGCATCGCCGCCCTCCGGCCCGCCGGATTCCACCCTGTGGTCATCTGCCCCGGTCGCGCCGGTGAACCGAGGTCACCGGTTCGATGGCGTCCGTGAAGAAGCTGCCCCCCCGCAACCGACGCCCGGTTCGCGGTCCGGCCGCAGGTGGCCGGTGCATGCTCGTGGGGCTGACCGGCAGGGCACCCGTCGGACCTCTCATCCCGCCCCGGCGCGGGGTGAGAGCAAAGTTCCCTCGCGGTCACCCGCTGGCACAGGCAGGAAACGCGTCCTCCCTACCTTCGGGACCAGTCACTCGAATCACCACCGAGTCCCGGAGCACAGTGGAGGCGTCATGACAGGCCCCGGCACGGCACCCGCACCCCCGAGCAGGGGCGGCCGCTGGATCCAGCACTGGGATCCCGAGAACGAGACGTTCTGGAAGGAGACCGGCGAGAAGGTGGCCCGCCGGAACCTCTACTTCTCCGTGCTGTCCGAGCACATCGGCTTCTCCGTCTGGACGATGTGGTCCGTGCTGGTGCTGTTCATGGGCCCGGAGTACGGGCTGACCCCCGCCGACAAGTTCCTGCTGACCTCGATGGTCACGCTGGTCGGCGCCGTCGTCCGCGTCCCCTACACCTTCGCCGTCGCCGTCTTCGGCGGGCGGAACTGGACGATCATCTCGGCCGGCATGCTGCTGATCCCGACCGTCGCCGCGTTCACCGTGATGGAACCGGGCACCTCCTTCTCCACCTTCCTGCTGGTCGGCCTGCTCGCCGGGGTCGGCGGCGGCAACTTCGCCTCCTCCATGACCAACATCAACGCCTTCTTCCCGCTGCGGAAGAAGGGCTGGGCCCTCGGCCTGAACGCGGGCGGCGGCAACATCGGCGTACCGGTGATCCAGCTGGCCGCGCTGGCGATCATCGGCGCCGGCGGCGGGCCGCGCGTGCTGCTCGGCGTCTACATCCCGCTGATCGTCGTGGCCGCCGTCATGGCCGCGCTGTTCATGGACAACCTGGAGAACGTCAAGAACGACACCGGTGCCGCCAAGGACGCCTGCCGGGACGCCCACACCTGGATCATGGCCGTCCTCTACATCGGCACCTTCGGCTCCTTCATCGGCTACAGCTTCGCCTTCGGCCAGGTGCTGCAGAACCAGTTCGGCCGTACGCCGCTGGAGGCCGCGTACGTCACCTTCATCGGCCCGCTGCTCGGCTCGCTGATCCGCCCGCTCGGCGGCTGGCTCGCCGACCGCTACGGCGGCGCGAAGATCAGCCTGTGGAACTACGTGGCGATGGGCGTCGCGACCGCGGTCCTGATCGGCGCCTCCATGGAGAAGTCGCTGGCGCTGTTCACCGGGGCGTTCGTGGTGCTGTTCGTGCTCAGCGGCCTCGGCAACGGCTCGACGTTCAAGATGATCCCGGGCATCTTCCAGAACAAGGCCCTCGCCAAGGGGCTGAAGGGCGAGGCGGCCGCGGCCTACGGGCGCCGGCTCTCCGGGGCCTCCATGGGGCTCATCGGCGCCGTCGGGGCGCTCGGCGGCGTCGGCATCAACCTCGCCTTCCGCCAGTCCTTCCTCTCCTACGGCTCCGGCACGGGCGCCTTCGTCGCCTTCCTCGCCTTCTACGCGGTGTGCTTCGTGGTCACGTGGGCCGTATACCTTCGGCGTACGGCGCCCCGGGCACCTGCCGCCTCGGCGACCTCGGAGTCGAAGCCGCAGCTCAGCTACGCCGAGGTGTGACGTAACACCAGCGACATCAAGTCGATCCGGGCCTGTCACGAGCCGTTGACAGGCTCGATCGGCATGTAGGTACGCCGTACCCACGCAGTACGACGACTCGAGTGCGGGACGAGAGCCATGTACGAGGAAGAACGACGACCGGACCACGGACCGCTGGCGGGCTTCACCGTCGGTGTGACGGCCGCGCGCCGGGCCGATGAGCTCGGGGCGCTGCTGCAGCGGCGCGGTGCCGCCGTCCTGCACGCCCCCGCCCTGCGGATCGTGCCGCTCGCCGACGACAGCGAACTGCTGGCCGCGACGAAGGACATCATCCAGCAGGCACCGGACATCGCGGTGGCCACGACCGCGATCGGCTTCCGGGGCTGGGTCGAGGCCGCCGACGGCTGGGGCCTGGGCGAGGACCTGCTCTCCCGGCTGGGCGGCGTGCGGATCCTGGCGCGCGGGCCCAAGGTGAAGGGCGCGGTCCGGGCCGCCGGGCTGACCGAGGAGTGGTCGCCGTCCTCGGAGTCCATGGCCGAGGTCCTCGACCGGTTGCTGGAGGAGGGCGTCGAGGGGCAGCGCATCGCGATCCAGCTGCACGGCGAGCCGCTGCCGGGGTTCGTGGAGGCGCTGCGGGCGGGCGGGGCCGAGGTGGTCGGGGTGCCGGTGTACCGGTGGATGCCGCCGGAGGACCTCGGCCCGGTCGACCGGCTCCTCGACGCGACGGTCTCCCGGGGTCTGGACGCGATCACCTTCACCAGCGCACCGGCGGCGGCCTCCCTGCTGTCCCGGGCGGAGGAGCGCGGGCTGCTGCCCGAGGTGCTGGCCGCCCTGAGCCACGACGTCGTACCGGCCTGCGTGGGTCCGGTCACGGCCCTGCCGCTGCAGTCGCGCGGCATCGACACGATCCAGCCCGAGCGGTTCCGGCTCGGGCCGCTGGTCCAGCTGCTCTGCCAGGAACTGCCCGCGCGGGCCCGCGCGCTGCCGGTCGCCGGGCACCGCGTGGAGATCCGCGGCCACGCCGTGCTGGTCGACGGCGACCTCAAGCCCGTGCCGCCGGCCGGCATGTCCCTGCTGCGCGCCCTGTCCCGCCGCCCCGGCTGGGTCGTCGCCCGCGCCGAACTGCTCCGCGCCCTGCCCGGCTCCGGCCGCGACGAGCACGCCGTCGAGACGGCCATGGCCCGCCTCCGCACGGCCCTGGGCACGCCCAGGCTGATCCAGACGGTCGTCAAGCGCGGCTACCGCCTGGCCCTGGACCCCGCGGCGGAGACGAAGTACGCGGACGCCTGAGGGGCGGCGGGGGTTGAGCGACAACTCGCCAGGATGCGGGGGCGTGCGGCAGGGCCGTTCGGTCCCTCGCGAGTCCTCCCGGCCCGGGCGTGCGGCAGGGTCGTTCGGCCCACCCCGCGAGTCCTCCCTGCCCGGGAGTCGCGCGAGGTCTTTCCGGCGCGCCCCGGGGCAGGCACTGTAAGAGGGGAACGGTTGCGGAGCCCTCTCACTGGCGTCTCACCGACCTAGGCGGTGACAGGCACATGGCACTGGGTACAGCCACGGCCCCCTACGAGCTGCGGTTCGACGCCGGGCGGATCTGCCTGGACCTGCTCTCCACCGCACAACCGCAGGAACGGCTCGACTCCGTGCCCGTGCTGCGCGCCTGGATCACCGGGTCCGGGCTGGTCCCGGCGGACACCTCGCTGGCCCAGGCCGACGCCGGCTGGACGGCCGCCTTCCGTGAACTGCGCGCCCAGCTCGACCGGTTGGTGCGCGGCAGGCCGGGCGCCGGGGTGACGACGTACGACTTCGCGCTCGCGCGCGTCAACGACCTGGCCCGTACCGCGCCCCCGGCGCCCCGCGCGGTCCGCGGCGCGGACGGCCGGCTCGTACGGCAGCTGGACGGCCCGCCCGACTGCGCCGCCCTGCTGGCCTGCGTGGCCCGTGACGCCGTCGACCTGCTCACCGACCCCGTCGCGCGTGCGGCCCTGCGCCAGTGCGAGGGGGACAACTGCCGCATCGTGTACCTCGACACCTCCCGGGGGCGCCGTCGGCGCTGGTGCTCCAGCGAGGTCTGCGGGAACCGCGAACGCGTCGCCCGGCACCGTCGCCGTGCCGCACTCGCCCGTGCCTGAAACGGAATTGAGTGGTCCGTGCACTCAATTCCCGTGTCCTGAATGCGACTTCTGTACTCGCGGCACCGAAGTGATTTCGGTTACACGCCGTTTACCTACGCACCCGTAGGGAAAGCCCGGCTCGATCTTGCCGATGTGGCGGAAATGTAAAGAACGCGGGGTGGGAATGTGACCCCATGTCCCGCTCGTGACGTCACTTCGAAGAAATCTGTCGTCTCTCTTTGAACGCCCAACGGCTCGCGTGCGTACGGCTTGTCGAGCGACCGACTGGGGGAACCCCCGGACATCGGAGGTGGGCGTGCGCAAGGATTCCGTCGTGGCCAATGAACGAGCACCGAGGGCCCGACATCGCATGTCCCAGCCCTCGGAACCCGACGAGGAGCTGATGCGTGCGCTCTATCGCGAACACGCCGGACCCCTGCTCGCATACGTCCTGCGCCTGGTCGCCGGAGACCGGCAGCGCGCCGAGGACGTCGTGCAGGAGACGCTCATCCGTGCCTGGAAGAACGCCGGTCAGCTCAATCGGGCGACCGGATCGGTACGCCCCTGGCTGGTGACGGTCGCCCGGCGCATCGTCATCGACGGCCACCGCAGCCGGCAGGCCCGGCCGCAGGAGGTCGACCCGTCGCCGCTGGAGGTCATCCCCGCGGAGGACGAGATCGACAAGGCGCTGTGGCTGATGACTCTCTCGGACGCACTCGACGACCTGACCCCCGCTCACCGGGAGGTGCTCGTCGAGACGTACTTCAAGGGGCGTACCGTCAATGAGGCGGCCGAGACCCTGGGCATACCCAGCGGAACGGTCCGCTCCAGGGTGTTCTACGCCCTGCGCTCGATGAAGCTGGCACTGGAGGAGCGGGGGGTGACGGCGTGATGAGTGTTTACGGGGGTAACCAAGGGTTCGGTACGGGAGGCATGGGTATGTCTGGCCCCATGCAGGAATCTCCGGTGCCGAACGAGCACGAGACCGTGGGCGCCTACGCCCTCGGCATCCTCGACGACGCCGAAGCGACCGCCTTCGAAGCACATCTGGCCACCTGCGAATGGTGCGCCCAGCAGCTCGACGAGCTGGCCGGCATGGAGCCCATGCTCGCCGCCCTCGCCGACCTCCCCGGCTCCGGCAGCACGCCCGCGATCGGCGAGTCGCTGTCCGCCAAGCCCCGGCCGCGCCTGGTGGAGAAGCTGGTCGACGAGGTCGCCGACCGCCGCGCCCAGAAGCGCCGCCGCAGTTTCTACATGGTGGCCGCGGCCGGCGCGCTGATCGTCGGCGGTCCCTTCGTCGCGGTCGCGACGAACGGCGGCGGCGGTGACAGTGGTGGCGCGGAGCAGCGCCCGCTCGCGGCGAGCCCCGCCAAGGAGGCCTTCGACGGCATCTCCGACAAGATCTCCGCCACCGACCCGGGCACCAAGGTCACCGCGACGGTCGCCGTCCAGAAGAAGGACTGGGGCACGGGCGTGGTCACCGAGCTCAAGAACGTCCGGGGCCCGCTCAAGTGCGCCCTCGTCGCGGTCGGCAAGAACGGCGAGCGGGAGACCCTGTCCTCCTGGTCCGTCCCGGAGTGGGGCTACGGCCTGCCCGACGCCAAGACCGAGAAGGCCAAGCAGCCCCTGTACGTCCAGGGCGGCGCCGCCTTCGAGCCGAACGAGATCGACCACTTCGAGGTCGTGACCTTCGACGGCAAGCGGCTGGTCGAGGTCGACGCGTAGCCTTACCGGGTCCCCTTCGCGTACGGTGGACGGCTGCCCAGCACGTCAGAAGGGGGCCCGGTGGCCGCTCAGGCTCCACAGGAAACCGCGCTCGACCACTCCTCGAGAGACCGCGAGATCGGTGTCGAACAGGAACACCTCAACCGGGTGTACCGGCGCCTCGAGGAGAAGATCCACGAGGCGGAGTTCCTGATGAACGACGCGGCCCAGCGCGGCCAGGTCGGCACGCCCGGCGCACTCGCCGAGCGGGACGCCCAGGTCTTCCGCGCGGGCATCCACCTCAACCGGCTCAACAACGAGTTCGAGGACTTCCTCTTCGGCCGTATCGACCTGCTGCTCGGCAGGGACGGCAAGAAGGGGCCGGACGGCGCCTACACCGCGGTCGAGCCGGCCGAGGGCGCGGTACGCCCGGACAACACCGCCGACATCGCCGAGACCCTGCACATCGGCCGCATCGGCGTGCTCGACCAGGACTACGCCCCGCTGGTCATCGACTGGCGG
The DNA here is from genome assembly GCF_049846985.1 of Streptomyces sp. DT190. Lineage (NCBI taxonomy): Bacteria > Bacillati > Actinomycetota > Actinomycetes > Kitasatosporales > Streptomycetaceae > Streptomyces > Streptomyces sp. DT190. The sequence continues at coordinate 292,114 of NZ_JBNCNM010000004.1, read as the reverse complement.
GCCCCGGCCGCCGCGCCCTTCTACCGGTCGACGCCCGTGGACCCCGGCCGGGTCGTGCGCCGCCGGGTCATCCGCTCCAAGGGCCGCAAGGTCCTCGGCGTCGAGGACGACCTGATGCGCCCCGAGCTGACGGCCTTCCTCGACGGCCACGAGCTGCCCGTCATCGGTGACGGCGCCCTGATGGCCGCGCTCGGCCAGGCCCGCAGCCACACCATGCGCGACATCGTCGCCTCCATCCAGGCCGAGCAGGACCTGGTCATCCGGGCCCCCGCCGCCTCCGTGACGTACGTCGAGGGCGGCCCGGGCACCGGCAAGACCGCCGTCGCCCTGCACCGCGCGGCCTACCTCCTCTACCAGGACCGGCGGCGCTACGCGGGCGGCATCCTGATCGTCTCGCCCACCCCGCTGCTCGTCGCCTACACCGAGGGCGTGCTGCCCTCCCTCGGCGAGGAGGGCCAGGTCGCCATCCGCGCCATCGGCTCCCTGGTCGACGGCGCCGAGGCCACCCTCTACGACTCCCCGTCCGTGGCCCGCGCCAAGGGCTCCTCGCGCATGCTCAAGGTGCTGCGCAAGGCCGCCCGGGGCGCCCTGGAGCTGAACGACGCCCCGACCCGGCTGCGCGTGGTCGCCTTCGGCCGCCGCCTGGAGCTGGAGGCCGAGGAACTCGAGGGCATCCGCCGCGCCGCCCTCGGCGGCACCGCCCCGGTCAACCTGCTGCGCCCCCGCGCCCGCAAGCTCCTGCTGGACGCCCTGTGGGAGCGCTCCGGCGCCGCCGGCCGGCACAGCGACCCCGAACTCGCCGCCGAACTGCGCTCCTCCTTCGACGAGGACATCACCTCCGAGGACGCCTTCCTCGCCTTCCTCGACGCCTGGTGGCCGGAGCTCACCCCGGCCGCCGTCCTGGACGCCATGGCCGACGAGCGGCGCCTGGGCCGCTGGGCCCGGCGGATCCTCAACCCCGGCGAGGTCCGCAAGGTCGCCCGCTCCCTCAAGCGCGACGGGTACTCCGTGCACGACATCGCGCTCCTCGACGAGCTGCAGGCCGTCCTCGGCGCCCCGGCCCGCCCCCGCAGGAAGCGCGAACTCGACCCGCTGGACCAGCTCACCGGCCTGGAGGAGCTGATGCCGGTGCGCGAGGAGTCCCAGCGCGAGCGCGCCGAGCGGCTGGCGGCCGAGCGCACCGAGTACGCCCACGTCATCGTCGACGAGGCGCAGGACCTCACCCCGATGCAGTGGCGCATGGTCGGCCGCCGCGGCCGGCACGCCACCTGGACGGTCGTCGGCGACCCGGCGCAGTCCTCCTGGTCCGACCCGGACGAGGCCGCCGAGGCCCGCGACGAGGCCCTGGGCACCCGCCCGCGCCGCCGCTTCGAGCTCACCGTGAACTACCGCAACCCGGCCGAGATCGCCGAGCTCGCCGCGAAGGTCCTCGCCCTCGCGATGCCCGGCTCCGTCTCCCCGAAGGCGGTCCGCTCCACCGGCGTCGCACCGCGTTTCACGGTCGTCGAGGACACCCTGGGCGCCACCGTCCGCGAGGAGGCCGCCCGGCTGCTGGAGCGCGTCGACGGCACGGTCGGCGTGGTCGTCGCCATGCAGCGCCGCGAGGAGGCCCGCCGCTGGCTCGCCGGACTCGGCGACCGGGTCGTGGCCCTGGGCAGCCTGGAGGCCAAGGGCCTGGAGTACGACGCGACGGTCGTGGTCTCCCCGGCGGAGATCGCCGACGAGTCCCCGGCCGGACTGCGCGTGCTCTACGTCGCACTGACCCGGGCCACCCAGCAGCTCACGGTCGTCTCCGCGGACCGGGACGAGCCCGACGCGGCGGGCGTACCCGACCTGCTCAGGGACTGACGCGCCGGCGGATCCCCGTCCGGGCGGCCCGTTACCCACTCGACGGCGAAATGAACTCCCGGTACGGGAATGGCCTTACGGGATCCGTTTGTTAGCCTGGATGTGGCACCGGCCCGATCCAAGCCCCCGGGCCCAACCTTCGTCGCTACGAGCGACCACTTGCCGCGAGGCGAGCATGGCGGGTCGGTGCCACCTGAACACCGCAAAGAGGCCCACGTCAGCGTGACGTGGGTCTCTTTTCGCTGGTCGGGCCGCGAACAAAACGTTCGCAATCGAGGGCGGCTACCCGCTACCGAGCGGTAGGTGCGACGATCGGACGGCACAACTCAGCGTCAGGTGAAAGCAGAGGAAGTCGGCCATGGCAACGGCGCCCAGCGTCTCCTACTCGATGACGGTCCGGCTGGAGGTGCCCGCGAGCGGAACCGCCGTCTCGCAGCTCACCACCGCCGTGGAGTCCTCCGGAGGCTCGGTGACCGGCCTCGACGTCACCGCATCCGGTCACGAGAAGCTCCGCATCGACGTCACGATCGCGGCCTCGTCCACCGCGCACGCGGACGAGATCGTCGAGGAGCTCCGCGGCATCGAGGGCGTCACCCTGGGCAAGGTCTCGGACCGGACCTTCCTCATGCACCTCGGCGGCAAGATCGAGATGGCGTCGAAGCACCCCATCCGCAACCGTGACGACCTCTCCATGGTCTACACGCCCGGTGTCGCCCGCGTCTGCATGGCGATCGCCGAGAACCCCGAGGACGCCCGCCGCCTCACCATCAAGCGCAACTCCGTTGCGGTCGTGACGGACGGCTCGGCCGTGCTGGGCCTGGGCAACATCGGCCCCAAGGCCGCGCTGCCCGTCATGGAGGGCAAGGCCGCGCTCTTCAAGCGGTTCGCGGGCATCGACGCCTGGCCGATCTGCCTCGACACCCAGGACACCGACGCGATCGTCGAGATCGTCAAGGCGATCGCCCCCGGCTTCGCGGGCATCAACCTGGAGGACATCTCCGCCCCGCGCTGCTTCGAGATCGAGGCCCGGCTGCGCGAGGCGCTCGACATCCCCGTCTTCCACGACGACCAGCACGGCACCGCGATCGTCGTGCTGGCCGCGCTCACCAACGCGCTGCGCGTCGCGGGCAAGGCGATCGAGAGCATCCGCGTGGTGATGTCCGGCGCCGGCGCCGCCGGTACGGCCATCCTCAAGCTGCTGCTCGCCGCGGGCGTCAAGAACGCCGTCGTCGCCGACATCCACGGCGTGGTGCACGCCGGCCGCGAGGACCTGGTGGACGCCGCACCCGACTCGGCGCTGCGCTGGATCGCCGACAACACCAACCCCGAGGGCCTCACCGGCACGCTCAAGGAGGCCGTGCGCGGCGCCGACGTCTTCATCGGCGTCTCCGCCCCGAACGTCCTCGACGGCGACGACGTGGCCGCGATGGCCGAGGACGCCATCGTGTTCGCGCTCGCGAACCCGGACCCGGAGGTCGACCCGGCAATCGCCCGTCAGACCGCGGCCGTTGTGGCCACGGGCCGTTCCGACTTCCCGAACCAGATCAACAACGTGCTGGTCTTCCCGGGTGTCTTCCGCGGCCTGCTGGACGCGCAGTCCCGGACCGTCAACACGGAGATGATGCTGGCCGCCGCGACCGCCCTGGCGAACGTGGTGACCGAGGACGAGCTGAACCCGAACTACATCATCCCGAGCGTCTTCAACGACAAGGTCGCGGGCGCGGTGGCCGGTGCGGTCCGGGAGGCGGCCAAGGCGGCCGGCGCGACGGCGAGCAGCCCGTCCGCGGTGTGAGGACGAGGCCCGTCCAGGGCGCGCGCCGCGGTCCGGGGCGGGTCGTCCCGGACTGTGAGCAACCCCACGGCCGCCGGGAGACCGGCGCGTCGCACGACCCCCGTCAGCAGCGAAGCTATCGTGGCGGCCAGGCTCAGGCCCTCTTTTCGTGTGACTCCCCAAGGGTGTTCTCACGACTCCTGCGGGTGCCGGATTGGCTTTCCCGCCGCAGGTAGGGGCAGGATGCGTCCCTGGGCGCGAGGGTCTGACGACGGACCCGGGTCCGGGGACTCATCGAGGACCCTGGCAGCATCGGCTTCGATCTGACGCCTCAACGGCAAGATGAACACGGGAGTAACAACATGAACCGCAGTGAGCTGGTGGCCGCGCTGGCCGACCGCGCCGAGGTGACCCGCAAGGACGCCGACGCCGTGCTGGCCGCGTTCGCCGACGTCGTCGGCGACATCGTCTCCAAGGGGGACGAGAAGGTCACCATCCCCGGCTTCCTGACCTTCGAGCGCACCCACCGTGCCGCTCGCACCGCCCGCAACCCGCAGACCGGCGAGCCCATCCAGATCCCGGCCGGCTACAGCGTGAAGGTCTCCGCGGGCTCGAAGCTCAAGGAAGCCGCCAAGGGCAAGTAAGGCGCGTGAGCGCCGCTCCGGGTCAGCGCCGTCGGCGGCTGCGGACCCGTTGTGGCTTGTCGCGCAGTTCCCCGCGCCCCTTGGGCGCGGCACCGAACGCCGATGGGGCGGTCACCCGAGTCAGGGTGACCGCCCCATCGGCGTACCGGGCTGCTAGCCGAGCGCCTTGCCCGGCAGTTCGACCTTCGCCCCGAGCTCGACGAGCTTCTCCATGAAGTTCTCGTAGCCGCGGTTGATCAGGCCGATGCCGTGCACCCGGGACGTGCCCTGGGCCGCCAGGGCCGCGATGAGGTACGAGAAGCCGCCGCGCAGGTCGGGGATGACCAGGTCGGCACCCTGCAGCTTCGTGGGCCCGGAGACGACCGCGGAGTGCAGGAAGTTGCGCTGCCCGAAACGGCAGTCGGAGCCGCCCAGGCACTCGCGGTAGAGCTGGATGTGCGCGCCCATCTGATTCAGCGCGGACGTGAAGCCGAGGCGGGACTCGTAGACCGTCTCGTGGATGATCGACAGGCCCGTGGCCTGCGTCAGGGCGACCACCAGCGGCTGCTGCCAGTCCGTCTGGAAGCCCGGGTGGACGTCCGTCTCCAGCGCGATGGACTTCAGCTGCCCGCCGGGGTGCCAGAAGCGGATGCCCTCGTCGTCGATCTCGAAGGCACCGCCCACCTTCCGGTAGGTGTTCAGGAACGTCATCATCGAGCGCTGCTGGGCGCCGCGGACGTAGATGTCGCCCTCGGTCGCCAGCGCGGCCGACGCCCAGGACGCGGCCTCCAGGCGGTCCGGCAGGGCGCGGTGGTTGTAGCCGCCGAGCTGGTCCACACCCGTGATGCGGATCGTCCGGTCGGTGTCCATCGCGATGATCGCGCCCATCTTCTGCAGCACGCAGATGAGGTCCTCGATCTCCGGCTCGACGGCCGCGTTGGACAACTCCGTGACGCCCTCGGCGAGGACGGCCGTCAGCAGCACCTGCTCGGTCGCGCCGACGGACGGGTACGGCAGCCGGATCTTGGTGCCGCGCAGCCGCCGCGGGGCCTCCAGGTACTGGCCGTCCGCCCGCTTCTCGATCTTCGCGCCGAACTGCCGCAGCACCTCGAAGTGGAAGTCGATGGGCCGGCCGCCGATGTCGCAGCCGCCGAGGCCGGGGATGAAGGCGTGGCCCAGGCGGTGCAGCAGCGGGCCGCAGAACAGGATCGGGATACGGCTGGAACCGGCGTGGGCATCGATGTCAGCGACGTTCGCGCTCTCCACGCGGGTCGGGTCCATCACGAGTTCGCCGGGCTCGTCACCCGGGCGGACCGTCACACCGTGCAGCTGCAGCAGACCCCGTACGACGCGCACGTCGCGGATGTCCGGAACATTGCGCAGCCGGCTCGGAGCGCTGCCGAGCAGCGCCGCCACCATGGCCTTCGGTACGAGGTTCTTCGCACCGCGGACACGGATCTCGCCCTCCAGCGGGGTTCCGCCGTGGACAAGCAGGACATCGTCGTTGACGGTCATGAATCTCGCGTTCCGTGGAGTCGGGCAGGGGCCAGGAGGGAAAGGGTAATCGCCCACCACCCCCCTTCCGTAAGCCCGAGGCGGACCCAGCCACGTCATGGCTCTGTCACAACACGAACCGTTCCGTGCCGGGCACATGGGGTCACGATCACATTCGTGCGCGGCGGACGCACCGGTGCGCCCTGAGCTGCGCTCACCCCGGACGCCCGCATCGCTCCCCATGGGAAGGGAAGATGCGGGATCATGTCTGGCATGACCGAGGTGTCCTCGCTCACAGGGCGGTTGCTCGTGGCCACACCTGCCCTGGCGGACCCGAACTTCGACCGCGCGGTGGTGCTGCTCCTCGACCACGACGAGGAGGGTTCCCTCGGTGTCGTCCTCAACCGCCCCACCCCGGTGGACGTGGGGGACATCCTGGAGGGCTGGGGGGATCTCGCCGTCGAGCCCGGCGTGGTCTTCCAGGGCGGCCCGGTGTCGCTGGACTCGGCCCTCGGCGTCGCCGTCGTCCCGGGCGGCGCGGCCGGTGAGGCCGCCCCGCTGGGCTGGCGCCGGGTGCACGGCGCGATCGGGCTGGTCGACCTGGAGGCCCCGCCGGAGCTGCTGGCCTCCGCCCTCGGCTCGCTGCGGATCTTCGCCGGGTACGCCGGCTGGGGCCCGGGCCAGCTGGAGGACGAGCTGGTCGACGGCGCCTGGTACGTCGTCGAGTCCGAGCCCGGCGACGTCTCCTGCCCGTCCCCGGAGCGGCTCTGGCGCGAGGTGCTGCGCCGTCAGCGCAACGAGCTGGCGATGGTGGCGACGTACCCCGACGACCCTTCGCTCAACTGATGCGTGTGAGCTTCAGTACCCTTGGGCCTATGAGCACTCTCGAGCCCGAGCGCGGGACTGGTACGGGGACCCTCGTAGAGCCGACGCCGCAGACCTCCCACGGTGACGGTGACCACGAGCGCTTCGCCCATTACGTCCAGAAGGACAAGATCATGGCGAGCGCCCTCGACGGGACCCCCGTCGTGGCGCTGTGCGGCAAGGTCTGGGTTCCGGGCCGCGACCCGAAGAAGTACCCCGTGTGCCCCATGTGCAAGGAGATCTACGAGTCCATGGGCTCCGGTGGCGACGACAAGGGCGGCAAGGGCGACAAGTAGGTCCGCTCCGTCAGGTCCGGTCCGCGCGGTGTAAAGCCTCCAGGGTGCGTTTTGCGTGCCCTGGGGGCTTTTGTGCTGTCCGGGCGTTGCACGGGGTGCGTCCGCCGGTCACAGAGTGGTTGAGACCTCTTGTGGGCGTGTTCATGCAGTACCTAGCCTCCGATGTGTTGTGCACAGCGAAACCTTCATTGCGCATGTTGCAACACTCCCTCGGAGGAGCACTCCATGAAGCTGTCCCCCCGTCTCGTCGGCCTCGGCGCGCTCGCCGCCCTCCTGGCCACCGCCTGCGCCCCCCAGACCTCCGGCAACACCTCCTCCGACAAGGACGAGAAGACCGGCACGCTGCGCGTGTGGCTCTTCCAGGAGGTCGGCAACGCCCCCAAGGAGAAGGTCGTCGACGCGGTCGTCGCCGACTTCGAGAAGGCCCACAAGGGCACCCGGGTCTCCGTCGAGTACATCCCCATCGACACCCGCGCCCAGCGCGTCAAGGCCGCCTTCAACGACCCCGCCTCCGCTCCGGACGTCATGGAGTACGGCAACACCGACACGGCCGGCTACGTGAAGGACGGCGGACTCCTCGACGTCACCGAGGAGTTCGGCGACTGGAGCGAGGCGAAGGACACCGACCCCACCGCGAAGCAGTCGGTCACCGTGGACGGCAAGGTCTACGGCGCACCCTTCTACGTGGGCGTGCGCGCCCTGTACTACCGCACGGACGTGTTCAAGGAGCTCGGCCTGTCCGTCCCGAGGTCGATGGCCGAACTCGCCTCCACCGCCCGGGCGATCCGCGAGGCGAAGCCCGAGCTGTACGGGCTGGTCGTCGGCGGTGCCTACACCTACGGCGCGATGCCGTTCGTGTGGGCCAACGGCGGTGAACTCGCCGGCGGCAAGGACGGCTCGTACACCTCCGGCATCGACAGTCCGCAGGCGCAGAAGGGCATCAAGGCCTACACGTCCCTCTTCGGCGACGACAACTGCCCGGCCGCCAAGTGCGCCGGCATGGGCGGCAACGACACGATCTCCGCGTTCGCCGCGGGCAAGGCCGGCATGGCGATCGGCGGCGACTTCAGCCACACCGCCGTCGAGGCCGGGAAGGTCAAGGGCAAGTACGCCGTCGTGCCGCTGCCCGGGGTCGAGCCCGGCTCGATCGCGCCCGCCTTCGCCGGCGGCAACAACATCGGCGTCCTGAAGAGCACCTCGCACCGCACGCTCGCCGTGCGGCTGATGGAGCAGCTCGCCTCGAAGAAGACCCAGAGCGAACTCTTCGACGCGATGGGCTTCCTGCCCACCTTCACGGACGTCCGCCGGCAGGTCGCCCGGGAGGAGCCCTTCGTGAAGCCCTTCGTGCAGACCCTCTCCGCCGGCACCAAGTTCGTCCCCGCGTCCCCGGCCTGGGCCCAGATCGACTCCCAGCTGGTCCTGCCGACCATGTTCCAGGAGGTCATCAGCGGCAAGAAGGACGTCGCCCGGGCCTCCGAGGACGCCGCGAAGAAGATGGACACCGCGTTCGGCTCCGCGGGGTGAGCGGCATGAACGACGGTACGGAACCGGCCGCGACGGACTCGTCCGGCCTCGTCCCGGCGGGCACCGACACGACGGTCCCCGGGGCGGTCGAGCCGGGCGGAAGCACGGCTGGGGCGGGAGCCGGTCGGGTCAGGCCCGAGGCAGGTGCGCGCGGGGCCGGAGGCGGTCCGGGGGGAGCGCGTGGGGCCGTTTCCGGGCGGGACGCGGCGCCCGGGGTGGCCGTCGCCGCGCCGCCCGGCGGGACGTCGCCGGGGCACGCTCCGGACGCCGCCGCCGGGCGGCGCGGTGGTGCGGCGGACCGAGGGGCCCGCGGGGCGCACCGGAGCCCGGCCCGCACCTCCCCGCTCGTGTCCGGCGGCTGGACGCCCTGGCTGTATCTCGCCCCCGCGCTCGTCGTACTCGGCGGGCTGCTCGTCTACCCGATCTACCAGCTCGGGCTGATCTCCTTCTTCGCGTACACGCAGGCGCAGGTGAGCGGCGGGGAGCCGGCCACCTTCGAGGGGTTCGGGAACTACGCCGGGCTGTTCGGGGACCCGCAGTTCTGGCAGGTGCTGCTCGCCACCGTGCTGTTCGCGGCGGCCTGCGTCGTCTCCACGCTCGCGGTCGGATGCGCCCTGGCCGTGCTGCTCACCCGCGTGCGGGCCCTGCCCCGGCTCGCGCTGATGCTCGCCGCGCTCGGCGCGTGGGCGACCCCGGCCGTGACCGGATCGACGGTGTGGCTGTTCCTCTTCGACCCGGACTTCGGCCCGGTCAACCGGATGCTGGGCCTCGGCGACCACTCGTGGACGTACGGCCGGCTCAGCGCCTTCTTCCTCGTCCTGCTCGAAGTGGTGTGGTGCTCCTTCCCGTTCGTCATGGTCACCGTGTACGCCGGCATCCGCGCCGTTCCGGCCGAAGTGCTGGAGGCCGCCTCCCTCGACGGCGCCTCGCAGTGGCGGATCTGGCGCTCCGTCCTCGCCCCGATGCTCCGGCCGATCCTGGTCGTCGTCACCATCCAGTCGGTCATCTGGGACTTCAAGGTCTTCACCCAGATCTACGTCATGACGAACGGCGGCGGCATCGCCGGCCAGAACCTGGTCCTGAACGTCTACGCCTACCAGCAGGCCTTCGCGTCCTCGCAGTACGGCCTCGGCTCCGCGATCGGCGTCGTGATGCTGCTGATCCTGCTCGCCGTCACCCTGGTGTACCTGCGGCTGCTGCGCCGGCAGGGGGAGGAACTGTGAATCTTCTTCGCGCCCGTGTGCGCCGCCCGGGCCGGCTGGCCGCCGAGGCCTCCGCCCTGCTGATCGCGGTCGTCGTCGCCTTCCCCCTCTACTGGATGGTGCTCAGCGCCTTCAAACCGGCCGGGGAGATCGAGTCGAGCGAGCCCAGGCCGTGGACGCTCGCGCCCTCCCTGGATTCCTTCCGGCGCGTCTTCGGGCAACAGGAATTCGGCCGCTACTTCCTCAACAGCCTCGTCGTCGCGGGCAGTGTCGTGATCGCCTCCGCGCTGATCGCGTTTCTCGCCGCGACCGCCGTGACGCGATTCCGCTTCCGCCTGCGCACCACCTTGCTGATCATGTTTCTGGTGGCCCAGATGGTGCCCGTGGAAGCCCTCACGATCCCCCTGTTCTTCCTCATGCGGGACGCCGGCCAGCTGAACACGCTGGGCTCGCTGATCCTGCCCCACATCGCCTTCTCGCTGCCCTTCGCGATCTGGATGCTGAGGGGTTTCGTGAAAGGCGTTCCGGAGGCGCTGGAGGAGGCCGCGTACATCGACGGGGCGAGCCGGGCACGATTCCTCTGGCAGATCCTTTTCCCCCTCGTCCTGCCGGGTCTCGTGGCCACCAGCGTGTTTTCGTTCATCTCCGCCTGGAACGACTTCCTGTTCGCCAAGTCGTTCATCATCAGCGACACCTCGCAGTCGACGCTGCCGATGGCCCTGCTGGTCTTCTACAAGCCCGACGACCCGGACTGGGGCGGCGTCATGGCCGCCTCCACGGTGATGACGATCCCGGTCCTGGTCTTCTTCGTACTCGTACAGCGGCGCCTGGTCTCCGGACTGGGCGGAGCGGTGAAGGACTGATGTGACCTCTCCTGAGACGGACCTGATTCCGGCGCCCTCGCGCATCGAGACCGGGAGCGGACCGGGATGCGTCCTCGACGCGGACTCCGGCATCGAGGCCGGCCCCGGCACCGAGCAGGTCGCGCGGTGGCTGCGGGCGACCGTGGGAGCGGCGACCGGCCTGCCGCTGGACGCGCGCCCCGACGGCACCGGCCGCGCGGGCGACGTCCGGCTGCGCATCCGTCCGGGCCTCGGCGGGCCCGAGGCGTACCGCCTCACGGCGGGCGACGGACGGGTCCTCGTCGAGGGGGCGAGCGGGACCGGCCTGTTCTGGGGCGTCCAGACCCTCCGTCAGCTCCTCGGCCCCGAGGCCTTCCGCCGGGCGCCGGTGTCCGGGCGGCGGACCTGGGAGGTGCCGGCCGTCACCCTCGACGACGCGCCCCGGTTCCGCTGGCGCGGCCTGATGCTCGACGTCGCCCGGCACTTCATGCCGAAGGAAGGCGTCCTGCGTTACCTCGATCTGATGGCGGCGCACAAACTCAACGTCTTCCACTTCCATCTGACGGACGACCAGGGCTGGCGCGTCGAGATCGAGCGGTACCCGCGGCTGACGGAGATCGGCTCCTGGCGCGCCCGCACCAAAACCGGCCACCGCGCCTCGCCCTTGTGGGAGGACAAGCCGCACGGCGGCCACTACACCCAGGACGACATCCGGGAGATCGTCGCCTACGCCGCCGAGCGGCACATCACCGTCGTCCCCGAGATCGACGTGCCCGGACACTCGCAGGCCGCCATCGCCGCCTACCCGGAACTCGGCAACACCGACGTCATCGACACCTCCGCGCTCTCCGTCTGGGACACCTGGGGAATCAACCCGAACGTACTCGCCCCCACCGACGGCACCCTGCGCTTCTACGAGGGCGTCCTCGAGGAGGTACTGGCGCTGTTCCCCTCGGAGTTCGTCCACATCGGCGGCGACGAATGCCCCAAGGAGCAGTGGCGGCGGTCGCACACCGCCCAGGAGCGCATCCGGGAACTCGGGCTCGCGGACGAGGACGAGCTCCAGTCCTGGTTCATCCGGCACTTCGACACCTGGCTCGCCGCACGCGGGCGCCGGCTCATCGGCTGGGACGAGATCCTGGAGGGCGGCCTGGCCGACGGCGCGGCCGTGTCCTCCTGGCGCGGCTACGCCGGGGGCATCGCCGCCGCCCGGGCCGGCCACGACGTCGTCATGTGCCCCGAGCAGCAGGTGTACCTGGACCACCGTCAGGCGCCGGGCCCCGAGGAGCCGGTACCGATCGGGTGGGTGCGCACCCTGGAGGACGTCTACCGGTTTGAACCCGTTCCCCCGGAGCTGACGCCCGAGGAGGCCCGGCACGTGCTGGGCGCCCAGGCCAACCTGTGGACCGAGGTGATGGAGGACCAGGCGCGCGTGGACTACCAGGCGTTCCCCCGGCTCGCCGCCTTCGCCGAGGTCGCCTGGAGCGCCCTGCCCGACCCGGCGGAGCGGGACTTCACCGGCTTCGAGCAGCGGATGAGGGCCCACTACCGGCGCCTCGACGCCCTGGGCGTCGCCTACCGTCCCCCCGCCGGGCCCCTGCCCTGGCAGCGGCGCCCCGGCGTCCTGGGCCGCCCGATCGACGGTCCGCCGCCCCTCCGTTAGCCCGGGCCACCGCTACCGAACAGCTCGAACAGGCCACGGAAAAAGCGCACAAGGGTCACCGAAAGTGCCAATCGGCATGCACTGGTGAACCTGTGCGAAAACGGACCATCTCCCCGGTGAGGTGGGCGAATGCCTCCTAGCGGACCCGTGTCTTCGGCTCTCGCCAAGATGTGCCAGAGTTGCCACGTCCGCCCTGTCAGCACGTACCGTACGGCAGCACAGGTGGGACCAGGTGGGGCAGCGGGAAGGGGCAGCCGGTTTGACCACGCACGCACCGCAGGCGGCGCAGGCCGTCACGCTGCCCACGACGCTGGACGAGGCCGTCGCGGCACTCACCGCCGTGCCCGCCGCCGTGCCCGTCGCGGGTGGTACCGATCTGATGGCCGCCGTCAACTCCGGGCAGCTCAGGCCCGCCGCGCTGGTGGGGCTCGGCCGGATCAGCGAGATCCGCGGCTGGCAGTACCAGGACGGCCACGCGCTGCTCGGCGCCGGCCTCACGCACGCGCGCATGGGCCGCCCCGACTTCGCGGCCCTCATCCCGGCGCTCGCCGCCGCCGCGCGCGCCGCCGGCCCGCCGCACATCCGCAACGCGGGCACCCTGGGCGGCAACATCGCCTCGGCCGCGCCCACCGGCGACGCGCTGCCGGTGCTGGCCGCCCTGGAGGCGACCCTGATCATCGCGGGCCCGGGCGGAGCCCGCCGCGAGCTCCCGGTGTCGCACCTGCTCGCCGGGATGGACATGCTGCGCGCCGGTGAACTCATCGGCTACGTGCGCGTACCGCTGCTGCACGCCCCGCAGGTCTTCCTGAAGGCGACCGGCCGCACCGGCCCGGGCCGCGCGGTCGCCTCCGTGGCGCTGGTCCTGGACCCCGCGCGCCGGGGCGTGCGCTGCGCGGTGGGCGCCATAGCGCCGATGCCGCTGCGGCCCCTGGAGGCCGAGCAGTGGGTCGGCCGGCTCATCGACTGGGACAACAGCCGCACGCTCGTCCCGGAGGCTCTGAACGCCTTCGGGGAGTACGTCGCCGCGGCCTGCATCCCCGACGCGGCCCCGGGAGAGGACGGCTCCGTACCGCAGCTCCCGCCCGCCGTACTGCACCTGCGGCGCACCGTCGCCGCGCTGGCCCGACGAGCACTGGGGAGGGCGCTGTCGTGACCGACGACCAGCACGGAGAGGGCACGCCCCGGGCCGGGAGCCGCTGGGACCCGTTGCCCCAGGGCGAGTACGACGACGGCGCCACCGCCTTCGTCGAGCTGCCCGAGGGGGGCGTCGACGCCCTGCTGGCCGCCGACAGCCCGCTCGCCGCGCCGGGCCACGGCTACGTACCGCCGCAGATAACGGTCACCCCCGCCACGACCGCGGGCACCGACCCGGCGGCCACGGGCGCGTGGCCGGTGCCCGGCGCGCCCGTCGACGGCGCCCAGTGGCACGACCCGCACGACCCGCACGACCCGCACGCGGCGCACCAGCAGCAGGGCCACGAGACCGGGGAGTTCGGAGAACACGGGGAGTACGGGGAGCAGCCGTACGGCAGCCCCGACGCGCCCTACGGCACGCCGTACGGCTCCGGCGCCGGGGCCGGACAGCACGGTGGTGACGACCGCTTCACCCCGTACGACCCGGGCGTCACCGGGCAGTGGAACTTCGAGGAGCCCGCGGCGGCACAGACCGCGCCCGGCCACGACGTGACCGGACAGTGGTCGATCCCCGTCGCCGGGGGAGACCTCCCGGACGAATCGGGCGAGTTCACCACGTCGTCGCTGGTCGAGCAGTGGGGCGGCACCCCGCCGGCCACGCTCCCGGGCGGCGCGCCCGCCCCGTGGGCCACCGAGGCGGCCGGCCGGCCGTGGGGGCAGCAGGACCCGCAGGACCCGGCCGGGCAGGACCAGGCCGGGGCGTACCCGCAGAGCGGCGACCCGGGGCAGGGCTACGAGCCCGCCCAGGGCCACGCCACCGAGCAGGGGCAGGGCCACGCCACCGAGCAGGGGCAGGGCCACGGTGCCGGGCCGGGGCACGGGTTTCCGCCCGAGCAGGGCCGCGGGCACGGGCACGACGAGGAGGACGGGCACGGCCGGCCGCAGGACACCGGGCCCGCCTCCGGATACGCGCCGGACCCGGGCACGCCGGGCGCCCACGCCCCGGAGCGAGCCCCCGCCGGGCCCCTGCCGCACGAGACCGACCCGGGCCACGCGGCCCATCTGCCGCACGAGACCGACCCGGGCCACGCGGCCCATCTGCCGCACCGCGCGGGTCCGGTGGAGCACGAAGCGCCCGGGCAGGCCGCCGAACCGCCGACGACCGGCCACGCGCCGGAGCAGTCCGGCTTCGCGGCACCCGGGGCGCAGTCCCCGGGCTTCACGGACGCGGCCCCGGATCCCTCGGGCTACCCCGGTCACACGCAGGCCCCCTCGGCTTACACCGGCCACGAGGCGTCGGCCTTCCAGGGGCACGCCCCGGAGCGGGCCCGCGAAGGCGGCCACGAGCCGGGCCGGTCGGGCATGCCCGGGCACGGACCGGAGCAGGGCGTACCGGGCCACGGGGCCGAGCAGCCCGGCCTGCCCGGCCACGGAGCCGGGCAGGCCGGCGTACCCGGTCACGCTTCCGACGCGTCCGGCCCCGGACAGCCCGCCGCCCCGGAGCCCGCCCACGGCTACGCCGAGTACGGCACGGAGGCCCCCGAAGGGCCCGCGTCCGCGCCCGAGGGCGAGGCCGAGCCCGTGGAGGCTCCGCAGGCCGCCCAGGAGGCCTCACAGGCCCCCGCGGGCGGCGGTGAGCCCGGTGCGCCGTCCCAGGACGGCGAGGACGCCCCGGAGACCGCTGAAGGCGTGGAGGGGGCCGGCGCTCCCGCCGCCGGTCCGCTCCCGGCCCACGCGGACACGGAGGCCGGACCCCAGGCCGCCGACGCCTCACCCGCCGACGCTCCGCCCGCCGACCCTTCGTCCGCCGAGGCCGAGCCCGCCGACGGCGAGACGCCCGGCGACGCGGCCTCCGCCGGCCCGGCGTCCGGCGACGCCGCACCCGGGGCCGCAGCGCCCGAGGACGCAGCGCCCGAGGACGCGGCATCCGGCGCTCCGGACGACGACCCCTCCGCCCCGCACGCCGCCGGCACCCCCGAGGACCGGGCGGCCACCCCCGCCGCACCGCAGGAGGAACACCCCCTCGCCTCCTACGTCCTGCGCGTGAACGGCACCGAACGGCCCGTCGGCGACGCGTGGATCGGCGAGTCGCTGCTGTACGTGCTGCGCGAGCGGCTCGGACTCGCCGGCGCCAAGGACGGCTGCTCGCAGGGCGAGTGCGGGGCGTGCAACGTCCAGGTCGACGGCCGGCTCGTCGCCTCGTGCCTGGTCCCGGCCGTGACCGCCGCCGGCAGCGAGGTCCGTACCGTCGAGGGCCTGGCCGAGGACGGCCGCCCCTCGGACGTGCAGCGGGCGCTGGCGCGCTGCGGCGCCGTGCAGTGCGGCTTCTGCATCCCCGGCATGGCGATGACCGTCCACGACCTGCTGGAGGGCAACCCGGCCCCCACCGAGCTGGAGACCCGCCAGGCGCTGTGCGGCAACCTGTGCCGCTGCTCCGGCTACCGGGGCGTGGTGGACGCCGTCAAGGAGGTCGTCGCCGAGCGCGAGGCGTACGCCGCCCCGGGTGACGGCGACGGCGACGAGCCCCGGATCCCGCACCAGGCGGGCCCGGGCGCCGGTGGCGTGAACACGTCGGCCTTCGGAGCGCCCCCGGAACCGCGCGCGCCCGAACCGCACTCTCCGGAACCGCACTCTCCGGAACCGCACTCTCCGGAACCGCACGACCAGCCCTACGGCCAGGACGGAGGCCAGGCGTGAGCAACGAAGCAGCCACCGCGCAGGCCGCGGAGGCCGCCGCCCCCGCACCCGACCCCCTGCCGCACGGCCTCGGCGCCTCCCTCCCGGCCGCCGACGCCCGCGCCAAGACGGAGGGCACCTTCCCCTACGCCGCCGACCTGTGGGCCGAGGGCCTGCTGTGGGCCGCCGTGCTGCGCTCCCCGCACCCGCACGCGCGCATCGTCTCCATCGACACCACGCACGCGCGCGAGATGCCCGGCGTGCGTGCCGTCGTCACCCACGAGGACGTTCCCGGTGTCCCGCTGCACGGGCGGGGCAAGGCCGACCGCCCGGTCTTCGCCTCCGAGGTCGTGCGCCACCACGGCGAGCCCATCGCCGCCGTGGCCGCCGACCACCCGGACACCGCGCGCATGGCGGCCGCCGCCGTCATCGTCGAGTACGAGGTGCTCGACCCGGTGACCGACCCGGAGCAGGCCTTCGAGGCCGAGCCGCTGCACCCCGACGGCAACCTGATCCGGCACATCCCGCTGCACCACGGCGACCCGGAAGCCGCCGGTGAGATCGTCGTCGAGGGCCTGTACCGCATCGGCCGCCAGGACCCGGCGCCCATCGGCGCCGAGGCCGGTCTGGCCGTCCCGCGCCCGGACGGCGGCGTGGAGCTGTACCTCGCCTCCACCGACCCGCACGCCGACCGGGACGCGGCCGCCGCCGCGTTCGGCCTGGAACCCGAGCGCGTCAAGATCGTCGTCACCGGTGTCCCCGGTGCCACCGCCGACCGCGAGGACCAGGGCTTCCAGCTGCCGCTCGGCCTGCTGGCGCTGCGCACCGGCTGCCCGGTGAAGCTCACCGCCACGCGCGAGGAGTCCTTCCTCGGCCACGCCCACCGGCACCCCACCCTGCTGCGCTACCGGCACCACGCCGACGGCGAGGGCAGACTCGTCAAGGTCGAGGCGCAGATCCTGCTCGACGCGGGCGCCTACGCCGACACCTCCGGTGACGCGCTGGCCGCCGCCGTCGCCTTCGCCTGCGGCCCGTACGTCGTCCCCAACGCCTTCATCGAGGGCTGGGCCGTGCGCACCAACAACCCCCCGTCCGGCCATGTGCGCGGCGAGGGCGCCATGCAGGTCTGCGCCGCCTACGAGGCGCAGATGGACAAGATCGCCAAGAAGCTCGGTCTCGACCCGGCGGAAGTGCGCCTGCGCAACGCCATGGCGACCGGCGACGTGCTGCCGACCGGCCAGACGGTCACCTGCCCGGCCCCGGTCGCCGAACTCCTCCAGGCCGTACGCGACTTCCCGCTGCCGCCCCTGCCGAAGGACACCCCCGAGGACGAGTGGCTGCTGCCCGGCGGCCCCGAGGGCGCGGGCGAACCGGGCGCGGTGCGCCGGGGCGTGGGCTACGGCGTGGGCATGGTGCACATGCTCGGCGCGGAGGGCGCGGACGAGGTGTCCACGGCCACCGTGAAGGTCCACGACGGTGTCGCGACGGTGCTGTGCGCGGCCGTCGAGACCGGTCAGGGCTTCACCACCCTGGCCCGGCAGATCGTCCAGGAGACCCTCGGCGTCGACGAGGTGCACGTGGCGCCCGTCGACACCGACCAGCCCCCCGCGGGCGCGGGCTGCCGCGGCCGGCACACGTGGGTGTCGGGCGGCGCCGTCGAGCGCGCGGCCAAGATGGTCCGCACCCAGCTCCTCCAGCCGCTCGCGCACAAGTTCGGCATGTCGACGGAGCTGCTCCAGATCACCGACGGCAAGATCACCTCGTACGACGGGGTGCTCTCCACGACCGTCACCGAGGCGCTGGACGGCAAGGAACTGTGGGCCACCGCCCAGTGCCGCCCGCACCCCACCGAACCGCTGAACGAGGCGGGCCAGGGCGACGCCTTCGTCGGCATGGCCTTCTGCGCGATCCGCGCGGTGGTGGACGTCGACATCGAGATCGGTTCCGTGCGGGTCGTGGAGCTGGCCGTCGCCCAGGATGTGGGCCGGGTCCTCAACCCCGCCCAGCTGGCCGCCCGGATCGAGGCGGGAGTGACCCAGGGCGTGGGCATCGCGCTCACGGAGAACCTGCGCACCCCGCGCGGCCTGATCCGCCACCCCGACCTGACCGGTTACGCCCTCCCGACCGCTCTCGACGCGCCCGACATCCGCATCGTCCGCCTGGTCGAGGAGCGGGACGTGGTCGCGCCCTTCGGGGCCAAGGCGGTCAGCGCGGTGCCGGTGGTGGCCTCCCCGGCGGCCGTCGCCTCCGCCGTCCGCGCCGCGACGGGCCGCCCCGTGAACCGGCTGCCGATCCGGCCGCAGGCCGCGGTGGTCACCGAACGCTCCTGATGATCCCGGCGGGCGGCGTCGTCCTCATCACCGGCGTGATGGCGGCCGGCAAGTCCACGGTCGCGCAGGCCCTGGCCCAGGCGCTGCCGAGGGCCGCGCACGTCCGCGGCGACGTGTTCCGGCGCATGATCGTCTCGGGCCGGGCGGAGTTCGTCCCCGGCGCGGGCGACGAGTCGGAGGCCCAACTGCTGCTGCGCTACCGCCAGGCCGCCGCGACGGCGGACGCGTACGCCGAGGCCGGGTTCACCGCTGTCGTCCAGGACGTGGTGCTGGGCGAGCACCTGAGGACGTACACCGGCCTGGTGCGCACCCGCCCGCTGTACGTGGTCGTCCTCGCGCCGCGCCCCGAGGTGGTGGCCGCGCGGGAGGCGGAGCGGACGAAGACGGGGTACGGCGCCGGCTGGACGGTCGGGGCGCTGGACGAGGCGCTGCGCACGCGGACCCCGCGGCTCGGGTTGTGGCTGGACACCTCGGAGCTGACGGTGGGGCAGACGGTCGAGGCGATTCTGGCGGGAAGGGAACGCGCGAGGGTCCTCTGAGCGTCATCGGATGAGGGTCCTCTGAGCGTCGTCGAAAACGGACGCGTCGTGGTCGCTCGGCACGCGTCGCTGCTCCGGGGCGTTGTCAGTGGTGGGGCGTAGTGTTCCGGTCAGTGGGGGACGGCTGCCGGGCCCGGCCGGGCGATCTGCCGTGCTCCGCCAGGGGACGGGAGCGAGCGCATGCGGGGGAGCCCATGAGTACGACCGATGCCGGTGCCGCGGTGATCACCCTGACCGAGTCCGAGCTGGACCCGTGGGTGACGCACGCGTCGACGCGGCACTGGCTGACGGGACCGGGCCTGCCGGCCGACAGCGGCGTGCTGAGCTTCGCCGAGCTGCGCCGGGAGGGCCTGCGCACGGTCGCGGACTCCACGGGCGACCCGGACGACCGGCTCGCGGCGGAACTGCGCGAACAACTGGTCATAGGCGGACTCCTGGGCCCCGCGGGCCTGGAGACGGAGTCGGTCCTGCTGGACGGCGCGACGGGCGAGATCTCGACGACGTACTTCCTGCACGACCGCCCCGACCTGATGGACCGCCGCCCGCTGGCCCCCTCGCTGCGGACGCTGGTCCGCTTCGCGGAGGCGACGGACGAACTGGCGGGGCTGCGCGGCCAGTTCGCCTCCTACGCGGGCCGCTTCGGACTCAAGGCGGTGGCGGAGGCCTCCCAGCACCTGCTGTCCGTCTTCCGGGACGGCGCGGACGGCGAACCGGCCCCGTTCTGGAAGATGGCGGCCCTGATCCGCCCCCTGTCCCTGGTCGCGGGCCGCGCCGGCGTCTGCGGTCTCTCCCTGGACCTCCCGCACCGCCTGCTGGACCAGGAGTTCGGCCCCGGCAAGGTGGCGCGTTTCGAGGACTTCGACTTCCCCGCGGCCCTCACGCACGAGCCGACCCGCCGCTTCCTGCGCGAGGTGGGCCTCCCGGAGGACGCCCACGTCTTCTCCCTGGACACCGACGTCCCGCTGGCGACGCTCGCCGAGTACCACGCCGACGCGGACACCCCGGTGGACGTCCCGGCGGGCGCCCACCACCTGCTGCGCCTCGGTCATCTGGTCGAGGGTCACAGCCTCGTCGTCGACGGCGCCACGGGCGCGGTCCTCGACTGGAGCGAGTCGCAGGCGACGCTCCACCCCCTCAACACCGACGTGTCGACCCTCGCCTTCACGCTCTGGCTCCTGCACCGCGAGCGGGCGATCGACGCCGCGTCGGACCACGAGCTGACGACCGACGCGTACGACCAGCTGGCCATGACGATGCTCCAGGTCCTGGCCACGGTCGACCCCACGGGCATCACCACGCCGGCCTCGTCCCGGCACTACTGGACGGCCACGTTCCAGGACGAGGCGGGCGGGGTGCTCTGACGGGCTCCGGTCAGGCGGTGGTGGAGGCGCCGCGGCGGCGGCGCACGGCGAACACCAGGCCGCCGCCGATCACCGCGGCGGCCGCCGCGGCACCGGCGAGCAGCGGCGTGCCGTCGGAGCCGGTGGCGGCGAGGTTGCCGCCGGTGCTCCCGCCGGCCGTGGTGCCGCCGGCGCCTGTGGTGCCGGTGCCGGTCGACGCCGTGGCCGAGGGCGAGTCCGTGGCGCCGCTGCCGCCGGCGGCCTGGCCCCCCGGCTCGTTGCCGCCGCCCCCGCTGCCGCCGCCGTCGGTGCCCTCCGACGGGGTCGGCCCGGGCTCGTAGTCGCTCGGCAGGTCGATGCGGATCGTGGCGGTGTTGTTGGCGCGGTTCCTGTCGTACGCGGGGGCGGTGCCGTAGACGGAGGACGCCGTGACCGTGCCCTCGGTGTCCTGCGCGGACTCCTTGATCGCCAGCATGAAGGTGTAGTCGAGGGACTGCCCGACGTCGAGGGTCCCGTCGCCGGGCCAGCAGACGTACTTGGGCTTGCCCGGGGTGCCCTGCGGCCCGCTCGGCCCGTCGATCCCGAACGGCGCGCAGTCCTCGGGCACCTCGACGGCGGTGGTGCCCGGCGGTATCTGCACCAGCAGACCCGGAAGGTCGTCGCTGTCCTGGTTCTGCACCCAGCCCGGGCCGTCGTTGCGCAGGGTCGCCGTGACGGACTGCCGGTCGCCGGCCAGCGCCTCGGTGTCCTCGCCGACCGCGACGAGGTCGGCGGTGTTGTCCGCCGTCAGGGTCATCCGCCGGTGACTGTCGTCGTACCCCTCACCGGGCGCCTCCCCGCTCGCGCTCGTGCCGTACTCGACGGCCTCCATCAGGGCCGTGCCGAGCGCCTTGAACCGGACGGGCGTGGTGACGGAGGCGCCCGGCTCGACGACGGCGTCGAGCTCGCACAGGGCCTGCCTGACCTGGTCCCGCACGGTCGAGTAGGTGCAGCCCGCGACCTCCTCGGGGAAGTCGAGCCCGCGCGTCAGACGCACCCGGAACGTGACGCCGTCCACGGCCGCCGTGCCCTTGTTGGTGAGCGTGACGGACTCGTCGTAGACCGCACCGGGCTTGAGGGAGGCGGCGGCCGGAAGGGCCGACACGACCAGTGCGGGCCCGCCCTCCTCGGCGTACGCCACGGGCGCGGCGACAGCGGGTCCGGTGACGGCGATCACGGCAGCGGCCAGGACGGCTGCCGGGGGGCGCAGGTGCACAGCGGTTCTCCTCGTCGGACGGTCTCGTCGCACCGAACGGCACGACGACCGGAGTGTCGGCTACCGGTCATGTTCTGGACACGTGAGGGGCTCTCGGGGTTGTGCGGCCGGCTACCGGTTCGTTCGTGTTCCGGGCGGTGGCGAGCCGGTCGTGCGCCTGCCGAGCCGCGCAGCGGGCATCAGCGCCCCGGTGGCTTGCCCCTGTTGCGCCCTGAACGCGCCCTTCCCCCCTTCTGTGCCGGGACGCACGCTCGAACGCATGGGGGACACAGGCGAGTCGAGCATCATCCCGTTACCCGGCCCCGACGGGCACCGGCAGCGGCCACCGGGCGCTCCGCGGCCGTGGGAGAGGACCGACCGCGCCCAGGCGGCACTGGAAGGCGCCACCGGCCCGGAGCCACCCGCCCCGCCGCTCTGCCCCAACTGCGGGCTCACGGGCGACCGGCGCGTCACCTACTACGGCCGGCACGTCCTGCTCGAACCGGACCCGCCGGTCCCGGCGCACCTGGTGCCCGCGTGGCACCGCTGGTACGTCGACGCCGACGGCACGGCCTGGAACGGCCGCGACGACGAGCCGCTGCCGGGAGCGGTGTGCCGCGTCCCGCACCGCATCACCTGCCCGGGCCTGCGGCTGGAGGAGGTCGGCCGGTGGCGCCGGCTGGCAACGGTGCGCCAGACGGTCATGTTCTGCCCGAACGACGGCCTCTGCTCGGCGGGCTGGGGGAGAAGCGCATCCAGACGGGAGCGCATCCGGACGAAAGAAGAGGCCGTGGCGGGATTCGAACCCACGTAACTCGCTTTGCAGGCGAGCCCCTGAACCACTCGGGCACACGGCCGTGACCGAGAGCGACTCCGCAGCCGTGGCGGGATTCGGACCCGCGTGACTCCCCGCGAGCGGAGCTCGCTGATGGATGCAGCGCAGGCGAGCCCCTGAACCACTCGGGCACACGGCCTTGTCCGGAGTCGGACTCGAACTCGGTGCAGTGACCGTACGGCGGTGGGGACGGGGGGCTCAAGGGCATCCCGAGGGGTGCAACGTGACTGCCATACGCCGTTCATGAACGGCCGGGGCCGACGGGGAGGGCGTACGACCAAGGTCTCAGGCCGGGACCGTCTCGCGACAGGGGTCAAAGGGGTGTGTGGACCTTACGCTGGCGGACATGCCTGACTCCAAGCCGCGTGACGCCGATGTCGTGGGTGCTGCCGTTCCCTCGTCCCTCGCCCGAGAGGACGAGGGTGTGCTGGGGCCGGGACACCGGGCGTTGAGCGTCGGGATCGTCTCCGTCGTGCTGCTCATCGCCTTCGAGGCGACCGCCGTCGGTACGGCCATGCCCGTCGCGGCGCGGGAGCTGGACGGGATCGCGCTGTACGCGTTCGCGTTCTCCGGGTACTTCACGACGAGCCTGTTCGGGATGGTGCTCGCCGGGCAGTGGTCGGACCGGCACGGGCCCCTCGGACCGTTGACGACGGGCATCGCCTCCTTCGGCGCCGGGCTGCTGCTGTCGGGGACCGCGGGGGCGATGTGGGTGTTCATCCTGGGGCGGGCCGTGCAGGGGCTCGGCGGCGGAATGGTGATCGTCGCGCTGTACGTGGTGGTCGGGCGGGCCTATCCGGAACGGCTGCGGCCGGCGATCATGGCGGCCTTCGCCGCGGCCTGGATCGTGCCGTCGATCGTCGGCCCGCTCGCCGCCGGCACGGTGACCGAGCGGCTCGGCTGGCGATGGGTGTTCGTGGGGATCCCCGTCCTCGTCCTGCTGCCCCTCGCCTTCGCCCTGCCGCAGATCCGGCGGCGCGCCTCCGGACCGGTGGGTGAGCCGGGCGAACCCGGTGGGCCGGGTGAGACCGGGCCGCGCGCTTCGTTCGACCGCCGGCGGATCCGGCTCGCCCTCGCCATCTCCCTCGGCGCGGGCCTCCTCCAGTACGCCGCCCAGGACCTGCGCCCCCTGTCGCTCCTGCCCGGCGCGCTCGGCGTGGCGCTGCTCGTGCCCGCCGTGCTCGGGCTGCTGCCGCGCGGCACCTACCGGGCCGCCCGCGGGCTGCCGTCCGTCGTGCTGCTGCGCGGCGTCGCCGCCGGGTCGTTCATCGCCGCGGAGTCGTTCGTGCCGCTGATGCTGGTCACCCAGCGCGGGCTCAGCCCGACCCTGGCCGGTTTCTCGCTCGCCGCGGGCGGGGGCACGTGGGCGCTGGGGTCCTGGGTGCAGTCGCGCTCGCGGGCCGAACCGTACCGGGAGCGGCTGACGACCTTCGGCATGCTCCTGGTCGCCGCCGCCATCGCCACGGCGCCGAGCGTGCTGGTCGACTCCGTGCCCGTGTGGACCCTGGCCGCCGCCTGGGGCGTCGGCTGCTTCGGCATGGGGCTGGTCATCTCCTCCACGAGCGTGCTCCTGCTCAAGCTGTCCGCCCCCGAGGAGGCCGGCAGCAACTCCGCCGCGCTGCAGATCTCCGACGGCCTCTCCAACGTCGTCCTCCTGTCCGCCGGCGGCGCCGCCTTCGCCGCCCTGGGCGGTGGCACCGTCTCCCACACCACCACCCGCGCCTCCGGCTCGCACCCGGCCGCCTTCGCCGCGGTGTTCCTGCCGATGGCGGCGGTGGCCCTGCTGGGCGCCTGGGTGTCGACCCGCCTGCGGGAGCACCGGCCGTAGCCTCCTCCTCCGTGTCCGGCCTCCCTCTGTGCCGGACACCCCGCGCGATGACCTGCGCACGGCAGACCCGGTACCTGGTCGTCGACGTGGCCTCCGGGGTCGAGGCCGAGGTCGGGAGGATCGCGGGGCGGCTGAGGGAGCTGTGACGTCGGTCCCACCCGTGGGGGACCCGGCCCGGTCCGGGCGTTGAGCGCCGGGGCGCGCCGGTAGGGTGGCCCGGTTGTCATACGTAGCCGAGCCGTCAGGCTCCCTCGCACGAGCCGCCCGACCCCCAACGGAGACCGTGACTACCACCGCCGGCACCAGCACTGCCTCGCACCACCTCTCCCCGGCGTTCCCCGGGCGCGCCCCCTGGGGCACCGCCAGCAAGCTCCGCGCCTGGCAGCAGGGCGCGATGGAGAAGTACATCCAGGAGCAGCCGCGGGACTTCCTGGCGGTCGCCACCCCCGGCGCCGGCAAGACGACCTTCGCGCTGACGCTGGCGTCCTGGCTGCTGCACCACCACGTCGTGCAGCAGGTCACCGTCGTGGCCCCCACCGAGCACCTGAAGAAGCAGTGGGCCGAGGCCGCCGCCCGTATAGGGATCAAGCTCGACCCGGAGTACAGCGCCGGGCCGCTCGGCCGGGAGTACCACGGGGTCGCCGTGACGTACGCCGGTGTCGGCGTGCGGCCCATGCTGCACCGCAACCGCGTGGAGCAGCGCAAGACCCTCGTCATCCTCGACGAGATCCACCACGCCGGTGACAGCAAGTCGTGGGGCGAGGCCTGCCTGGAGGCGTTCGAGCCCGCGACGCGGCGGCTGGCCCTGACCGGTACGCCCTTCCGGTCCGACACCAACCCCATCCCCTTCGTCACGTACGAGGAGGGCGACGACGGCATCCGGCGCTCCGCGGCCGACTACACCTACGGCTACGGCAACGCCCTCGCCGACAACGTCGTCCGGCCGGTCATCTTCCTCTCCTACAGCGGCAACATGCGCTGGCGCACCAAGGCCGGCGACGAGATCGAAGCCCGGCTGGGCGAGCCCATGACCAAGGACGCCATCAGCCAGGCCTGGCGGACCGCGCTCGACCCGCGCGGGGAGTGGATGCCGGCCGTGCTGCGCGCCGCCGACCAGCGGCTGACCGAGGTCAGGAAGGCCATTCCGGACGCCGGCGCGCTCGTCATCGCCTCGGACCAGGAGTCGGCGCGCGCCTACGCCAAGCTCATCCGGGACATCACCGGCAGCAAGGCGACCCTGGTGCTGTCCGACGACTCCGGCGCCTCCGAGCGGATCGACGAGTTCAGCGCGAACACCGACCGGTGGATGGTCGCGGTGCGGATGGTGTCCGAGGGCGTCGACGTGCCCCGGCTCGCGGTCGGGGTGTACGCCACCACCATCTCCACGCCCCTGTTCTTCGCACAGGCCGTCGGGCGTTTCGTGCGGTCGCGGCGCCGCGGCGAGACGGCGTCCGTGTTCCTGCCGACCGTGCCGGACCTGCTCACCTTCGCCAACGAGATGGAGCGCGAGCGCGACCACGTCCTCGACAAGCCCAAGAAGGAGGGCGAGGAGGACCCCTACGCCGAGTCCGAGAAGGAGATGGACGAGGCGAACAGGGAGCAGGACGAGGACACCGGCGAGCAGGACATGCTGCCCTTCGAGGCGCTGGAGTCCGACGCCGTCTTCGACCGGGTCATGTACAACGGCGCCGAGTTCGGCATGCAGGCCCACCCCGGCAGCGAGGAGGAGCAGGACTACCTCGGCATCCCCGGACTGCTGGAGCCCGACCAGGTCCAGCTGCTGCTGCAGAAGCGGCAGGCCCGGCAGATCGCGCACAGCCGCAAGAAGCCGGACGAGGAGGCCGACCTGCTGGAGCTGCCCGCCGAGCGGCGTCCGGTCGTCTCCCACAAGGAGATGATGGAGCTGCGCCGGCAGCTCAACACCATGGTCGGCGCCTACGTCCACCAGAGCGGCAAGCCGCACGGCGTGATCCACACCGAGCTGCGGCGCGTGTGCGGGGGCCCGCCGGCGGCCGAGGCGACGGCGGGGCAGCTGCGGCAGCGCATCGCCAAGGTCCAGGAGTGGGCCACGCGCATGAAGTGACGCGGCGGGAGGGCTCCACAACCTGGCGGGAGGGCTCCACAACCTGGGGGGCGTGCATACCGGCCCAAACAGAGCACTCCGCCCCGGGCCGTGCCCGGATTCTGGACGGAGCCTTCCGCTCAGCGAACCCCCTTCGCTACTGTCCCGCTACGCATACGCCCCGTGGCAGCGCCGCCGCGGAGCGCAGCCGTGAAGCGACGCGGCCCGGACAGACCGGGCCGCCGGCCGATCGGCGGCCTCTGATGCGCGTCGCCGACGGGACTCGGTGACGCATCCGCCGACCAGGGGGCCGCCGACCTCACCACTAAGGAGTGGGCGTCGTGACCGCGGAGACCTCCCAGACGCTCGACCGTGGACTGCGGGTCCTCAAGCTGCTCGCCGACACCGACCACGGACTGACCGTGACCGAGCTGTCCCTCCGGCTGGGCGTGAACCGGACCGTGGTGTACCGGTTGCTCGCCACCCTGGAACAGCACGCGCTCATACGCCGTGACCTGGGCGGGCGTGCCCGGGTCGGGCTCGGTGTGCTGCGTCTGGGGCGGCAGGTCCACCCGCTCGTACGGGAGGCCGCGATGCCGGCGCTGCGGTCGCTGGCCGAGGACATCGGCGCGACGGCGCACCTGACCCTGGTCGACGGGGCGGACGCCCTCGCCGTGGCCGTGGTGGAGCCCACCTGGACGGACTACCACGTCGCCTACCGGGCCGGGTTCCGGCACCCCCTGGACCGGGGCGCCGCCGGCAAGGCCATCCTCGCGGCCCGGCAGCACCCGCGGGCGGAGCCGGGCTACACCCTCACCCACGGGGAGCTGGAGGCGGGCGCCTGCGGCGCGGCGGCCCCGCTGCTGGGCGTGACGGGCGTCGAGGGCAGCGTCGGCGTGGTGATGCTGGCCGACGTCGTACCGGAACGGGTCGGAGCGCGCGTGGTCGACGCGGCCCGCGAGGTGGCGGAGGCGCTGAGCTGACCCGCGGCCCGGCTGTCCCGGGCCGACCGCTCGGGCCGGGCCCGCACGGGGCCGCGACGACCTGACCCCGGGCCCGTCCCGCCCCCGCGTTAGATTGATCCCGTGTTCTCTCGCCTCACGCGCCCCCAGGCCCTCGCCGTCTGCGCCCTGCCCGTCGTGGCCCTGCTCGCCACGGCCGTGTTCGCGCCGCTGCCGTTCTCGGTGGCGCAGCCGGGCGAGACGGCGAACGTGCTCGGCGAGCACAAGGGCGCGCCGGTGATCACCATCTCGGGGGCGCCGTCCCGGGAGACCCGTGGGCAGCTGCGGATGACGACCATCGCGGCGACGTCACCGGACACCCGCGTCTCCCTCCCGGACGTCGTCGACAGCTGGTTCGGCACCGACGAGGCCGTCATGCCGCGCGACGCCCTCTACCCGCGCGGGAACACGGTCAGGGAGATCGAGCGGCACAACGAGAAGCAGATGAAGGAGTCCCAGGACGCGGCGACCGAGGCCGCGCTCGGGTACCTCGGTCTCGACGCCGAGGACGTCAGGGTCAGCCTGAAGCTCGCCGACGTGGGCGGGCCCAGCGCGGGGCTGCTCTTCTCCCTCGGGATCGTCGACAAGCTCGACGGCGACGGCACGGGCGGTGACCTCACGGGCGGCCGTGTCATCGCCGGCACGGGCACGATCGACGCGGACGGCACCGTCGGCGCGGTGGGGGGCGTCGCCCTCAAGACACAGGCCGCGAGGCGGGACGGTGCGACCGTGTTCCTGGTGCCGGAGGCCGAGTGCGCGGACGCGCGCTCCGAGCTGCCGAAGGGCCTGCGGCTGATCCCGGTCACGACGCTGAAGGGCACGGTGAGCGCCCTGCAGGCCCTTCAGACGGGCAAGGGGTCCGTCCCGAGCTGTTAGTGCGCGGCGGCCGGGCGCGGCTGGGTGGCCAGCTTCAGCCCGACCTCCACGAGGGTCCAGCCGAGACGCGTCCGCAGGTCACGGCGGTGTGCCGGGCGTGGGCCGGTCTCGGCGCGGAGCTCGGCCGCGCGGGCGTGGTGCAGGGCGAGGTGGATGTCGGGGTGCATCTCAGTCCGTCCTGATCGGGAAGGCGTGGGTGTGGAAGCGGACCCGCTCGGCGCCGGGGGTGCCCTCGTCGGCCTCGCGGTCGCGGTAGGTGTCGAGCAGCGCGTGCAGCTCCCCGACGAGTTCCTCTGTGAGTTCGGGCGTCAGGCGCAGCGTCCAGCTGCTCAGGTCCCAGACGCGGGTCCACTCCTCGGGCCATGCGTCGCGGTTGCCCAGCCAGGTCGACACGGCCCGGGTCTGGGCGGTGGCGACCTCGTGCACATACAGGTCCGCCGCGCCGCGCACGGCCGGGTCCGCGTCGGTGAGCAGGGCGTCGTCGAAGCGGAGGCCGAGCTGGGCGGCCTTCCACCACCGCTCGCGCCCCTTGCCCCGCTCGGGGGCGTCCTCGACGAAGCCGTACTCCGCGAGCTGGCGCAGGTGGTAGCTGGTGGCGCCGCTCGACTCGCCCAGTTTCGCCGCCAGTTGGGAGGCGGTGGCCGGGCCGCCGAAGCGCAGGGCGTCCAGCAGCTGGATCCGCAAGGGGTGCGCGAGTCCGCGCAGGGACCGGGCGTCGAGCTGCCGTACCTCAGGTTTCCGGGATTCCGTCACCATGCAAAGGTATCCTTGCAAAGAAACCCTTGCAAGGCTTTCTTTGCAACTCGTGGTCCCGCGGTCCTCAGTCCTCCTCGACGAACCCCTCCCGGACCATCCAGTCCAGCGCCACCTGGTGCGGATCCTCCCCGTCCACGTCCACCTTCGCGTTCAGGTCCCGCGCGACCGTGTTGTTCAGCCGGGCCGTCACCGGGTCCAGGACGTCCGCGATCGCCGGCCACTCCTTCAGCGTCTTCGCGTTGATCATCGGCGCGGCGTTGTAGTTGGGGAAGAACTTCTTGTCGTCGTCCATCACGACCAGGTTCATCGACTTGATGCGCCCGTCCGTCGTGAACACCTCGCCGTAGGGGCAACTGCCCTTCTGCGTCTGCGTGTAGATGATCCCCGTGTCCATCTGCGTGACGTTCCGCGCCGGCAGGTTCATCCCGTACCGCTTCTGCATGCCCGGCAGCCCGTCCGCCCGGTTCGCGAACTCGACCTCCACGCACAGCCTCACGGCGCCGGGGTCGGATTTCGCCAGCTTCGCCACGTCCGACATGGTCTTCGTGCCGTACTTCCTCGCGTTCTCCTGGTTCATCGCCAGCGCGTAGGTGTTGTCGAGGGACGACGGCCGCAGCCAGGCCAGCCCGTTCGCCGCGTCCTCCTTCTTCACCGCCTCCCACTGCCGCCGTGGATCCGCGATCGGCTCGCTGTGCCCGAGGTAGGTGATCCAGGCCGTGCCCGTGTACTCGTACCCGGCGTCCGCGTCGCCCTTGCGCACCGCCTCCCGGCTGCCGATGGAGCCCTGGATGCCCGTGCGGTCGAGCACCTGCGCCCCGGCCGCCTCCAGGGCGATGCCCATGATCGCGCCCAGGATCAGCCCCTCGGTGAACGACTTCGACGTCACCGTCAGGTTCGCGCCCCGCAGCGGCTCACCCCGCCCGATCGACCCGGGCCGCACGGCGTCGGCCATGGGGGAGCCGCTGGTCAGACCGCACCCGGAGGCCGCCAGCAGCAGGACGGCCAGTCCCGCCCGGCCCCTCATGCCCGCAACCCCCGCGGCCGCAGCAGCAGCTCGGCGAGCGAGGCCAGCCAGTCCACCAGCAGCGCCAGCACGACCGTGAGGACCGACCCCAGCACCAGCACCGGCATCCGCTGGTTGGTGATCCCGGTCGTGATCAGCACGCCCAGTCCGCCGCCCCCGCCGAAGACCGCCAGGGTCGCCGTACCGACGTTGAGAACGAGGGCCGTGCGCACGCCCGCCAGGATCAGCGGGACGGCCAGGGGGAGTTCGACCCGGGTCAGCACGCCCGTCGGGGACATGCCGATGCCGCGGCCCGCCTCCAGCAGGGTCGGGTCGTTCGCCTTCAGGCCCGCGATCGTGTTGGACAGCACCGGCAGGACCGCGTACAGGATCATGCCGATCAGGGCGGCCCTGCGGCCGATGCCCAGCCAGATCACCAGCAGGGCGAGCAGGCCGATCGCCGGGGTCGCCTGGCCCGTGTTGGCGAGGGCCATCACCACCGGCGTGGCCCTGCGGAACGCCCCGCGGGTCAGCAGGACGCCCAGTGGGATCGCGATGACCAGCACGAAGAACGTGGAGATCGCGGTCAGCTGGATGTGCTGCCACAGCGCCTTGGAGACCTGGCCGCCCGACAGGGCGTTGCGGGTCAGCGCGTCCAGGTCGGCCTGCTCGAACCAGAGCCAGGTGGCGAGGAGCACGACGATCAGGCCGACGGGCAGGAAGGTCAGCTTCTGCCAGCTGACGCGGGCGGGCGGGCGCTCCGGGCGGCGCGTCTGCCCGACCGGCCCGCTCTCCCCGGCGGCCCCGGAGTCCCCGCCGGGGCGCTCGGCGGTCTCCTCGGCCGCCGCGGTGCTCACCGTTCCCCTCCGAGGCCCGCGCCCTCCTGCTCCGACCGGGTCTGCGCGGCCCGCAGCGACTCCAGCTCGTGCCGGTGCTCCATCGCGTCGAGCCGGTCGGCCTCCAGCATCTCGTGCACCGAGTTCATGAGCGTCTCCATGTCGACGACGCCCGTGTACTCGCCGCGCCGCCCGGTCACCGCCACCCGCCCCGCGTTGTCGGTGAGCACCGCCTCCAGCGCGTCGCGCAGGGTCGCGTCCCGGGTGACCGTGTCGTGCACCAGCGTCCCGGCCCGGGCCAGGGAGCCCCTGGCCCGCATCAGGTCGCCGCGCCGCAGCCACTTGTAGGGGCGGCCCCGCCGGTCGAGCAGCAGGACCTCGTTGGTGCCGCCGGCCCGCAGCCGGTTGAAGATCTGCTGCAGCGGATCGTCGACCGTGACGGTCGGGTAGTCGGTGATCTCCACGTCCCGCACCCGGGTCAGGTTCAGCCGCTTCAGCGCCGCCCCGGCACCCACGAACCCGGAGACGAAGTCGTCCGCCGGATTGGTCAGGATCGCCTCGGGGGTGTCGAACTGCGCGATGTGCGAGCGCTCGCGCAGCACGGCGATACGGTCACCGAGCTTGATCGCCTCGTCGAAGTCGTGGGTGACGAACACGATCGTCTTGCGCAGCTCGTGCTGGAGCCGGATCAGTTCGTCCTGGAGGTGGTCCCGGGTGATCGGGTCCACCGCCCCGAACGGCTCGTCCATCAGCAGCACCGGGGGATCGGCCGCCAGCGCCCGGGCCACGCCCACCCGCTGCTGCTGACCGCCGGAGAGCTGGCGCGGATAGCGGCCGTGGAACTCGCCGGGATCCAGCCCGACGAGGTCGAGCAGCTCCTCGGTGCGCTCCTTGATCCGGGCCTTCGGCCAGCCGATCATCTTCGGGACCAGGCCGATGTTCTGCGCGACCGTCATGTGCGGGAACAGCCCGGCGGACTGGATCGCGTAGCCGACCTTGCGGCGCAGCCCGACCGGGTCGATGTCGGTGACGTCCTCGCCGCCCATGCGGATCCGCCCGCCGGACGGCTCGATCAGCCGGTTGATCATCCTGAGCGTGGTCGACTTCCCGCAGCCCGACGGGCCGACCAGGATGACGACCTCGCCCGCCTTGATCTCCATGCTCACGTTGTCCACGGCCGGCTGCGCGCTGCCGTGGAACCGCTTGGTCAGGTTCTCCAGCTCGATGGAGGCACCGTGGTCGCCGGTCTCAGGCACGGATCCCCCTGGGAATGGTCAGCCGCCCGATCAGGACGTACGCGGCGTCGAACAGCAGCGCGAGGACGATGATGCCGAGCGTGCCCGCGAGGACCTGGTTGAGCGCGTTCGCGCTGCCCAGCGAGGCGAGCCCGCGGAAGATGACGTTGCCCAGGCCCGGCCCCGAGGCGTACGCGGCGATGGCGGCGATGCCCATCAGCATCTGCGTCGCGACCCGGATGCCGGTCAGGATGGGCGGCCAGGCCAGCGGCAGCTCGACCCGCAGCAGCCGGGCCGGACGGGACATGCCGATGCCGGTGGCCGCGTCCACCAGCGCCGGGTCGACCCCGCGCAGTCCGACGATCGCGTTGCGGACGACCGGCAGCAGCCCGTACAGCGTCAGCGCGATCACCGTGGGCGCCACGCCCAGGCCCACCACCGGGACGAGCAGACCGATCAGGGCGAGCGCGGGCACGGTCAGGACGGTGGAGGTGGTCGTGGTCGCGAGGTTCCCGGCCCACTCGCTGCGGTAGGTGGCGACACCGAGCAGCACCCCGAGCAGGGTCGCCACGACCATGCACTGGAAGACGGCACTGGCGTGCTGGTAGGCGTCCGTGAGCAGTTGCTGGTGCCGGCCTGCCAGGTACTCCCAGAAGTTCACACGCGCTCACCCCATGACGTCAGGTCTCCTCCGCGGCTTGCTCCACGAGCGGGATGATCCGCAGCGGAACGGGGTTCTCCATGACGATCGCCGTGGAGGCCCGGACAATGCCATCAAAACCGACGACCCGGTCGATCACACGTTGGAGATCGGCGTTGGAACGGGCCACCAGCCGGCACAGCATGTCCCCGCTGCCGGTCGTCGTGTGCAGCTCCAGCACCTCCGGCACGGTCGCCAAGTGGGCCCGTACGTCGGCCCCTTGCCCCTGCCGGATCTGGAGCGTGGCGAACGCCGTGACCGGATAGCCGAGCGCCGCCGGGTCCACCTCGGGGCCGAATCCGCGGATGACTCCGTTCGACTGAAGCCGGTCCAGCCGGGCCTGCACGGTGCCCCGCGCCACACCCAGCCGCCGGGACATCTCCAGCACCCCGATCCGCGGCTCCCGGGCGAGCAGCAGGATGATCCGGCCGTCCAGCTGATCGATCGCCACAGCAGCCTCCCGAGGTGGTCATCCTGTACAGAAAGACCGATGCTTCGGCCGTATTGCTGAACAGATTGCCCAGCCGAATCGCAAACTATTGCGCACCTTGCCGAGCGGGGAGACCCTGCGGCTATGACGCAGACCACACACCACACTCCCGACACCGCACGGCAGGCCGACCCCTTCCCGGTCAAGGGAATGGACGCGGTCGTCTTCGCCGTGGGCAACGCCAAGCAGGCGGCGCACTACTACTCCACCGCCTTCGGCATGCAGCTGGTCGCCTACTCCGGACCGGAGAACGGCAGCCGCGAGACCGCGAGCTACGTCCTGGAGAACGGCTCCGCCCGGTTCGTCCTCACCTCGGTCATCAAGCCCGCCACCGACTGGGGCCACTTCCTGGCCCGGCACGTGGCCGAGCACGGCGACGGCGTCGTCGACCTCGCCATCGAGGTGCCGGACGCGCGCGCCGCGTACGCCTACGCCCTGGAGCACGGCGCCCGCTCGGTCGCCGAGCCGTACGAGGTGAAGGACGAGCACGGCACGGTCGTCCTGGCCGCGATCGCCACCTACGGCGAGACCCGCCACACCCTCGTCGAGCGCTCCGGTTACGACGGCCCCTACCTGCCCGGCTACGTCGCGGCCCAGCCGATCGTCGCGCCGCCCGCGAAGCGCACCTTCCAGGCGATCGACCACTGCGTCGGCAACGTCGAGCTCGGCCGCATGAACGAGTGGGTCGGCTTCTACAACAAGGTCATGGGCTTCACGAACATGAAGGAGTTCGTGGGCGACGACATCGCCACCGAGTACAGCGCGCTGATGTCCAAGGTCGTCGCCGACGGCACGCTCAAGGTCAAGTTCCCGATCAACGAGCCGGCCGTCGCGAAGAAGAAGTCCCAGATCGACGAGTACCTGGAGTTCTACGGCGGCGCGGGCGTGCAGCACATCGCGCTCAACACCAACGACATCGTGCAGACGGTCCGCACGATGCGCGCGGCCGGCGTGGAGTTCCTCAACACGCCCGACTCCTACTACGACACGCTCGGCGAGTGGGTCGGCGAGACGCGCGTGCCCATCGACACCCTGCGCGAACTGAAGATCCTGGCCGACCGCGACGAGGACGGCTACCTGCTGCAGATCTTCACCAAGCCGGTCCAGGACCGCCCGACGGTCTTCTTCGAGATCATCGAACGGCACGGCTCCATGGGCTTCGGCAAGGGCAACTTCAAGGCCCTGTTCGAGGCGATCGAGCGCGAGCAGGCCCGCCGCGGCAACCTGTAGCCCGACGGCGCGTCCCGGGCGTGCGGGTGTCACGGGGCACCCGCACGCCCCGGACAGGTGAAGGCAGCCGCCGACGGGGTTCACACCGATGGCCCCGGGTGCGAACCTGTGATCATGAGCCGTATCGAAGCGCCTCGCGACGACCGGACCGGCAACCTCGTCGACCTGCTGCTCGGCGGCCTGCCCGCCGACGCGGTGCTCACCGACCCCGACGTCACGGCCTCCTACGCCCACGACATGGCGAGTTTCTGCCCGGCCGGCACCCCGGCCGTCGTCGTGCTGCCCCGCACGACCGAACAGGTCCAGCACGTGCTGCGCACGGCCACCGCCCTGCGCGTCCCCGTCGTCCCGCAGGGCGCCCGCACCGGACTGTCCGGCGCCGCCAACGCCTCCGACGGCTGCATCGTGCTCTCCCTGACGAAGATGGACCGGATCCTGGAGATCAACCCGGTCGACCGCATCGCCGTCGTCGAGCCGGGCGTCGTCAACGCCGCCCTGTCCCGGGCCGTCGGCGAACACGGCCTCTACTACCCGCCGGACCCCTCCAGCTGGGAGATGTGCACCATCGGCGGCAACATCGGCACCGCCTCGGGCGGCCTGTGCTGCGTGAAGTACGGGGTCACCGCCGAGTACGTCCTCGGCCTCGACGTGGTGCTCGCCGACGGCCGTCTCATGTCCACCGGCCGCCGTACCGCCAAGGGCGTCGCCGGCTACGACCTGACCCGGCTGTTCGTCGGCTCCGAGGGCTCGCTCGGCATCGTGGTGCGGGCCGTGCTCGCGCTGCGGCCCAAGCCGCCCCGGCAACTCGTGCTGGCCGCCGAGTTCCCCTCCGCGGCCGCGGCCTGCGACGCCGTGTGCCGCGTCATGGAGGGCGGCCACGTCCCGTCACTCCTCGAACTCATGGACCGCACGACGGTCAAGGCCGTCAACGACCTGGCGCAGATGGGCCTGCCCGAGACCACCGAGGCCCTGCTCCTGGCCGCGTTCGACACCACCGCCCCGGCCGCCGACCTCGCCGCCGTCGGCGCGCTGTGCGAGGCCGCCGGCGCCACCCAGGTCGTCCCCGCCGACGACGCCGCCGAGTCCGAACTGCTGCTGCAGGCACGCAGGTTGTCGCTCACCGCACTGGAGGCGGTCAAGGGCGTCACGATGATCGACGACGTGTGCGTGCCGCGCTCCCGGCTCGCCGAGATGCTCGAAGGCGTCGACCGGATCGCCGAGAAGTACCAGCTCACCATCGGGGTCGTCGCCCACGCCGGCGACGGCAACACCCACCCGACGGTCTGCTTCGACCCGGCCGACCCCGACGAGTCCCGCCGGGCCCGCGAGTCCTTCGACGAGATCATGGCCCTCGGCCTGGAACTCGGCGGCACCATCACCGGCGAACACGGCGTCGGCGTGCTGAAGAAGGAGTGGCTGGCCCGCGAGATCGGCCCCGTCGGGATGGAGATGCAGCGGGCCGTCAAGCAGGCCTTCGACCCGCTGAACATCCTCAACCCCGGCAAGCTGTTCTGAGCCCGGACCCGTCACTGGGCGAGCAACTCGGCCAGTTCGTCGTCGAGTCCGAGCTGCTCGCCCTCCGACCCCGGCGGCACGACCCGCAGGGTGCGCTCCAGCCAGGCCGACACCTGCGCCGCCGGGGCCTCCAGGAGGGCGTCCCCGTCGGGTGAGCTCAGCGCCATCAGCACCACGCTGCGCCCCTCGGTCTTCGTCGGCCACACCCGCACGTCCCCGTGCCCGCAGGGCCGGAAGACGCCCTCCACGAGCAGCTCCCGGGCGAACGTCCAGTACACCGGGTGCGCGGAGTCGATGTGGAAGGTGACGTGGACGGCGTACGGGTCGTCGCTGACGTACCCGAGCCGGGCCGGCACCGGGATCCTGCGCTCCGGCGACAGGACGAGATTCAGCTCCAGTTCGCGCTCCACCACGGTCTGCATGGCGGTCTTCCCTTCTTCCGGCGGTTGCCCGTGCGGGCCTGTCGGCAGGAGAGAGCGGGCGCGGGCGGCGGCATTACGCGTCTTGCCGGAAGTTTTTTCGCAGGGGTACGCCGCGGGGCGGCGCCGTGCGTAGCACATCGGTGCTCGAAAGGGGCGGGTCCGGTGGGAGCGGCGGTGGGGCTTGCGCTCGTCTGATAGATGTGGAGGCCCCCATTTGGCCCCCGAGCAGATACGGGACGACGGACATGAGCGCCCCAACCCCGGCCCCCGGTGACGACAGGCCCCGCGAAGGGTATTACCCGGACCCGTCCATTCCTGGATACGTCCGGTACTGGAACGGTGCCTCCTGGGTACCGGGCACCAGCCGTCCGGCGCCCAAGGACGGCGAGTCGCTCGCGCCGCCGCCCGGTGCGGGGGCGGCGCCCGCCGCCTCGGTCGAGGAGACCGGCCCGCACTTCTTCGACGAGGACCCGGTCGAGGAGCCCGTTCCCGCCGACGCCCAGCACGGCAGCCGTCCCGAACCGGCCTCCGCCTGGGGCGCGGACCGCTCCCGGCAGTCCGGCTTCGGCGGCGACCAGGACCGCCGTGTCTCGTGGGGCGCGCCGCAGGGGGCGCAAGGAGCGCAGCAGACGGCCCGGCAGGCCGGGGACCGGCAGGGCGCCGACCCGAGGGTGCCGCGCGCCGACCGCCCGGCCGGTGAGTCCCCGCGCGCCGACGGCTCGGCGCCGGTCCCGCCGGCCGACCGCGAGGCCGAAGCCGCGGCCTCCGGCAGCACGTTCGTCTTCCGCCGCCCGTCGGGCAAGCCGGGGAAGCCCGCGACGGGGGCCGCCGCCGAGACGCCCGACGAGGGCACGATGACGTTCCGCGCGGTGGCCCCGCGCACGGGCGGCGACGCCGGGGCGCCGGGCTTCGGTCCGGCCGGTGCGGCGGGCCCTGCGGCGGCCCCCGCGGGTCCTGCGGGCGCTGCCGGTTCGCGGGCGTCTCAGGGCGCTTCCGGTGTTCCCGGGGCTTCCGGACCGGCCGGTTCGCCGGACCCGGGCAGGGGTTCGGCGGGGGCCGCCTTCGGTGGTCCGGCCGGCTCCTCCGGCCCGGGCGGCGGCGCCGCCTTCGGCGGGCCCGTCGCCGCCGCCGGTCCCGCACAGGCTCCGGCGGCAGGCCCCGTACAGGCTCCGGCCGGACCCGCCTTCAGCGCGCAGGGCGGCGCGGCCGGTTCCGCCGACGGCGCGAACCGGCCCGGCTTCGGAGCCGGCAAGGCCGCCGCCGCCCGGGCCGCCGCCCAGGCCCCCGCCGCCGGTCCCGCGGCACCGTCCGGACCCCAGGCGGCCCCCACCGTCCCCCCGCAGGCGGGCAGCTCCCCGTCCGGCCCCGCCGCCCCGGCGGCCTCCGCGGCGACTCCGCTCAGTGCCGGTCCGGGCGGCGGTCAGTCCTCGTGGGCGCAGCAGGTGCACCGGCTCGCCGGCGCGGGCGGGGGCGAGGAGCAGCCCGTGGCGCCCTGGAAGCCGCCGGTGGAGGACGTGTTCCAGGCGGCCGCCCGGCGCCAGGCCTCGGCCCGCCCCGCGGGGCTGGGCAAGCGGCTTGCGGCCCGTCTCGTGGACACCGTCGTGCTCCTGGGGCTGACCGCCGTCGCCGCCGTCCCGCTCGGCGGCAAGGCCGTCGACCACGTCGACGAGAAGATCGAAGCGGCCAGGCTCTCCGGCGAGACCGTCACGGTGTGGCTGCTCGACGGGACCACCTCGGTCTACCTCGGCATCATCCTGGCCGTGCTGCTGCTCGCCGGAATCCTCAGCGAGGCGCTGCCCACGGCGAAGTGGGGCCGCACCCTCGGCAAGAAGCTGATGGGCCTCGAAGTGCGGGACATCGAGGGCCATGACGCACCGGAGTTCGGCGCGGCCCTGCGCCGCTGGCTGGTCTACAGCGTGCCCGGTCTCCTCGTCGTGGGCGTCGTCGGCGTCGCCTGGTGCCTCTTCGACAAGCCGTGGCGCCAGTGCTGGCACGACAAGGCCGCGCACACGTTCGTGGCGGGCTGAGCTCCCTCGGACGGCCGTCTGCCGGATGCGGAGCCCGGGCGTTCGCGGTCGACTCGGGCCATGAGCAGTGAACCGCCCCCCGACTCCGGCCGGCAGCCCCCGGAGGACGACCCGTTCCGGAAGCGGCCCCCGGGCGAGCCGCCCGGCGAGGGCGCGGGCTCCCCGTACGGCGGTGACCCGTACGGCGGCGGTCCGCCCGGCGGCGGCCCCTACGGCGGTGACCCCTACGGCGGAGGCACGCCCGGTGGCGGCCCACCCGGTGGCGGCCCCTACGGCGGTGACCCCTACGGAGGCGGTTCCTTCCCCTCCGACCCCCTCGCCGGGATGCCCCCGCTCGCCGACAGCGGCAAGCGCACGCTCGCCCGCATCCTCGACATGATCCTGGTGGGTGTCGTCGTCTGGCTGCTCACCTGGGGCTTCGGCGTCAGCGAGTACGACGTCGACAGCGACCGCGTCGAGGTCGGCAAGTCCTTCTGGCAGTCGGCGGTCGCCGCCGTCCTCTACATCGCCTACGACACCGTCCTCACCGCCAGGACCGGGCAGACCCTCGGCAAGAGGCTGCTGCGCATGCGCGTGGCCAACCTCGACAACGGCGCCACGCCCTCCGTGCAGACCGCGCTGGCGCGCGCGGCCGTGCTGTGGATCCCGTTCGCCTTCTGCTGCGCCTGCGTCTGGACGGCGATCTGCGGCGGCTGGAGCTTCTTCGACCGGCCCTACAAGCAGGGCCTGCACGACAAGGCGGCCAAGACGGTCGTGGTCAGCACCAGTTGAGGCGAGGCGGCACCGGCGAGCGGCGCACGAGCGGGACGGGCGGTCAGGAGGCCGCCCGCTCCCGCACCGGTTCCGGGGCGGACGCGGCGGCCGGGGCCCGCAGCGGTTCCTTCGGCGCGGGCTGCTCGACTGCCGCCGGGCG
The DNA here is from genome assembly GCF_049846985.1 of Streptomyces sp. DT190. Classification (NCBI taxonomy): domain Bacteria; kingdom Bacillati; phylum Actinomycetota; class Actinomycetes; order Kitasatosporales; family Streptomycetaceae; genus Streptomyces; species Streptomyces sp. DT190. The sequence continues at coordinate 253,005 of NZ_JBNCNM010000004.1, read as the reverse complement.
GCGGCCGGGCAGCGGCACGGTCATGGCGACCAGCAGCCCGAGGGCGAGCGCCGCGACGGCGATGAACGCGATCCCCGCACCCGAACTCGTCCGAGACAGCAGCAGCATGGCGAGGGTCGAGAGGATCACGGTGCACGAACCGTAGGCGAGCTGTGCGGCGGTCGGACGGGGCATGGCCATCATGTCCTCGAAAGTGGGGGTCCACGGGGGCGTCGGCCTGGCATTCCGCCGGCTTCCGGGCGTTCCGCCAAGCGACTCTAACCGGCAGGCTGCCCGACGGGAACGAGCGGTAAGCGTGACCTCATCCACAAGGGCGGTGCACAGGGGGCGCACGGAGTCATGACGTCCACGGAGTGGACATATGCACGCGCCCTATCCCGGAGGGACAACCGTCTGGTTGTCCGTAAAACGAACGTGGCCTCCGCATAGTGCACTTGACTTGTCCAAGTCAAGGTCTGTCTTTTCTTCTAAACCTCTAGTCAAATGTCGTCACTTGACTACACGCGTTGATCACGCGCGCGCGGGCCGCACCTGACCAGGACCCCTTCCTTCCGCGCGCACGGACGCGGGGGAGGAACTCAAGTGACCAGTAGACCCTGGACGTTCCGGGCGGCCGCCATCGGTGTGGCGCTCGCGGCGGCCACAGCCACCGCCTCCACCTACGCGGTGGCCGACGACACCTCCGCCCCCCGGTCCACCACCGTGGACCGGCACGACCCGGCGGACCGTCACCACGACGACCACGACCTCGAAGGCCCCCTGAGCAAGACCCAGGAGGCTCAGCGCCAGGAGGCCCTGGAGCAGGTCATATCCGGCGAGAGCAAGGTCAAGAACCGCGAGGGTTCGAAGGTCGTCCAGCTCAAGAGCAAGAAGGGCGACAGCAAGTACGTCGAGCTCGGCCGCGAGAAGACCGACAAGATCTTCACGATCCTGGTCGAGTTCGGCGACAAGACCGACCCGCGCTACGGCGGCACGGCGGGCCCGCTGCACAACCAGATACCCAAGCCGGACCGCAAGAAGGACAACTCCACCGCCTGGCGGGCCGACTACGACCGGGACTACTTCCAGGACCTGTACTTCGGTTCCGGCAAGGGCGTCGACTCGGTCAAGACCTACTACGAGAAGCAGTCCTCGGGCCGCTACTCGGTCGAGGGCGAGGTCTCCGACTGGGTCAAGGTCCCCTACAACGAGGCCCGTTACGGCAACAACGCCTGCGGCCAGACCAACTGCTCCAGTGTGTGGAACGTCGTCAGCGACGGTCTGGACGCCTGGGTCTCCCAGCAGAAGGCAGCGGGGAGGACCGACGCCCAGATCAAGGCGGACGTCGCGCGGTTCGACGAGTGGGACCGCTACGACTTCGACGGCGACGGCGACTTCAACGAGTCCGACGGCTACATCGACCACTTCCAGATCGTGCACGCCGGCGAGGACGAGTCGGCGGGCGGCGGCGCCCAGGGCACCGACGCGATCTGGGCGCACCGCTGGTACGCCTTCGGCACCGACGCCGGCGCCACCGGCCCCGAGAACAACAAGCTCGGCGGCGCGAAGATCGGCGACACGGGCATCTGGGTCGGCGACTACACCGTCCAGCCGGAGAACGGCGGACTCGGTGTCTACGCCCACGAGTACGGCCACGACCTCGGTCTGCCCGACCACTACGACACCGCGGGCGGCGAGAACTCCACCGGCTTCTGGACGCTGATGTCGTCCGGTTCCTGGCTCGGCGAGGGCAAGAACGAGATCGGTGACCTGCCCGGCGACATGACCGCCTGGGACAAGCTGCAGCTGGGCTGGCTGAACTACGACAAGGCCAAGGCCGGCGTCGACTCGTGGCACAAGCTGGGTGTGGCGGAGTACAACACCAAGCACAAGCAGGCCCTCGTCGTCGACCTGCCCAAGAAGGCGGTCACCACCGAGATCGTCACGCCCGCCGAGGGCAAGACCCAGTGGTGGAGCGGCAGCGGTGACAACCTCAAGAACACGCTGACGCGTTCGGTCGACCTCACCGGCAGGGCGAAGGCCCAGCTGACCCTCGACGGCTGGTACGACATCGAGGCCGAGTACGACTACCTCTACACCGAGGTCTCGACCGACGGCGGTGCCAACTGGACCGCCCTCGACGGCACGGTGGACGGCCAGCCGATCCCGCGCGACGGCAGCGACAAGCCGGCCCTGACCGGCACGGTCGACGGCTACAAGAAGCTCGCCTTCTCGCTGGACGCCTACGCCGGCAAGAAGATCGACCTGCGCTTCCGCTACCAGACCGACGGCGGTGTGGCCCAGAAGGGCTTCGCGGCCGACGCCATCACGGTGACCGCGGACGGCGCGCCCGTCTTCACGGACAACGCCGAGACCGCGGACGAGGCGTGGAAGGCCACCGGCTTCTCCCGAATCGGCGCGTCCTTCACCAAGGACTACGCGCAGTACTACATCGCCGAGAACCGGCAGTACGTGTCGTACGACAAGACGCTGAAGACCGGCCCGTACAACTTCGGCTTCACCGAGCGTCCGGACTGGGTCGAGCACTACGCGTACCAGAACGGCCTGCTGATCTGGAAGTGGGACACCTCCCAGGCGGACAACAACACCAGCCAGCACAAGGGCACCGGTCTGGTCCTGCCGATCGACTCCCACCCGGACGCGCTGAAGTGGTCCGACGGCACGCTGATGCGCAACCGCATCCAGTCCTACGACTCGCCGTTCAGCCTCTACCGCACCGACGGCATGACGCTGCACAAGGCGGACGTGGCGAAGTACATCCCGGGCTCGAAGGGCGTCTCGGTCTTCAACGACCGCACGAGCGACTACTACGACGAGTCGAACCCGACGGCGGGTGTCAAGATCACTGACACCAACACGAAGATCAAGATCCTCAAGGAGGCCAAGGACGGCTCGACGATCGAGCTGGAGGTCGGCCCCGCGGGTAGGTAATCCGCATCCTTGCAGGTCACAGCATGATCGGCGGCGACCCACTGGCGGGTCGCCGCCGATCCGTGTTTAGGTGCGTCCTGTGGCTCGCTTATTGACACCGACCGACACGGGGGTATGACCGCATGGCCGCAGGAGGCTTCTGCAAGCTGCCGAACGGCACGGTGGTGGTGGCACTGAACCTGCCCAGCCCCGCCGCCGACAGCCCCGGCGCCGTCCGGGTGCTCGTCCACTCCGCGAACCGGGCGCGGGCCCTGACCAGGCTCCGCAACCTGGGTCTGCGATCCGTCTACCTGCGCGGCAACGCCGCCCCGCCGACCCCCGACGAGGTCACGGCGGTCCTCCACCACCCCGACGGCCTCATATGGCGCACGGCCCCCGACAACGGTGTCGTCGCCGGCCCGGACCTGGTCCAGGAGCTGTGGCGGCCGATCAGGTCCCTGCTGCGGCGCCCCACGGCCCAGACCTGAGCCGCGGGCCCCGCCGGGCCGCCGGACGGGCCCGGCGGGCTACTGGACGACCGGCTTGCCGGAGAGCTCCACGCCCGCTTCCCGCAGCTCCTCCAGGGCCCGCTCGGTGGTCTGCGGGGCCACTCCGGCGGTGAGGTCGAGCAGCACGTGCGTGCGGAAGCCCTCCTTCGCGGCGTCCAGGGCCGTGGCACGCACGCAGTGGTCCGTGGCGATGCCGACCACGTCCACCTCGGTGACGTCGCGGGAGCGGAGCCACTCCGCCAGGGGGGTGCCGTTCTCGTCGGTCCCCTCGAAGCCGCTGTAGGCCGCCGCGTACGCCCCCTTGTCGAACACCGCGTCGATCGACCCGGAGGCGACGGCGGGCGCGAAGTTCGGGTGGAAGCCGACGCCCTCCGTGCCGGCGACGCAGTGCGCCGGCCAGGAGCGGACGTAGTCGGGGTTGGTGGAGAAGTGGCCGCCGGGCGCGATGTGGTGGTCGCGGGTGGCCACCACGTGCTGGTAGCCGGAGCCGGCCGCCTGCCCGATCAGCTCGGTGACGGCGGCGGCCACGTCGGCACCGCCGGCCACGGCGAGGCTGCCCCCCTCGCAGAAGTCGTTCTGCACGTCTACGACGATCAAGGCGCGGCGCATGGTCGGTGTCCTTCGGCTATGGGGTCGGCGAGCCCGGCCGGTGCACTGCCGAGCCTACGAACAAGTGAGCGGGGTCGGGAGGGGGCGCGGGTCGGCGCATCGCGGCACACCGCAATTAGCTACCCGAGCCCTCGTGCAGGTACTCCGTCGGAATGACGGGCTCCCCGCGGGAGAGCTGGGTGGCCGACATCGGGAGCCCCGCGCGCGCCTTCGCGTGCCGGTCGCGCGCCGCGTCCAGCGGTTCGCGTGCCACCACCTCGCCGCCCTTGACCAGCTCCACCAGCAGCTGCCGGTCGGCCAGCGGGGCCGGCACGCGCCCGGTGCCGATCACCTCCGCCTCGGCGACCCCGTGGGAGTCCAGCCGCCGCGCGGCCCACTTGCGCCCGCCCACCGACGTCTTGCCGCCGCTGGACTTCTTCGCCACCGGCACCAGCGGCGCCTTCGGGTCGGCGGACTCGGCCCGCGCGACCAGCTTGTAGACCATCGAGGAGGTGGGGTGTCCGGAGCCGGTCACCAGCTGGGTGCCGACGCCGTAGGCGTCCACGGGCGCGGCGGCCAGCGAGGCGATGGCGTACTCGTCCAGGTCGGAGGTGACGACGATCTTCGTCCCGGTCGCGCCCAGCTCGTCCAGCTGCTGCCGCACCCGGTGCGCCACCAGCAGCAGGTCGCCCGAGTCGATGCGCACGGCCCCGAGCCCGGGCCCGGCGACCTCGACGGCCGTCCGGACCGCCTCGGCGACGTCGTAGGTGTCCACCAGCAGCGTGGTGCCGCGGCCGAGCGTCTCCACCTGGGCCCGGAAGGCGTCCCGCTCGCTGTCGTGCAGCAGCGTGAAGGCGTGCGCGGAGGTGCCCACGGTGGGGATGCCGTAGCGGAATCCGGCGGCCAGGTCGGAGGTGGTGGAGAAGCCGCCGACGTACGCCGCCCGGGAGGCCGCCACCGCCGCCAGCTCGTGGGTGCGCCGGGCGCCCATCTCGATCAGCGGCCGGTCACCCGCGGCCGCCGACATGCGTGAGGCGGCGGCGGCGATCGCCGAGTCGTGGTTGAGGATCGACAGGATCACCGTCTCCAGCAGCACGCACTCGGCGAACGTGCCCTCCACGCGCATGATCGGCGAGCCGGGGAAGTACACCTCGCCCTCGGGGTAGCCCCAGATGTCCCCGCCGAAGCGGTAGTCGGCGAGCCACCGGAGGGTCTGCTCGTCGACGATCTCGCGCTCGCGCAGGAAGCCCAGGACGCCCGGGTCGAAGCGGAAGTTCTCCACCGCGTCCAGCACCCGTCCGGTGCCCGCCACGACGCCGTAGCGGCGCCCGTCCGGCAGCCGCCGGGTGAAGACCTCGAACACGCTCCGCCGCTCGGCCGTGCCCGCCGTGAGGGCGGCCCGCAGCATCGTCAGCTCGTACTGGTCCGTGAAGAGCGCCGTCGAGGGAACATCCACCGGCAGCCCAAGGTCCGCTGTGTTCATGGAGAGGAGCGTACCCCCATTTCGTCAATCTGACGATTGCGCCCTCCGGGGGCGCGATCGCCGTACGGCCAGGCCCGTTTGTGCGACCACCCCCCTCGGGTGGCAGCATGGGCAGTGTGACGTCACCCGCGCCCCTGGAGATCGAACGCACCGAGTCGGCGGAGGAGGTCTTCGCCGTACCCGAGCCGGACGTCCCCTGGGTCACCATCGTGCACAACGACCCGGTCAACCTCATGAGCTACGTGACCTACGTCTTCCAGACGTACTTCGGCTACTCCAAGGACAAGGCCACCAAGCTCATGCTCGACGTCCACCACAAGGGCCGGGCGGTCGTCTCCAGCGGCAGCCGCGAGGAGATGGAACGCGACGTGCAGGCCATGCACGGCTACGGCCTGTGGGCCACCCTCCAGCAGGACCGCAAGTAGCCCGCACCCCGCCCAGCAGCGAAAAGGCGTTCATGCCCGGAACCTTCGAACCGCTTCCCGGCGGCGGCGCGGCCGTCGCCCTCGACGACGTCGAGATCTCCATCATCCGGTCGCTGGCCGTCCAGCTCCTGGAGCTCATCGGGCCCGGCCCCGCCGAGGACGCCTCCGGCGACCCGCTCGCCGAGCTGTTCGCCGAGGGCCCGAGCGAGCCGCCCGCCGACCCGGTGCTCAGAAGGCTCTTCCCGGACGCCTACAGCGACCCCGAGCAGCCCGCCTCGCCCCGGGACGCCGAGGAGCAGCGGGCCTACTCCGCGGAGTTCCGCCGCTACACCGAGAACGACCTGCGGGCGGGCAAGCGGGACAACGCCCTCGCGGTGGTCCGCTCCCTGGACGCGCTCGCCTCGGCGTCGGCCGGCGAGGGCGGAGCGGTGCTGAAGCTGTCGGGGGATGAGTCCCGGCAGTGGCTGGGCGCGCTGAACGACCTGCGGCTCGCGATCGGCTCCCGGCTGGAGATCACCGAGGAGGAGGACACCGACCTCCTCTACCGCCTCCCGGACGACGACCCGCGCAAGCCGATGGTGATGGCCTATCTGTGGCTCGGCGGACTCCAGGAGACGCTGGTCGGAACGCTTATGCCCTGATCTGGGCAGATCTTGTGGCCACCGGATGACCGTGTCGTGTTCGCTCAGAGGACACTCAAATCCGGATAACGATCCCGTCACCGCGCCCGCCTCCTATGGCTGATTCGGGGGCGCTTTGTCCGGTTCTTTTCGTGTGGTGCGTCACATCGCGTCCCTGTGATCAGTGTTGCGGCCGTGATAAATCTTCACGACCGCCCGGCGAGCACCACCCGAATGTTCGGCCGGGTGCGCCACCGAGCCGGCGACCGCCGGCCAGGCACGAGCGGGCTTCGAGAACCGCTCAGCTCCATCATTCCGGGGGGATCGAGACCCGATCCGGGGCCGACGAGAGGCCCGGGTCGGCATGGAGAAAGGCGCACCACTCATGACCTCTGCGCAGGTCGACACGGAAAACGTGCCCGAGGAGGGCTACGAGCGGGGACTGGGCAGTCGCCAGGTCCAGATGATCGCGATCGGCGGCGCCATCGGCGTCGGCCTGTTCATGGGTGCCGGAGCGAACATCGCCAAGGCGGGACCCAGCATCATCCTCATGTACGCCCTCGCCGGCGTCGTGATCTTCTTCATCATGCGGGCCCTGGGCGAACTGCTCCTCTACCGGCCCGTCTCCGGCTCCTTCGCCGAGTACGCCCGCGAGTTCCTCGGCCCGTTCTTCGGGTTCGTCACGGGCTGGACGTACTGGCTGATGTGGGTGGTCACCGGCATGGCCGAGCTCACGGCCGCCGCCATCTACATCCACTTCTGGTTCCCGGAGATCCCGCAGTGGGTCAGCGCCCTGGTCTTCCTGGTGGTGCTCTTCGGCGTGAACCTGATCTCCGTCAAGATCTTCGGCGAGGTCGAGTTCTGGTTCTCGATGATCAAGGTCACGGCCATCATCGGCATGATCGTCATCGGTCTCGGCGTGCTCACCCTCGGCTTCTCCGACGCCGGTGACACCGCCGCCGTCTCCAACCTCTGGGCCCACGACGGCTTCTTCCCGAACGGCATCGGCTCCAGCCTGATGACGCTCCAGGGCGTCATGTTCGCCTACCTCGCCGTCGAGCTCGTCGGCGTCACCGCGGGCGAGTCCGAGAACCCCGAGAAGACCCTGCCCAAGGCCATCAACACCCTGCCCTGGCGCATCATCGTCTTCTACGTCGGCGCCCTGCTGGTGATCCTCTCCGTCGTCAAGTGGACCGAGTTCTCGGCCGGCGAGAGCCCCTTCGTGCACGCCTTCGGCAAGATCGGCATCCCGCTCGCCGCGGGCATCGTCAACTTCGTGGTGCTCACCGCGGCCCTGTCGTCCTGCAACTCGGGCATGTACTCCACCGGCCGCATGCTGCGCGACCTGGCCTCCAACAGTGAGGCGCCGCAGGCCTTCGGCAAGCTCAACGCCCGCAAGACGCCCGCGGTCGGCATCACCGTCTCCGTGGCCCTCATGGGCATCGGCGTGGTCCTCAACTACGTCGTCCCGGAGAAGGCGTTCCTCTACGTCACCTCCGTCGCCACCGCGGCCGGCATCTGGACCTGGATGATGATCCTCGTCAGCCACATCCGCTACCGCGCCGCCGTCGACGCGGGCCGGCTGCGCGCCTCGTCCTTCCCCGCCCCCGGCGGAGCGCTCTTCAGCTGGGTCGCGCTGCTCTTCCTCGTCGGCGTGACCTGCATGATCGCGTACGACAAGGACGCGCGGATCTGCCTGTACGTCGCGGCCGGCTGGGCGGTCGCCCTCGGCATCGGCTGGGCGGTCCTCAAGCGGCGCAACCCGCAGATCGCCGAGCGCCGCGACGACGCGGAGTTCGAGAAGGTCGGCTGACCGACCCGCGGGACGCCCGCCGCAGGGAGTACTCGTGGCACTCCCTGCGGCTGCCGCTCAGGGCGTCCGGCATGTGGGCCGTTCCGTACCAGCCATCGGTACGGAACGGCCCTGCTGCTTATCCTGACCAGCATGCTGACCATCACCCAGGACCTCGTCGACCGGATCGTCGCCCACGCGCGCAAGGACCACCCCGACGAGGCGTGCGGCGTCGTCGCCGGACCGGCCGGCTCGGACCGCCCCGAGCGCTTCATCCCCATGCTGAACGCCGCGATGTCGCCCACGTTCTACGAGTTCGACTCCGGCGACCTGCTCAAGCTCTACCGCGAGATGGACGACCGCGACGAGGAGCCCGTGGTCATCTACCACTCCCACACCGCGACCGAGGCCTACCCCTCGCGCACCGACATCTCCTACGCCAACGAGCCCGGCGCGCACTACGTCCTGGTCTCCACCGCCGACACCGACGGCGCCGGCGAGTTCCAGTTCCGCTCCTTCCGGATCGTCGAGGGCGAGGTCACCGAGGAAGAGGTCCGGATCGTGGCGGCGTACTGAGCCGCGCCTGAGCTCGCACGCAGCGCCGGAATCTCGACATGCGGATGAATAACGTCCGAAGTGTGGGATCACACTCGGGGAGCCCGGCCGGGAATCGATACGATGAGCCCATGGTTTTCCACGACGTGAGCGAAAAGACGCCGGGCGATCTGCTCGTGGCGCGGCTGCACGTCGACCTGTGCAGGCTCGCCAGCGCCATCTGTTGACGCAGCACCCTGCCGCCGTACGGCCGTGAGCCGCGGCGAAACGCTCCACCTGCGTACGACCACGCACTCCCGCGCCGCCGCGCGCCACCACCCGACGACACCTCCCGACAGGAGCCCTGAGCCATGGCCATCGAGGTCCGCATCCCGACCATCCTCCGCACCTACACCGACGGCCAGAAGGCGGTGGAGGGCACCGGGGACACCCTCGCCGACCTGTTCAACGACCTCGAGACCCGGCATGCGGGCATCCAGGCCCGCATCGTGGACGGCGACCAGCTGCGCCGCTTCGTCAACGTGTACCTGAACGACGAGGACGTGCGCTTCCTCGACGGCATCAACACCAAGCTGTCGGACGGCGACAACGTCACGATCCTGCCGGCCGTGGCCGGCGGCATGGTCTGATCATGCGTTACGACTCACCCCTGGCCGCGGTGGGCAACACCCCCTTGGTGCGCCTGCCGCGGCTGTCGCCGTCCGCCGACGTCCGCATCTGGGCGAAGCTGGAGGACCGCAACCCCACCGGCTCGGTCAAGGACCGCCCCGCCCTGCACATGATCGAGCAGGCGGAGAAGGACGGCCGGCTCACCCCCGGCTGCACCATCCTGGAGCCGACCTCGGGCAACACCGGCATCTCCCTGGCCATGGCGGCGAAGCTCAAGGGCTACCGCATCGTGTGCGTGATGCCCGAGAACACCTCGCAGGAACGCCGTGACCTGCTGGCCATGTGGGGCGCCGAGATCATCTCCTCCCCGGCCGCCGGCGGCTCCAACACCGCCGTGCGCGTGGCCAAGGAGCTCTCGGCCGAGCACCCGGACTGGGTGATGCTCTACCAGTACGGCAACCCGGACAACGCGGGCGCCCACTACGCCACGACCGGCCCCGAGATCCTCGCCGACCTGCCGTCCGTCACGCACTTCGTGGCCGGCCTCGGCACCACCGGCACCCTCATGGGCGTCGGCCGCTACCTGCGCGAGCACAAGCCGGACGTGAAGATCGTCGCGGCCGAACCGCGCTACGACGACCTGGTGTACGGCCTGCGCAACCTCGACGAGGGCTTCGTGCCCGAGCTGTACGACGCGTCCGTGCTGACCACACGCTTCTCGGTCGGCTCGGCGGACGCGGTGACCCGCACCCGCGAGCTGCTCCAGCAGGAGGGCATCTTCGCCGGTGTCTCCACCGGAGCCGCGCTGCACGCCGCGATCGGCGTGGGCCGCAAGGCCGTCAAGGCGGGGGAGTCCGCCGACATCGTCTTCGTCGTCGCCGACGGCGGCTGGAAGTACCTCTCGACCGGCGTCTACACGGCCGCCACGACGGAGGAGGCCATCGAGACGCTGCAGGGACAGCTCTGGGCGTAGCCGACGGCACGCACCCACCGAGGGGCTGGAGCCGCGACTCCGGCCCCTTCGCCCGTCAGGTCAGCCCGCCAGGTAGCGCACCTGGTCCCACAGGGCCGGATCCACCACTCCAACGCGACGCCTGAAACCCCACACCGGGACCTCCCGCAGCTCGTCCGTCTCCAGGTAGCTCGCCCGGCCCCGGGTGTCGCCGACCGCGCCGGGCGGCAGCGGGATCACTCCGGAGCGCTCGTGCCGGAACCGGGTGGTGATCTTCGCGACCGTCGCCCGCTCCCCGCGCACCGCCAGCACCAGGCACGGCCGGTCCTTGGTCACCGCCGCGTCCTCGTAGGGCACGTCCGCCCACCAGATCTCCGCCGGCTGCGGCCGGCCCGCCGGCGCGGTGCCCCGCGTCGCCGTCCGGGCCCGCCGCTCCAGCGTGCGCCGCCCGCGCCCCCACCCGTCGACGAGCGTCGCGACGAGCGCGAGCAGTACCACCGCGGCGAGCGCGAGCCACCAGGACGTGTCCATACTGAGACGGTACCGGCGTACTCCCTCCCACGCGCCCGTCCCCGCGTGGATCGCGCCGCGGCCCTGCCAGCCGAACCGGTGACACCACAGGTGAGTTCGCCCACAACGGGCCTTGGCGGAGGAGCTACCGGAGGTTTTGCGCCTTACGCTCGACGGACCGCACGACCCCCGACGCCCCTCACCGACTCATTCCGCCAGCGGAGGTTTCTGCTTCATGAAGCTCACCGTCGTCGGCTGCTCGGGGTCGTTCCCGTCCGCGGAATCGGCCTGCTCGAGCTACCTCGTCGAGGCCGACGGCTTCCGGCTGCTTCTCGACATGGGCAACGGTGCCCTGGGCGAGCTGCAGCGCCACTGCGGTCTCTACGACCTCGACGCGATCTTCCTCAGCCACCTGCACGCCGACCACTGCATCGACATGTGCGCGTACTTCGTCGCGCGCTACTACCGCCACGACGGCGGCCGCTGCGATCCCCTCCCCGTCTTCGGCCCCGAAGGCACCGAACACCGGCTGACCACCGCCTACGCGGACACCCCGACCGCCTCCTCGATGAGCGAGGTCTTCGACTTCCACACGGTCAAGCCGTCCACCTTCGACATCGGCCCCTTCACGGTGCACACCGAGCGGGTGGCCCACCCCGTGGAGGCGTACGGCATCCGGATCGAGCACGCCGGCAGGGTCCTGACGTACTCCGGCGACACCGGCGTGAGCCCCGCCCTGGACGAACTCGCGCGGGACGCCGACCTGTTCCTGTGCGAGGCGGCGTTCACGCACGGCAAGGAGAGCATTCCCGACCTGCACCTCAACGGCCGCGAGGCGGGTGAGACGGCGGCCCGGGCCGGCGCCCGGCGCCTGGTCCTCACCCACATCCCGCCGTGGACGGACCCGCAGGTCAACCTGGTCGACGCCCGCGAGGTCTACGACGGTCCCGTGGAACTCGCCGTGCCCCGGCAGACGTACGACATCTGAGCGGCCCCGCGCGCAACGCGCGCGAAAGGCCCCGGAACCGATCGGTTCCGGGGCCTTTCGCGCGCGTGCGGGTGCGGGACTACTTCGCCTCGGCCTTCTGCAGCTCGGCGAGTTCCTCGTCGGACTCCCGGCCGGGCGTCGGCAGGTTGAACTTGGTGATCGCGAAGCGGAAGACCGCGTAGTAGAGCGCCGCGAAGCACAGGCCGACCAGCGCCAGACCCCACGGGTTGGTCGCGATGCCCAGGTTGAGGAAGAAGTCCACCGCGCCGGCCGAGAAGCCGAAGCCGTCCTTCATCCCCAGCGCCCAGGTCAGCGCCATCGAGACACCGGTCAGCACCGCGTGGATCGCGTACAGCACCGGGGCGATGAACATGAAGGTGAACTCGATCGGCTCGGTGACGCCGGTGACGAACGAGGTCAGCGCGAGGGAGAACATCATGCCGCCGACGACCTTGCGGCGCTCGGGGCGGGCGCAGTGCACGATCGCCAGGCACGCGGCCGGCAGGGCGAACATCATGATCGGGAAGAAGCCGGTCATGAACTGCCCGGCGCTCGGGTCGCCCGCCAGGAACCGCGCGATGTCGCCGCTCTTGCCCTCGTAGGTGCCGGCCTGGAACCAGGGGAAGGAGTTCAGCAGGTGGTGCATGCCGATCGGGATCAGCGCACGGTTGGCCACACCGAAGATGCCCGCGCCGACCGCGCCGGAGCCGACCAGCCACTCGCCGAAGTTGTGCAGACCCGTGCCGAGGACCGGCCAGATGTAACCGAAGACGATGCCGATGAGCAGACCCGCGAAGGCCGACAGGATCGGGACCAGGCGGCGGCCGCCGAAGAAGCCCGCCCAGTCCGGCAGCTTGGTGCGGTAGAAGCGCTGGTAGAGCAGGGCGACGACGAGACCCATCACCACACCGCCGAGGACCTTGGCGTCCACCGCCTGCTCCACCATGACGATCTTGCCGTCGACGATGGCTTCCTTCTTGGGCAGGCTGCCGTCGGTGAACGTGGCCAGCACGTTTTTGAAGACCAGGTAACCGACCACGGCCGCCAGGGCGGTGGAGCCGTCCGACTTCTTGGCGAAGCCGATCGCGATGCCCACGGCGAACAGCAGCGCCATATTGTCGAGGATCGCGTTGCCGCCGGCCGCCATGAAGCCCGCGATCTTGGTGATGAAGGCGGGGAACGACTCGCGCCCCAGCATGTCGGTGTTGCCGAGCCGCACCAGCAGGGCGGCGGCGGGCAGCACGGCGACCGGCAGCATCAGGCTGCGGCCGATCCGCTGCAGGACGGCCATCACGGACGAGCCTCTGCTCGGGCTCGCGGGCGCGGCGGTGTCTGTGGACATGAACTTCCTCCATGGGGCACGGCGCCGCCCAGGAAGAATTCGACGGGGGACGGCGGCGTCTCAAAGAAAGGGGAACGCGGTAACCACCGCGCGACCTCCACCGGTGAGTGGTGTAGACCAGTTGTAGCACGGTAGGCCGAACGAGTGGAACCCGCCAATTCCACCCGCCCCGGACGATCACGCCTTGGCGCTGTCCTCGACGTCCTCCGCCGGCTCCCGCCCCGGCGTCCGCAGGTCCCACCGCGTGATCGCGAACCGGAAGATCACGTAATAGAGGAGCGCGAAGCCCAGCCCGATCGGGACGATCAACCACGGCCTCGTCGCCAGGTTCCAGTTGATGACGTAGTCGATCAGCCCCGCCGAGAAGCTGAACCCGTCGTGCACCCCCAGCCCCCACGTCACCGCCATCGACACCCCCGTCAGCACCGCGTGCACCGCGTACAGCACCGGCGCCACGAACAGGAACGAGTACTCGATCGGCTCCGTGATGCCCGTGACGAACGACGTCAGCGCCACCGACAGCATCAGACCGCCGACCTCCTTGCGCCGGTCGGGCCGCGCGCAGTGCGTGATCGCCAGGGCCGCCGCCGGCAACGCGAACATCATGATCGGGAAGAACCCCGAGGTGAACTGCCCCGCGTCCGGGTCGCCCGCCAGGAACATGTTGATGTCACCGTGCACCACCGTCCCGTCCGGCTTCGTGTACGAACCGAACTGGAACCAGATGGGCACGTTCAGGAACTGGTGCAGCCCCACCACCAGCAGCGCCCGGTTCGCCACCCCGAACACCCCCGCACCCCACGCGTCCAGCCCGTCCATCCAGTCGCTGAAGCTCTCCAGCGCGTCACCGACCGGCGGCCACACCCACAGGCACACCGCCGCGAACCCGATCGCCACGAACGCCATCAGGATCGGCACCAGCCGCCGCCCGTTGAAGAAACCCAGCCAGTCCACCAGCCGCGTCCGGTGGAACCGCGCCCAGAAGAACGCCGCCAGCAGCCCCATCACGATGCCGCCGAACACCCCCGGATTCTGGAACGCGAACGCCGTCACCTCCCGGTCCCCGCCGGTCACCTGGCACCCCACGTTCGGCACCGCCACCGACCCCTCGGGACAGTCCTCCGGGAACTGCCGCAGCACCGTCCAGTACACGAGGAAACCGGCCACCGCCGCCAGCGCCGTCGAACCGTCCGCCTTCCTCGCCATCCCGATCGCGACACCCACACAGAACAACAGCGGCAGCCCCAGCGAACTGTCCAGCAGCGCCCCGCCCGCGCCCACCATCACCTTCGAGACGTTCGTCCAGCCCAGCCCCTCCTCCCCGAACACGTCCGGCTGCCCCAGCCGGTTGAGGATCCCCGCCGCCGGCAGCACCGCGATCGGCAGCTGCAGACTGCGGCCCATCTTCTGCAGACCCTGGAACAACCGGTTGAGACGGGCCCGCGCGGGGCCGGCCGCGGCCCCGGCGCCGGCAGGGGTGTCGGCAGACATTCCGGTCCCCTTTGCCGAGAGACTTTTGTCGAGAGACAGGCTCGTGGTGTAGACCAGTCGTTCGACGGTCGCGCGCACGTGACGCCATCCTTCGCCACGCACGACGGGACCGCTCGCGAAGATGGGCCAACTGTGGGTTACTGCGACAAAGCGGTTCGGATCAGGGAGAACGAACATGGCCACCAAGGCTGAGAAGATCGTTGCCGGGCTCGGCGGCATCGACAACATCGAAGAAGTCGAAGGCTGCATCACCCGCCTCCGCACCGAGGTCGTGGACCCCGCCAAGGTCGACGAAACCGCGCTCAAGGCCGCCGGCGCCCACGGCGTCGTCAAGATGGGCACCGCCATCCAGGTCGTCATCGGCACCGACGCCGACCCCATCGCGGCGGAGATCGAAGACATGATGTGAAGCGCAGGGATCGTCCCGGGCTTCACCCCTGACGCACCCTGACGCCACCCTCGCACGGGCCCCCTCCGCACCGCGGAAGGGGCCCGCTGCGCGGGTACGGATAGGCTCAGCGCCATGTCTCGAATCGACGGCCGCACCCCCCAGCAGCTCCGCCCCATCACCATCGAGCGCGGCTGGAGCAAGCACGCCGAGGGCTCCGTCCTCGTCTCCTTCGGCGACACCAAGGTCTTCTGCACCGCCTCCGTCACCGAAGGCGTCCCGCGCTGGCGCAAGGGCAGCGGCGAAGGCTGGGTCACCGCCGAGTACTCCATGCTGCCCCGCTCCACCAACACCCGAGGCGACCGCGAGTCCGTCAGGGGCCGCATCGGCGGCCGCACCCACGAGATCTCCCGCCTCATCGGACGCTCCCTGCGCGCCGTCATCGACTACAAGGCCCTCGGCGAGAACACCATCGTCCTCGACTGCGACGTCCTCCAGGCCGACGGCGGCACCCGCACCGCCGCCATCACCGGCGCCTACGTCGCCCTCGCCGACGCCGTCGCCTGGGCCCAGGGCAAGAAACTGATCAAAGCCGGCCGCAAGCCCCTGACCGGCACCGTCTCCGCCGTCTCCGTCGGCATCGTCGCCGGCGTCCCCCTCCTCGACCTCTGCTACGAGGAAGACGTCAAGGCCGACACCGACATGAACGTCGTCTGCACCGGCGACGGCCGCTTCGTCGAGGTCCAGGGCACCGCCGAGGCCGAACCCTTCGCCCGCGACGAACTCGACGCCCTCCTCGACCTCGCCGTCACCGGCTGCAAGGAACTCGCCGCCCACCAGCGCGCCGCCCTTGCCACGGTCCTCGAAAAGTAAAGGGCGCACCAAAACCGGGTGCTCGGCACGGGCAACCGCGCCGAGCACCCGCGCGTCTGAAGGAGTACGGGCGCACGGCTCATCCCTGTGCGCCCGGCCAGCCACACGGGCCCGACCGGCCCGACCGAACGAGAGGGACCGCTCCATGGCCGCGAGCCGCCGACGCCGCACCGCAGCCGTCGCCGCCACCCTGGCGGCCGTCGCGCTGACCGCCGGACTCACCACCGGCTGCGCCGCCGTCGACAAGGCGCTGGACTGCGTCCAGACCGCCGACGCCATCGCCGACAGCGTCACGGACCTCCAGCAGGCCGTCGAGAACGCCGCGAACGACCCCACGCAGCTCGACGAGTCCCTCGACTCCATCGACAAGAACCTCGGCGAGATCGGCGACAAGACGGACAACGCCGACGTCGACAAGGCCGTGACCGACCTCAACAAGGCCGTGGACAACGTCCGCACCTCGATCGAGAACGGCGACGAGACACCCGACATCAGCCCCGTCACGGACGCGGCCGGCGAACTGACCAAGGTCTGCACGCCGTAGCGCTCCGCTGCCAGGAGCGGCCCCGGCCCCGCGGCTGCCGGGAGCGGCCCCGGCCCCGCGGCTGCCGGGTCGCACCGGTGGCCGTCCGCGGCTGCCGGGTCGCACCGGTGGCCGTCCGCGGGTGCGCCGTGGTCGCGCGCGCAGTCCCCCGCGCCCCTTCCGGGGCGCTGGTTACTGTGACCCCATGAGTCGCCTGATCCTCGCCACCCGCAACGCCGGGAAGATCACCGAGCTTCGCGCCATCCTCGCCGAAGCCGGACTGCCCCACGAACTCGTCGGCGCCGACGCCTACCCCGACATCCCCGACGTCAAGGAAACCGGCGTCACCTTCGCCGAGAACGCCCTCCTCAAGGCCCACGCCCTGGCCCGGGCGACGGGCCTGCCGGCGGTCGCCGACGACTCCGGCCTCTGCGTCGACGTCCTCAACGGCGCCCCCGGCATCTTCTCCGCCCGCTGGTCCGGCCGCCACGGCGACGACCGGGCCAACCTGGACCTGCTCCTCGCGCAGCTCTCGGACATCGCCGAAGAACACCGCGGCGCCCACTTCGCCTGCGCGGCGGCCCTGGCCCTGCCCGACGGCACG
Source organism: Streptomyces sp. DT190 (assembly GCF_049846985.1). Lineage (NCBI taxonomy): Bacteria > Bacillati > Actinomycetota > Actinomycetes > Kitasatosporales > Streptomycetaceae > Streptomyces > Streptomyces sp. DT190. The sequence continues at coordinate 235,843 of NZ_JBNCNM010000004.1, read as the reverse complement.
GAGCGAGTGGTCGAGGGCGCGCTCCGCGGCACCCTGCGCCACGAGCCCGCCGGCACGAACGGCTTCGGCTACGACCCGATCCTCCAGCCGGACGGCGAGAGCCGCACCTGCGCGGAACTGACCCCCCAGGAGAAGAACGCGATCAGCCACCGGGGGAAGGCGTTCCGGGCGCTGGTGCCGGTGGTACGGGAGCTGGTGGGCTGAAGGGGACAGCCCCGCACCTACGAACGAGGTGCGGGGCTGTGTCTCGGTACGCCCGGTCGGATTCGAACCGACAGACACGACCACCTAAAGATCGCCGCTCAGCCGTTGGCGTACGGGCGCCCAACAGATCCCTACTCTACTGGGCGAGATTATGTCGCCGCTGCCCTCCTCGACACCAGGTCCGCGTGACAGCGTGGCAGTTGGGGCAGAGCAGCCGCAGATTCTCCAGCCGGTCGTCGCTCCAGTCCCCGTCGATGTGATCCACCTCGAGTGTCATGGGCTTGCCCAGCCACTGCGGACCGGTGCCGCACTCCGCACACACGTCGGGTACGCCGACCTCCCGCAACGCCCGGCGCAGTACGGCCGTGCGGGTCCGTCGCTGGCCCTCGTGCTTGACCAGGATCTCCTCGGGTGGCTTCGCCAGGGCCGGACGGGGCTTGCCGCGCTGGTGTGCCTGGCCCAGGAAGTGCTCCGTGCTCAGCCGGTCCTCGGCGATCCACCGACGCAGGTGCGCGCGCTGGGTGCCGCTGCCCGAGCGGCCCAGGCGGCGCAGCACCTCGGCGACGGAAACGGATGCGGCGACCGCGGCCCGCAATTCCTCGCGGTCGGGCCGGGCCCGCCTGCCGCTCATGAGGCACGCCCCTTGCCGCGCCCTCGGTACCGGTCCGTGGTCGCGTGGCAGTTGGGGCACAGCAGCCGGAGGTTCTCAATCCGGTTGTCCTGCCAGCGGCCGTTGACGTGGTCGACCTCCAGGGGCAGCGGGCGGCCCCGCCAGACCGCTTCGGTGCCGCACAGCGCGCACCGCTCCTCCACGCCACGTGCCGTCATCGCCCACTTGAGGCGGTCACCCGGCACGCGTCGGGCGTGCTCGGGCGGCTGCTCGACGAGGAGGGCCTCGGGAGTGCGCCGGCGCCGCGGTGCCCCCCGCCGGGTCGGAACCCGAAAGTGCGAGGTGTCGATGCCGTAGGCCCTGATCCGGCGGCTGATGTGCGTGTGATGCCCGCCGACGACATCGAGCCCCAGTCTGCGCAGCACCTCGCACATGTTCGTCGACGCGGCGACCGCCCGCTCAAGGACCTCCCTCGTCCACTTCACGCCCTCCCGCTCGAAGTGCGACACGTCCACGCCGAGCTTTTTCATCCGCTCGAAGACGTACCGCCGCGTCGAACTCCCTGGATCAACCCCCAGCCTCCCCAACGCCTCCGACAACGTCCGCGCGCCCCGGGCCGCCTCCTCCAGCCGCTCCTTGGTGTACGCACTCGCCCCCATCACGCCCTCCCGCTCACCGGATGCTCGACCACGTGTTCGTGATCCCGTACGGAGTAACGAACCGCTTATCGGACGGTCACGCCCGGCATGCGGAACGGCTCGTACCGGGGGTCACCGGTACGAGCCGCTCGCTGGGGTCGAAGGGGAGGCTAGATCCCCAGATCCTTGATGATCTTGGCCACGTGGCCCGTCGCCTTGACGTTGTACAGGGCGCGTTCGACCTTGCCGTCCTCGTCCACGACCACCGTGGAGCGGATGACGCCGACGACCGTCTTGCCGTACAGCTTCTTCTCGCCGAAGGCGCCGTAGGCCTCCAGGACCTCCTTGTCCGGGTCGGCGAGGAGGGTGACCTTCAAGGACTCCTTGTCACGGAACTTCGCCAGCTTCTCCGGCTTGTCGGGGGAGATGCCGATGACGTCGTAGCCCGCGCCGGTCAGCAGCTCCAGGTTGTCCGTGAAGTCGCAGGCCTGCTTCGTGCAGCCCGGCGTGAGGGCGGCCGGGTAGAAGTACACGATGACCTTGCGGCCCTTGTGGTCCGACAGGGACACCTCGGTGCCGTCGGCGTCGGGCAGGGTGAAGGCGGGGGCCACGTCCCCCGGCTGGAGTCGCTCGCTCATCGGACCAGCGTAACCGGGGGTCGGGGCAGTGCGATGAGCCGTGGAGCTGACAGACTGTTCGGCACAGGCTCATACCGACTTCGGAGGCGACACGGTGGCGGACACGGCGGACACCAGGACCCCGGCGCAGATCGAGGCGGACATCAGGCGCCGCCGCGCGACCCTGGCCGAGACCCTCGACGAGATCGGGGTGCGGGTGCACCCGAAGACGATCGTCGGGGATGCCAAGGCCAGGGTCGCCTCGAACATCGACCACACCCTCGGACGGGCGTACGTGGGGGTCAACAAGGCCGTCACCGACGTCCGTGCCCGTTTCGTCGACGAGGACGGGGCGCCCCGGCTGGAGCGGGTCGTGCCCGTCGCGCTCGTCGTGGTGGGCGTGGTCGGCCTGCTCGCGCTCGGCACGCGGCGCCGCAAGGGCTGACCCGGCTGCGGACGTCCCCCGGGAAGACAGGTAGGTTTCAGGGCGTGAGCGCCAACAGAAACGAGCACAGCACCCATCACGACAAGCTGCCCATCCGGATGCTGCACGACCGCGTACTCGTGCGGCAGGACACCAGCGAGGGCGAGCGGCGTTCCGGCGGCGGCATCCTGATTCCCGCCACGGCGGCGGTCGGCCGGCGGCTGGCCTGGGCCGAGGTCGTCGCGGTGGGGCAGAACGTGCGGACCGTGGAGCCGGGCGACCGGGTTCTGTTCGACCCGGAGGACCGTGCCGAGGTCGAGGTGCGGGGCATCGCGTACGTGCTCATGCGCGAGCGCGACCTGCACGCCGTGGCCGCGGACCGGTTCGAGGGGTCGGAGGACTCGACGGGCCTGTACCTGTAGGCCCGCCGACGGCGGTGCGAAGGGGCCGGTGACCCGCGTCACCGGCCCCTTCGGCGTGCCGTCGGGCTTTGCTACGTTGGAGGGACCCCGACGAGACGCGCCGTACCGGGATCAAGGCAAAGACGACGCACCCGTACCGTCAGCCCGTTTCCCGGAGGTGCCCGTCATGGCCTGGGTTCTGCTCGTCGTCGCCGGTCTGCTCGAGGTCGGGTGGTCCGTCGGCATGAAGTACACCGACGGTTTCACGCGCCCGGTGCCCAGTGTGCTCACCGGTGCCGGGATCGTCGCCAGCATGCTGCTGCTGTCGCAGGCCGCGAAGACCCTGCCCATCGGTACCGCCTACGGCGTGTGGGTGGGGATCGGCGCTGCGGGGGCGGCGGTGTTCGGGATGGCGGTGCTGGGGGAGCCGGCCACCGCCGCCCGCATCTTCTTCGTGTGCCTGCTGCTGGTCGCCGTGGTGGGACTGAAGGCGACCAGCGGTCACTGACCCGGTCGCCGGGTCATTCGCGGCGCGCGCCCTGTGGGACCACGCCCCAGCCGGGGCCGGTCGTGCCGCCGGTGTCGCCGCCGTCCGTCGTGCCGCCGTCGCCGCCGGTGGTGCCGCCGTCGGCCGTGCCGCCGTCGCCGCCGCCGGTCGTGCCGCCGCCGGTGGTGCCGCCGTCCGCGGTGCCGCCGGTGGTCGGGGACTCGCCGCCGGTGGTGCCGCCGGTGGTGCCGCCGTCGGTCTGGCCCTGGTTCTGTCCCTCGGGCGCGCTCGGGGTCTGGCTGGGCGTCTCGGTGCCGTCGTCCTGGCCGCCGGTGGTGGTGCCGCCGTCGGTGGTGCCGGTGGTGGGGTCGGCCGGGGCCTCGGTGCCGGGGGCCTGGGAGACGTCGGCGCCGGGCTGGAGCCGGAGGTCGAACTCCTTGACCGGCTTGCCCTTGAGGGCGTCGCGGGTGAACTGGGCCCAGATCTCGGCGGGCGGACCGCCGCCGTTGATGCGGGGCAGCCCGAGGGCGCCGTACAGCGGCTTCTGGGCGGCGGTGACGGGGTCCTGGCCCATGACGGAGACGACGACGGCGAGGTCGGGCGTGTAGCCGGCGAACCAGGCGGCCTTGTCGTTCTCCGCCGTGCCGGTCTTGCCGGCGACGGGGCGGCCGGCGGCCTGGGCGGCGGCGGCCGTGCCGTTCTGGACGACGCTCTGCAGGACCTTGGTGGTGGTGTCGGCGGCCTCGCGGCTGACGGCCTGCCGGGTGCGCCTCTCGGGCAGGTCGATCGGGGTGCCTTCCTTGGTGACCTTCTCGACCATCGTGTAGGAGCCGTGGCGGCCGTGGTTGGCGAGCGTGGCGTAGGCCTCGGCCATGTCGAGGACGCTGGCGGTGGCCGTGCCGAGGGCGATGGCGGGGCCGTCGGCGAGGTCGGGGGTGGCCTCGGGGATGCCGAGGTCGATGGCGGTCTGCTTGACCTTCTGCGGGCCGACGTCGGCGGCCAGCTGCGCGTAGACCGAGTTCACGGACTTGTCGGTGGCCTCGGTGACGGTGATGTCGCCGTAGGAGACCTGGTCCTCGTTCTCGGGGGCGTAGGGGTCGCCGGTCCAGCCGCGGACGGGGCGCTTGTTGGTGCCGTCGTAGATCGTGTTGGGGGTGATGACGCGGCCGTCCTGCGTCTCGCTGTGGTTCTCGACGGCCGAGGTGAACACGAAGGGCTTGAAGGTGGAGCCGACCTGGAAGTCCCTGCGGGTGGCGTTCGGGGTGTACTGCTTGACGTAGTCGATGCCGTTGTACATCGCCACGACCTTGCCGGTCTTCGGGTCGACGGCGGCGCCGCCCGCGCGCACGTAGCGGTCGACCTTGTTGCTCTTCTTGTCCAGCTTGGACATCAGCTTGTCGTCGACGGCCTTCACGAAGGCGTCCTGCTTGGGCTTCTGCAGGGTGGTGGTGATGCGGTAGCCGCCGGCGTCGAGCCTGCTCTCCTCGACGATCTTGTTCTGGACGAGGTAGTCCTTGACGATGCGGACGATGTAGCCGCGCTGCCCGGACATGCCGGTGGAGAGCGTGGACTCCTTCGGCACCGGGAACTTCATGCCGGTGCGCTCGGACTCGCTGAGCCAGCCCTTCTTGACCATGCCGTCCAGCACGTAGTTCCAGCGGGCCTCGGCGGCGCGGCGGTTCTCGGGGTGGGCGACGACGTCGTACTGGCTGGGCGCGTTGACGAGCGCGGCGAGGTAGGCGGCGCGGCCGGCGTCGAGGTCCTTGGCGTCCATGCCGTAGTAGGCCTGGGCGGCGGCCTGGATGCCGTAGGCGTTGCGGCCGAAGAAGCTGGTGTTGAGGTAGCCCTCCAGGATGTGGTCCTTGCTCACCTCGCGGTCCAGCTTGATCGAGATGAAGAACTCCTTGGCCTTGCGCGTGACGGTCTGCTCCTGGCGCAGGTAGTAGTTCTTCACGTACTGCTGCGTGATGGTGGAGCCGGACTGCTTGCCCTTGCCGAGGGCGGTGTTCCAGGCGGCGCGGACCATGGCCTTGGGGTCGACGGCGGACTCGGTGTAGAAGTCGCGGTCCTCGGCGGCCAGGATGGCGTGCTGGGCGTCCTTGGAGATCTGGGCGAGGGTGACGTTCTCGCGGTTGACCTCGCCGTCGCGGGCGATGACGGAGCCGTCCGCGTACAGGTAGACGTTGGCCTGCTTGGTGGCGAGCGCGTTGGCCGGCGGGATCTTCACCAGCGAGTAGCCCAGGAAGAAGCCGCCGACGAGCAGCAGGGCGACGACGAGGAACGCGCCCAGCGTCGTGCGCCAGGTCGGGACGATCCGGCGCCAGCCCGTCCGCTTCGGTTTCGCGGTGGCCCCGGGCGTGCCGGAGTCGCCGTCCGGTTGCGGCTCTGTCGGTGCCCAGCCCGGGTTCGGCTGCTGCGGCTGAGGCTCGTCACTCATGTCGTGCACGGACTCCTGTTTCGCGTCGTACGTCGTTCCCGTACGTCTCTGCTCGCTCTTGCGCCCCTGTGATGAAGACTGTCCCATCCGGCGATCAGTTCCCTGATCGAGGGCCGTGTCGTGAGCCGTGGGGCGAGGCGGTGGCGCGCGGGCGGACCGCCGGGCCGGCGGAGGGCGGACCGCGCCCTCGCCCGCCCGTGCGCGTCGAGGTCCTGCTCTGCGAGATCCGCCCCGAGGGGGACCCGCCCCCGGGGGGTGATCCCACCGAAGACGCGTCGGCTCGCTCGCTCGCTCCGCCCCGGCCGGCACCGCCGTCACGCCGCTCGCCCTGGCCACGGGCGCCTCGACCCACGCGGACGCAACGGATCGTACCGTCAATGGCGGTGCCGGCTCGCCCCGCGGCGCCCCCGCCCGGGCCGGAAATTGCGTGGCAGGCCCGTGAGTCGGGCCACTAGGCTCCTGCGCTTCGGTGCCGGGCGGCGAGGAGGGTGGTGGGCGTGGGCTCGGGACGGTTGTACGCGGCCGTCGCGGCGGGGGGCTTCCGGCGGTACGCGACCTATCGGGCGGCCACGGCGGCCGGGGTGTTCACCAACACGGTCTTCGGTGTCGTCCTCGTCTACACGTATCTGGCGCTGTGGGAGGAGCGGCCGCATCTCGGCGGGTACGACCAGGCGCAGGCCGTGACCTACGTGTGGCTGGGGCAGTGCCTGTACGCGACCCTCGCGATCCAGGGCGGCGGTGCGGAGAAGGAGCTGATGGAGCGCATCCGCACCGGTGAGATCGCCGTCGACCTGTACCGGCCGGTGGATCTGCAGTGGTGGTGGCTGGCCGGGGACGTGGGGCGGGCGCTGTTCCAGATGCTGGGGCGGGGCGTGGTGCCGTTCCTGTTCGGCGCGGCGTTCTTCCCGATGGCGCTGCCGACGGACGTCGTCCCGTGGGCGGCCTTCGTGGTGACGCTGCTGCTGGCGACGGTGGTCAGCTTCGCGATCCGCTACCTGGCGGCGCTGAGCGTGTTCTGGCTGATGGACGGCATGGGCGTCAGCCAGGCCCTGATGGTCACGGGCGTCTTCTTCTCGGGCATGGTGCTGCCGCTGAACGCGTTCCCGGGCACCTTGGGCGAGGTGGTGCGGGTGCTGCCGTGGGCGGCGCAGATCCAGATGCCGGCGGACGTGCTGATGGGGGAGACGGAGCCGCTGCGGGCGTTCGCCTTCCAGGCGGCGTGGGCGGTGGCGCTGCTGGCGGCGGGGCGGCTGGTGCAGTCGGCCGCGACCCGGCGGGTGGTGGTGCAGGGTGGGTGAGCGCGGTGCCCTGTCCGAGGGGGTGCGGGCCTACCGGCTGATCGCCGGGATGTGGGTGCGCTCCAGCATGACCTACCGCGCCTCCTTCGTCGTCACGGTGCTGGGCAACCTGATGGTGACCGGCCTGGACTTCGTGGGGATCCTGCTGATGTTCTCGCAGGTGGACTCGCTGGGCGGCTGGTCGCTGCCGGAGGTGGCCTTCCTGTACGGCCTGTCGGCGACGGCGTTCGGGATCGCCGACCTGCTGCTGGGCTCGATGGACGTGCTGGGCGCCCGGATGCGCGACGGTTCCTTCGACACGCTGCTGGTGCGGCCCGCGCCGGTGCTCGCCCAGGTCGGGGCGGACCGCTTCGCGCTGCGCAGGCTGGGCCGGATCACCCAGGGCTCGGTGGTGCTGGGCTGGGCGCTGGTGTCGGTGGACGTCGACTGGACGGCGGCGAAGGTGCTGCTGGTGCCGGTGATGGTGGTCAGCGGCGCGGCGATCTTCTCGGCGGTGTTCGTGGCGGGCGCGGCGTTCCAGTTCTACGCGCAGGACGCCGCCGAGGTGCAGAACGCCTTCACCTACGGCGGGACGACGCTGCTGCAGTACCCGCCCGGCGTGTTCGGGAGGGACCTGGTGCGCGGGGTGACCTTCGTGGTGCCGCTCGCCTTCGTCAACTGGGTGCCCGCGGCCCATGTGCTGGACAGGCCGTATCCGATCGCTCTGCCGGGGTGGACGGCGTTCGCCTCGCCGCTGGTGGCCCTGGGGTGCGCGGTGCTGGCGGGGGTGGCGTGGCGGGCGGGGCTTCGCTCGTACCGGAGTACAGGGAGTTGAGTTGACCGGGTCGGACAGCGGGTTCATCGAACTCGACGGTGTGGAGAAGGTCTTCGAGGTGCGCCGGAAGACCGGTTTCATGAAGCGGGAGCGGCGGCGGGTGCGGGCCGTCGACTCGATCTCGTTCCGGGTGGACCGCGGCGAGATGGTCGGCTACATCGGCCCGAACGGCGCCGGCAAGTCCACCACGATCAAGATGCTCACCGGCATCCTCACGCCGAGCGCGGGCCGGGTGCGGGTGGCGGGCATCGAGCCCTCCCGGGAGCGCGTCCGGCTCGCGCACCGGATCGGGGTGGTGTTCGGGCAGCGCACGACGCTGTGGTGGGACCTGCCGCTGATCGACTCCTACCGGCTGATGCACCGCATGTACCGGATCCCGGACGCCCGTTACCGCGAGAACCTGGACCGGCTGGTGGACCTCCTGGGGCTCGCCGACCTGCTGGAGGTGCCGGTGCGGCAGCTCTCGCTGGGGCAGCGGATGCGCGGCGACATCGCGGCGGCGCTGCTGCACGACCCGGAGGTGCTGTACCTGGACGAGCCGACGATCGGGCTGGACGTGGCGTCCAAGGCGAAGGTGCGGGAGTTCCTGCGGGAGTTGAACGCCGAGCGCGGGACGACGGTGCTGCTGACCACGCACGACTTGCAGGACATCGAGCAGTTGTGCCGGCGGGTGATGGTCATCGACCACGGGCGGCTGGTGTACGACGGGCCGCTGACCGGGCTGCACGAGGTGGGGGAGAGCGAACGGACGCTGGTCGTGGACCTGGAGCGGGAACTGCCGCCGATCGAGGCGCCGGCGCCCGCGCGGGTGGTCCGGGTGGACGGGCCGCGGCAGTGGCTGGCGTTCCCGGCCGCGGAGTCGGCGGCGCCGCTGGTGGCGACGATCGCGGCGCGGTACCCGCTGGTCGACCTGTCGGTGCGGGAGCCGGACATCGAGGCGGTGATCGCCAGAATGCTGCACGCCTCCGGGGACACCCGCAATCCTCCGCCGGAGCGCGCGACCACGTAGTGCCCGGCCCGGGCAACTCGTAGTCTGCTGTACATGACCGACGACGCAGTCCCGGACCTCCGCGCCTCCGACGCGGACCGTGAGAAGGTCGCCGACGTCCTGCGGGACGCCCTCGCGGAGGGCCGGCTCGACATGGCGGAGTTCGAGGAGCGGCTGGACGCGACGTACCGGGCGCGCACCTACGGGGAACTGGCGCCGATCACCCGGGACCTGCCGGCGCCCGGCGTCACGGCTCCGGTGGTGTCGCCGGAGAGGGAGCCCGCCGCCGGGACGGGCTGGTCGGGGCGGATCGTCGGCGGCGAGGCCTCGTCGACCTGGGCCGCCGCCGTGATGTCCGGTTTCCAGCGCAAGGGGCGCTGGACGATGCCCCGGCGGTTCACCTGCTTCGCCTTCTGGGGCGGCGGGGAGATCGACCTGCGTGAGGCGTACTTCACCGAGCGCGAGGTCGAGATCAACGCGATCGCGATCATGGGCGGGGTGGATGTGATCGTCCCGCCCGGCGTCGAGGTGGTCGTCCGCGGCATCGGCGTCATGGGCGGCTTCGACCACCGCGAGGAGGGCGTGCCGGGCGAGCCCGGCGCCCCGCGCGTGGTCGTGACCGGGTTCGCCTTCTGGGGCGGCGTCGGGGTCCAGCGCAAGCAGACCCGCGCGGAGAGGCAGCGGATCCGTGAGGCCCGGCGCCGGGAGAAGCTGGACCGCGGGGCGGAACGCCGGGAACTGGACTGAGGTGCCCGGCGCGGGGTTCCGCCGCCGCCCGGGCTACAGCTCCGCCGGCGCCGATCCCTTCAGGGACTCCAGGTCGAAGGCCTGCGCCATCCGCGTGTAGCCCTTGTCGCTGGGGTGCAGGTGGTCGCCCGAGTCGTAGTCGGCGCGCAGCCGGCGCGGGTCGTAGGGGTCGCGCAGCGCCCGGTCGAAGTCGACCACCGCGTCGAAGACCCGCCCGGAGCGGATCTCGGCGTTGACGGCCTGGCGCACCGCCTCGCGCTGGTCCGTGTAGCCGCGGTGGCCGTGGAACGGCATCAGGGTGGCGCCCACGACCTTCAGGCCGCGCGCGTGGGCCTGGTCCACCAGCGTGCGCAGGCCGCCCAGGATGGCCTGCGGGTCGGCCAGGCGCGGGTTGCGCAGGATGTCGTTGACGCCGAGGTCGATCACGACGACCTTGACGTTGGTACGCTCCAGCACGTCACGCGAGAAGCGGTTCAGGCCGCTGGGGTTGTCCGCGGGGCGGCCCAGCCCGTCGGTGAGGACGCGGTTGCCGCTGATGCCCTGGTTGACGACGCTGTAGCGCGGCAGGTCGCGCCCGGCGGCGATCTCCGCGCGCAGCCGGTCGGACAGGACGTCGGTCCACCGGTTGTTGGCGTTCATGGTGGACGTGATGCCGTCCGTGAGGGAGTCGCCGAGGGCGACGACCGTCCCGTCGGACTCGTTGCTCAGCACGTCCAGCGCGGTCAGGTACCGCCAGAACCTGGTCTGCTCCGTGTACGGCGCGCCCGTGGTGTCCCGGGTGTGGTCGCCCTGTGCGAGGTAGGAGGTCTGCCGGGCGTGCGGGTGGTACGTCACCGTGCCGGAACCGGCCGGGGAGTACGTGGTGATCAGTACGTCCGCGTCGTGCGGGACGGCGATGCGCACGGCGTCGCTCATCACCTGCCGGCCGGGCGGGATGACGACCGTCGGGCCGCCGCCGAAGGTCAGCCGGCGCAGGGTGTCCGGCAGCGCCGCCGCCGTGCCGCCGCCCGCGGACAGGGCGATCGACGCGCTCGTGATGCTCAGCGGGGAGCGGCCGTAGAGATTGGACAGCGTCACGCGGGCACTCGTACCGCCGACGCTGGTGTGGACGACGTTGCGCACCGAACGGTCCGCCATGCCCGTCGTCTCGGTGCCGGGTTCGCCGGCGGCCGGGGACGTGGACCACGTGCTGACCCAGGTGCCGGTGGAGGCGGGAGCGGCGGAGTTCGGGGCGCGGCCGTCACCGAGGGCGTTCCGGCCCGGCTCGCCGTTGTCGGACGCCACCCCGACGTATATGGCGGTGGAAAGGGCCACGATCGCTGCGACGACCAGGGCCAAGAGGGCGTAGCCACGTCCTCGGGTCATGCTGTGTAGTTCTCCTCGGGCGATGGGAGCCCAGGGGCTCCGATCTGATGTGCCCATGATGCGTCATGGACCGGGGGAGGCTCACAGGACCCCGTGGCAGTACCCCCTCCCGACAGACGCCGGGAACTCCTGTTCCGTTCCAGGAGTCGGTCAGGAAGGGACAATGTGTGCGGGATCACCAAGCGGGTGGAGCGGATGGAACGTACTGAAACGGAACAAAAGGTCGGTGTCGGCGGGGAGCATGCCCGCCCCGGCACCCCCGTGAACCGTGCGATGACGACCTTCAGCCCGGCGGACGAGGAGAAACAGCGCGGCGTACGCCGGATGAAGCTCACCGCCACCGGACTGCTGCTGTTCGTGGCCGTGGTCTACGTGCTCACCAAGATCGCGCAGAACTCCGGCGCCGGCGCCTGGGCGGGCTATGTCGCCGCGGCCTCCGAGGCCGGCATGGTCGGCGCGCTCGCCGACTGGTTCGCCGTCACGGCCCTCTTCCGGCACCCCCTGGGCATCCCCATCCCGCACACCGCGATCATCCCGACCAAGAAGGACCAGCTGGGCGTCTCCCTCGGCGAGTTCGTCGGCGAGAACTTCCTCTCCGAGGACGTCGTGCGCCAGCGGCTGCGCGCCGTCGGCATCGGCAGCCGCCTGGGCGCCTGGCTCGCCGTCCCCGAGCACGCCGACCGGGTCACCGCCGAGCTGTCCACCGCCCTGCGCGGCGCCCTGACCGTCCTGCGCGACTCCGACGTCCAGGCGGTGGTCGGCGAGGCCATCACCCGCCGTGCGGGCGCCCAGGAGATCGCCCCCGGCATCGGCAAGATGCTGGAGAAGGTCGTCGCCGACGGCGGCCACAAACGGGTCGTCGACCTGATCGTCACCCGCGCCCACGACTGGCTCGTGCTGCACGGTGACTCCGTCATGGACGCCGTGCAGGGCGGCGCCCCGGGCTGGACCCCGAAGTTCGTCGACCGGAAGGTCGGCGAGCGCGTCTACAAGGAACTGCTGCGCTTCGTCACCGAGATGCGCGACATGCCCGCCCACCCCGCGCGCGGCGCCCTCGACCGCTTCCTCACCGACTTCGCCTCCGACCTGCAGTCCGACACCGACACCCGTGCCCGCGTCGAGCGGCTCAAGGGCGAGGTGCTCGGCCGCGGCGAGGTGCAGGACCTCATCGCCAGCGCCTGGACGGCCGTCCGGTCCATGATCGTCGCGGCGGCGGAGGACGAACGCAGCGAACTGCGGCTGCGCGTACGGGCCTCCCTGCTGTCGCTGGGCTCCCGGATGGCGAGCGAGCGCAAGGTGCAGGACAAGGTCGACAAGTGGGTGGAAGACGCGGCCGTCTACGTCGTCACCACCTACCGCAAGGAGATCACCTCCCTGATCACGGACACGGTCGCGAGCTGGGACGCCGAGCACACCACCAAGAAGATCGAGGCGAACATCGGCCGCGACCTGCAGTTCATCCGTATCAACGGCACGGTCGTCGGCTCCCTGGCGGGCTTGCTGATCTACACGGTGACGCACGCGCTGGGGGCGTAGAGCGCCCGGCTCCGGGCACCCGATCCGGGTTCTTCTCGACGAGGAGGGAGCCCATGGCCACCGCGCAGGCCGAGACCGGCCGGACCCTGACGACCGACATCCCCGCCAGACTCGACCGCCTCCCGTGGTCACGCTGGCACTGGACGATCGTCATCGGTCTCGGCACCGTGTGGATCCTCGACGGTCTCGAAGTCACCGTCGTAGGCAACATCGCAAGCCGCCTGTCGGAACCCGGCAGCGGCCTGCCCATCACCTCCGGGGAGGTCACCGGCATGGCCGCCGCGCTGTACGTGGCGGGGGCCTGCGCGGGAGCCCTGTTCTGGGGCCGCCTCACCGACAAGTGGGGGCGCAAAAAACTCTTCATGATCACCCTGGCGGTCTACCTGGGGGCCACCGCCCTCACGGCGATCTCCTTCGACACCTGGTGGTTCTTCCTCTTCCGCTTCCTCACCGGCTTCGGCATCGGCGGCGAGTACGCGGCCATCAACTCCGCGATCGACGAGCTGATCCCCAAGGAGTACCGCGGCCGCGTCGACCTGATGATCAACGGCAGCTTCTGGCTGGGCGCGGTCTTCGGCTCGCTGCTGTCGATCGTCGCGCTGGACACGGACATCTTCGCCGCCGACGTCGGCTGGCGCCTCACCTTCGCCCTCGGCGCGGTCCTTGCCCTGGTCATCCTGCTGGTCCGCCGGCACGTCCCGGAGAGCCCGCGCTGGCTGCTGATCCACGGCCGTGACGACGAGGCGGAACGCATCGTCTCCTCCATCGAGCAGGAGATCGAACGCGAGAACGGCAAGGCGCTGCCGCCCGCGGAGGGCGAGATCACCATCCACCAGCGCCGCAGCGTCTCCTTCCTGGAGATCGGCCGCACGGTCTTCTCCGACTACCGCAAGCGTGCCGTCCTCGGGTTCTCCCTCTTCATCGGCCAGGCGTTCCTGTACAACGCCATCACCTTCGGCTTCGGCGCGATCCTGACGACGTTCTTCGACGTCCCGAGCGGCAACACCGGCTACTACTTCGCCGTCATCGCGCTCGGCAACTTCTTCGGCCCGCTGCTGCTCGGCAAGCTGTTCGACACGGTCGGCCGCCGCGTGATGATCTCCGGCACGTACATCCTGTCCGGCCTGTTCCTGTTCGGCACCGCCTGGCTCTTCGACCAGGGCTCCCTGAACGCCGCCACCATGACGGCGTGCTGGTGCGTGGTCCTGTTCTTCGCCTCGGCGGGCGCGTCCAGCGCCTACCTGACGGTCTCCGAGATCTTCCCGATGGAGACCCGGGCGATGTCGATCGCCTTCTTCTACGCCATCGGCACCGCGGCCGGCGGCATCAGCGGCCCGCTGCTGTTCGCCAAGCTCACGGAGTCCGGCGTCGTCGGCGACACGGTCCTCGCCTTCTCGATCGGCGCGACGCTGATGTGCCTGGCGGGCCTGGTGGCGGCGCTGCTCGCGGTGAACGCGGAGCGCCGTTCCCTGGAGGACATCGCGAAGCCGCTGACGGCGACGGCGGGTACGGCGAAGTCCGGCGTCCGGGGCGGTGGCGACTCCCAGGGCCCGGACGCGGGTCGCGGCTCGGATCCGGGCACGCCGGGGTCCAGCCCGGCGACGGTGTAGAGCCGGCGCCGCGGAGTGGGCGGGCGGCGGGACGGCTGCCGGCCCACTCCGGGGCCGGAGGCTCGGCGGTACGGAGGTCATGCGGTCGGGAGGTCCGGCGGTCACGCGGTCCGGTGGCCGCGGAACCTGCGCTATAGTTGATCTGCGCCCGCTCGCCGAACTCCGGCAGACGGACGATGCGTTGGTGGTCCAAGGAAAGACGCCCCACTTCCTGTGGGGAGATGCAGGTGCAAGGCCTGCCCGGCGCTCCACTTGAGAACCCGGCCCTGGTGACAGGGCCGGGTTCTTTGTTGTGGGCCCACGCTGCTGTGCGCCCACGTGGACCGGCTCGCCGGCGCGGGCCGACAGCGGGGCGCGCTGCGGAGCGGGCCTGCCGACTGGGTCGCCGACGGGCCCGCCCCGGACCGGCGGCCGACCGCGCCGCCGTCGCGGTCACCGTCCGGCCGGACCCCTGATCGGACGGGTCACCGACGGGCCTACGCGTCGCCGCGCCGCCGGTCCGCCACCACCCACGACGCCAGACCCACGGCACCCGCCACGCCGAACACGGCGGGCCAGGCCCCCACCTTCCGCGCCAGCGGATGCGACCCGGCGAAGGCCGCGACGTACGCGGCCGACAAGGCCCCCGCGGCCACCCCGCCGGCCTGCTGCCGCCACTGCCGCGCGGCCGCCGCACCGGCGACGGCGAGCACGACCCCGCCCAGCGGCCGCTGCCTGGTCCACCGGGCCATGCCGTACCCGCCCACGAGCCCGCCCGCGGCCACCACCGCACTGGGAACCTTCGCCATTTCCTGCCTCCTGCCTCGCTCATGGGCTCGAGCCCACGCGATCACGAGCACGAGGCTAGCTCTCGCGACAACGCCCCCGGCGGCCACCCCCGACCCCGAACCTGAGTCGGGGGTTGTCAAGTTTCCTCCTCCGAGCTATATAAGAAGACGCAGAACATCGGGCATCGCACTCACAGCGTCTGAAGAGAGGAGTGACCCGTGATGCTCATGCGCACGGACCCCTTCCGTGAACTCGACCGACTCACCCAGCAGGTCCTGGGCTCTGCCACCCGCCCGTCCGCGATGGCGATGGACGCCTACCGCTCCGGGGACGACTTCTACGTCCACTTCGACCTCCCCGGCATCGACCCCGAGACGATCGAGCTGGACGTCGAACGCAACGTCCTGAACGTGCGAGCCGAGCGCAGGTCGCCCGCCCCCGAGGGCGCGGAACAGCTGGTCGCCGAACGCCCCACCGGCACCTTCACGCGCCAGCTCTTCCTCGGCGACACGCTCGACACGGAGCGCATCGACGCCTCCTACGAGGCCGGTGTCCTGACCCTGCGCATCCCGGTGGCCGAGCAGGCCAAGCCCCGCCGCATCCAGATCGCGGGTGGCGACAGCCGCAGGCAGATCAGCGGCTGACCGCACCACCCCGCGAACACCGCCCGTCCACGGGTCGCGCCGCCGCTTGCGGTACGCACTCTGGTGGCGCGACCCGGGAGGGCCGCACCCACGCACCTGGAGGAAGAACCCGCACATGAGCACGGCGACAGTGTCCGGTGTGACCACGAGGGCCCACGAGGACGACCACGGCTGGCCCCGCCTCGTCGAGGCAGTCCGCGCGTCGGGCCAGTACGACACCCCGGCCGAGGCCGAACAGGTCATCCGTACCGTCCTGACGGCCCTCGGCGCCCACGTCATCGGCGACGAACGGGTCGACCTCGCCCGCGCCCTCCCCGAAGAGGCGGCCCGCCTGATCGCCTCCCAGATCCCGGCCACGCACCGGCTGCCCGCCGCGCGGTTCGTCGACGAGGTGGCGTCCCGCACCCCCGGAGCCACCTCCGCCACGGCCCGCTGGGACGTCAGCTCGGTCCTCGGCGTGCTCCCACCCCTGATCGGCGACGACCTGGTGACCCGCATCCTCACCCAACTCCCCCCGGGCTACGCCCTCCTGTTCGGCCGAGCGGACCTGAGCCCGGCGGCGTAGGCTCCCCAACCCGAACTGCGTACGACGGCCACCACGGTGGACGACCGGCGGTGGCCGTCGGGCAGCGGCGGTAACGGCTGGATCGGCCGGAACGGGTTGTTCTTGACCTCGACCATGATTGAGGTTCTAGGTTCGTCCTGTCCCTCCCCGGGGACACATCGCAGACGGGA
This sequence comes from Streptomyces sp. DT190, assembly GCF_049846985.1. Classification (NCBI taxonomy): domain Bacteria; kingdom Bacillati; phylum Actinomycetota; class Actinomycetes; order Kitasatosporales; family Streptomycetaceae; genus Streptomyces; species Streptomyces sp. DT190. The sequence continues at coordinate 219,520 of NZ_JBNCNM010000004.1, read as the reverse complement.
GAACCGACGTCATGAACACCCACGCCGGAGCCCTCAGGGATTACCCCGACGAAGAACTGGCCGCGCAGCCGATCGGCGCCTGGACCGGCCAGGCCTACCGCAGGGTTGTGGGAGCCATCCGCGCCCAACTGGCGGTGGAGAACCTCACCCAGCCCCACTGGTGGACCCTCAACCACGCCGCCGGCGCCCCGGGCACCTGGACCCGCACCGCCCTCACCGCCCGCCTGACCCCCTACGACGACCAGAACACCGACTTCGAGGCGGTCTACGACGACCTGACGGCCCGGGGCTGGCTCACGGAGGATGCGACGGGCGCCATGACCCTCACGGACGAGGGCGAAGCCGCCCGCCTCCGCGCCAGGGAACGCAACCTCCGAGTCCACCACCAGACCCACGAGGGCATATCCCAGGCCGACTTCATCACCACGATCAATGTCCTGCGCCGGATGGTCGCCAACCTGGGCGGCGACGGCAACCTGCCCGAGGATCCCAAGTAAGTCGCGGTGCTGAGCAGGTCGGCTGGGCTGTCACAGATCGGGGGCCGCACTCACAAAGTGACGCCATGCCTCATGCCCGACGGAGACGATGGGCCCTCTCACGTCCTTTGAATCGCGTATCAGCGCAGCACTCGCACCGTAGGCGCACTCCACACACTCGGTGGTGTTGGCGCCGCTGTAAGACGACTTGAACCACCTGGGCTCGACGGCTATCTGGGGGCCAGCGGACATTCAGAGCTCCTTGCGGGCGCGATGGATCAGGACGGAGGAAGCCTCCATGTCCAACGCTTGTGCGCGCAGGTACTCGAACGCAAGTCTGTATCGCTCCAGTTCCTCTTCCTTCTCCAGGAAGAGGGAACCCGTGTGGAAATCCACGTATACGACGTCGAGGGCCGGTTCGGGACCGCCGATGATGACGAAGCTGCCCAGGGCGGCAGCGTGCGCCCCCTTGGCGAACGGCAATACCTGGAGGGTGATGTGAGGGGACTCGTTGGCCTCGAGGAGCCGGTCTAGCTGCTCCCTCATGACCGTCGGCGACCCAACAACGCGGCGGATCACTGATTCATCAAGGATCGCCCAGAGGTGCAGGGGCTTGGGGCGGGCAAGGATCTCCTGTCGCTTCATCCGGATGTCAACGAGCCGCTCGATCTCCACCGCTTCCAAAGGGACCTCGTTGGCCTTCTGGAGAGCGGTGCTGTAGGCGCGCGTCTGCAGGAGCCCGGGGACGTACACGCAGCAGAAGTGGTTCTCGCGTACGGCCTCGTCCTCAAGGGTGAGGAGCAGGTTCATGCTCTCCGGGAGAGAGTCAGCGAAGGAGCTCCACCAGCCCTGCTCCTTGGCGCTCTTGGCAAGGTTGACTACCGCTCGACGCTCAGCATCTGTCGCGCCGTACTCACGGCAGAGCGCTTCGATCACAAGCCACTTGACCGGCCCGGCAGTTGTCTCGTACCTGCTGACGGTCGCCTTCGAAACGCCGACCAGCCTTCCGGCTTCCTCGAGAGTCATTCCGGTACGAGAACGCAACTTGCGCATGGTCGCGCCAAGTTGGCGGCGTCGTGTGGTGCTCCGTTCGGGCATGCGGCTCCTTCACCATGGGGCGGGCTTCAGCCCGAACAACGCCCCTCAGGCTAGGGAGCAGTGAACCGGACTCACCACCGGATTCACCCGATAGATTCTCATGAGAAGTTACACAGTGAGATTTCTCTGTGCCATGCTCTCTCTGGTCGCTACGCAGCGCGGTCATACGGATACGGTGCGGATGTCGTGTTGCGTAGCCAGGGAGGGAGGAGTGGTCATGGCCGGCTACGACGTCACGGAGCCTCGACTTCGCTGCGTTCTGCCCTTTGAGGCTGCGCCAACGGAGGTGCGCCTGCTGCGGAAGGCAGCTACGCGGCAGCTCAGTCGGTGGGGTGCGTCCCTGGTCTCTGACGAGGTCGAGCTCCTCGTCACGGAGCTGGCCACCAACGTCGTCAAGCACGTGGGGGAAGGCGCGTCGGCGACTTTGATCCTTGAGCGGAGCGGGAAGCGCCTACGCCTGGAAGTCCATGACAAGAGCTCGGTGGTGCCCATCGTCAGAGCAGCTGGATGGGGTGACGAGTGCGGTCGCGGCTTGCATCTGATCGAGATGATGGCCCTGGACTGGGGCGCAGTCGTGACCGCGGCGGGTAAGGCGGTCTGGTGTGAGATCGAGCTCGCTAGCGAGGGGAACTGCCGACGGGTGGAACGGGCTGTCGCGGCACTTGAGAACTACGAGAGAGTCACACGTGGTCCGGGTCAAGAAACCCAAGACGTGCACCGCGTAGAGTCCGCGGTCGAGCTGATCGCTGACTTGCTCCACTGGTCCAGTACGCGGGGCCATGACCCGGACGACATCCTCGACCGTGCTCAGTTGCACTATCAGGCTGAAGGGGAGGCGGCCTGACCTAGCGCCCTTCACCTACCGGTGTCCGGGTACCTCGGAACTGGAGGGCAAGCTGTAGTGAGCCTCGGGCCAGTCGACGCTACCGTCTGCGTCAGCTTGGGCGACGTGTTGCAACAACAGCGCTGTCGGGTTCTGTATGTCGATGTCGGCTTCGCCGATCAACAGGCGAGCAGTGATGGGGATTGAGGGGTAGTCGATCCCAAGCAGACTGCATATGTGCTCGAAATCCTCGTTCTTGTTTCCATCACCTAGGTTTCCGTGTAGGTATGTGCGGAGCCGGGAGCAGATATCAAGCATTGCGTTTCCGCTGTCCGTTACGCTGTACTCTCCCCCTTGCAAGCTGCCACTTTCCAAGAAGCCTATGATGAAGAGGCGTTCTGTTTCGAGTCGGAGAGCATTGGAGTCGGTGGCCAGTGCATTGGCTGTGTGTCGATGGCTGCGGTAGCCGTGCTTCTTGACGTGGGAGAGGATCTTGAGGGGAAGGCCTGGGCGTCTTGAGGATGCAAAACGCGTCACGTCTTGGGGCGTGAGGCCGCCGAGCGCCACTTGAAGAAGCAGGTCTTTGGTGATCTCCTCTTTCAGGAGGTCGTAGACAGCCTCCCGGGAGGCCTCGTCGTCTGCATCGAAGTCGGCCGGCACCCAGAAGACCCGCAGGCGAGAGAGGCTCTCTCGCATGGTCTTGAGGTAGTCCTGGGTCACCTCTGCCAGGCGAGCACGGTTGCTGCTCTCGTGACGCGCTATGTACACGGCCGCGGCGATGTCCTGCTCGTGCAGAAGGGTTCGCAGGTCCTTGTCGATCCCGTCTCCACCGTGCCTCCAGAGGGTCTGTCCAGCAACTACCTTCGACCAGTCCTTCTTTAGGTCGCAGGAAAAGTCAAAGCGCTTTCGTTGGCCTTCCGTGTAACCGAAGAGCTGTGATCTCGACGCGCCCTCCATGATCTTGAGGGCGGTTTTGGAGAGGTAGATGTGCTCGGGGGACTCAGCCATGTTTGCTCCAGGGATGTGGGTGCGGTACTTCTATCGGGCTGCGCATCTCGTGTAGCCCTGAGCATCGCCGTAGACGAGGTCGATTCCTTCTGTGTGGAGGAATCTGATCAGGTCGTCTTGTGGTTTATCCGGGAGCAGTGCGGTCAGTTTGGGGGCCGCGGGTTTGATGTGTCGAGCGAAGTCCTTGAGCTGACCTACGGCCATGCGTATCTCTTCGCGGGTGCTTGCACCGCGTATGGCATAGAGCTCATGTGCGGTGGCGTCGTAGAGGTCAGTCTTGAGGGTGGAGGTCGTGCCCGAGATCTTGATTTGGAACGCGGCAACGTCATGGCCCTGTGCCATGAGCTCTGCGAGGTACTGCTCCCGGATGGCTGCCTGGCGCAGCTCGGCTATGAGGCTGGGTTGCGCGGCACGTCTGCTCTCCGTCGCCCGTTTCCTCTTCGGCTCCACCAGTGTGGTGGTGACCACGTCAGCGGAGACCCTCTGAGATGCGGTGGTGTCCGCGCGGGTGATGACGTCTTGGCTGAGACGCTCAAACTCCCCCATGGGACGTAGCCGGAAGACGATGATGAGGCGGGGCCGATGCTCCTCGTCGAGTGCCTCACGCACCGTGTACGGCACCTTCGTATCCAGCTGGAACTCGCCCACGTAGCGCTGCTGCTTAGCAGACGACCTGGAGTCGCTGACCTTTCCCGCTGCCATGAAGACGCGTAGCGACTTGCCGGCGTCAGCGTGGTACAGGACTGCCGCATTGCGTGACCCGCGCTGCCCGAGAAACGTTTGGTCACCGCGGGTGCCTTGCCCGGTGTACTCGAAGACGGGACCGAGCTCGTCCTCCTCTTCAAGCCAGCCGTCCTCGTAGCCGTACTTCTTACCGCTGTCATGGTCTGTGTAGATGAGGATGTTCGGGCTGTTTTTGGGGATGATGATCCCCCCTTGGCTCCCTCCGCCGAACAGTTCATGCATGGCCGAGCGGGTGGTCAGCAGTCCAGGCTTGATCGAAGCTAAGTCCATGCCATGACGTTAACTGATCGCTATGACAGTGAACTTGCTCAACTCCCGGCAGCGATGGCCGCGTATGTCCACACGTCCGCAGGCAGCTCGTGCTTCAGCCGCCACGTGATCGCCATGGGCTTGCTTCCGGTGTGGTCCTCGTAGGTAGCAGGGCCCAGGAGCATCCACGGTTGGGACTTGCCGATGTCGGTGTTCTTGTACCGGCGCACAAAGAGCAGGATGTGGCTGCCCCGTTCGGCATGGTGTTGGTAGCGCAGGCCGGTGGGCGAGTTCGATGCCGTTGCGTTCTGCGACTCCCAGTGGAAGAGCGTCGGGCTCAGCGCGTAGTCCTTGTATCGGACAGTGGGCGAGAAGTCCTTCTCGTTCTTCTCCAGCGTGATCAGGAGCGCGTCCGTCTGGAGCTCTTCCACCCACTGCACGCCCTGGGCGAAGGACCTGGGCATCTGTCCGCCGATGCGGGCCACTCCCAGGGCGGCCAGGATCTCGGAGCGGTTGTACGAGCAGTGCACCTTCAGGGGCACCTGGCTGTGACTGCCGGACAGCGGGATCGGCACGTGGTCCGCCTGCGCGAGGACATAGGAAAGCACTTGCCGAAGTTCCTCGCGAACGGTGCGCTGGTCGCGCAAGGAGTCGAGACCTTGCTGGTAGCTGGTGAAACCGCCTGCGTTGTCCCACAGGTTGAAGAACAGCATCCGGGCGTACGTCTGGTCGGTGAGGTTGAGGTCGTCGTAGCGCGGTACCTCGTCGGCCAGGAGACGGAGGTAGGCGTTGGCTCGTTCAGGGTCATCGATGTGCAGGAAGGCGTGGACGCGCTTGAGGAGCGCCGCTTCTCCCGTGGGGGCGGTGGCGTTGATGAGGCCGGCCCGACGCAGGATGTCAGTCCAGGAGTTGTCGCTCTTGTACAGCTCCTTGATCTCCCTACGGCTTTCCCGCAGGTAGTCCGCAAGCAGCGGTGTTTCATAGGCCCTGGCCTCATTGGCCAAGGTCTTCACGTTCGCGCTGAGCTGCGTGCGGATGTTGTCAAGCACCAGCTTCTTGGCCTTGCCCTCGAGGATGATCTGGCATCCGGACGGCAGGAGGGGAAAGTCGCGCTCGATGTGGTCGACGAGGCGATTGCGAGAGAGGTTGGTCAGGGCGCGGAACTGCTCCTCGAAGCGGAACTCCGCTCGATGCTGTCCGATGAAGTCCAGGACGGTGAGCACCGGCTTGGTTTCCGTGCGTCGTAGTCCGCGGCCGAGTTGTTGGAGGAAGATGGTGGCGCTGTTGGTCGGACGTAGGAGGAGGAGCGTGTCGACATCCGGGATATCGAGGCCTTCGTTGAAGAGATCCACGGAGAAGATCACTTGCACCTTCCCCTCGCGCAAATCAGTGAGCGCTTGAGCCCGTACTGCGGCAGGGGAGTCGCTGGTGAGGGCGACTGATTGGAAGCCAGCCTTGTGGAAGAAGTCGGCCATGAAGTGGGCGTGCCTCTTGTCCACACAGAAACCCAGCGCCCGCATGGCTCCTGGCTGGGAGACCTTGTCCCGGATCTGCTTGACGACGATGCGGGCCCGTGCCTCGTTGCCTGTGTAGAGGTTGCCGAGTTCCTGGTCCGTGTACGTACCCCGTCGCCAGGTGAGGTTCGTCAGGTCCGTGCCGTCAGGGATGCCGAAGTAGTGGAAGGGACAGAGCAGGTCGTTCTCCAGGGCTTCCCAGAGACGCATCTCGGCGGCGATGCGGCCGTCGAAGAACTCGTCCTGCACATTGAGCCCATCCATCCGCTCGGGGGTCGCGGTCAGGCCGAGGAGTTCCTTGGGCTTGAAGTGGTCGATGACACGGCGGTAGGTGGATGCCGTGGCGTGATGGAACTCGTCGATGACGATGATGTCGAAGTGGTTGGGTGCCAGCTCTTCAAGTCGTTGGACGTTGAGTGACTGGACGCTCGCAAAGACGTGGTTCCACGCCTGAGGGTCCTCACCGCTGTAGAGCAACTCGCCGAACGAGGCATCGTCGAGCACCTCTCGGTAGGTGCGCAGGGATTGCTTGAGGATCTCCTTGCGGTGCGCCACGAACAGCAGCTTCGGCCGGCGGTCAGCGAAACCCTTGGCGAGGCTTCGGTAATCCAGAGCCGCCATGACGGTCTTACCCGTACCGGTTGCTGCGACCAGCAGATTACGGTCACGTCCGCGTAGCTCGCGCTCCACCTGCAGGCGTTCCAGCATGTCCTGCTGGTAGGGGAACGGGCGTACTTCCAGACCGGAGAGGTTGATTTTCAGGTCGGTGGTGGAGGTGTTGCCTCCGGCTTGGGCAAGGGCGTGGTCGAGGCGCTCGCTGTGGTGGTCAGGGTCGTACGTCTCGAATGCCGAGTCGCTCCAGTAGGCGTCAAAGGTCGCCTCGAACTTGTTCAGCACGGCTGGGGTGGCCACAGAAGAAAGGCGAACATTCCACTCCAAACCATCCAGGAGCGCGGCTTTCGAGAGGTTCGAACTGCCGACATACGCCGTGTCGAAGCCCGTGTGACGGCGGAACAGCCATGCCTTGGCGTGGAGCCGAGTGGATCGGATCTCGTAGTTGACCTTGACCGTTGCACCGAAGTCGCGGACGAGGCGATCCAGGGCGTGACGGTCGGTCGCGCCGATGTACGTGGTCGTAATGACTCGGATCGGCACTCCCCGTTCCTGTGCAGCCCGCAAGGAATCCTCAAGGACACGAATGCCGTACCACTTCACGAAGGCGCAGAGCAGGTCGATGCGGTCCGCAGTGGCCAATTCGGCCCTGAGTTCGGCACCGAGGCTCAGGTCTTCGGGAGAGTTCGTGATCAGGGATGTCTCGGACAGGGGTGTGAGGGGGCGTAGCGCGTAGACGCCCGGAGCTTCCTGCCGGGCGAGCGTGAGGAGTTGGCGAGGACCTTCAGCGATAGTGCTCGGCGCCGCTGCCTCAGCGGGGTCTGAAGTGCTACGAGCAAGGGAGGCGAGGATGCGGTTCGCTGTCGTGACGCGGTCTTCGGGGCGCAGCTCACTCAACCGCTGGCCGATGGCTTCACCGAGGTAACGGGCCAGTACGTGGGGCGCGGATTCCGGGGTGACTTCAGCGTCTACTGCCTTCCAGCCAGCGGCTTCGAACTGCTCCAGCTCGTCCTGGAGATCGCTGGTGATCAGCTTTTCGTAAATGCCCGCGATGGGCTGCGCCTGGTCCGCTGCTTCCGCCATGCCTGTTCCCCCTGATCCCTTACTCCCACGCAGACGATCACTCGTGGCGATAGGGATCAGTTCTAACAGCACCTGCTGACAGAGAGGGGGCTGTACCGGAAAACTGGAGCTGGCAGGCGCCTATAGCCCTGCGGGCCGCCCGCAACCGGGCCGCTCCAGCCCCGGTCACGGCGTGAACGGGCAGCCCGATGCAGCGAGACCGGCGGCGCCCGGCCAGTACTTCCCCGCGCCCCTCGTCGGTCGAAGTCAGACGGCGCTGCCGTGGCACTCCCCGTACGCCCGCCCCGACCCGCACCAGCACCCCGCCCCCTCCTGCGGCGGCCACGCCACCGCCCGGCCCCGGGCCGCCAGGGTTGTGGCGTACTGGGGGAGGAGGGTGGGGTCGTTCGGGGACGAGCCCTCCGAGGCTGCGAAGGCCTCGTAGGACGGGACCGTGCCGGTGACGATGCCGAGGTTGGGCGTGCCGGAGGAGGCCAGTTCGCGCAGGGCGCGCTCTATCGACGCGAGGTGTTCCTCGTGGGAGGGGTACTCCTCGGCCAGGGCCGGATACGCGCCCAGGAGCTCCGTCAGTTCCGTCGCCGGCCAGTGGAGCATCGCCACCGGGAACGGGCGGGAGAGGGCCTCGCGGTAGGCGCCGAGCTCCGCGCGCAGGCGGAGGATCTCCGCTTCCAGTTCCGCCGGGTTCTCCGAGCCGAGCGACCACACGCGCTTGGGGTCGTGGAGCTCGTCCAGCGAGACCGGGAGCGAGTGGACCGTGTCGGCCAGGGCGTCCCACTCGTCGTGGGAGCGGCCCAGCATGCGGCGGACCCGGTGGCGGCCGAAGAGCAGGGGGTGGGTCGGCTGCGGGGGCTGCGCCACGTCCGTCAGGAGGAGGCGCACGGCCTCGGTGAAGGTGTCGTGCGCTGCTTCCAGTTCGTCGTGCGACTCCAGGGCCTCGGCCACGATCACCCAGGGGGCCGGGTCCCGCGGGGCCGCCGTCCGGACGCCGTCGATGATCGCCCTGGCCTCGGCCTCGTGGCCGTACTCCCACAGGTTCGAGGCCTTGAGCGCCCGCACCAGGTGGGGATGGTCGAGGGCCTCGGGGGAGGACAGGAGGCGGTCGTAGAGCTTGGTCGCGGTGGGGCGGTCGCCGGAGAGCTCCAGGTGGGCCGCGGCTCGCAGCAGCAGGGCCTCGGCGTCCTCGGGGTACAGGCCGGCGGTCCGCTCCAGGCGTGCCGCCTCGGCGGTGTGGTCGACGTTTTCGGCAGGCGTGTCGGGGCGCATGGGGGACACCGTACTGCCGGCAGGTGACGAGCGTGAGAGATGCGCAGGCCAGACCACTCCCACACGCACGCTCGTCACCAGGGCTCCACCGTTCGCCCCGAACCGCCGCCCGGTCCGGCTACGGCGTCACGTTGTCGATCTGGAGCGTCTGGACCGATTTCGCGGCGAACGGGACGATGACCGACTTCCCGGACAGGCGGATGTCCGAGCGGGGGGTGTAGAGGTCGCCGCCACCCGTCGTCACCGTGTTCCAGCGGGGCACCAGGCCTCCCGAGCCGCCCGTCACCGTCGTGAAGCGGGAGAGGTCGAAGGTGAGGTTCTGGGGTGTGCCGGCCGTGTTGACGGCCACCAGGACCAGGCGGCGGGACGTCGGGTCGTACGCCGCCACCGCGTAGCCGACCCCTGTGTCCAGGATCGTCATGCCGGGACGGATGTGGCGGCTGAACTGGGCCATCACGTAGTGCTTGGTCTGGACGGTGGTCGGCTGGAGGGTGTTCGCGTCGTAGGCGATCATCGCCCAGCCCGTCGACGGGTCCATGACCTGCCAGTAGCACCAGGCCGTGGGGTGCAGCCAGCGGAAGTCGTAGCAGAGGTTGGACGCCATGGTCAGGCCCGTGCCGTCGCTGTCGCCGGTCTCGGAGTTCCACAGCTTCTTGCGGGAGGTCGTCACCACGTCCGTGTACAGGAGGTCGCGGCGGCCGCCCGAGCCCTGGTAGCCGTGCACGTTGACCTGGGAGACCAGGGATTTGGTGGACGAGCCGAACGACGCCCAGGTGGAGCGGGCGGTGTCGTAGTTCGTCTCGTCGGAGGCCGCGATGCGCACGCCCGTCAGGCCGCGCTTGTCCAGCTCGCTGCGCAGGTGGGGCAGGACGGCCGCCTGGACCGCCGGGTCCATGTGGCAGCCCTCCTGCGTGCCGGTCGCGGTCCACCAGGTGGAGGCCGGCTCGTTGAAGGGGTCGACCGTCGCGAAGTTCACGCCCCAGTTCGACTTCGCGTACAGGGCGGTCGCGGCCAGGTGGCTCGCGTGCTGGCGGTAGTTCCAGGTCTGGAGGTTGTTGCCACCGCCGGCCGCGCCCGAGGGGTTGTGGTTGCCGCACATCCACCACATCGGGGAGTTGGCGAACAACTCGGTGATCGCGCCCCGCTGCACCGCCTTGACCAGCATCGCGCGCTGGTTGGCGTCCGCCGACCACTTCCAGGCCGAGGAGGTGGGGTCCTCGTTGTTCCAGTCCTGCCAGAAGCCCTCGATCTGCTTGAAGCCGGGGATGTTGGGCGACTCCACCATGCTTTCGCCGCCGACGCTGTTCCAGCTGCACGCGCCGAGGTTGTAGCGGGCGATGTTGAGGCCGAGGCCGGGCAGGGAACGGCCGTCGTACGTCACGGACTTGGTGGTGAAGAACAGGTCGGCGAAGTCGTCCCGGGCGCCGAAGACGTTGGCCCACCAGGCCAGCGAGGTGCCCCAGCCCTCCCAGGTGCCGTACGTCGCCGACGGGTTGACGGCGATCGTGGCGTCCGCGTGGGCGGTGCCCGTCGCCAGGGCGCTGCCGAGGAACGTGCCTCCCGCTGCGGCCAGCAGGGATCTGCGTCGGATCACGGCTCCTCCGTAAGGGAATTCGGGCCTTCGGCGATCTCGGGGCAGGCGCCGGTCCCGACCGGCACCGCGGGCTCCCACGGCACCGGACCGGCACCGCGGGTCCCCACTTGTCCCGTTCATGGCAACGGGGTGGTGGCATCGAGAAGCATCGGGGGCGGCGGATGCGTTGTCGAGAGTTCTGACGAACCTTTCTCAAACCCATGTACGAAGTGCCCGGCCCACTCGGCGGGGCGATCCTGTATAACCGACGGCAGGACCTGCACGCGTACGGGAGGAGGGGCAGCCGGTGAACCGCGGTCGGGTGACTCTGCGTCCCGCTCTCGTGCTGCTCTTCCTGCTCGTCGAGGTGGCGCTGCTCGACACCGGCAGCCTCTCCGCCACCGTCGCCCTCGCCGCGACCGCCGCGGCCTCGGCCGCCCTCGCGGTGTGCGCCGTCGTCGCCTCCCGCTGCGCGCCCGCCGTGCCGCGCACCCGGGTGCGGACGGCCATCCGCGACCGTGACCGCCGTACGGCCTTCCTGCCCCAGCGCGATCCCGACGCCCGGGGGCGCACCCGTCCCCGCGCACCCGGTCACGCCCTCCGGGCGACCGTCGCGTAGGGCTCCACCAGCACCTCGGTGACCCCGCGCGGGTCGTCATGCCGCCTGTTCCGTTCCGGCACGACGAGACCCCCGGAGGGCTCACCCATGTCCGTCTTCGCCACCCTGGTCGAGCGACTCGCCGACCTGCTCCAGCCGCTGTTCGGCGCCTCCGCCGCCGCAGCAGCGATCGTCCTGTTCACCGCGCTCGTACGCCTCCTCGTCCACCCCCTGTCCCGGGCCGCCGCGCGCGGTCAGAAGGCCCGGACCGCGCTCCAGCCGAAGATCGCCGAGCTGCGGAAGAAGTACGGGAAGGACCCCGAGCGGCTCCAGCGGGCCGTGCTGGAACTGCACGCCGAGGAGAAGGTGTCGCCGCTGGCCGGCTGCCTGCCCGGGCTGCTGCAGGTGCCCGCGTTCTTCCTGCTGTACCACCTGTTCTCCAGCGACACGATCGGCGGGCGGGCCAACCAACTGCTCGGCCACGAGCTGTTCGCCGCGCCGCTGGGCGGGCGGTGGGCCGACGCGCTCCAGGGCGGGCTCCTCGGCGGGGCCGGACTCGTCTACGCCGGGCTGTTCGCCGTCGCCGCCTGCGTCGCCGCGTTCAGCTACCGCCTCAGCAAGCGCATGACGGCCGCGAACCCCCTCGTCCCGGCCGGGCAGGGCGAGCAGGTGCCCGGGCGGGGTGAGTCCGTGCCCGGACAGGGCGAGCCGATGCCGGGGCTGGGCGCGGTGACCCGGGTGCTGCCGTTCCTGTCGTTCTTCACGCTCGTGACCGTGGCCGTGGTGCCGCTGGCCGCCGCGCTGTACGTGGTGACCAGTACGACGTGGAGCGTCGTCGAGCGGGCCGTGCTGTACCGGTAGCCCGCCGGGTGACGTGACGGTCCAGTCCGTGAACGGGGTATTGCGGAGCGAACACCGACCTTGGAGGATCGACCGGTCCTCCGATGGCTGCCCCGCCGCATCCGGGTCGCGCGCATCGGCCGGGCGCCCGCGATCGAGGGAGACTGATCATGAAGCTGCTGCGAGTCGGTACGGCCGGAGCGGAGCGGCCCGCGCTGCTGGACGCCGAGGGGACCCTGCGGGACCTGTCGGGCGTCGTGGCGGACATCGACGGCGCGCTGCTCGCCGACGAGGAGGCGCTCGGCCGGGTCCGGGCCGCCGCCGACGCGGGCCGGCTGCCCGCACTGGACGCCACCGGGCTGCGGATCGGGCCGCCGCTGGCGCGGATCGGCAAGATCGTCTGCATCGGGCTGAACTACCACGACCACGCGCGGGAGACGGGCGCCGAGCCGCCCGCCGAGCCGGTGGTCTTCATGAAGGCGCCCGACACGGTCGTCGGGCCGAACGACACCGTCCTCGTGCCGCGCGGGTCCCTCAAGACCGACTGGGAGGTCGAGCTGGCCGTCGTCATCGGACGTACGGCCCGCTACCTGGAGTCGGCCGAGGAGGCACTGGCGCACGTCGCCGGGTACGCCGTGGCGCACGACGTGTCCGAGCGGGAGTTCCAGATCGAACGCGGCGGGACCTGGGACAAGGGGAAGAACTGCGAGACGTTCAACCCGCTCGGGCCCTGGCTGGTGACGGCGGACGAGGTGGCCGACCCGCAGCGGCTGCCCCTGAGGCTGTGGGTCAACGGCGAGTTGAAGCAGGACGGGACGACCGCCGAGCAGATCTTCTCCGTGGGGGAGGTCGTGCGGTACCTCAGCCGGTTCATGACGCTGTACCCGGGCGATGTGATCAACACGGGGACGCCGGCGGGTGTGGCGCTCGGGGCGCCCGAGCCGAAGCCGTTCCTGCGGGCCGGGGACGTCGTGGAGCTGGAGATCGAGGGGCTGGGGCGGCAGCGGCAGGAGTTCAAGAACGCGTAGGCGCTCCGCTGGGAGGGCCGGTCATCGGGGAGTTGGGAGGGCCGGTCATCGGGGAGTTGGGAGGACCGGGAGGGCGGGAGAGGCGGGGAACCGCGGTCGTTGCTCGGCTGCGGGCCGGGTGTGGCTTGTCGCGCAGTTCCCCGCGCCCCTAGGGGGCGCCCGCCCTCGTGTCAGCCCAGCAGGGTCGCCAGGTCGCGCCAGGTCTTGCGGGGGAGGGCGTCGCGGGGACCCTCCGCGATCACCTGGAGGGCCACGTGGTCCGCGCCCGCCTCGAAGAAGCTGTCGATCCTGGTGCGGATGGCCGTCTCGTCGCCCCAGGCGAACAGGGCGTCGACGAGGCGGTCGCTGCCGCCGTCCTTCAGGTCCTCCTCCGTGAAGCCGTGGCGGAGGAAGTTGTTGGTGTAGTTGGGCAGGGTGAGGTACAGCTCCAGGAACTCCCGGGCCAGGGCGCGGGCCCGCACCGGGTCCGTCTCCCAGACCACGGCCAGCTCGGGGGCGAGCAGGGGGCCCTCGCCCAGGACGTCGCGGGCGTGCGCGGTGTGCTCGGGCGTGACCAGGTAGGGGATCGTCCCCGCCGCCCGGTCGCGCGTCAGCTTCAGGCTCTTCGGGCCGAGAGCGGCCAGGACCCGGCGGTCCTCGGGCACCCCGGCGGCGTCCAGGCCGTCCAGGTAGGAGACGAGGGCCGAGTACGGGCGGCGGTACTGCTCCGCGAGCCGGGCGTGGCTGACGCCGAGACCGAGTACGAAACGGCCGGGGTGGGCGGCCTCCAGCTCCGCGAACGCCCGACCCGCGGCGTCCGGCTCGTGCTGCCAGATGCTCTGGATGCTGGTGCCGACCGTGAGCCGCGAGGTCGCCTCGATCAGCGGGGCGGCGTGGGCGGCGGAGCTGTTGCCGCCCAGCCACACGGCGCCGTAGCCGAGTTCCTCCAGTTCGGCAGCGGCCTCGGCCAGTTCACCGCGGCGGTCCGGATCCTCCGAGCGCAGACCCACGCTCCAGATCCCGTACCTGCCGACCGCTTCCTTCACGGGAGTGCTCATCTGTTCGGTTCCCTCCGGTGGACGCCCTGTCTGATCACGCGTACGCAGGTGCCAACCGGAGGGAGCCGGTGATGATTCCGGCCGGGCCTAGAGGCCGAGGAACCTCTCCAGGGCCTCCACCACGAGCCGGTGGTCCTGCAGTTGGGGCAGGCCCGACACCGTCACCGCGCCGATCACGCCGACGCCCTCCACGGTGATCGGGAAGGAGCCGCCGTGCGCCGCGTACGTGTCGGGGTCGAGGCGCGAGGACTCCTCGAACGTGGTGCCCTTGGCCCGGAAACGGGCGCCGACCAGGTAGGAGGCCGAACCGTAGCGCTCGACGACCCGGCGCTTGCGGGCGATCCAGGCGTCGTTGTCGGGGGTCGAGCCGGGCAGCGCCGCGTGGAAGAGCTGCTGGCCGGCGCGGTGGATGTCGATGGCGACCGGGGCCTGCCGCTCGCGGGCCAGCTCCACCAGGAGCGAGCCCAGCGCCCAGGCGTCGTCATGCCCGAACCGGCGGAACACCAGGCGGCGTTCCTCCTTCTCCAACTCCTCCAGACTCGGGGTGAGTTCCGGGTGGATCTTCGGCGTGAGCTCCTGGTTGTGCGAGGAACCGTGCGGGGTCTTGTGCGTCACAGCGTCACCACCGTCTTCTCGCGGGCCGAACGACGGGCCGCCTCCAGTACGTCCAGGGCGGCGGCCGCCTCCAGCGCGGTCACCGGGTTCGGGGCGCCCGCCAGCAGGGCCTGCGCCACGGCCGCATAGTAGGCGGGGTAGTCGCCCGGGAGGGTCGGTTCGGGGCGGCCGCCGCCGGTCACCGGGGACTCGCCGGAGCCCACACGCCCCCACAGCGACTTGGGCTCGGCGCCCCAGTCCGGGCCGGGACGGCGTCCCTCGCGCAGGTCCGCCTCCTGCGGGTCCAGGCCGTACTTGACGTAGCCCGCCCGGGAGCCCAGGACGCGGAAACGGGGGCCGAGCTGGGCGGTGGTGGCGGAGACGTAGAGGTGGGAGCGGACGCCGCCGGTGTGCGTGATCGCGATGAACGTGTCGTCGTCCGTCTCGGCGCCCGGGCGGCGGACGTCCGTCTCCGCGTACACGGAGGCCGCCGGGCCGAACAGGACCAGCGCCTGGTCGACGACGTGACTGCCGAGGTCGTAGAGCAGACCTCCGATCTCTGCCGGGTCGCCGGACTCGCGCCAGCCGCCCTTCGGCTTCGGACGCCAGCGCTCGAAGCGCGACTCGAACCGCCAGACGTCGCCCAGCTCGCCCTCGGCGACCAGCTTGCGCAGCGTCAGGAAGTCGTTGTCCCAGCGGCGGTTCTGGAAGACGGAGAGGAGCAGGCCGCGCTCCTCGGCGAGGGCGGCCAGCGCGCGGGCCTCGGCGGCCGTGCCCGCGACGGGCTTGTCGACCACGACCGGGAGACCGGCCTCCAGGGCGGTGGTCGCGAGCGGCACGTGCGTCTTGTTCGGCGACGCGACGACGATCAGGTCCAGCTCGGCGGCCCGTGCGAACAACTCGTCCGGCGAGGCGGCGAGGCGTACGTCCGGGAACTCGGCGCGGGCCTGCTGCTGCCGCTCGGGGTTCGAGGTGACCACCGTGTCGAGGACGAGGCCCTCGGTGGCGGCGATCAGCGGGGCGTGGAAGACGGAGCCGGCGAGGCCGTAACCGACGAGGCCGACGCGGAGGGGTGAGCCGGGGGCTGTCCCGAGGGGTGTGCCAGTCATGCCGTCCACTTTCGCAACGCTGTTGCCAAAGTGCAAGCGCGGAGGACAATGGGGACGTGAACAGGGCGAACGACGGCAGGGCCGGAAGGGCTGACGTGACCGGAGGGGCTGACGTGGCCGAAGCGGCCGGAGGGCCCGGAGCGGCCGCAGGGGCCCAAGGGCCAGTGAGGGCAGGCGGGGCTGCGGCGGCCGGCATGCGTGCCGGGCGGCGCGGGGCCGGGAGCGGTGGCGGTGCGAACCTGCTCGCCCTGCGCAGCCACAACACCGCACTGGTCCTGGACCTGCTGCGGACGGCCGGGGCCGAGGGCATCAGCCGTCTGGAGCTGGCCGAACGGACCGGCCTCACCCCGCAGGCCGTCAGCAAGATCACGGCACGACTGCGGGAGGAGGGGCTCGCGGCGGAGGCGGGGCGGCGGGCGTCGACCGGGGGCAAGCCGCGGACGGTCCTGCGCCTGGTGCCGGAGGCCGGGCACGCGGTCGGGGTCCACCTGGACCGGGACGAGCTGCGGGTCGTGCTGGCCGACCTGCGGGGCGCCGTGGTGGGGGAGCGGCGGACCGCGCTGGATCTCGGGGCCGGTGCGGAAGCCGTGCTCGGGGCGGTGACGGAGGCGGTGGCGGGGGTGCTGGCGGGGGTGCCGGTGCGGGTGCCGGCGGGCGGGCAGGAGAGCATGCCCGCGGGCGGGCCGGGGGGCGGGTCTGCGGGCGGGTCCCCTGCCGTACTGCTCGCCGGGTCCGATGCGGTGCTGCCCGGCGGGTCTGCGGACGGGTCCGCTGCCGTGCTGCCCGGCGGGTTTGCTGGAGTGCTGCCGGGCGGGTCCGTGGACGGGTCCCCTGTCGTGCTGCCCGGCGGGTCCGCTGCCGTGCTGCCGGGCAGGGGCGACGGGGTGTCGCCGAGCAGCGGTCGTGTGGCCCTGCTCGGGGCGGGGGTGGTGCTGCCCGGGCCGTTGGACCACGCCCGGGGGGTGTTGCACCGGGTGACGGGGTTTCCCGAGTGGGACGGGTTCCCCCTGCGGGAGGCCCTGGCCGGGCGGCTCGGCGTGCCGGTCGTGGTCGACAAGGACACCAACGCCGCGGCGCTGGGCCTGGCCGCCGCGGGTGAGGGCGGCTCCTTCGCCTACCTGCACCTCGGTACGGGACTCGGGGCCGGACTCGTGATCGGCGGCAGCGTGCACCGCGGGGCCAGGACCGGGGCGGGGGAGTTCGGCCACCAGGTGATCCAGCTGGACGGCCCGCCGTGCACCTGCGGCGACCGTGGCTGCGTGGAGGCCCTGTGCCTCGGCGCGGTGGCGCGTGGCGACATCGAGGAGGCGGCACGGGTCCTCGGGGCCGGGGCGGCGAACCTGGTGGGCCTGCTCGACATCGACGTCGTCCTGCTCGGCGGCCGCACGGTGGCCTCGGCGCCGGAGCCGTTCCTCCGCGGCGTCGGGGCGGTCCTGGAGGAGCGGGCCCGGCGCACCGGCCAGAACGCGGTACCGGTCCGGCTCGCGCCGGGAGGGAGCCGGGGCGTGGCGGCAGGGGCGGCGCAGTTGGTGCTGGGGCCGGTGTTCGGGCGAGCGGACGGGTAAACCCCGCCCATCCCGACCACCCGGCCATCCCGTCTCGTGCGTCCCGACCGCCCCGCTCAGCCCGAGCGTGTCGATCACCCCGACGGTCTCGACCACCGCCCCGCTCAGCCCGAGTGTCTCGATCACCCCGACGGTCTCGACCACCGCCCCGCCCAGCCCGAGTGTCTCGATCACCCCGACGGTCTCCACCACCGCCCCGCTCAGCCCGAGCGTGTCGATCACCCCGACGGTGACCACTACCACCGCCCCGCCCACCCCGCCCGCCTCGATCACCCCGACCGTCTCGACCACCCGCCCCACTCACCCCGCCCGCCCGACCCCCTGTCCGCCAACCGGGCGGTTCCCCGCCACCATTCGGGGTGCTTCGCGGCCCGGCCGACTTCCCTTCTGCGCCATCCGGCTATGTCACATCATCATGCGACACTGCACGCCCGCTCCTTACTGCCTGGCGGCGGCAGCCGCCGTCCTGTTCTCCGGCGCGTCCCCGGCGTACGCCGCCGAGGCCCCGGCGCCCGCCTGCGCCGCGCCCGACGACCACACCTTCCCGCTCACCACCCGCCTGCGCGGCGGGCCGGACACCTACACGGCCGGGGGCGGGTTCGGGACCTGGTACCTGGACCTGACCAACACCACCGACCGGACCTGCTCCGCGATCCACCCCGTCGTCGTGCTCGTCGACGACCGGCGCGTCCTGGAGCCGTCCCAGCCCCGGCTGGAGTTCTTCGAGGGGTCCCGCGCCCACCCCGTGCGGTTCGAGAAGACCGGCGAGGACGAACTCGTCGGGGCCTTCACCGATGAGGAGAGCGGCTTCGGCGGGTTCACCGTCGGGCCCGGCGGCACCGTCAGCGTGAAGGTCCGGCTCGCGGTCACCTCGGACGCCCGGCCCAACGACGTGACCGCCAACGCCGCGGTGGTGCAGCGGCACGACGACGACGGCGACTGGGTCGGGCAGTCCGGCGACTACCGCTTCCGGATCGAGGGCGACGACGCTCCGGACACCGACACCGACACCGACACCGACACCGGCACCGGCACCGAGCCGCGCCCCGACTCCGACCCCGACCCGGACGCCTCCGTGCCGCCCCGCGAGGACCGCTTCCCCTTCGCGGAGGAGCTGGCCCGCACCGGCAGCCGCGTCCAGGCCGCCGCGGCCGGGGCGGCCGTGCTGCTCGCCGGGGGAGGTGCGCTGCTCCTCCTGCGCAGGCGCCTCTGACGCACCGTCCCCGTGCGGCGGCACGCGGGCCCGGTGGGCCGGGCCCCGGCGTGGTCCGGAGGGCTCCGTGTCCCGCCTGTCGGGACGTGGGCGGCGGCCCATTCCGCAAGATCCCGTCACTGTCTAGGCTGGGTCGCACGCTGGACCGCGTACGGCAGGAGATCCCGCACATGGCAGACCGCAAGCCCATCGAGTCGTGGCTCACCGACATGGACGGTGTGCTCATCCACGAGGGCGTACCGATCCCCGGAGCCGACGCCTTCCTCAAGAAGCTGCGCGAGTCGGGGAAGCCCTTCCTGGTCCTCACCAACAACTCGATCTACACCCCGCGCGACCTGCACGCCCGGCTGAAGCGCATGGGCCTGGAGGTGCCGATCGAGAGCATCTGGACCTCGGCGCTGGCCACCGCCCAGTTCCTGGACGACCAGCGGCCGGGCGGCTCGGCGTACGTCATCGGCGAGGCGGGCCTGACCACCGCGCTGCACGACATCGGCTACATCCTCACCGACCACGAGCCGGACTACGTCGTCCTCGGCGAGACGCGCACGTACTCCTTCGAGGCCATGACGAAGGCGGTCCGGCTGATCCTCGGCGGCGCGCGGTTCATCGCCACCAACCCCGACGAGACCGGCCCCTCCGCCGAGGGCCCGCTGCCCGCGACCGGCGCGGTGGCCGCGCTGATCACCCAGGCCACCGGCAGGAAGCCGTACTTCGCGGGCAAGCCCAACCCGCTGATGATGCGCACCGGGCTGAACGCCATCGGGGCCCACTCCGAGACCAGCGCGATGATCGGCGACCGGATGGACACCGACGTGCTGGCCGGCATCGAGGCCGGGATGCGGACGTTCCTGGTGCTCACCGGCCTGACCCGGCCCGACCAGGTCGAGGACTTCCCGTACCGGCCGTCGCAGATCGTGGACTCGATCGCGGACCTCGTCGACCGCGTCTGACCTCCCGGGCGGCCCGCTCCGCCGGCTCAAACCCGTCGCCACCCGTACGGAGCAGTCACCGCGTCCCCGAGGATGCGGTGACCGCTCGCGCGGGGGAGGCTCCAGGCGTCTGGAGGTTCACGATGGGTTCCCTGAGAGTCACGGTCTGCACGGGTGTCCTGGCCGCGGCCGCCCTGACGCCGGCGGCGCACGCGGCGGACAGCGGGGACGCGCGGCAGACGGGGAGCGTCTCGGTGGCCCCGGCCACCGCGGCTCCCGGCGCGGACATCACGCTCCGCGTGACCGACTGCGCCCGGCGCACGGCCGTCGCCGCCTCGCCCGCGTTCGTCGCGGACGCCCGGCTCACCGTCACGGACGCCGCACGGGAGCTGACCGGCGAGAGCCGCGTCCGCTCCACGCTCGCCCCGGGCACGTACGCCGTGCGGGTCACCTGCGGCGAGGCGGAGCGGACCGGAACGCTCACCGTCCGCGAGGACTCCGCCGGCGGCCCGGCCGTACGGCCCCCGCAGTCCGTCCCCGGCCCCGGCGGCCGGCCCCTCACCCCCGGCACCGGCGGGCCCCCGCCCGTGCCCGGCGGCGACGGGCAGTCGTACGCCCCGGCAGCCGAGCCGGACGACGACCCCGAGCACGCGGGCGAGGGCGACGCGCAGTCGTCCGCCGACCGCCGTCCGGTCGCCCCCGCCTCCCCCGTCGCGCCCGTCCGGGCCGGTGGCGGCGGTGCCGCCCATCTGGTCGCCGCCGAGGAGCGCGGGGCCGGCCCCGGTACCGCGCAGGGTGTGACCGGCCTGGTGCTCGCCGGCGTGGCCGCGCTGGTGGTCGCGCTGGGCGGGGTCCGCCGGAGCCGTGGAACGGACTGACCATGTCCCACCAGGAACAGAGGCTCTCCGCGGGCACCGGCCGTCTTCTGGCCGGCATGGCCTGGGTGGTACTGCTGCTCGGCCTGTGGCTGTGGGGCCGCGAGGTCACCGACGTACGGCACGGCATATCCGCCCCGGCCACCGGCGACATGGCGGCGGCTGGCCGGCCCCCGGACGTGAAACTGCCTCCCGCCCACCGTCCCCTCACCGACGCGCTGCCGCAGCGCGTCGACATCCCCGGACTCGGCGTGCAGGCCCCCGTGGTGGCCCGCGGCCTCGACCGGAGCGGGGCGCCCGACCCGCCGCCGTACGACCAGCCGGGCGTGGTCGGCTGGTACGCGGGCGGAGTGGCGCCCGGGGCTCCGGGCACCGCGCTGCTGGTCGGCCATGTCGACACCGACACCCGGCCGGCCGTCTTCTACAAGGTCAGCGCCATGCGGCCGGGCCAGACGATCCGGGTGATCCGGGCGGACGCGAAGGTCGCCGAGTTCACCGTCGAGTCCGTCCAGGTCCTCAGCCGCGACCGCTTCGACGCCCACCAGGCCTACGGCCCCCGCCAGTCGGGGCGGGCCGAGCTGCGGCTGGTGACCTGCGGTGGCAGCTTCGACCGTACGACGCACAGCTACACGGCGAACGTGGTCGTCTCGGCGTATCTGACGGGAACCGGCCTGTGACGCCTCCGCCTACGGCACGGTCCCCGGCCCGGCCGGCGCCCGCTCCCCCTGAAGCCGCCGGCCGGGCCGGCCTCGACCGCGCGCGCACGGGCTGCGGGAGTAACCCGGCGAGCTGCGCGGGAGGTCACGGGAGCCACGGTGAGTGAATCTCTGGCCGAAGGCCGGGCCCCGCAGGAACGACTCTAGAACCAAAGGACCGCCCTGGCCTAGAGGCCGGATGACGCCAAGTCCCGGCCCGGTGGCGCAGCGTCATCCGCGCAGGTCGGGCTCGGCCTCGTGGGTGCTGCGGGACGTATGTCAGGATTGAGCCTCGGAACGCTGCACCCAAGGGGGAGTTGGATGTACGGCAGCAGGGGGGTCGGGGCGTCCGCCGGAAGGCGGGTGTCCGCGGCGGTGCTGGGGGCGGCACTGCTGATCACGGGATGTTCGGGCGGTGACGGGGGCGACGAGGGTCCGGACTCGGGAGGCGACGCGGGCGCCGGCATCACCCAGCAGCCCAAGGAGACCGCCCCGTTCTGGGTCAACCCCAACGGCACGGCGGCCCGGCAGGTCGCCGCGCTGGAGAAGGCCGGCAAGAAGCAGGACGCCGAGCAGATCCGCAAGATCGCCGAGCAGCCGGTCGCCGAGTGGGTCGGCCCGGACAACCCCGAGGAGCAGACCCGGGGCTTCACCGAGGCCGCCGACAAGGCGGGCCGCACGGCCCTGCTCGTCCTCTACAACATCCCGCACCGCGACTGCGGCCAGTACTCCCAGGGCGGTGCCGCCGACGGCGACGCCTACCGGGCCTGGCTCGACGGCGTCGCGGCGGGCATCGGCGACCGCCCGGCCACGGTCGTCCTGGAACCGGACGCCCTGCTCCACCTCGTCGACGGCTGCACCCCGGAGCAGTTCCACGAGGAGCGCTACGACCTCCTCAAGGGCGCCGTCGCCAAGCTGAAGGCCCTGAAGAACACGAAGGTCTACCTGGACGCGGGCAACGCCGGCTGGCAGAACCCGGACCAGATCTTCGAGCCGCTGCAGCGCGCGGGCATCGACCGGGCCGACGGGTTCTCGGTCAACGTCTCCAACTTCTACTCGACGCCGGACTCCATCGCCTACGGCAAGCAGCTCTCCGCCAAGGTGGGCGGCAAGCCCTTCGTCATCGACACCAGCCGCAACGGCAAGGGCCCCTACACGCAGGGCAATCCCGACGAGCGCTGGTGCAACCCGCCCGGCCGCGCGCTGGGCGAGACGCCGACGACGAAGACCGCGGACCCGCTGGTCGACGCCTACCTGTGGGTCAAGCGCCCCGGCGAGTCGGACGGCGAGTGCAAGGGCGGCCCCAAGGCCGGCCAGTGGTGGGAGGACTACGCGCTGAAGCTGGCGAAGGCCACCGGCTGACACACCCCGCCGGACATGCGTAAGGGGCGCCCTCCCGACCGGAGAGCGCCCCTTCAGCCGTTTCGGCTACGGCACCTTGACCCACTGGGCCTTGCTCGGGGTCCCCTCGGCGTCCGTCACGAACATCATGTACCAGCCCGCCTGGACCAGGTTCCGGTTCTCCGGCACGGTCACCGTCAGCTGGTCGCCGGACGCCTTGAAGTCCAGGGCTATGGAGCGCTGGTCGACGTCCGTGACGTGCGTGGCGGCGCTCGGCCGGATCAGCCGGACCTTGTCGACCCTCGCCGCGTCCGGGGAGGTGAAGGTCCCCGTCCCGCCGCGCTCGATGGTCTTCGGCCCGCCCGACAGCGAGGGCCGGTCCGCGTCACCGTAGAGGTAGGGCGGCGTGTAGATCTCGATGCGCTGCTCGAACTTGCCCGGCTTGGTGTTGGCCTTGTCGGCGTAGAGCGAGTCCGAGCCGAAGAACATCACGCGGCCGTCGGGCAGCAGGATCGAACCGGAGTGGTAGTTGCGGCCCACCAGCGGGTCGGCGACCCGCTTGAGCTCGTTCTTCTCCGTGTCGTACAGCCGCGCCTCGAAGATGTTGGAGTCGCCGCGGCCCCGGTAGTCCTCCGAGCCGCCGGAGATCAGCACGCTGTCGTCCGGCAGGATCGAGGCGTTCGGGTAGCGGGTGCCCTTGTCCAGGGACGGGCCGTCCACGAAGCGCGGGTCCGGCTTCTTCAGGTCGACGATCCGGGTCTTCTCACTGGAGCGCTGGGACTCGCCGACACCGCCGCCGCCGATCACCATGTACTTCTCGTCCTGAGCCGGCGGCAGCAGCACCGTGCCGGAGGTCTCCATCAGCTTGGGATCGCTCAGGCCGGGGATCTTCGCGAACTTGTTGGTGTCCACGTCCCACACACCCGGATCGCGGCCCACGTTGTCCGGCCCGTAGCCCGCGTTGGAGCCCGAGTAGAAGACCTTGCCGTTCTGCATGAGGAACAGCGCCGGGTAGGTCGGGAACTGCCGGACCGTGTCCGTGTAGGTCCACTTCCTGGTCTTCGGGTCGAAGATCTCGTTCTTGCCCGGGACCAGCTGCCCGATGTCGTCGAGGCCGGAGACGCTGAGGATCTTCCCGTCGCTCAGGGTGGTGAGCGTCGGGTACCAGCGGGCCTCCTTCATCGGGTCGACCTTGATGTACTTCTCGGCGACCGGGTCGAACTCGAAGGCGTCCCGGATGCCCTGGAAGTCCTTCTTGTCCAGGGCGAGCTTCTGCGCGATGCCGTAGGTGTTCTTGGCGTCGGCGCCCTTCAGGCCGTGCACGCGGTAGTTGTCCTGCGTGCCGGTCTCGAACCTCTTGCCCCGCTTCTGCGCCTCGACGTAGATCCGGCCGAGGCCGGGGTCGTTGCGCAGGAACCTGCCGGTCGCCTTGTCGAAGACCTTCTTGGCGCGCGGCACCAGCACCGGGTCCTTGGAGACGAACGTCTTGCCGTTCTCCTTGCCCGTGAACTTCGTGCCGGCGGGCAGCGTGATCGGCTTGTCCGGGTTCTCGTTGTGGACGATCATCAGGCCGCCGGCCTTGGTGACGTCACCCTTGAGCTTCTCGTACCGCTTGGTGCCGCCCGCGATCAGCAGGTTGCCGTTGGCGAGCTGCGTGTGGCCGGTGCAGAACAGGTCGGCGGGCGTGGGCACCTTCTTGACGGTGCCCTTGACCGGGTCCCAGATCCGGGTGTCGAACCTCTTCGCGTCGAAGTTGTCCTGGTTGTTGCCCGACCCCGCGACGAGCAGCACCTTGCCGGTGCGCAGCAGCGCCGCGTGGATGGTGTTCTGCCGGTACTCCTCGGGGAAATCGATGATCTCCCACTTGCCGTTGGCGGCCTTGTACTCCGGCTTGTTGATTGTGTACTGGTGGTATTTCTCGGTGCCGAAGCGGTAGAGCCACGGCCCGTTCATCCCGGCCAGCGCGAGTACCACCGCCGTGCCGATCGCGAGTCGACGGGCCCGGCGGCGGCCTGCACGGTCGTTCATTCCTTACGTCCCCCAAGTCCACCAAGGGCGATCTGCATGGTCTGGTCGGTTCCCCCGACCTCCCCGTTCGCGCCGGGGGCTGCGGCCCAACCGGGCGTGTGCTGCGGGGCGTGCGGCGCCTGCTGCTGCGGGACGGGCAGCGGCTGCGTCCGGTGCGGGCCCGCAGAGTCCTGCGGCGGCTCCCCGGAGGGAGCGGCGGGCTTCTTGGCGTCCTGCTTCAGCTGCCAGCGCCAGGCGAAGATCGGCGTGGCGGTGATCAGCATGGCGAAGATCGCCCAGATGATCATCGCGGGGTGCGAGTGGCCGAAGACGAAGCCGGCCGCGATCGACCCGCCGAAGATCAGGATGAAGTACCAGTGGTAGCGGAACGTCCCGAACCAGCGGTCGGGGCTGGCGGAGTCGCCCTTGGGCGTGACCACGAACTTGCTCTTGCGGCGCAGCGCGGAGTCGATCAGCGCCTTCGCGTACAGCGGCGCCGACAGCGCGGACATCACCATGCCGGCCACACCGCCGGAGCCCTCGGGCTCGTGCGGCGAGACGTTGTGGCGGCGGTTCCAGACGTACAGGCCGATCTGCAGGGCGGAGGCGTTGCCGTAGAGCATCAGCCAGACGGCCGGGTCGATGTTCACACCCGAGGCGCCCAGGCCCAGGAACAGCGCGCAGCTGAGCGCGGCCAGGATCCAGTTCAGGGCCGACATCGGGTAGAAGATGATCATCATCGTGTAGTTGAAGAGCTTGCTCGGCGGCAGCGAGTACCAGCCCTTCCAGTACTGCTTGAGGATCGTCTCGTACGTCCCTCGCGACCAGCGCATCTGCTGGGTGAAGAAGTCCGTCCAGGCGCTGGGGCCCTCACCGACGGCGAGCACGTCCGGGGTGTAGACCGAGCGCCACTTGTTGCCCGTCGCCGGGTTCTTGTGGCGGTGGATCTCGAAGCCGGTCGCCATGTCCTCGGTGATCGAGTCGTACAGACCGCCGATCTGCTTGAGCGCCCTGATGCGCACCGCGTTGGACGTGCCGACGAACATCGGGGCGCCGTAGCGGTTGCCCGCGCGCTGGATCAGGGCGTGGAAGAGGAACTGCTGCGACTCGGCGGCCTTGGTGACGAACGAGTCGTAGTTGCCGTAGACCTGCGGGCCGATCACGAAGCCGACGTCCGGGTCGCGGAAGAAGCCGAGCATCCGCTCCAGGTAGTTGGGCAGCGGCACGTGGTCGGTGTCGACCGAGGCGAAGAAGTCGTAGTCGTCGCCGTGCGCCTCCAGCCAGGCGTTGTAGTTGCCGTGCTTGGTCTTGGCGCGGTGCGGGCCCTTGGCCTGGTTCCACTTCGCGACGCCCTTGCGGGAGAAGTGGTGCACGCCGAGGCGCTCGCAGACCGCCTTCACCTCGGGGTCGTCGCCCTCGTCCAGCAGCCAGACGTGCATCAGGCCCCGGTGGCGGATCCTCACCGCCGCCTCCAGGGTCTTCGTCACCATCTCCAGCGGCTCCTTGCCGGGCACGAAGGAGGTGAGGAAGGCCACTCTCGTACCGACCTCGGGCACCACCGGGATCGGGTCGCGGGCGACCAGGGTGGCGTGCGCGTTGGACAGCACGTTCATGCAGCGGAAGAACTCGATCAGGCCGATCGAGACGAGCATCACCATGTCGAGCGCCGGCAGCCAGTCGAAGGCCGGGTAGTCGCGCTCGGTCCAGTGCTCGGGCTGGAGCAGCCAGAACAGCAGCACCAGCGACAGCACGGGGGCCGCCGCCAGCATCAGGGCGACCCGGATGCGGTGCGGCTCCTGCGAGATGAGCGAGCGGTACTGCACCTTGTACGGCTTGCTCGGATCGGGCTGGGTGAGGGGACCCGCGAGCCGGCTGTAGTGCTCGTAGTCGTATCTCGGCAGCGTCTTCTTGATCCGCCGGAACGTCCCCGTGGTGCTCATACGGTGAGACGGCACCCTCAGCTGGGTGGTCTGTGACGGGTCGTGGTCCTGCCGGGCACCCGTGGGCCTCGACGTCATGAGTCATCCCCCCACACGCGGACCGCCGCGTGTTTCGTCGCTTCCTACCGTCTGCTGCGGTCCCCCTCGACCTTCACAGACGTATCAGTGGTGGGTCGCAGTCACCACGTCATCCACACCCTATAGACATGGCAATACGACCTTCCGGTTGCATGATGCCCCCCACGGCATCGCTTCATGAACGGGGCCCCTACCCCCGCGCAGTCCGCAACCGGTTCCGAATCCCCCCAACTGCCGCGAAACCGCAGCATCTTGAAAAACCAGGAAACCAGGGTTCTACGGCGATCATCATGATCGCAAGATGCGAAACGCGGTGTTTACCGGTCATACGCGTTCATTGTGGCGCGTGTGAGGACCCTGTGGAGCCGTTGTGGACAGGCGGGCGCGAATGTTGCCGAAATGCTCCCTTATGGCCTCCTCTGCCCGCATTGCGTCGCCCGACCGTACCGCGTCCAGGATCTCCCGGTGCTGCCGGCAGGTCACCTTCGGGTCCTGCGGCACACCCCCGAGATCGGTCCGGACCCGGTGGAAGGCGTCCCAGAACGCCTCCAAAACCTCACTCAGCAGCACGTTGTCCAGCCCCCGGTAGAGGGTGGCGTGAAAGGCCCGGTCGGTCTCCGCGAGGCCGGCTCCCTGCGCGGCCTGCTCTTCCATACGGCCGACGAGCGCGTCCAGTTCAACGAGGTCGTCCGGCGGTATCCGCCCCGCGAGCCGGGAGGCCAGGCCGGTCTCCACAGCCTCGCGCAGTTCGAGCAGCTGGAGCAGGGAGTCCTCGCCCCGGTAGTGCCCGGCGACCGTGCGGAAGGCCAGGCCCTCGATCATCGGGGCGAGGGACATCGGGCCGACGTAGGTGCCGAAACCGTGCCGGATCTCGACGATGCCCATGGCCTGGAGCGCCTTCAGCGCCTCACGCACCGAGTTCCGGCTCGCGCCGAGGTACTCCATCAGCTCGGGCTCGGTCGGCAGCGGGGCCCCGGAGGCCAGTCTGCGGTCGATGATGAGCTTCTTGATCCGCTCCTGAAGGTCACGCGCTGCCATGGCGAGAGGGTATCCGGCCAAACGTGCGGTGGCCCCGGTTCCGGCCAGAGAAAAGTTCCGGCCAGGAAAGGGGCCTGGCCCGGAGGTCCCGGACATGCGAAAGGCCCCTCGTCGCCGAGAGGCCTTCCGGTCGGTGCGCCGCCAGGGACTCGAACCCCGGACCCGCTGATTAAGAGTCAGCTGCTCTAACCAACTGAGCTAGCGGCGCGCGCTGACGGCACAACTCTACAGGACGCCCGGAGGTGCTCCCGACCACCCGCCCGGGCCCGGACGGCCTCCCGCCGGGAGGCCCGCGTACATCATTCGGACCGTCAGCATGCGCGTGCGGAAGACAGTTGCGAAACTGGCGACGCGCGCCCGGACGTCCACGGGCACCGCGTTTTCCGCCGGAAGTGTGAGGGGAATCGCATGGAGTCTCCGGTATTCGAGGAATTCGACCCCGCGAGCGACTGCGACTGCCCCGGCTGTGTCCACTGGCGCCGCGTCCTGCCGCATTCCCCGGCCGGCCGCTGCACCGCCCACCCGGCCGCGTACCGGGCCCTCGCCCTGGCGGCCGTCACCTCCGCCGCGCTCGGCGCCACACCTACCGCACCCGCCGCGGCCGTCATCCCGCACGCCCCCCACCGGCCGGGCGTTCCCGCAGGTGAGGAGCCCGACACCCCCCAGGGCGACCGGGCGCCGCTGCACGGCCCGGGCGGCCGCCCGGCGCTCCCTCGCAAGCCCACCGCCATCACCCGCACGGAGATCATCGACCGCGCCAGGACCTGGGTCGCGGCGAAAGTTCCGTACAGCATGACGGCCTACTGGTCCGACGGTTACCGGCAGGACTGCTCGGGTTATGTCTCGATGGCCTGGAAGCTGCCCGGGAACGAATGGACGGGCAGCCTCGCCCAGTACGCGGATCCCATCACGAAAGAGGAACTCCAGCCGGGTGACATTCTGCTGTTCCACAATGCCGCCGACCCCGAGAAAGGCTCGCACGTCACTGTTTTCGGCGGCTGGACGGACGCCACCCACCGCTCCTACCTCGCCTACGAGCAGACCCGTCCGCACACCCGCCGGCAGTCCACCCCGTACGCCTACTGGAGCGACTCCGACCGGTACGTCCCCTACCGGTACAAGGGCGTCACGACCGAGGAACCGGCCCCGGAACCGGACGGCGGGCAGCCGGGCGCACCGGCGGCCACGCCCTTCCCGGGGGCGGCGT
Source organism: Streptomyces sp. DT190 (assembly GCF_049846985.1). NCBI lineage: Bacteria > Bacillati > Actinomycetota > Actinomycetes > Kitasatosporales > Streptomycetaceae > Streptomyces > Streptomyces sp. DT190. Next base: position 190,983 of record NZ_JBNCNM010000004.1, on the reverse strand, counting down.
ATTTCGGCCCCGGCGCGCACAACACGTACGTCACGCTGCTCGGCCGCATGCTCGTCGCACGCGGCGCCGGTGCCGCCTACGCGTCGGGCCCGGGGCCGCGCTGGACGGACGCGGACCGGCGGGCGACCCGGGCCTTCCAGCTGGCGCAGGGCTGGACGGGCGCCGACGCCGACGGCCTGCCGGGCCCGCGCACCTGGGAGCTGCTGGTCACGGGCGAGGGCAGGGACGTGAAGGGCGGCGCGGTGGGACCGCCGCCGTCCTCCCACGGCGTCCCCGGCTACCCGGGGCGGGCGGCGTTCCGGCCCGGCGCCGACAACGCGTACGTCACCCGGCTCGGTCGGCAGCTCGTACGGAAGGGGTTCGGCAGGTTCTACGCCGTCGGGCCGGGGCCGCGCTGGAGCGAGGCGGACCGGCGGGCCGTGGAGGCGTTCCAGCGCACCCAGGGCTGGCGGGGCGGCGCGGCCGACGGCTACCCGGGGCCGGAGACCTGGCGGCGGCTGTTCTCGTAGGCCCCGACAAGGGGGGCCGCAACCCCGGCGGACCCGCGCCCAGGTCCGCCGGGGACCACCGTTGTGACGCATCTGGCGCGGAGGCTGGAGGCACGCATGAGTACGACCACTTCCCACACGTCCGAGCCCGACGGACCGGCCGAGGGGCCGGCCAGGCCCGCCCGGCTCATCCAGAACGAGGCCACCACCGAGATCCCCGTCCACCTGCTGTTCCGCGACGACCCCGACCCGGCCACGGTGGCGCTGCGGCCCGCGGTGGTCGGCCGCCGGCAGGGCACGGGCGAGCAGCCCCGGCTGCGGCGCCCGCCCGGGGCGGCACCGCGGCCCGTGCCGGAGGCCGACCCCGACCTGGCGGAGCGGCCCGCGCGGGTGCTGCCCGGGGCGGTGGGCGTGCTGGCCGGGGCGTGCGGGGCGGCCGGGTGCGCGGCGACCTCCTGGTGGGCGGGGCTGCTGCCGCCGCTCCTGCTGGAGGCGCTGGGACTGCCCGCGCAGGCCGGGGCCGGGCTCGGTCCCGCGCAGTGGGCGGCGTACGCGGGCGCCGGCACGCTCGGTCTGTTCGGGTTCGGAGGGCTGGCCCGGGGCCGCACCGGACGGGCCTGGGTGCTGGACCTGTTCGGTCGCTACCGGGGGACCGTCCGGCGTTCCGGACTGCTCTGGGTCAACCCGCTGCTGCTGCGCCGGCGGGTGGACGTGCGGCTGCGGCACTGGCGCAGCGAGCCGCTGCCGGCCGCCGACGCGAGCGGGGTCGCGCTGCGGGTGGTCGTGCAGGTGGTGTGGCGGGTGCGTGACACCGCGCGCGCCATGCTGGGGGTCGAGGACCACGAGTCGTATCTGCGCGAGTGCGTGGAGGCGGCCCTGGCCCGGGTGCCGGTGGAGACGCCGGGCGGGTCGAAGAGGGCCGGGGACGCGGCGGCCGAGACCCTGACCCGGCTGGTGGCGTCGGACGCCGCCCCGGTCGGCCTGGAGGTGTTCTCCGTGCAGCCGCTGCGGGTGGAGTACGCGCCGGAGGTCGCGGCCGCGATGCACCGCCGCCGGATCGCCGCCCTGGACGCCCGGCACCGGGCGAGTGTGCTCACCTCGGTCGTGGACTCGGTGGAGGACACGGTGACCCGGCTGACCATGCGGGGGCTGGTCGAACTCGACGACTACGAGCGCAAGGCGCTGGTGAAGGACCTGACGGTGGCGTTCTGTTCGGGCCGCGGGGAAACAGGTCCGTGATTGGTATGGACATGTTCAACTAACGGTCATACTCTCAGACTTGGTCTAGACCTACATGCACGCCTCAGTGAAACTCCCCCACGTTCTCCAGGAGCGGCAGCATGCGCACAAGGACCAAGTTGTCCGCGGTCGCGGTGGGACTGGCCACGACCGGAGCCCTCGTACTCTCCTCCGGCGGCGCCAGCGGCCACGGCTACACCGACCTCCCCATCAGCCGGCAGAAGCTCTGTCAGAACGGCACGGTGACCAACTGCGGTTCCATCCAGTGGGAACCGCAGAGCGTCGAGGGGCCCAAGGGCTTCCCGGCCTCCGGACCGGCCGACGGGCAGATCTGCAACGGCGGCGTCGGCCACTTCAGCCAGCTCAGCGCGCCCCGCACGCCGTCCGGCGGCGCGTGGCCCGCCACGCAGGTGACGGGCGGCCAGAACTACACGTTCCGCTGGCAGTTCACGGCCATGCACGCCACGACCGACTTCAAGTACTACATCACCAAGCCGGGCTGGAACCAGAACCACAACCTCGCCCGGTCCGACCTGAACCTCACACCGTTCTTCACGGTGCCGTACAACGGGCAGCGCCCGCCGCAGACCCTCTCCCACACGGGCAGGCTGCCGTCCGGGCTCAGCGGCCGGCACGTCATCGTCGCGGTGTGGACGATCGCCGACACGGCCAACGCGTTCTACGCCTGCTCGGACGTCACCTTCTGAACCTCTGAGGTTCCCTTGAGTCACCGCCGCGGCCGGCGTGGGTAGGTTCCTCCCACGCCGGCCGCTCGGGGCCGGCGCACCGACCGCGGGGGTGCGCGATGTACGTGATCCTCTACGTCGTGCCCGGCCTGGTCGTGGCACTGGCCGTCTGGATGGCCTGCCGCGCGGTGCGGTGCTGGTGGCGGCTCCGCGGCGCCTGGGACAGCCGGCTGACGGCCGAGGCGCGGTGCCTCGGGGCCTACCCGGCGGGGCGGGGTGTGCTCCACCACGTGTACGAGTTCATCACGCCGGACGGCCGGGTGATCACCTTCGAGGAGGACGGCGGCCCCGCGACGACCGCCGAGAGCGACTACGTCACCGTCCACTACACCGCCGGCCGCCGGATCGTGGCCACGGCCCAGGCGCCGAGCCGGGCGCGACGAGCGATGACCGCCGTCGGCCTGCTGGCGTTCCTCGGTGTGATCGCCCTGTTCTGCGCCGGTTTCCTCACCGCGTACGGCCAGGCCACGGGCCCGTACGACAATCTCGTCTCCGGGGTCGAGGGGGGGACGTCCGTGGCGCCCTGACCCCTGTACACGCCGAAGGGCCCCTCGCTCCCACGAGAGGCCCTTCACACGGGTGCGCCGCCAGGGACTCGAACCCCGGACCCGCTGATTAAGAGTCAGCTGCTCTAACCAACTGAGCTAGCGGCGCATGACTCCCGCCGACCGCTGGAACCGTGTTCCGCGGTGGCGACGGAGAAAATACTACCTGGTCCCGAGGGGTGCTCCGGACCAGGTGGGGCGGCGCTAGATCGCCATGGACAGCAGGACCGGTGCGGCGTTGCGGTTGAGGGTGTCCGCGGCCTGGCGCAGGCGGTGGGCGTGCTCGATGGGCAGGGACAGGGCCAGGCAGCCGACGGAGGATCCGGCCGTGATGGGGACCGCGGCGCAGACCGTGCCGACCGCGTACTCCTGGAGGTCCAGGACGGGCACGGTCGGCGGCTGGGCCTCCAGCCGGGACAGCAGCAGCCGGTCGCTGGTGATGGTGCGCGAGGTGAGGCGGGCCATCTTGTGCCGGGCGAGGTGGTCGCGGCGGCCGGCGTGGTCGAGCTGCGTGAGCAGGCTCTTGCCGATGGCGGTGGCGTGGGCCGAGGAGCGGAAGTCCACCCACTCGTTGACCTTGGGTGTGGCCGGGCTGTCGGCGTACTGCGTGACGCTGATCTCGCCGTCGACGTAGCGGCTCATGTAGACGGCGGCGCCGACCGAGTCGCGCAGCCGGTCGAGGGTGTGCTGGAGCTTGTCCCGCAGGGCCTGCTCGCGCCGGCGGGCGGAGGTGAGGCGGGCCAGCGTCTCGCCCGTGACGTACGCGCCGTCGGCGATCTGCTCGACGTAGCCCTCGCGGCGCAGCATGCGCAGGAGCGTGGTCAGTCGCTCCGGTCCCATGCCGGTGCGCCGGGCGAGCTCGGCGTCGGTGACACCCGAACTGTTTCGCGCCACCGTCTCCAGGACGCGCAGGGCTTCCTGGGCCGAGTGATACGGGGTGGTCGGCTCGTGCTTCAGCGCCACGGTGGTCTCCCCCTGCGCTTGCTGTAGGGCCGTAATCCGGTCAGTGAACCGTGTCCAGGTTAACCGGCAAAGCCCCGGCGCGGAGCGGGGGTTGACAAGATTCCCGGGCATCCGAACTGGGGCAATGACACCCTGGCATATGCCAGGAGCATGCCCCAGTCCGATGGTCCCATGTTCTGCCTGCTCACGTGCCGTAGTCAGAGCACTGCGCTGAGGAACTCCCGGGTGCGGTCCTTCTCCGGTTCGCTGAAGATCTTCTCCGGTGGACCGGACTCGATGATCCGGCCCGAATCGAACATCAGCACCTGATCGGAGATGTCCCGGGCGAAATTCATCTCGTGGGTCACGCAGAGCATCGTGATGTCCGTGGAGCGGGCGATGTCCCTGAGCACGTCGAGCACGCCCGCGACCAGCTCCGGGTCGAGCGCGGAGGTCACCTCGTCCAGCAACAGCACCCGCGGGCGCATCGCCAGCGCCCGGGCGATCGCCACCCGCTGCTGCTGGCCGCCGGACAGCTGCCCCGGGTGCTTGTCGAGGTGGTCGGTCAGACCGACCAGCTCCAGCAGCTCGCGGGCCCGCTCCTCGGCGGCGTCCTTGGACATGCCGAGGACCGTGACCGGCGCCTCGGTGATGTTGCGCAGCACCGTCATGTTCGGGAACAGGTTGAACTGCTGGAACACCATCCCGATCTTCTTGCGGACCTCGCGGACCTGCTTCTCGGGCGCCGGGAACAGCCGCTCCCCGTCCACGGTGATCGTGCCCTCGTCGGGCTTGGTCAGCGTCATCAGCAGCCGCAGGATCGTCGTCTTGCCGGAGCCGGACGGGCCGATCAGCGTGACGTGCTTGCCGGCGTCCACGGAGAAGTCCAGGTGGTCCAGGACGGTGTGGTCGCCGAAGCGCTTGGTGACCTGCTCCAGCCGGATCAGTTCGCCGCTGCTCCTGGCGGGGTTCTTCTCGGGGTTCTTCTCGGGGTCGGGGAGGGTGTCAGTGGACAAGGCGTCGCTCCAGGGCTCGCAGGGCAAGGGAGGCCAGGTAGGAAATGACGATGAAGGCCACTCCGATCACCGTCAGCGGCTCGGTGAACTGGAAGTGCTCCTGCGAGAACAGGCGCGCGTGACCCAGCATCTCCAGGACGGTGATCGCCATCAGCAGCGGCGTGTCCTTGAGCATCGCGATGACGTAGTTGCCGAGCGCGGGCACGACCCGGCGCACCGCCTGCGGCAGGATCACCGCGGTCCAGGTCCGGCGCAGCGGCAGGTTCAGCGCCGTCGCCGCCTCCCACTGGCCGGCCGGCACGGCCTCGATACCGGCCCGGTAGACCTGCATGGTGTACGTCGAGTAGTGCAGCCCGATCGCGAAGACACCGGTGGCCAGCGCCGAGAAGGTCAGGCCCCACTCGGGCAGCACGTAGAAGAGGAAGAACAGCTGCACCAGCAGCGGGGTGTTGCGGACGAACTCCGTGACCGCCCCGACCGGCCAGGTCACCCAGCGCGACGGCACCCGCATCAGCAGCGCCCACACCAGGCCCAGCACGAACGAGATCAGCGAGCCGAGCACCAGGATCTGCAGGGTGACCAGCAGGCCTTCCCAGAAGTCCGGCATGAAGCCGGAGACCGCGCTCCAGTCCCAGTTCATCGGACCGCCTCCAGCGCGACCGGCTCAGGCGCCCGGGTCCCGCTTCCGGCCTTCCGGCCGACCCCCGCCTTGAGCTTCTTCTCCAGACCGCGCATCACCCGGGTGAGCAGGAAGGCGATCACGAAGTAGATGAGCAGGATGTACGTGTAGATCTCCGCGCTCTCCTGGAGCGCCAGACGCACCAGGTTGCCGCTGAACGCCAGGTCGCCCATGCCCATGATGGACACCAGGGCGGTGCCCTTGAGCAGTTCGATCAGCAGGTTGGAGAACGGCGGGATCATCTCCGGCACGGCCTGCGGCAGCAGGATCAGCCGCATCCGCTGCCAGGGCGTGAAGCTGAGCGCGATCCCGCCCTCCTTCTGCGCCGGGTCGACCGCGTTCAGCGCGCCGCGCACGATCTCCGAGCCGTAGGCCCCGTAGGTCAGGCCGAGCGCCAGCGTCCCCGCCCACAGCGGCACCAGCTGCCAGCCGAAGGCCGGCGGGAGCACGAAGAACACCCAGAAGATCATCACCAGTGCCGAGGTCCCGCGGAACACCTCGGTGTAGAAGCCCGCCAGGAAGCGGACGATCCACAGCCGGTGGGTGCGCGCGACGCCGACGACGAAGGACACCGCGGCGGCCAGCAGCGCGCTGCAGACGAGCAGCTGGACCGTGACCCAGACGCCCTTGAGCACCAGTTCCCAGAGTCCTGAGGTCATCCGCCGCAGAGCTCCTTCGCGGTCAGGTCCGTCATCTCGGCCTCGGTGAAACCGAAGGGCCTGAGGATGCGGAAGAGTTCGCCGCTCTTCTTGAGCCTGCGCAGCTCCCCGTTGAAGGCGTCCCGCAGCTTCGTCTCGGTCGGCCGGAACGCGAAGGCACCCCCGTCGACGTGCGGCTTGCCGCCGACGATCGGCTTGAACGGCTCGGTGGCCTCCGCCTTGGCGGACTTCTTCACCACCTCGCGCACGGTGAGCGCGGTACCGGCGAACACGTCGACGCGCCCGGCCTCGACGGCGTTCAGCCCCGCCACCTGGTCCGGGACGATGAGGATGTCGCTCTCCTTGTAGCCCGCCTCGACGGCGTACCGGATCTCCGCGTATCCCGTCCCGGTCGCGAACTTCGCCTTCCTGGCGACGACGTCCCGGTAGCTGCGCAGCCCCTTCGGGTTGCCCTTGCGGACGATGAACGCGTCGAGCATCTGGTAGTCCGGGTCGGAGAAGATGACCTGCTCGCAGCGCTCGGCGTTGACGTACATCCCGGCGGCGACGACGTCGAACTGCTGGGAGTTCAGGCCCGGTATGAGCGAGCCGAACTCGGTCGGCACCGGCTGCACCCGGTCGACGCCGAGCCGCTTGAAGATCACCTTGGCCAGTTCCGGTGCCTCTCCGGTCAGCTCGCCGTTCCGGTCGATGAAGCCGAACGGGATCTCACCGGCGATGCCGAGCCGGACCACGCCCGCCGCCCGGAGGCGGTCGAGGAGGTCGCCGCCCTCGACGTCCGAGGCGGTCGCGACCCTGCTGCAGCCGGCCGCGCCCAGCGCACCGAGCGCCGCGACCCCCGCGAGCAGCGATCGGCGGGTGGGCCCGGAGCCGGGCCGGGACTGCTCTGCACCTCGTTCCGGACGTCGTTCGAGACTTCTCAGTGGGCTTCTCTGTGGTGGAGCCATGGGCGCGCGGCTACCCGACCGCATCCGAGTTATGCCGGTGTTTTCAAGCCCCCCACCTCCCCCGCGCGCCCTTGACCGCGGGCGGCCGGGGGACCTCCCATGGAGGGCATGGCTGATCGCTACATCGAAGTCTCGCTGGTCAAGCGCGACGTGACCTGCACGGCCAGGTTGCTGGACGACCGCGCGCCGATCACGTGCGCGGCCGTCTGGGACTCCCTTCCGCTGGCCGGCGACGTCTACCACGCGAAGTACGCGCGCAACGAGATCTACGCCCTTTTCCCGCCCTTCGCCGATAACGAGCCACCCCTGGAGAATCCCACCATCACCCCCATCCCGGGCGATCTGTGCTATTTCACCTTCGCCGGGGCAGAGTTGGGGACCAAGGCCTACGGCTACGACCGCGAGGTCCGCGCCGGGACCACGCTCGTCGACCTGGCCCTGTTCTACGAGCGCAACAACCTGCTGCTGAACGGCGACGTCGGCTGGGTGCCCGGCATCGTCTGGGGCCAGGTCGTCGACGGCCTGGACACCATGGCCGAGGCGTGCAACGACCTGTGGAGGTCCGGAGCGGCGGGGGAGACGCTCCGCTTCAGGAGGGCGTAGGCCGGCTGCCCGGAGCCACCCCGGCCTCGTACAGCGCGTGGGCCGCCCGCAGCACCAGATCGTCCCGGTGCCGGGCGGCCACGAGTTGCAGTCCGACCGGCAGGCCGTCCCCGTCGAAGCCGACCGGCACGCTCGCCGCTGGCTGCTGCGTCATGTTGAACGGGTACGTGAAGGGCGTCCAGCCCGTCCAGCGCCGGTGGCCGGACCCCTTCGGCACCTCGGCGCCCGCCTCGAACGCCGTGATCGGCAGGGTCGGCGTGACGAGCAGGTCGTGGCTGTCGTGGAAGCGGCCCATGCGGCGGCCCAGGTCCATCCGGACGTCCACCGCGGCCAGGTAGTCCAGCGCCGAGTACCGCGCGCCGCGCGCGCAGATCTCCCGCAGGCCCGGGTCGAGCAACTCCCGCTGGTGCTCGGCGAGGTGCTGAGTGACCCGCGCGGCCCCGCTGAACCACAGGGTGTGGAAGGCCGCCACGGGGTCGGTGAGGTCCGGGTCGGTCTCCGTGACGTAGGCGCCGAGCTCCGCGAGCCGCTCCACCGCCCGCCGCACCGCCGCCGCCACCGCCGGCCGCACCGCCACCTGCCCGCCCAGCGACGGCGAGTACGCCACCCGCAGCCCGCGCACCCCGCCCGCCCGTGCCCGCGCGTACGACCCGGACGGCGCAGCGAGCGCCGACCAGTCGCGCGAGTCCGGGTGGCCGATGACGTCCATCAGCAGGGCCGCGTCCGCCGCGTCCCGGGTCATCGGGCCGACGTGCGCCAGCGTGCCGAAGGCGCTCGCCGGGTAGAGCGGCACCCGCCCGTAGGTCGGCTTCAGTGCGAAGATCCCGCAGAACGAGGCCGGGATGCGGACGCTGCCGCCGCCGTCCGTGCCCAGGGACAGCGGCCCCGCGCCGAGTGCCACGGCCGCCGCGCTGCCGCCGCTGGAACCGCCCGCGGTGCGTGAGGGGTCGTGCGGATTGCGGGTCACCCCGCTCAGCGGCGAGTCCGTGACGCCCTTCCAGCCGTACTCGGGCGTCGTCGTCTTGCCGAGGAACACCGCCCCGTGCTCCCGCAGCCGGGCGACCGACGGGGCGTCCTCGTCCCAGCGCCCCGCCGGGTCCACCGTCCTGGAGCCGCGCAGGGTCGGCGCCCCGCGCAGCAGCAGGATGTCCTTCACCGTGACCGGCACTCCGTCGAGCAGTCCCCGTGGCTCACCGCGCCGCCAGCGCTCCTCGGACTCCCCGGCCCGCCGCAGCGCCTCCTCGGCGGTCAGCCGCACGAAGGCGTTCACCTCCGGCTGGATCGACTCGGCCCGCTCCAGCGCCGCCCGGGTCGCCTCCACGGGACTGAACTCGCCCGTGCGGTACCCGTCGAGCAGTCGTACGGCCGTCAGCTCGGTGAGCTCGGTCATCCACCCTCCCAGGGACGTCAGTGTCCGGGTACGTACCCACGCTGTTTGTCGACCACGTTCCGCAACGGCGCGCCGGCCGCCCACAGTTCGTACAGCTCCACGAACTGGGCGCCGAGCTCGTCGCGCCAGCCGGCGATGTCGCCGCTCATGTGCGGGGACACGATCAGGCCCGGGGCCCGCCACAACGGGCTGTCCCGGGGGAGGGGTTCGGTCTCGAAGACATCCAGGGCCGCGCCCGCGATCCAGCGCTTGTCCAGGGCCTCGGCGAGGGCGTCCTCGACGACGAGCCCGCCGCGGCCGATGTTGACGAACCGGGCGGAGGGCTGCATCACGCCGAAGCGGCGGGCGTCGAACATGCCGCGCGTCCGGTCCGTGAGCGGCGCGGCCGCGATCACCCAGTCGGCGCGCGACAGCAGCCGGTCCAGGTCCTCCGGGCCGTGCACGCCGGCGCGCGCGGCCCGGCCGACCAGCGCGGTCGTGACGCCGAGCGCCTTCAGGGTGCGGGTGATCGCCCGGCCGATCGGGCCGGAACCGACCACCACCGCCCGGCTCCCGGCGACCTTGCGCGACTCGCGGTGCCGCCAGGTCTGCTCCCGCTGGAGCTCCAGGGTCCGCGGCAGGTCCTTGGCCATGGCCAGCACGAGCGCGGCGACGTACTCGGCGATCGGCTGGTCGAAGACGCCGCGCGCGTTGGTCACGACCGTGTCGGAGGCGGCCAGTTCCGGGCACATCAGATGGTCCACCCCGGCGCTCGCGGTGTGCACCCAGCGCGGGCGCGGGCCCTCGCCGGGCCAGGCGTCCCGGACGGCGCGCGAGGTGAAGTCCCACACCAGGAGTGCGTCCGCACGCGGGAGGTGCTCCGCGAGTCCCGCCGCGTCGGTGTGTTCGATGCGCGCGCGACCGGTGAGGCGGCCGAGGCGGGGGAGGGGTTCGGCGTCCAGGACGAGCAGGGTGGGGGTGGGCATGAGCAGCCGTTTCTCCAGCCGTTCGGCGGGCCGGCGGGCCGTGCGGCGCCGGTCGGTGACGACGAGTTAACCCGCTGTTGACCAAGGGGTGATCCGGGCGGATTGACCACGCTCGCACCCGAACCTACCGTCGTCAACACGGGCGTTCCCACGATCCGTTGCGTACTCGTTGCCCAGCGTGAGGCCGGTGCCTGCCATGGACGTCTCATTTCTCGGCGGGCCCGGCCCGCAGCGCGGGGTCGGCGTCGTCGCCCCCTTCGACTTCGCCCTCGACCGCGAGCTGTGGCGCTGGGTCCCGGACGGCGTCTCCCTGCACATGACCCGCACCCCGTACGTGCCGGTCGAGGTCAGCCTCGACCTCGCCCGCCTGGTCAGCGAGCACGAGACGCTGAGCGAGGCGGTGCGCACGCTCATCGCGATCGCCCCCGAGGTCGTGGCCTACGCCTGTACGTCCGGCAGCTTCGTCGGCGGCATGATGGGCGAACGCGCGATGTGCGAGGCCATGAGCCGGGCCGGAGCCGTCCCCGCGATCACCACGTCCGGGGCACTGCTCGAGGCCCTCGTCGAGCTGGAGGTACGCCGGGTCGCGCTGGTGACGCCGTACACGGTCTCGGTCACGCGGTCCCTGCAGGACTACGTCGCCCAGGCCGGTGTGACGATCTCCGGCTGCGCCTTCATGGGGCTGACCCGGCACATCTGGAAGGTCCCCTACCGCGAGGTCGTGGACATGGCCCGGCAGGCCGTCCGCGACGACGCCGACGCGCTGTTCATCAGCTGCACCAACCTGCCCACCTACGACGTGATCCCCCAGCTGGAGGCGGAGCTGCGGATCCCGGTGATCTCGGCCAACCAAGTGACGATGTGGGCGGCGCTGCGCCGACTGGGTACCCGTGCGGTGGGACCGTATCAAGCGCTGATCAATCCGGCGGCGCGTTCCGGCCCCGTACCGCCGGGGGCGGACCCCGGTCCCGTCGTGCCGGAAGAAGAGCAGCAGCAGGAAGGCTGGACATGACAGCACTGGGATTCCTCTACCCGGGCCACTCCGCCGAGGACGACTACCCGCGCATCGAGCAGTTGCTGGGCAGCGACATCCGGGTGGACCTGGTGCACACCGACATCGGTGAGGACGCGCACCGGGTGGACGCACTGCTGGAGATGGGCTCCGCCGGGCGGCTGGCGACGGGCGTGCAGGAACTGCGGCACGCCGGTGCGGACGCCGTGGTGTGGGCCTGCACGAGCGGCAGCTTCGTCCACGGCTGGGACGGCGCGCAGGAACAGGTCCGCACGCTTGCCCGGACGGCCGGGATGCCCGCCTCCTCGACGTCCTTCGCGTTCGTGCACGCGGTGTGCGAGCTGGGGGTGCGGCGGGTCGCGGTCGGTGCGACCTACCCGGAGGACGTGGCGCAGCTCTTCGCGCAGTTCCTGCGCTCCGACGGCGTCGACGTCGTGTCGGTCAGCAGCTCGGGCATCATCACCGCGGCCGAGGTGGGCACGTGGGGCGAGCCGGAACTCCTCGCCCTGGCCCGGAACTCCGACCACCCCGACGCGGAGGCGCTCCTGCTGCCCGACACGGCCCTGCACACGGCGGCGCACATCCCCGCCCTGGAGAAGGAACTCGGCAAGCCGGTCCTCACCGCCAACCAGGTCACGGTCTGGGAGGCGCTGCGCCTGGCGGACCGGCGCGTGAACGCGCCGGAGCTGGGTGCGCTGTTCACCAGGGAGCCGATCATCCAGGCGTGAGCCGGGCGGCACGGCCTCACCCCCTCCGCTCGGGCGGCGGGTGGGGCGGAGCCGGGCGGGCGGGCCGTTTCTGGCGCCGCCGGGACAGGACCGAGGGGAAGACGAAGCCGACGACTCCCCCCCCGCGACGGCCCCGACGGCCGTGGACAGGGGGAGATCCCACCCGACGCCGGAGTCGAACGGTTCCGGAGGCCCGGCGCCCAAGGCTCCGAAGCAGCCCGCCCGGCGGGCGCCCCGCAGACGCTCGCGCCCGCCGGCCTCGCCGGGCCCTGTGCGCATCAGCTCCTCCCGCGGCGCCACCGGAGCAGCCACAGGGCGACCCAGGTCATGAGGGCGAGTGTGAAGGCCGCCCCCGCCGCTGCCCTGGCCGCCGTCCAGAGCGGCCCGCTCGGGTCCCCGACCGCCTCGACCAGGTTCAGTCCGACGGCGACCGTGAACGTCGCCCCGAGCCATCGCGCCGCACGCCTCGTCATGCCGCCCAAGGTGCCCTCCGGGCAGGCGGTGGCACGGCGCGCTGCCCTCGAGCGCGCCGGCCATGCGGGCCGGAATCGGTCCTACCGCTTATTCGGGACAAAGGGGGGCGCACCCGCCCCCGTCGCCCGCCCGGAGCTGAGGAATGCTCAACTCCGCCGCCCCGCAGGGCGCTTGAGTTGACCGAAAGCGCGTTCCCCCTCTGTCGTCCGTCCCGTGCACACTGGCCACGTCCGCCGCCAGTCGTGCCGTGAAGGACTCCCCGATGGCCGAACCGGGCCCGTTCAGATCCCCCGCAAGCGCTGTCCGGCTCTGTGCCCGTCTGCTGTGCTGGAGCCTGGCCGCGGCCATGGCCGGCGCCGCCGTGGACGTGCTCGGGCAGCCGCGCGCCGGCTGGTGGGGCGCCGTGTGGCTCCTGCCGTGGTGGCTCTTCGCCGCCACCGCCTTCGCCTGGACCGTCCTGCGGGCCCGGGAGAAGGCCGACCGCCCGCCCCCGCCCGGCTGCGCGCGGAGCGACTGGGAGCAGGCCGCCTGACGCCCCCGGGTCGCGGCCGGGAATAAGCGGAGACAGTCCCCTGTTAGAGCCGGAACGACAGCACACGGCCCACAGCAGGAGGCACCCCACCGTGGCGGCAGACGAGATTCGCGGCGCAGCGCAGGGCAGCGCCCCCGTCCCCCTCTCCGTACTGGACCTGGTCACCGTGGGGGCCGGCCGCACCGCCTCCGACGCGCTGCGCACCAGCGTCGACCTGGCCCGTCTCGCGGAGCACCGCGGCTTCCACCGCTACTGGGTCGCCGAGCACCACTCCATGCCCGGCGTGGCCTCCTCGTCCCCGGCCGTGATCCTGGCCCACCTGGCCGCCCACACCGACCGCATCCGCCTCGGCTCGGGCGGCGTGATGCTGCCCAACCACGCCCCGCTGGTGATCGCCGAGCAGTTCGGGACGCTGGAGGCCATGGCCCCGGGCCGGATCGACCTCGGCCTCGGCCGCGCCCCCGGCACGGACGGCGCCACCGCGGCCGCCCTGCGCCGCACCGAGCGGCTGGGCGAGGGCGCCGACGACTTCCCCCAGCAGCTCGCCGAGTTGACCCGGTTCCTCGACGACGACTTCCCCGACGGGCACCCCTACCGCCGGATCCACGCCGTCCCCGGCCCGGTCCAGGCCACCTCCCCCGGCGGCGTGCAGTCCCCGCACCGCCCGCCCCTCTGGCTGCTCGGCTCCTCCGGCTTCAGCGCCCGCCTGGCCGGCACGCTCGGCCTGCCGTTCGCCTTCGCCCACCACTTCTCGGCGCAGAACACCATCCCGGCCCTGGACCTGTACCGCGCGTCCTTCCGGCCGTCCGCCGTGCTCGACGCGCCGTACGCCCTCATCGGCGTCTCCGCGCTCGCCGCCGACGAGGAGCGGGAGGCCCGCCGCCAGGTGCTGGCCGCGGCCCTCAGCATGGTCCGGCTGCGCACCGGCCGCCCCGGCCTCGTGCCCACCCCGGAGGAGGCCGAGGCGTATGAGTTCAGCCCCATGGAGCGCGACTTCGTCGACTCCTGGAACGCCAACGTCATCCACGGCACCCCGGACGAGGTCCGCTCCGGCCTGGACGACCTCGCCAAGCGCACCGGCGCCGACGAGCTGATGATCACGGCCAACGCGCACGGCGGCGACGTCCGCCTGCGCAGCTACGAACTCATCGCCGACGCCTACGGGTTGGTGACGCCCGCCTCCGCCTGAACGTCCGGCGTGCCGAGCAGCTCGGAGATGCGGTCCGGTGACACCGGGCGGGAGTACAGCCAGCCCTGTCCGGTGTCGCAGCCGATCCGCCGCAGCCGGGTCGCCTGCGCCGAGGTCTCCACGCACTCGGCCGTGACGGTCAGCCCCAGCCGGTGCGCGAGCTGGATCATCGCCTCGACCACGACCTCGTCGGCCGGGTTCGCCCGGGCCGCCGCCTCCCGGTCGTCGTACTGGAAGCCGCGCACGAACGACCCGTCCAGCTTCAGTGCCGACACCGGCAGCCTGCTCAGGTAGGCCAGGTTCGAGTAGCCCGTGCCGAAGTCGTCGATGGCGATGCGCACGCCCATGTCGCTCAGGGCCTTCAGCGTCTGCAGCGGACGGCCCGCCGAACCCATCACCGCCGACTCCGTCAGCTCCAGCTGGAGCAGGTGCGGCGCGAGCTCCGTCTCGGCCAGGGTCCGGGCGACGTCCGCCACCAGGTCCGAGTCCCAGATCTGGCGCACCGCGACGTTCACGCTGACGAAGATCGGCGGCTCGTCCGGGTGGTCGAGCTGCCAGCGGCGGGCCTGCTCGCAGGCCGTGCGCAGCACCCAGCGGCCCAGCGGGACGATCGAGCCGTCCTCCTCCGCCAGCCCGATGAACCGATTCGGCGTCAGTACGCCGAACTGCGGGTGGTTCCAGCGCACGAGCGCCTCGACCCCGTGCAGCCGGTCGTCCTCCATGCCGACCAGGGGCTGGTACTCCAGCCGGAACTCGTCCCGGTCGATGGCCGGCCGGAGCGTGGAGGCGAGGGCCTGGCGGGTCATGCGGTGGGCGTTGCGCTCCGGGTCGAACAGGGTCCAGCGGGCCTTGCCGTCGGCCTTCGCCCAGTACAGCGTCGTGTCGGCGGCCTGCATCAGGGCGGTGGGGGTCGTCCCCGCCGCGTGCCGCTCGACGACCCCGATCGACGCCGACACCGAAAGCCGCCGGTCGGAGAGGTCGAACGGGTCCTGGACGGCGCGCAGCACCGCTTCGGCCAGCTCGGCCAGTTGTTCGGTGCCCGTGGAGTCCTCGACGAGCAGCGCGAACTCGTCCCCGCCGAGCCGGGCCACCAGCGGGATGCTGGCGCGGGACCGGCCGGCCTCCTCCGCGCAGCGCGTCAGCCGCTCGGCGACGGCGGCCAGCAGCCGGTCGCCGACGCGGTGGCCGAGCGTGTCGTTGATGGCCTTGAAGCCGTCCAGGTCCAGGTAGCACAGCCCGATCCGGCCCGTGCCGCTCTGCTCGTACGACTCCGCCTCCAGCGCGGCCGTCAGCCGTTCGAAGAACAGCGTGCGGTTGGGCAGCCGGGTCACCGGGTCGTGCATCTGCAAGTGCCGCAGCCGGGCCTGGAGTTCCCGGCGGGCGCTGATGTCGGCGACGGACAGCAGCACGGCCCGGTCCTCGTCGGGCAGCGGGGCGACCGTCACCTGCACCCACAGCGAGTGCCCGTCGGGGTGCTTCAGGCGGCGGGTGCAGCGCAGCCGGGACTGCCGGCCGCGCAGCACCTCGCGGTAGGCGTGCCAGCTGCGGGCGTCGGAGGTGAGGTCGACCAGGTCGGCGGCGACGGATCCGGCCAGCTCGTCGGCGGCGCTGCCGAGCAGCGCGGCGAGCGCGTCGTTGGCCCGGACGACCAGGCCCTCGCGGTCGACGACGGCCATGGCGAGGGGAGCGGCCGCGAAGACGGCACGGTAGGGCGGCCGCGACAGGGGCTCGGTACGGGGAGACGTATCGATCTCACTCTCTGTGACGACCGGCCGGTCGAGGTCTGCCGCGGGCGCCGGCCCTTCGGAGGTTCCGCTCACCGCTCGCTCCCGCATGTATTCGATCTCTGTCCGTGCAGGAAAGGTCAGGAAAGTGTGCCGATCATAGAGGCTGGCCCCAGGGCCTTCCAGCCGGTGTCCAGTCTCCCCGACCAATCGGCCCTTCTGCCAGATCGTTTCTGCTCGCACCTGGACGGCTTCTTCAGGCCCTCGACCAGTTGTGACGTTCTGTGAGTGCTTCGGGGGTGTCGACTTCCGGGTTCTTTCGGCCTCTTCACCCAAGTGGTGCAGGCAAACAGGGCGCAGTACGACAAACCGTCACAGGCTGGGTGCGGTGTCCCGCGAACCGTACCCGGAGGTACCCGTGCCGCGTCCGTTTCCGCGCGCCCGACTGCGCAGCACCGCGGCCGTGTTCACCACCATGTCGGCCCTCGCCGCGACGTCCCTGGGTACCGGTCCCTCGGCCGCCGAGGCCGACTCGGCCGCGCCCTGCGCCCTCACGCGCACCGACGCCCACCACTCGGAGGGCCTGGACACCTGGAACTCCGCGTATCCGCGCCCGGCCCGTTCCCTGGACGCGGTCATGGTCTTCCTGTCCTTCCCGGACGCGCACCCGCTGACCACGCCGCAGGAGCTGACCGCCGACCACTTCCCGGCGACCACCCGCTTCTTCGAACGGGCTTCCTACGGCCGCTTCACCCTGCGCCCGCACCCGCTCGGGCACTGGATCCAGATGCCGCAGCCCTCCACGGCGTACGCCATACAGCGCGACTGGAGCCCCGAGCACCGGTCCGCCTACCTGCGCGACGCCCTCGCCGTCACCGACCCGCAGGTCGACTTCTCGCGCTACGACGTCGTGTACTTCGTCGCCGACCCGGACGCGCCCGGCGTGGACTCCGACGCGACCAAGGTGGTCAACCTCACGAGCCCGCTGCGGGCCGACGGCACCGATCTGCGCCGGATCGTCACGGTGTTCGAGCAGCATCCACCGGACCGGCTGGTTCTCGCCCATGAGACCGGTCACGTGTTCGATCTGCCCGACCTGTACCACCGCCCCGCCGACGGCAAGGGCGACTGGGACACGCACGTCGGCGACTGGGACCTGATGGGCAGCCAGTTCGGACTCGCCCCGGATCTGTTCGGCTGGCACAAGTGGAAGCTGGGCTGGCTGGACTCCCGGCAGGTGCGGTGCGTCCAGGACGCCGGACCCGCGCGGCTGACCCTGGAGCCGCTGGCCGCGGGGCCGGGCGTGCCGGCGGAGGGCGCCGCCGGGTCGCCGGCCTTCGGGCTCGGGCGGGGCACCAAGCTCGCCGTGGTGCGCACGGGGCGGGACAGCGTCCTCGCCTTCGAGGCGCGGGGGCCGGTGGGCAACGACGCGGCCGCGTGCCGGCAGGGAGTGCTGGTGTACCGGGTGCGGGGCGGGGCGCAGTCCGGGGGCGGACCCATCGAGGTGATCGACGCCCATCCGCGCACGGAGGCCTGCTGGGAGGACTCGGTCTACCCGCCCCTCGCGGACGCCCCGATCGCCCTCGGGGAGAGCTTCACGGTGCCGGGGGAGGGCGTGCGCGTGGAAGTGGAGGGGCGGACGGCCGCCGGGGCCTGGATCGTCAAGATCGGCGTCGGCCACTGAGCACGGGCCGCGGCGCGGAAGGCCCGCCGCGGCATGCGACAAGGCCCCCTCGCTCGCGCGAGGGGGCCTTTCACTGTCGTGCGCCGCCAGGGACTCGAACCCCGGACCCGCTGATTAAGAGTCAGCTGCTCTAACCAACTGAGCTAGCGGCGCCTGCTGACGTCGTAGACCTTAGCATCCTGGTCGGCGGGAGGAAAAATCGAAATCCGCACGGCGGAGCGGGCCGCCCGCACCGCCGCCCACAGCAGGACCTCGGGGCCGGGAAGCCAGGGCCGGCGGGTGTCGGGGGCGACGAGCCAGCGGGAGCGGGAGGCGCTCCCGACGGGTGCGGGGACGGTCACGGCGTCGCCGGTGCCGTGGCAGAGCAGCGGGGGGACGTCGTCGGTGCGGCGGCTGTCCCGGGCGCCCCGGGCGTCACCCGCGTCCCGGCCGTGCGCGCCCCACTCCTCCCACTCCAGCA
Source organism: Streptomyces sp. DT190 (assembly GCF_049846985.1). Lineage (NCBI taxonomy): Bacteria > Bacillati > Actinomycetota > Actinomycetes > Kitasatosporales > Streptomycetaceae > Streptomyces > Streptomyces sp. DT190. The sequence goes on along the minus strand of NZ_JBNCNM010000004.1, from coordinate 172,961 downwards.
GCGCCGGCAGCCGCTGGGCCGTGCCGGGCGCGGCGAACAGCAGCATCCTGCCGCGGTACTCCGCCACCGGGCCCGAGCCGGGCCCGTCGTCCCACAGCCGGTCGAGCATCCGCCGCCCGAACATCACGGGCGCGCTCACCACGTCGAAGACCGACCCGCAGGGCAGGACGACCGGCGCGTCCGGGCGCTCCTCCCACAGGGCGAGCGTGCTTCGCGGATACGTTCCTGCCGAGGCGAGCCAGGCGGCTCCGTCCGGGGTGACCTGGGAGGCGTTCCATGCGCTGCTCATGCCTCCAGGTGTACCGGGCGTGAGCGTGCGGTTCCCGTCGGTCGCGGGAAACCGGGACAGGAGCGGGTCCGTGGGGGTATCTTGCCCGCCTGGCATATGCCGGGCGGGCGGGCCCCCTAGGCAGGGTCGCCGGGCCCCCGGCCCTCGGCCTCGCCCCGCATCAGGTCCCGTCCGAACTCGACCATCTTCTTGGCGTAGTCCTCGGTCCACTCGGCCCGCTCGGCGATGTCCGCCGTCGTCAGCCGGTCGAACCGCCGCGGATCGGCCAGCTGCGCCGCCGCCATCGCCTGGAACTCCACCGCCCGGTCCGCCGCGGCCCGGAAGGCCAGCGTCAGCTCCGTGGCCCGGGACAGCAGCGCCCGGGGATCGTCGATCGACTCGAGGTCGAAGAAGTGCTCGGGGTCCGAGGCCGCCTCCGCGGGCTCGAAGAGCAGGGGCGCGGGGCGTAGCCGCGGTTCGTTCCGACGCGGCGTGGGCTCCGCCATGTCTTCTCCTCCTCGTACGTCGCGCTGACCCTCCAGGTGGAGCGGGCCACCGTCCATTGTCTCGCGGGCGCGCAAGTGGGCATCGCGGTGGTGGATACGGCCGTTCCACCACCGCGCGTTCGCTACGGCTGCCAGGAGACGCGATGTTCGGCCAGATGGGCCAGCACCGCGTGGTTCGCCTCCCAGCCGTCGGGAAACTTCACCACCGTCCCCAGCTGGACCGGCTCCGTCGACGGATAGTCGTCCAGCAGGTCGCTCACGCCCGCGCGGCACACCACGACGCACGCGTGGCGGTGGCGGGAGGCCAGGACACAGAGACGGCCCGTCTCCAGGTGGAAGGCGGTGGCGTCGGGGCGGCCGGACAGGGGGTGGAGGACCACCGTGACGTCGTACTCGCGGCCCTGCAGCCGGTTCGCGGTGTCCACGACCACATCGGTGACGCCGAGCTCGGCCAGGGCCGCGCGCACCGCGGCCGCCTGGTCGCGGTGCGCCGTGCCCACGGCGATCCGGTCGGCCGTGAGCGGGGCCGGGTCCGGTGAGCGTTCCGAGGTCGCGGCGCCGCCGCGGTCCAGCAGCCGGCGCACCACCGCCGCCACCGCCCGCACCGCCTCCGGGTCCGTGCGCGGGGTGTGCCGGGCGGGCAGCTCCAGCAGGCCCCAGCCCGAGGCGGCCGCCTCGTCGATCACCCGGTCGGGGCCCGAGCCGTCCGACGGCACCGCGAAGGCCAGCGAACGGTCGCCGTGGCCGGTGCCGCTGCGGAACGGCGTGTACGGGTAGAAGGCGTCCGACACCAGGGGCGCCGCCGAGGCCGGGAGCCGCCAGGACACCGGCAGCCGGTGCTGGGGCAGGTCCGGGTTGTGCGCGAGCAGGGTCGTCACCGCCGAGGCCGACGGGTCGTAGGCGAGGCCCGCCCACTGCTCGCTGCCGACGATCGCGAACGGGTCCAGCTGCCCCGGGTCGCCCACGAACAGCGCCCGCTCGAACAGCCCGGCCACCGCCAGCAGCGCGTCCGAGCGCATCTGGTAGGCCTCGTCGACGATCGCGTGCCGCCACGGCTCGTCGGTCTTCACGTGCGCCCACTTCGCCGCCGTGGAGATCACCACCGCCAGCCCCGCGAGGTCGCCCGCCTTCGCCGACTTGCGGACGTTGTCCAGGCCGTCGAGGGCCTTGTCGTACGGGTCGGCGTCGCTGCTGTGCAGCCGTCCCACGGGCAGTTCGGGGTTCTTCTCGGCGAGCCGCAGGACGAGGTCGTCGACCTGGGCGTTGGTCTGCGCGACCACCATCAGGGGGTGACCGGCCTCGGCCAGTTCCAGGGCCGCGCGCACCACCAGGGTCGACTTGCCCGCGCCGGGCGGGGAGTCCACGACGACCCCGCGCGCGGTGCCGTGCAGCGTGTCGTGCAGGATCGCGTCGGTGGCCTGGGCCGCGGCGGACGAGGGGTCGAACACCGTGGTCACAGCACATCCTCCTCGGTCACCGGGTCCGCGGGCTCCAGGGTCGCCTCGCCGGGCGGCCCGCCGTGCGTCCACGGCGTCTGCTCCGGGTCGGGCAGCTTGGCCCCGCCCCGCTGCTCGTGCTCGAAGAGCGTGAAGCAGACCCGGTCGCCCTTGTCCGGCACCGACCCCGGCTCGGGCTCCTTGCCACGGCCCATCTTGTCGAGGATCCGCAGCACGACGTACGCGCCGTCCTCCTCGGCCGCGACGAACTCCGCCGACTGCGGCTTCCCGCCCAGCGACCGGTACACCTTCGCGCGCTCCCCGAGATGCGGCCGGTCGTCCGTGCGGACCGTGACCAGGGGGCGGGGGCTGGGGCGCTTGCCGTCGCTGTACGCCATCACGACGTCGGTGACCTCGCCCGCGAACGCCTCCCCGGACAGCCGCCGGCCGGCCATCACCAGCGGGTCGTCGAGGGCCTCCTGGGCCTCCAGCCGGGCCTGTTCGCGCTCGCGGGTGGCCAGCTTGTTCGCCGCCGTGACCGCGTCGTCGCGGCGCGGCTGCGGCGGCTCACCCGCCAGCACCCGGTCGCGGTGGCCGGTGAACGACCAGCGGTCACGCGTCCACCGCTCCTCGACGTGCGCCCCCGGGGGCAGCTCGCGCAGCAGGTCCAGGCCCCGCCAGACCGCGTCCCAGGTGGGCCGGGTGCGGCTGAGCACCAGGTCCCGGATCTCCCGCTCGGCGGCGGTCACGGCGCCCAGCCGGTCGTCGGCCTCCAGGCCGTCCTCGGCGGCGGCGAGCGCCGTGCGGGCCCGGTCGTAGCGCTCGATGGCCGGGGCCAGGAGCTTGTTGTCGAACGCCGGGTCGGTGGCCGGACCGGCCGGGGGACACGTCAGCTGCCCCTGGGCGTCCCGCTCCAGTTCGGCCCGCAGCGCCGCCTCGGCGCCCGTGACCCCCTCGGGCGGGTCGATCCAGGCGAGCAGCGCCCCCAGGTGCTGGTCCTCCAGGGTGGACTGCCCGGTCGCCCAGTGCCGGCCGAGCACGTCCGTCATCGCCAGCAGCAGGGAGGAGCCCGGCACCCGGGCCCGCTCCCCGAAGTGCGTCAGCCACCGCCCGAGCAGCGGCACCCGCGGCGGCGCCGGGTAGGGCGCCTCGGGGTCCTGCTCGGCCGTCCGCCGGAAGCGCGTGGACCGGCCGAGCAGCCGCACCAGGTCGATGCCCGCCCGGCTCGGCACGAGGAGCTGCGGCGCGTCCGCGCACAGGTCGACCTCGACCTTGACCCGCTTGCCCGTCTCCGGGTCGGTCTCGGTGCGCTCGGCGGCCTCCACGACCTCGCCGTAGGCGTCGACGTACGGCAGGACCACGTCGGCCAGGTCGGCCAGGAACGCGAACCTCAGATCGCGGTCGCGGGGCTGCGGGACGGCCAGCAGGCGCGGCGCGTCCCGGTCGGTGCCGACCAGCGCGCCGAGCGGGGCACCGGCCTCACCGGCGGTGACCAGCGGCACGAAGACCAGGGGGCGGTCGGACAGATGGCGGTGCCGGACGGTGGCGGCGGGCTGGGCGCGGCCCGTGCTGACCGCTTCCAGACGGGCCAGGGTGGAGATCAGCGACACGCCGCCTCCAGGGCCTCGGCGCGCAGGGCCGCCGCGCGGCGCAGGGCCGCCACCGCCGGATCACCGGGGTCCCCGGCCTCGCCGCGGGCCGCCGCCAGCACGTCCGCCACGGTCGTCAGACCGCCCAGCTCCGCGCGCGCCGAACGGCCGAGCGAGGTCACCGCGCCCTGCTCACGGGACCGGGACCGGCAGTGGAAGGCCAGCTCGCACGCGGACAGGCACTCGGGCGCGTAGGTCGCCGGGACCGACTCCACGGCCGCCGTCAGCTCCTCGGCCGGCAGCTCGGGCGAGAAGCACGTGCCCTCGGGCAGCGCGTCGGCGATGTCCTCGATGCGGGTCAGCCGGGCCAGCTGGCGGGCCGTCACCGCGCGCTGCTTGCGGACGTCCACGGCGGACGCGGCCGGCAGGTTCGAGAAGTCCCGGGGGCAGACCAGCAGGATCCGGTTCCGCACCCGCGGGGCCGGGTCCAGCCGGGCCGCGACCTCCTCCAGCGCCAGCACGTACACCGCCGCCTGCCGGGCCGCCGCCCCGACCTTCGCCGGGTCCGCCGAACCGTCCAGCAGCGGGAAGGACTTGATCTCCACCACCGTCCAGCTGCCGTCCGGGTGCACCACCACCGCGTCCGGCTCCAGGAACGCCGGGGAGCCCGCGACGTCCAGGGCCAGCATCGGATGGTCGAGCAGGGTCCACGCACCGGGGTGGGCGGCGGCCTCCCGCAGCTCCAGCGCCGTACGGGCCGTGCGTCCCTGGGGGCCGGTCGCCGTCAGGTCGGGCACGCGCGCGCCGGTGGGCGGCTCGGCCGAGCGGTCCAGCTTCGCGTGCACCAGCCGCAGCAGCTCCGCACCGCCGTCGGCCTTGACCTTCGCCTCGAACGCGTTGCCCCGCGTGAGCGCGAACTGCGACTGCCCGAAGGCGGACGGCGCGCCCAGCGCGCTCGCCAGCGCCGTCTTGTTCACCCCGGCGCCGTCGAGGATCGCGCGCCGCGCGCAACCGGGGTTGGCGGCCAGGGCCGCCAGGGCCCGCGCGTCCAGTGCCTTCGCGGGGACGTCCGGGCCGCGCAGCTCAGCGAGCCGGTGCCGGAGCGCCGTCCCCCGCGTCCTTGGGGGAGGCACTCGGCTCGGCCCCTGCTCCGAACCGGGACTCGCGCTGCCGTGGAATTCGCTCACCCGCGGAAGTCTGGCATCCGGCACTGACAATCGAGGAACCCGCGGCGGAAGTGTCCGCCGGGACGGGTGCGACGCGCGGCACGAACCGTGCCCTGACCCGGTCGGCCGTCCGCATCACCACCGGCGCCAGCAGCAGCCCGACGCCCATGACGGCCGCGCCCGCGACCGCGTCGAGGAAGTAGTGGTTGGCGGTGCCCATCACGACGATCGTGGTGATCAGGGGGTAGGCGACGCCGGCCGCCTTCGTCAGGCGCGTACCGCCGAAGCGCCACAGGATCACACCGCACCACAGGGCCCAGCCCACGTGCAGGCTCGGCATCGCCGCGTACTGGTTGGTCATGCCCCCCATGCCGCGCGGTGCGCTCGCCGCGCCTCCCCACCAGCCGTAGGAGCTGTACTGGGCCATCGTGTCCACGAAGCCGTGGCTCGCGTCGAGGAGCCGGGGCGGGCAGGTCGGCATCAGCGTGAAGCCGATCAGGCCGATGAGGGTGGACGTCATCAGCCAGGTGCGGGCGGCGCGGTAGCGCACGGCCCGGGAGCGGAACAGCCACACCAGCAGGGCCGGGGTCACCAGGTAGTGCAGCGACGCGTACCAGAAGTCGGCGGGTATGCCTATCCAGGGTTCGCGCGTGAAGAGGCGGTTGAGCGGGTGCTCGAAGTTCAGGTACAGCGCCTTCTCGAAGCGCAGCAGCGCCAGACCGTGGTCGACCGCCCCGGAGACGTCACCCCGCGCGAGGAGCCGGCCCGCCGAGTAGCACGCGTACACCAGCAGGATCAGCGGCAGCTCGGTCCACCAGCGCAGCCGCGGAGCGGGATCCACCTCGGTGCCCGGTGTCTCGGTGTGCGGCATCCGATGCCCTCCCCCTTCTTCTCACGCGGCGCCCGGCCGTCCGGTCGTGCCACTTTACGGCGTACGGGCTCGCCCTGGGGGCGCCCTCCGGCCCTCAAAGACGCAGAGATCGCCCCCCGGGTTGCCCCCGGACCCGGTGCGCGATGATGGAGGAGTTCCGCTTGCGTTCTTCCTCCGGAAAGGTTCCCCATGGCTCCGCGCATCCTGCTGGCCCGCCACGGACAGACCGAGTGGTCCCTGTCCGGCAAGCACACCGGCAGGACAGACGTACCCCTTCTGGAGGAGGGCAGGCGTGGCGCGAAGCTGCTCGGGGAGCGCCTGCACCGGGCGCCGTACGACGGCCTGCCCGCGGCCGAGGTGCGCACCAGCCCGCTCGCACGCGCGCGTGAGACGTGCGAACTGGCCGGTTTCGGCGACCGCGCACAGACCTGGGACGCGCTGCTGGAGTGGGACTACGGGGCGTACGAGGGCCTGACCCCGGCGGACATCCAGGCCGCCCGCCCCGGCTGGCTCATCTGGCGCGACGGCGTCCCCGGGGGCGAGACCCTCGCCGGGATGACGGCCCGGGCGGACGAGGTGGTGGCCTGGGCCCGCGCCGAGGACCGCGACGTCCTGGTCTTCGCCCACGGGCACATCCTGCGTTCCATCGGCGCGCGCTGGCTGGGCCTGCCGATCGACTTCGCGGCACGGATACGGCTGAACCCGACGTCCCTGTCGGTGCTGGGCTGGGCCTACGGCGAGCCCGCGATCGAGAGCTGGAACGACCTCGGTCACCTGGCCTAGGCCGTCGCGTACCGGCCCAGGGCGTCGCGCACGGCCCCAGGGCGTCGCGTACCGGCCTCAGGGCGGCGTACCGGCCTCAGGGCGTCCGGGGCAAGGAGGCGTACCGGTCCAGGAACGCCGAGACCCCCGAAGCCCTGCGGTGCGGCAGCAGCACCCGCGCGGTGGCCGCCAGCATCGTCTGGATCCGGGACGACTGGACCTCCTCCAGCAGGTCCAGCACCCGCATCCCCGCCACCGCGGCCTCGTCCGGCCGGCCGCCGCGCGCGAGGTCGTCCGCCAGCTCCGCCGTGTACAGCGCGATGTTCCGGGTGAAGTGCGGATCCTGCAGCTCGGCGGCCCGCCGCGCGTGCCGTGCCGCACGGGGCCAGTCGCCCAGCGTGGACCAGCACTGCGCCTCCAGGCCCTCCAGTTCGGCCTCGCCGTAGAAGCTCATCCACTCGGGGTCGGCGTCCGAGGGGCCCCGCTCGAAGAAGGTCTGCGCCCGGGCCAGGGCCTGTTCGCACGCGACGCGGTCGGCGAGGCCGGCCCAGCCGCCCGCCTCGCGCAGCGCGAGCAGCGACATCAGCCGGGCCGACCCCATCGGCCGGGCGACGCGCTGCGCGGCCTGGGCCGCCCGGACCGCCTCGCGCGGGCGGCCCGCGTCCCGTGCGAGGAACGCCGTGTTGCAGAAGGCGTGCGCCTCCAGGCCCGGGTCGCCGGTCATCCGGGCGGTCGCCAGGGCCTCGGCGTAGTGCGAGCGGGCGTCGTCGAAGCGCCCCGAGTCGTGGGCCAGCCAGCCCACCGAGATGGCCAGTTCGCCGGCGCCCGAGTAGAGCCGGTCCGCCGCCGTCTGCCGGGTCACCCCGGCGTCGAGCAGGGCGTAGGCGGCGCGCAGCGGGGCGGCCGCGCGGCGGTAGAGGCCGTCGGCGCCGTGCCGGTCGTCGAGCAGCCGGATCCGGCGCACGGCTTCTTCCAGGGCACCCGCGTCGCTCGCCCCGGCGCGGCGCACGGGGCGCTGTGCCGCCGCGGCGTCGCGGGCGATGCCGACGGGTCCCAGCGAGGCGGCGGCCACCGTGGCGCCGCCGCCGGTCATGAATGCGCGACGTAGCACGTCGCTCTCCTCGTAGGTGTCGTGCGGGTGGTGCGGGTCGTACGGGTTCTGCGTTTCATACGGCTCGCACGCTCCGCTGGTCTCACGCGTGGCGTCCGCCGGGTTCGTGGTGCGCGGCCAGGGCGCGTCCTCCGTGTCGCGCGCCCGGCGTCCGCGTACCGACGAGCGGGGCGCGAACCCCAGGTCGGTGAGTGTGCGGCCCGGAAACATGTGCAAGAACACCCGTTCGTATGCGTAGTTGGGGCAGCGGATCTCACCCGCCTCGACCCGGCCGATGTAGCGCGCGTCACAACTGACCTGCTCGCCGATCTCCAGGGCGGCCCGGCGGATCACCGCGGCGAACTCCGCCGGTGAGCGCTGTCCGCGCAGCCGCCGGAAGGCGAGATTCGGCCGTGCCGGCCGGTCGGGTTGAGACGAGGTCACCGCTGACGACGCCATGGCCGGGTCCTCTCGTGCGAACCGTCGAACCATGCCGGATTCAGGGCGACTTGGGCAGCTTCATCCGCAACGTCCGCCTCGAGTCCGGCGAGCAAGAACGTACCTGCTGTGTCGGAGTCCTCACGCTGAGTTTGGCTACAAACCGGATATCTCATCCGTGATCTGCCATGAAGTGCCATCCTTTGCGGCTGACTTCCGCCGTAGCCGTTGACGGCCCGCCGCGTTGAACCCCGTGGACCGGGAGGAGCCCCCGTCTCCCGACCGCTCGTCCAAGCAGGGGTTCTCGTGGTGGAGGCCGGGATGGAGACCAGCCGGATCAACGATCCTCGTACGCCGTCGGGTACGCAGGCGGCCTGCTGCGATGTGGTGACGGTGCCGGCACGGCAGGGGTTGGAGGCGGTCGACATCCTGCGGCGCGGGCCGGGCGACGCGGTGGGGCCCGTACTGCACGACGACGGGGGCGGCACACTCGGCTTCCTCGTCCCACCCGGGACGGCCGCGGCCTGGGACGTGCCGGGGAGCACCTGCACGGGCACCGACGGACGCGGGATGATCCTCGCGCCCCAGCCCCCGGTCGAGGGCTCGGACTGGCTGCTGCCGCCGGGCGACGCGGACCTCGCGACGGACCCGGCCGTCCTGCGCAAGGCCCTCGGCGAGGCCGCCCGGACGATCGAGGCGGCCGACAGCTGCCGGTGAGGTCCGGCCGGGCCGGAGGGTGACGGGTGCGGCGTCTGCCGCTCGGCCCGGCTCCGGGTGCCCGGGGTGCCTGGGACGCCCGGGGACTCGCGCAGGGCTTCCGCTCGGGCACTGCTGCCCGGGAGACGGGAACGGGACCGCTGCCGCTCCCCGTGGGTGTGCCGGCACGCAACCGGGCTGCCGGCGCAGGTGCGGGCATCACGACGGTGGCCCGGCAGGCGGGCGGGGACACAGCTGCCGCCCGGCAGGCGTGCGCGGCCCGCTGCCGCTGCCGCTGCTGCGGCCGGGAACGCACCTGCGGCCGGGCTGGCGAGTGGGAGCACGGCTGCCGCCGCTCGGCACGCGGGCGCGGGAACCCAGCCGCCGCGCCACCGGTGTGCGCGGGACCGGAGCCGGGATCCGGCAGGCGTGCGCACGACCGGATCGGGACCCCGCAGGCGTGTGCGGGACCGCAGCCGGGACCCTGCGGGTGTGCGCGGGACCGGAGTCGGGGTCCGGCAGGCGTGTGCGCGACCGGAACCGGGATCCGGCCGGTGTGTGCGTGACTGCAGCCGGGACCCGGCCGGCGCGTGTGCGGGACCGCAGCTCGGACCCGGCCGGCGCGTGCGTGCGACCGCAACGGGACTCGGCACGCGTGCGCGACCGATCGGGACCCCGCAGGCGTGCGCGGGACCGGACCGGGATCCGGCAGGCGTGTGCGTGACCGCAGCCGGGACCCTGCGGGTGTGCGCGAGACCGGAGTCGGGATCCGGCAGGCGTGCGCATGATCGGACCGGGGCCCCGCAGGCGTGTGCGTGACCGCAGCCGGGATTCGGTCGGCGTGCGCGGGACCGCAACCGGGACCCCGCAGGCGTGCGCAGGACCGCAGCCGGGACCCGGCCGGCGCGTGCGCGGGACCGCAGCCCGGACCCGGCCGGCGCGTGCGTGCGACCGCAACGGGACTCGGCACGCGTGCGCGGTGCCGCAGTCGCTGTCCGGGCCGGAGGCGTACGTGGTGCTTGTCGGGACGCCCGATAATGGCCGCATGGGAAAGTCCAGGAGCGGTCGGCGGCGGCAGGCCGACGCGGAGCCCGTGGTCGAGCGGGTCGACGGCGGGCTCGCCGAGTTGATCCCCGACCGCGACCGGGCCCGCGCCTGGACCCTGGTGATCGACGGAGCCCCGCAGTCGCACGTCGACCTGGACGACCCGGCCTACCTGTCCTTCGAGTACCAGCGCCGTCTCGGGCACGTCATCGACCTCGTCGCCCCGCCGGGCCGGCCGGTGCACGCCGTGCACCTCGGAGGAGGCGCGCTCACCCTCGCCCGCTACGTCGCCGCCACCCGCCCCCGCTCCACCCAGCAGGTCGTCGAGCGTGACGCGGCCCTCGTCCAACTGGTCCGCCGCGAGCTCCCGCTGGACCCGAACGCGCGCATCCGGGTGCGCTCCACGGACGCCCGCGAGGGACTCGCCAAGGTGCCGGACGGCTGGGCCGACCTGGTCGTCACCGATGTGTTCAGCGGCGCCCGGACCCCGGCCCACCTGACGTCCACCGAGTTCCTCGACGACGTCCGCAGGGTCCTCAAGCCGGGCGGGGTGCACGCCGCCAACCTCGCCGACGGGCCGCCGCTGACCCACCTGCGCGGCCAGATCGCCACCACCGCCGCCCGGTTCGAGCAGCTCGCGCTGGTCGCGGACCCGACGGTGCTGCGCGGCAAACGCTTCGGGAACGCCGTCCTGGTCGCCTCCGACGCGCCGCTGCCGGTCGCGGAGCTGACCCGCCGCGCCGCCTCCGACCCGCACCCCGGCCGGGTCGAGCACGGCAGGACGCTCACCGACTTCACCGGCGGGGCCGTGCCCGTGACGGACCTCGCGGCGGTGGCGTCCCCGGCCCCGCCGGCCTCGGTGTTCCGGTGAACCCGGACGGCGCTCAGTAGGTCCCGATCTCCACACGCGGCGGGCCGTCGTGCCAGGTGCAGAAGACCGACACCCGGTCAGCGCCCCGGGAGAACTCCACGCGGATCCACGACTCCGTCTTCCACACCTGCATCGACCAGCCCGCGCCCGGAGTCGCCGAGACGAGGGAGGCGGAGGCCGTCCCGAGGTCGAACACCGCCCGGCCGCCGTCGGTGTCGTAGCTCTTGACCCGGCCGGTGGCGGTCGCGGTCGCGGTGGCGGTCGGCGAGGGGGAGGGGCTGGGGGCCCGGCTGGGGGAGGGGCTCGGCTTCGCCGTCGTGGGCGGTGCGCTGGAAGGCGTCCGCTTCGGCTGCGGTGTCCGTTCCCGCGGTGCGGCCGGCGGCTCCGGCTGCTGTGCCGTCGCCTCGACGGCCTTGATGGGCAGCGCGCGCGGCGGGTCGTAGGCCGTGCCCGCCATCACCGTGTGGACACCCCACCACGACAGCGTGACCGCCGCGCCCGTGGCGAGCAGCCAGGCCAGTACGTGAACGAGTCCTCTGCGCATCGCGGGCCATCCTGCCTCACGAGTCCCACGCGTTGTCCACAGGCCGGCCTGCACGGGTGGCTCCGCCGTCCCCGCATCGGGAGTTGTCCACAGGCCCGCACCCGGCTGATCGCGATGGCGTACGGTGCGGCGCATGGCAAGTGTGCTCGTGGTCGAGGACGACCCGTTCGTACGCTCGGCGCTCATCCGGCATCTGACCGACGCCTCGCACACCGTGCGCAGTGTCGGGACGGCGCTGGAAGCGCTGCGCGAGGTCGCCCATTTCCGCTTCGACGTGGTGATCCTGGATCTCGGACTGCCCGATCTGGACGGGTCCGAGGCCCTGAAGATGCTGCGCGGCATCACGGACGTACCGGTGATCATCGCCACCGCCCGGGACGACGAGGCGGAGATCGTCCGGCTGCTGAACGCGGGCGCGGACGACTACCTCACCAAGCCCTTCTCGGTCGAACACCTCTCGGCCCGCATGGCCGCCGTGCTGCGCCGCGCCCGCTCCGGCGCCGGAACCGCGCAGCCGTCCCCCGTCCTGCGGGTCGGCGGCCTGACCGTCGACCCGCTGCGCCGCCAGGCCGAGCTGGACGGCGCCCGTCTCGACCTCACCCGCCGCGAGTTCGACCTGCTCGCCTTCCTGGCCCGCCGCCCCGGGGTCGTCGTCCCGCGCAAGGAACTGCTCGCCGAGGTCTGGCAGCAGTCCTACGGCGACGACCAGACCATCGACGTCCATCTGTCCTGGCTCAGGCGGAAACTGGGCGAGACGGCCGCCAACCCCCGCTATCTGCACACCCTCCGGGGCGTCGGCGTGAAGCTCGAACCGCCGGGGGCGGAGGCGCCGCGATGAGGTGGGCCCTGGTCAAGGTGTCGCTGGCCGTGACGACGATGGTCGTGCTCGCGTTCGCGGTGCCGCTCGGGCTCGTCATCCGCGAGATGGCCCGGGACCGCGCCTTCTCCAACGCCGAGCGGGAGGCGGCGGCCGTGGCCCCCGCCCTGTCCATCACCACCGACCGCGACCAGCTGGAGCGGGTCGTCGCCTCGGCCGGCTCCGACGCGGGCATGGCCGTGCACATCCCCGCGGGCGACGGCCAGCGCGCCCTCGAACTCGGGCGGCAGCGCGCCGCCGACCGGGACATCGTGGCCGTGCGGAGACTGGGCCGCGCCTCCACCACCGGCGTCCCCGGCGGCTCCACGCTGCTCCAGCCGGTCGCGCTCAGCACCGGCGAGATCGCGGTGGTCGAGGTGTACGTGCCGGAGTCGGAGGTCACCAACGGCGTGGCCACGGCCTGGGCGGTGCTCGCCGCGGTCGGGGTCGCGCTGGTCCTCGGCTCCGTCGCCGTCGCCGACCGCCTCGGCGTGCGCATGGTCCTGCCCGCCCGGCGCCTGGTAGAGGGGGCACGGGAACTGGGCGAGGGCAAGCTCGGCGCCCGTGTCCCGGAGGAGGGCCCGAGCGAACTGCGGCTGGCGGCGGTCGCGTTCAACTCCATGGCCGACCAGGTCGTGCAACTCCTCGCCAACGAGCGGGAGCTGGCGGCCGACCTGTCCCACCGGCTGCGCACGCCCCTGACCGTGCTGCGGCTCAACACCGCCTCGCTCGGCGAGGGGCCGGCGGCGGAGCAGACCCGGACGGCGGTCGAGCAGCTGGAGCGCGAGGTGGACACCATCATCCGTACGGCCCGGGAGGCCAAGCCGCAGACGGCCGCGGCCGGGCCGGGCGCCGGGTGCGACGCGGCCGAGGTGGTGCGCGAGCGGATGGCGTTCTGGTCCGCGCTCGCCGAGGACGAGGGCCGCAAGTGGCGGGTGGCCGGGGCGGACCGGCCGGTGCGTATCCCCGTGGCCCGGGCCGACCTGGCCGCCGCGCTCGACGCGCTGCTCGGCAACGTCTTCCGGCACACCCCGGAGGGCACCGCCTTCGCGGTCGACGTGCACAACGCCGAGGACGCGGTGATCGTGCTCGTCTCGGACGCGGGACCCGGCATACCGGACCCCGAGACCGCCATGGCGCGCGGGCGCGGCTCCGGCAGCGACGGCTCGACCGGGCTCGGCCTGGACATCGTGCGCCGGCTCGCGGAGTCCACCGGCGGGGACGTGCGCATCGGCTCGTCGGTGCTCGGCGGGACCGAGGTGCGCATCTGGATCCAGCTGGACGGGCGGGCCCCGTCCGGCGGCGGGCACCGGCAGCTCCGGCGCCGGCGGCGCGGCAGGACGGCCGCCGCCTCCGGACCGACCTGAGGCTTCTGCCCCGGGCCGGCCTGAGGCGCGGCCCCGGGCTGACCCGAGGCACCGCTCCTGGCCGACCCGAGGCACTGGCCCCCGTCCGGCCTGGGGCACCGCCCCCGGGCCGGCTTGAGGCACCGCTCCAGGCCTACCCGAGGCACTGGCCCCGGGCCGGTCACGCTATGACACCGGCGCGCGGTGACACTCGGCGCAAGGAGCGGTGACGCGGCGCCGGTCGGGCGACGGCTCGTCCCTCCCGGCGCCGGCAAGGGCCGAGGCGTGACCGGGGCGCGGCACCACCCTGATCGTGCCGCGCCCCGCGCCCCGTCCCCGGTCAGACCGCGTCGACCGCCGGCAGCGTCCCCGTCCGCGCCGCCTGCGCGTACCAGAGGGCGCTGGTCTTCGGCGTGCGCTCCAGCGTCGCGTAGTCCACGTACACCGCGCCGAAGCGCTTGCCGTAGCCGTACGCCCACTCGAAGTTGTCCATCAGGGACCACAGGAAGTAGCCCCGGACGTCCGCGCCGTCGGAGATCGCGCGGCGGACCGCCGACAGGTGGCCGTGGAGGTAGGCGACCCGCTCCGGGTCGTGCACCCGGCCGTCGGAGTCGATCTTGTCGTCGTAGGCCGCGCCGTTCTCGGTGATGTACAGCGGCAGGCCCGGCGCCTCCCGGGTGTAGCGCATGATCAGCTCGTGCAGGCCGGTCGGGTCGATCGTCCAGCCCATCTCGGTCCGGTCGCCGGGCGTCTGGTGGAAGGCGACGTCGTCCGCGGCCGGCCACGGCGAGTGCTCGCTCGACCCGTGCCCGTCGGCCCGCGGTGCCTTCGCCGACGCGTCCGCCGCCGACACCAGGGCGGGCGTGTAGTAGTTGAGGCCCAGCGCGTCCAGCGGCTGGTGGATCAGCGTCAGGTCGCCGTCCAGGACGTAGTCCCAGTCGGTGAGGCCGGCCGTCGCCACGTACAGCGACTCCGGGTAGGCGCCGTGCAGGATCGGCCCGTGGAAGACGCCGTTGGCCAGGTCGTCGATGCGGCGGGCCGCGGCCAGGTCCGCCGGGTCCTGCGAGAGCGGGCGCACCACCGAGGAGTTGAGGCTGATGGCCACCGAGTTGCGGGCCGGCATCGCCGACCGCAGCGCGGAGGCGCCCAGCCCGTGCGCCAGGTTCAGGTGGTGCGCGGCACGCAGCGACGCCGCCGGATCCGTACGGCCCGGCGCGTGGACGCCGGAGGCGTAGCCCAGGAACGCGCTGCACCACGGCTCGTTGAGCGTGATCCACTGCTCCACCCGGTCGCCCAGCGCCTCGCCGACGATCTGCGCGTACTCCGCGAACCGGTACGCCGTGTCGCGCTCCGGCCAGCCGCCCGCGTCCTCCAGCTCCTGCGGCAGGTCCCAGTGGTAGAGGGTGACGGCCGGCTTGATGCCCTTGGACAGCAGCTCGTCCACCAGGCGGCGGTAGAAGTCCAGGCCCTTCTGCACGGCCGGGCCCCGCCCGGTCGGCTGCACCCGCGACCACGAGACGGAGAAGCGGTAGGCGCCCAGGCCCAGCTCCGCCATCAGCGCCACGTCCTCGCGGTAGCGGTGGTAGTGGTCGACAGCGATGTCACCGTGGTCGCCGCCGGCCGTCTTGCCCGGCGTATGGCTGAAGGTGTCCCAGATCGACGGCGTACGGCCGTCCTCCCGCACCGCGCCCTCGATCTGGTACGCGGAGGTGGCCGCGCCCCAGAGGAAGGCGGGAGGGAAGGTCACCGGGGTGGCCGGGTTCTCGGAGTCAGGCATGGAAGCGCTCCCAATGAGGTCGTGGAGACCGTTGGTGGAGGGGGAGGGAAGAGGAGGGGAAGAGGAGAGGAGGGGCCGGAGCGGCGTCGGCCCGGCCCCTGCAGAACGGGCGTCAGCCCTTGACGGCGCCCTGCATGATGCCGCCCACGATCTGCTTGCCGAAGATCGCGAAGACCAGCAGCAGCGGCAGCGTGCCCAGCAGCGCGCCCGCCATGATCAGGGACTGGTCGGGCGTGTACCCGCGGCCGAGTCCGGCCACGGCGACCTGCACGGTCGGGTTGCCGGTCTGGGTGAGCACCAGGAACGGCCACAGGAAGTCGTTCCAGGTCTGCACGAACATCAGCATGCCGAGCACGGCCATCGCGGGCCGGGCGGCGGGGAACACCACGTGCCACACCACCCGCCAGCTGCTCGCGCCGTCCACCCGGGCGGCCTCGATGATCTCGTCCGGCAGCGCCTGGAGCAGGTACTGCCGCATGAAGAACACGCCGAACGCGCTCACCAGCGACGGGAAGATCACCGCCTGGAGCTGGTCGGTCCAGTCCAGCTTGGCGACCATCATGTACAGCGGGATCACACTCAGCTGCGGCGGCACCATCATCGTGCCGATGACGATCAGCATCAGCGCGTTGCGGCCCTTGAAGCGCAGCTTGGCGAAGGCGAATCCGGCGATCGTCGACAGCACGACGATGGTGAGCGCCGAGATTCCGGCCACGATCGTGGTGTTGAGGAACGCCTCGCCCAGGTTGGCGTCCGTCCAGGCGATCTCCAGATTCTTGAACAGGTTGGAGCCGAACCAGAACGGCGGCGGGGTCTGCGCCAGGCGCTGGTTGTCACGGGAGGCGGCGATCGCGGTCCACACCAGCGGGAACAGCGACACGATCGTGAACAGGATCAGGATCGCGTACGCGATCGGACCGCCGTGCAGGGTCCCGCCGGCCCGCGCCGACTTCGGCAGGCGCGAACGCCTGGTCTGCCGGGCGGGTGTGGTCTCGGGGGGCGTCACAGTCGTCGTCACGGCCACTACTCCTTAACTACTGGCGCGCAGCCGGCGCGAGATGACGTAGTTGACGATGCCGATGACGATCAGGATCAGGAACATCGTCCAGGCGATCGCCGAGGCACGGCCCAGGTGCTGGTTCACCCAGCCCTGCTCGTACAGGTACAGGCCGAGCGTCTGGAACTGGTGCTCCGCGCCGCCGGAGGCGCCCTTGTTGGCGTCGAACAGCAGCGGCTCGCCGAAGACCTGGCTCGCGCCGATCGTCGACACCACGGCCGTGAACAGGATCGTCGGACGCAGCGACGGCAGCGTCACGTGCAGGAACTGCTGCCAGCGGCTCGCCCCGTCCAGCGCGGCCGACTCGTACAGGTCCTGCGGGATCGCCTGCATCGCGGCCAGGTAGATCAGCGCGTTGTAGCCGGTCCACCGCCAGATGATGATCGTCGAGACGGCGATCTGCGAGGGCCACTTGTCGCCCTGCCAGTCGACCGGGTCGATCCCGACGAAGTCCAGCGCCCAGTTGATCATCCCGTAGTCACGCCCGAAGAGCAGCACGAACACCAGGGAGGCGGCGGCGATCGAGGTGGCGTACGGGGCGAGCATCGCGACCCGGTAGAAGGTCGAGGCGCGCAGCTTGTAGTTGAGGATGTGGGCGATGCCCATCGCCATCAGCAACTGCGGGACCGTGGAGATGATGCCGATGGTCAGGGTGTTCTTCGCCGCGTTCCAGAAGAACTCGTCGTCGAAGATGCGGGTGTAGTTGCGCAGCCCCACCCAGTTCATGTCGGTGGGCGCGGTCAGCTCCACCTGGTGCAGCGAGGCCCATCCCGTGTAGATCAGCGGGAACAGGCCGAAGGCCACGAACAGCAGGAAGAACGGCGAGACGAAGGCGTACGGGCTCCAGCGCACGTCCCGCTGCCAGCGGCGGGAGAGCTTGGCCCGGTGACGCCGCTCCTGCTCGGAGACGGGGGCGGCCGGCGGGCGGCCCGGGGCCGCGCCCCCCTCCTTGGCGGGGGGCGCGGCGGTGTCGTGACGGGTGGCCATGCGGGTCACTGGTCCAGGTTGTTGTCGATGGTCTTCGTCGCCGTCTCCCAGGCCTCCTTCGCGGACTTGCCCTTCGTGACGAGGATGACGCCGTTGTCCGTCAGACCCTGCTGGATGATCTGGTCCTTCGGGCCGATCACCTGGACCGGGATCTGCTTCGCGGCCTCGGCGAAGATCTCACCGATGGGGGCGTCGCCGGTCATGTCGTTCTTGGCGCCCGTGACCTCGGGGCTGTCGAAGGCGGCCTGCGCGCTCGGGAAGCTGCCCTGCACCTTGAACAGCTTCGCCTGCTGCTCGGGCGCGGTCAGCCAGGCGACCAGCTTCTTGGCCTCTTCGACGTTCTTGCCGTTCTTGGGCACGGAGAGGAAGGAGCCGCCCCAGTTGCCGGACTTGGGCGCCACGGCCACGTCCCACTTGCCCTTGGCGTCGGGCTGCGACTTGCCCTTGATGTAGCCGAGCATCCACGGCGGGCACGCCATCGCGGCGAACTTGTTGTTCGCGATCGTCTGGTCCCAGGCGGGCTGGAACTGCGTCTGCGCGCCGACCAGGCCCTTCTCGGCGGCCTCGGCGGTCAGGTCGAAGGCGTCCTTGACGGCCGGGTTGGTCTTGTAGACGACCTTGCCGGAGGCGTCGTAGAACTTCTCCTTCTCACTGCTGAGGATCGCGTTGATCAGGCCGCCGGGGGAGTCCATGAAGGTGGTGCCCTCGGGACCGTTCTTCTTGTACCGCTCGCCGACGTCGACGAACTTGTTCCAGTCGCCCGCCCACAGCTTGCCGACCTCGGCACGCTCGCTGGGCAGACCGGCCTTCTCGAAGAGGTCCTTGCGGTAGCAGATCGCCATCGGGCCGATGTCGGTGCCGAGGCCGATCGTCTGGCCGTCCTTGGTGGTGGCCTGCTGCCACTTCCAGTCCAGCCAGTCGGCCTTGTTCACGCCCGAGACCTTGGACAGGTCCTCCAGCTTGGCGGCCTGGGTGTTGACGATCTCGGCGATGTTGCCGACCTCGACGGCCTGGACGTCCTGCAGGCCGCTGTTGGTGGTCAGGTGGTTCAGCAGCGCCGGGTAGTAGTTCTCGTTGCGCTCGACGACGTTCTCGGCGATCTTGATCTTCGGGTTGAGC
Organism: Streptomyces sp. DT190; assembly: GCF_049846985.1. Taxonomy (NCBI): domain Bacteria; kingdom Bacillati; phylum Actinomycetota; class Actinomycetes; order Kitasatosporales; family Streptomycetaceae; genus Streptomyces; species Streptomyces sp. DT190. The sequence goes on along the minus strand of NZ_JBNCNM010000004.1, from coordinate 154,538 downwards.
TTCTCGTACTCGGCGTAGAGGCCGGCTTCCTTGAAGCCCATGGTGCCGAAGAGCCCGAGGGTGATCGTGGTCTTGCCCTTGCCGCCGGACGACGAGCCGGAGCTGTCGTCTCCACCGTCGTCGGCACAGCCGGCCAGCAGCCCGGCGCCCAGCGACGCGACGGCCGCGACGGCCATCGCCTTGCGGGCGGTTCGGATGCGTGCTCGCATGTCGTCCTCCTGTTGCCCTGACGTGCCGACCCCCCGGCCAACTGCATTGTTGGACCCGTTTTTACTCGCTGCGGCTCGGGCGGGGAACGTGCGGGTTGTGTATGTGTCAGGTACTGTGGGAGCGCTCCCACCAGTGATGTGTTGAAGGTTCGCGGGTCGGAGCGGGGGTGTCAAGGGACCGGACAGGGAGAGATGCGTTCAGTTATCGGGACGTTAACTGGACCGGGTCGGGGGCCGTTTGGATGCCCGGTCGGCAGTATCCAGCCAGTCGGGGTGTCGGCGGCACCGGTGTGCGGGCCGGAAGCGGAAGGCCCGGGGCGGCAAGCCGCCGGTACGGGTCACCGGAGCTGACGAGCCTGTTAAATTCCAGGCCAGCCGCAGAGTGCGGGTCTGTACGGGAAGGCGGAGCCCATGGCAAGCCACGGAGCGCGGGGCCGAAGCGGTGGCCGGCCCACCCTCGAAGAGGTGGCGGCGCGCGCCGGTGTCGGCCGCGGCACGGTCTCCCGGGTGATCAACGGCTCGCCCCGGGTCAGCGACGCCACGCGCGCGGCCGTCGAGGCGGCGGTGGCGGAGCTCGGCTACGTGCCCAACACCGCGGCGCGCGCCCTGGCCGCCAACCGCACGGACGCGATCGCGCTGGTCGTGCCCGAGCCGGAGACCCGGTTCTTCGCCGAGCCGTACTTCTCCGACATGCTCAAGGGCGTCGGAGCGGAGCTGTCCGAGACGGAGATGCAGCTGCTGCTGATCTTCGCGGGCAGCGACCGGGAGCGGCAGCGGCTCGCGCAGTACCTGGCGGCCCACCGGGTGGACGGCGTCCTGCTGGTCTCGGTGCACGCGGACGATCCGCTGCCCGACCTGCTGGCGCAGCTGGAGATCCCCGCGGTCATCAGCGGCCCGCGCTCGGCGGCGGAGAGCCTGCCGTCGGTCGACTCGGACAACTACGGGGGCGCCCGCCAGGCCGTCGAGCACCTGCTGTCCCGCGGCCGGAGCCGGATAGCCCACATCACCGGCCGCCGGGACGTCTACGGTGCCCAGCGCCGTGTCGACGGCTACCGCGCGGCGCTCAGCGACGCGGGGCACCCGGTGGACGAGACGCTGATCGAGGGGGGCGACTTCACGGAGGAGGGCGGCCGCCGCGCGATGGCGGCGCTGCTGGAGCGCCGGCCGGACGTGGACGCGGTGTTCGCGGCCTCGGACGTCACCGCGGCCGGAGCGCGCCAGGCGCTGCGCGAGGCGGGGCGCCGCATCCCCGACGACGTGGCGCTGGTCGGCTACGACGACTCGGCCATAGCGCGTCACCTGGACCCGCCGCTGACGAGCGTGCGCCAGCCCATCGAGGAGATGGGCCGCCGGATGATCGACCTGCTGCTCACGGAGATCGCCGACCGCCGCCCGCTCGCGTCCCGGGGGCTGGAGCGCCGGCAGCTGGTCCTGGCCACGGAGCTGGTGCCGCGCGCGTCGTCGTGACGCCGGCCCGTCGCCGGTGGGCTCGCCAACGGCGCCCCCGCCCGGGGGAGTCGACGCCGTGCGCACACGCCGAAGGGGCTGACCCGGTTTCCCGGGTCAGCCCCTTCGGCATCAGGGTGAGTGACGGGACTCGAACCCGCGGCATCCTGGACCACAACCAGGTGCTCTACCAGCTGAGCTACACCCACCATGACCGGCGTGGGGATCAGTGTGTTCCCCGACCGGCCGAGAAAAAGTGTACAGGGTCCGAAGGGGTGCTCGCGCCCGGCTTTCCGGGCGGCCCCCGACGGGCCCCGTTCGTACCTACTGAGCAGGCAGGACGTGCTTCGCCGCGATCGTCTTCGCGGTGTCGGAGTCGGGGCCGGGCTGCGGGACGAAGACGGCCTCGCGGTAGTAGCGCAGCTCGGCGATGGACTCGCGGATGTCGGCGAGCGCGCGGTGGTTGCCGTTCTTCTGCGGACTGTTGAAGTACGCCCGCGGGTACCAGCGGCGGGCCAGCTCCTTGATCGACGACACGTCGACGATCCGGTAGTGGAGGTAGTCCTCCAGCGTCGGCATGTCGCGCAGCAGGAAGCCGCGGTCGGTGCCGACGGAGTTGCCGCACAGCGGGGCCTTGCCCGGCTCCTTGACGAACTCCCTCACGTACGCCAGGACCTGCTCCTCGGCGTCCTTCAGCGTCGTGCCGTTCGGCAGCTCGTCGAGCAGTCCGGACGCGGTGTGCATCTGACGCACCACCTCCGGCATCGTCTCCAGCGCCCGCTCCGGCGGCCGGATGACGATGTCCACACCGTCGCCGAGCACGTTCAGCTCGGAGTCGGTGACGAGGGCGGCCACCTCGATGAGCGCGTCGTCCGACAGCGAGAGGCCGGTCATCTCGCAGTCGATCCACACCATGCGATCGTTCATGTCCCTCACCTTACGGCGCCCCGGCCCGGGCTGAGCCGGCCGTGCGGGGAATGACGGGCGGGGGCTGTGGGGACCGTGGGGACGCTGTGGCGGGGCCGGCCTCTCCCGGCCCGGCGGGTGTGCGGCGGCAGAGGTGCGCCGCCGTCGTCGGATCCGCCCGCGACGGCGCGGAGCTCGCGCGGGAACGGCGCGGGGCCCGCGAGGAGGTGTGCTCCTCGCGGGCCCCGTCACGCGTTCACGTCGCGCTGCGCTGGCCCGGCAGGCTGGCCGACAGGGCCGGGGACGCGCCGACCGCGCTCGCGGCCGCCGTGCGGCGGGACTGGAGCGGGACCGCGTGCTCCGGGTGCAGCGTGGCCGGCGGCTGGCCGCCGTGCCCGCCGTGCCCCGGGTGGCCCTGCATGCCGGATCCGGAGCCGCCGGGGGCGGCCTCGGTGTCCTGGGGCCGCTCGCCCTGCGGGCGCCGGGCGCGGTACGCCGCCCGGTACGCCGCCGGGGACGAGCCCAGCTGGCGGCGGAAGTGGCCGCGCAGGGCCACCGGGGAGCGGAAGCCGCAGCGGCCCGCCACCTCGTCCACCGAGTAGTCCGACGTCTCCAGCAGGCGCTGCGCCTGGAGCACGCGCTGCGTGATCAGCCACTGCAGCGGCGCGCTCCCGGTCAGCGAGCGGAAGCGGCGGTCGAACGTACGCCTGCTCATGTACGCGCGTGCCGCCAGCGTCTCCACGTCGAACTGTTCGTGGAGGTGCTCCAGCGCCCAGGCGACGACCTCGGCGAGCGGGTCGGCGCCGATCTCCTCGGGTAAAGACCTGTCGAGGTAGCGCTCCTGCCCGCCGGACCGGCGCGGCGGGACCACCAGACGGCGGGCCAGGGCCCCTGCCGCCTCGTTGCCGTGGTCCGTCCGCACGATGTGGAGACAGAGATCGATTCCGGCCGCCGTGCCCGCCGACGTGAGCACGTCGCCGTCGTCCACGAAGAGTTCCCGTGGATCGACGTGCACCGACGGATAGCGCTTGGCCAGCGTCGGCGCGTACATCCAGTGGGTCGTCGCGGGACGGCCGTCCAGCAGGCCCGCCGCCGCGAGGACGAAGGCGCCGGTGCACAGCCCGACGATGCGGGCGCCCTCCTCGTGGGCGCGGCGCAGCGCGTCGAGCGCCTCGTCCGGTGGCGGTGAAGTGATCGAGCGCCAGGCCGGCACGACGACCGTGCCCGCGCGCGAGATCGCTTCCAGGCCATGCGGTGCGGTGAGTTCCAGGCCCCCTGTGGTCCGCAGCGGGCCGTCCTCACCGCCGCACACCAGCAGTCGGTAGCGTGGCACGCCGGCGTCCTGGCGGTCGATCCCGAACACCGACAACGGTATGGAACTCTCGAAGATGGGGCCGCCGCTGAACAGCAGCACCGCGACGATCTCCTTGCGGCGTCGCCCGGAGAGTTTCCGGGCCGCGGCTTCCGGCGCGGCAGTGGAGTCGTGGCTCATACTGCTAAGCCCCCCTCGGTGGTCGCGGCTCCTCGGTTGTGTCGCTCCTGCACGTTTCCCCTCGGTCCTGCACGAGTCCCCCGCCGTAGACAGTCAAGATCGAATCTACTGTGTCCCGTCGTGCCGAAGTGGCCGGTTCGGCACTCGGCACATTGTCGACTTGGCAACTTGGCGTGAAGCATTCGATCACGAAGCGTTGCACTCGTGGGGCGTGCAGGGAAGTGCGCCTTGTGGCGGTGGCCAATCCACGTAGGGTGCGCAGGGCCCCTGAGGCCCTTTCCGTGCAGGTCGAACGAGGGTCGGGGGGTGTTTCGGCAGGGGGATGCCCGGGTGCCGGAAGTTGGCTGAAAACCAACGTGCGCGTGCGCGGAAACCGGTCAACCGACCGGTGTATCTCCTCCAGTGTGCCGTCCACCCCGGTGCGACCCCGTCCCGGTGCGGTGGCGCCGGCCCCGGTGGGGCGCCCGGTCCTCGGCGGCCAGCCGGGCCGCGCCGCGCTCGGACTGACGCAGCAGGACCCGGCAGGCGCCCGTGACGGCGGCGAGTCCGAGGGCCGTGCCGGCGGCGCCGGCGAGCGAGGTGCCGTAGGCGAGGAGTACGACCGGGACGAGCAGGCAGCTGAAGACCGCCCAGCGGACCACCTCCGTCGCGGTGTCCCGCGGGGGCGGGGTCGCGCGGCCCGCCTCGGAGGCGGGTCGGGGTCCGGACATGGCGTGCTCCCTGTGGTGTGGCTCACGGGGTTCAACGCGCGGCCGGGGTGTCGGTCACTGTGCGGCCCGATCACCCCACGGGTAAGTGAATCCTGTGCAAACCGCCTGTACAGCGCAGCAACCATTGCGTTACGGGCGTCGCCTCGTGCATGCTCCCTGGAACCCGCACGCACGGCGGGCGGGATCTGGGCTAAGGAGGCGTGCCGCCGTACCCTGGGGGGTATGGGGTTGGGAAGACCATTCCCGGACACAGCTCCGCCGCACACGTTGTCCCACCCATTAAAGGATCACAACGCCGAGACAGCCATGGCCGGTCACGAATTCTTCGAACACGCGGACCGCAAGCGGCCCGTCGCCGATCCCACGGCGGCCGAGCCCCTGGCGGCGGAAGAGCCACGCCATTCCTGCGATCCCGCCTTCAAGCACGGGGTCGTCGTCGGCTTCGACGGCTCCACCTCCAGTGAGCGCGCCCTGGCGTACGCGATCGGCATGGCCCATCGCTCCGGGTCGGGCCTGATCATCGTCCACGTCGCCAACCGGCTGCCGACCACGGTGTGGGCCGGCTGCGAGCCGCCCGTCTTCGTGGACGTGCCGGACCACCGCACCGAGGTGCTCGGTCTGGAACTGGCCTGTGCGGACTACCTCGCCGAGGTGCCCTGGATCCTGGTCGAGCGCGGCGGCGACATCTGCCACGAACTCGAAGAGGTCGGGCGGGAGTACGAGGCCGACGCGATCGTCGTCGGCTCGACCCACGGCATCGTCGGGCGGATCTTCGGCTCCGTCGCCGGCCGTCTCGCCAAGCGGGCGCAGCGGCCCGTCATCGTCATCCCCTGAGCTCCAACTCCCTTGGTGCCGCGTGAATCTACTCGCGCGTAGAGGTGTTCGTGCCCTTGTGAAGGGCATATACGGGACACCGCACCACTGCACCTGCACGAAGGGAGCCCGCCGTGGACGAAGACGTCTCCGGGGGAAGCGGAATCACGACCGTGGCCGGTCGACTCGCCCTGGGCATCACCCTGTTGGCCTTCGGGCTGGGCAACACCGCCGTGGTCGACGGCGTGTCCGCCGCTGACGCCACGTCAATCGCCCAGTACGTGGGCGGAGTCGCCCTCTTCGTCGCCCTGGTGCTCATGGCGATCGCGAGTTTCGCCGGCAACGACGGGCTCGTGAGTCCGCGACGCGCTGCGGGCCGGGGTGTGACGGCCATCGGTCAGCCGCGCCGGCCGGGAAGTTGGGCGGCTTCCCGGCGATGAAACGGACCCCCCGTGCGTGGTGGCAGCACGTGGGGGTCCGTTTTCGTTTGTCGGCCTGTGCGGGTGCGTTGTGGTTGCCCGCGCAGTTCCCCGCGCCCCTGAAAGCGGGGTCACTTACTCCACCGTCACCGACTTGGCCAGGTTCCTCGGCTTGTCGATGTCCCTGCCCAGGGCGAGGGCCGTGTGGTACGCGAGGAGCTGGAGCGGGATGCCCATCAGGATCGGGTCCAGCTCGTCCTCGTTCTTCGGGACGACGATCGTCTCGTCGGCCTTCTCCTGGTGCTGGTGGGCGACCGCGAGGATCTTGCCGCTGCGGGCCTTGATCTCCTCCATGGCGGCGCGGTTCTTCTCCAGCAGGTCGTCGTCGGGGACGATCGCGACCGTGGGCAGGGCCGGCTCGATCAGGGCGAGCGGGCCGTGCTTGAGCTCGGAGGCGGGGTAGGCCTCGGCGTGGATGTAGGAGACCTCCTTGAGCTTCAGGGAGGCCTCGCGGGCCACCGGGTAACCCCGGACACGGCCGATGAAGAGCATCGAGCGGGCCTCGGCGAACTGCTGGGCCAGCTTCTTGACGTCCTCCTCCTGCTCCATGATCTCGGCGATCTGCGCGGGCAGCTTGCGCAGGCCCTCGATGATGCGCTTGCCGTCACGGACCGACAGGTCGCGGGTGCGGCCCAGGTGCAGGGCGAGCAGGGCGAAGGCGACCGTGGTGTTGGTGAAGCACTTGGTGGAGACGACGCAGACCTCGGGCCCGGCGTGCACGTAGATGCCGCCGTCCGCCTCACGGGCGATCGCCGAGCCGACCACGTTCACCACGCCCAGGACGCGGGCGCCCTTGCGCTTCAGCTCCTGCACGGCGGCCAGCACGTCGTAGGTCTCGCCGGACTGGGAGACCGCGACGTAGAGGGTGTCGGGGTCGACGACCGCGTTGCGGTAGCGGAACTCCGAGGCGGGCTCGGCGTCGGCGGGGATGCGGGCCAGCTCCTCGATCATCTGGGCGCCGATCATGCCCGCGTGGTACGAGGTGCCGCAGCCGAGGATCTTCACGCGGCGGATCCGCCGGGCTTCGCGGGCGTCCAGGTTGAGGCCGCCCAGGTGCACGGTGGAGAAGCGGTCGTCGATGCGGCCGCGCAGCACGCGGTCCACGGCGTCGGCCTGCTCGTGGATCTCCTTGTGCATGTAGGTGTCGTGGCCGCCCATGTCGTAGGAGGCGGCCTCCCACTCGACGGTGGTGGGCTCGGCGGTGGTGCGGGTGCCCTCAGTGGTGTACGTGCGGAAGTCGTCGGCCTTGAGGGTGGCCATCTCGCCGTCGTCGAGGGTGACGATCTGCCGCGTGTGGGCGACCAGCGCGGCGATGTCGGAGGCGACGAACATCTCCTTCTCGCCGATGCCGAGGACGACCGGGGAGCCGTTGCGGGCGACGACGATGCGGTCGGGGAAGTCGGCGTGCATGACGGCGATGCCGTACGTGCCCTCGATGAGCCGGAGGGTCTCGCGGACCCTGTCCTCCAGCTTCGTCGCCTGCGAGCGGGCGATGAGGTGGACCAGGACCTCGGTGTCGGTCTCCGAGAGGAACTCGACGCCGTCCGCCTCCAGCTTGCGGCGCAGGTCGGAGGCGTTGTCGATGATGCCGTTGTGGACGACGGCGACCTTGCCCTCGGCGTCCAGATGCGGGTGGGCGTTCACGTCGGAGGGGGCGCCGTGGGTGGCCCAGCGGGTGTGGGCGATGCCGGTCGTGCCCTTGAAGCGCGCCGGGACCTTGGCCTCCAGGTCGCGCACCCGGCCCTTGGCCTTGACCATCTTCAGGCCGGAGGCCTTCGGGGACGTGACGACGATGCCCGCGGAGTCGTAGCCGCGGTACTCCAGGCGCTGCAGGCCCTCCAGGAGCAGGGGCGCGACGTCACGCTTCCCGATGTAACCGACGATTCCGCACATGAATACGTATTCCTAGCCGTAGACGATGCGCCGCAGCTGCCGGAGCGAGAGCTCCGGCGGGGCCACCGCGCGGTATTTGAGGTCCGCCTCGATCCGTTCGAAGATCGCCGCGTTGACCAGGCCCTGGGCCTGGAGCTCGCGGTGGCGGCGACGGACGTACTCCTCGGTCGTCTCGTCGAAGTAGGCGAGCACGTCCTGGATCACGCGCAGCGCCTCGCCCCGGCTGAGGGCGGTGGACCGCGTCAGATGATCTACGAGTTCGTCGTGCACTCGCTAGATCCTGGAGTACCGGCGGCCCTTTCGCAAGAATTCTGCCCGGATTCGGGCAAGCGCCACACTACTCCTTCCTGCGTGTGGACGTCGCCCCCGCGCCGAAGGGGCGCCTGGCCACGCTGACGGTGCGCGGCATCGCCGAGACCGGTGACCGCATCGACCACTTCACGGTGGCCCGCCGGGCGAAGTAGCGCCCGGGCGGCATCACATCCGCTTGAGGACCGCCTGCTTGGCCAGTGCGAACTCGTCGTCCGTGAGCACGCCCGTGCGGTGCAGATCACCGAGCTCACGCAGCCGGCGCAGCAGGGCGTCATGGTCGTCCTCGGCGGAGCCGACGGCGGGGGCGGGCGGTTGCGGCCGGGTGTCCGGCGCGCCGTCGGCGGTGGCCCGGGCCGGGTGCGGGAGCCTGGCCTGGACCGCCGCCGCGACCAGGGCCATCAGCGGGTCCTTCTTGAAGCCCCACAGCTCCACCGCGTTCGGGTCGTACTTGGGCGGGGTCCCGGTCGGCGCGTTGCGCACGGTGAAGCGGAGGTGGCCGTTGTCCAGGCCGGCCGCCGGGTGCCACTCCACGCCCGTGACGTCGGCGAGCGGGAGCGTGCGGGTGCCGGCGGCGGCCTTGGCGTCCTCCGTCTTCCAGTTCCACTCCAGGCGTATGCGCTCGCCGTCGAAGCTCGCCGTGCCGTCCCCGGCGGAGACCGACAGCGGCACGGCCGGGCCCGGCAGCAGGTACTCGGTGACCGGGCCGGCCGGCACCTGGTCCAGCAGCAGCGCGTTGCGGACCTCGTCCGTGAAGTACTCGGCGACCCCGTAGCGGTCGGACTCGACGACCAGCTGGTACGGATCGTGGGGCTCGGTCAGCCGCCCGCCGGTGGCGAGGAGCAGCGGGTCGGCGCCGTCCCGCAGGCGCAGCCGCAGCCGTCCGCTCTTCTTGCCCTGCTCCAGTGAGATGCCCGCCAACGCGGCCAGCGGGACGACGAGTTCACCCAGTTCCCTGCGCAGCAGGCTGACGTTCCTGTCCCGTCCCGGGGTCAGCCGCAGGGCGTCGCCGTCGAAGATCCACGAGCCGTCCTTCTGGATGATTTCCGCCATGGGGTGGATTGTTCCACCCAGGTGCCGGGATAGTGGTCCAGACCTCTTGGAGCTCAACGGCTCACGGAAGGGACGGTTTTGTGAGAGACGGTCTTGTCAGACAGCACCACAGAACACTTCGCCTTCTCGGCTCCCTGCTGCTCGTCGCGGTGGGCGTCGGCGTCACCCAGGCCGCCCCGGCCCGGGCGGCGGACCCCACACCGCTCGACCGGGTCGTCCCCGCGCCGGCCTCGGCCGAGCCCGGCGGCGCCCCGTACCGGATCACCCGCGGGACGCACATCCGTGTCGACGGCTCGCGGGAGGCGCGCGGCGTCGCCGAGTACCTCGCGGACCTGCTGCGCCCCTCCACCGGCTACCGCCTGCCGGTGACCACGCACGGCCGGGGCGGCATCCGGCTCCGGCTCGACCACGGCGACTTCGGCCCCGAGGGCTACCGCCTCAACAGCGACGCCCGGGCCCTCACGATCAGCGCCAGGACGCCCGCGGGCCTCTTCCACGGTGTGCAGACCCTGCGCCAGCTGCTGCCCGCGGCCGTCGAGAAGGACACCGCCCAGCCCGGCCCCTGGCTGGTCGCCGGCGGCACCATCGAGGACAGCCCGCGCTACGGCTGGCGCGGGGCCATGCTCGACGTCTCCCGGCACTTCTTCACCGTCGACCAGGTCAAGCGGTACGTCGACCAGCTCGCCCTCTACAAGTTCAACAAGCTGCACCTGCACCTCAGCGACGACCAGGGCTGGCGCATCGCGATCGACTCCTGGCCGCGCCTGACGACCCACGGCGGCTCCACGGAGGTCGGCGGCGGCCCCGGCGGCTACTACACCAAGGCCCAGTACAAGGAGATCGTGCGGTACGCCGCCTCCCGCCACCTGGAGGTCGTCCCCGAGATCGACATGCCCGGCCACACCAACGCGGCCCTGTCCTCCTACGCCGAGCTGAACTGCGACGGCGTGGCACCGCCGCTGTACACCGGCACCGAGGTCGGCTTCAGCTCGCTGTGCGTCGGCAAGGAGATCACGTACGACTTCGTCGACGACGTGATCCGGGAGCTGGCCGCGCTCACCCCGGGCAGGTACCTGCACATCGGCGGCGACGAGGCGCACTCCACCAGCCACGAGGACTACGTGACCTTCATGGACCGGGTGCAGCCGGTCGTCGCGAAGTACGGCAAGACGGTGGTCGGCTGGCACCAGCTGACCGGGGCCACCCCGGCGAAGGGCGCGCTCGCGCAGTACTGGGGACTGGACCGTACGAGCCCCGAGGAGAAGGCGCAGGTCGTGAAGGCCGCGCAGAACGGGACCGGCCTGATCCTCTCGCCCGCGGACCGGGTGTACCTCGACATGAAGTACACCAAGGACACGCCGCTGGGGCTGTCCTGGGCGGGGTACGTCGAGGTGCAGCGGTCCTACGACTGGGATCCGGGGGCGTATCTGCCCGGGGTGCCGGCCGGTGCCGTGCGCGGTGTGGAGGCGCCGATGTGGTCGGAGACGCTGGAGAACTCCGGGCAGATCGAGTACATGGCCTTCCCGCGGCTGCCGGGGGTGGCCGAGCTGGGGTGGTCGCCGGCCGCCACGCACGACTGGGAGCGGTACAAGGTGCGGCTCGCTGCGCAGGCCGAGCGGTGGGATGCCCTGGGTGTTGCCTGGTATCGGTCGCCGCAGGTTCCGTGGAGTGCGCAGTGACGCGTCCGCGGGCCGGTGGGGGCTGAGCGCGCAGTTCCCCGCGCCCCTGGAGGGAGATGTCCTGGCCCCTGAAAAGGACGGGCCCCCGGTGGACCGTACACCGGGGGCCCGTCTGCTTCCGGGTCAGAACTCCGCGATCGGGTTCTTCAGGTTGCCCACCAGCTGCAGGGCGCCCGACGGGTCCGCGAGGTCCACCATCTGCTGGTTGTTGCGCAGTTGCAGGCGGTTCAGGCAGGACAGGGCGAACTCGGGGGCGAACATGTCGTACTGGGCGAACTTCTCGGCGAGTTCGGGCCTCGACTCCTGGTAGGCGCGGGTGACCTCCGCGACCGTGCGCCAGAAGTCGTCCTCCCGAAGGATCCCCTCGGTGGCGAGGTTCGCCGCGAGGAAGCGGAAGAAGCAGTCGAAGACGTCCGTGAAGATCGACAGGAGTTTCTTGTCCTCCGGGACCTCCACGCGCAGCCGCTCCACCGCCGGCGGCAGCACCGCGTCCGGGTCCATGACCGCGATCTCCTCGGCGATGTCCTTGTAGATCGCCCGCTGCACGACCCCGTCCTTCAGCACGAGGATGACGTTCTCGCCGTGCGGCATGAAGACCAGGTCGTAGGCGTAGAAGCTGTGCAGCAGCGGGGTGAAGTACGCCTGGAGGTAGCGGCGCAGCCACTCGGTGGGGGCGAGGCCCGACCGCTCGATCAGCGCGCCCGCGACGGAGGCGCCCTCGTCGTCGACGTGGACCAGCGAGGCCATGGTGGCCAGCTGCTCGCCCTCCTGGAGGGACGGCACCGGGCTCTCCCGCCACAGCGCGGCCAGCATCTTGCGGTACGGCGAGTAGCGGTCCGTCGCCTGCTCGTACTCCAGGTGCCGGTAGCCGACGGCCGCGCGCTCGCGGATGATCGACAGGCCCGTGGCCTTCAGCACCGGGTCGCCCTCGATGAGCTGGGCCAGCCAGTCGTTGATGGCCGGGGTGGCCTCCATGTAGGCCGCCGACAGGCCGCGCATGAAGCCCATGTTGATGACGGACAGGGCCGTCTTCACGTAGTGCTTCTCGGGGCTGGTCCGGTTGAAGAAGGTCCGGATGGACTGCTGGGCCAGGTACTCGTCGTCGCCCTCGCCCAGGCACACCAGGTGCCTGCGGGCGACCTCGGCGGCGAAGGTGACGGAGAGCTTGTTCCACCACTGCCAGGGGTGGACCGGGATGAGCAGGTAGTCAGCCGGGTCCAGGTCCTGCGCGCGCAGGACGCCGTGGAAGCGCTCGACCGTCTCCGCGCCCAGCTCCTGCCGCACGAAGGACTCGTACTCGATGCCGACGCCGGCCGTGAACGCCGCCCGCGAGCGGTGGGCCGCCAGCCAGACGAGCCGGACCGGGCTCGCCGTCTCCGGGGCGTACGACAGGTACTCGTGGATGCCGAAGCCGAGCCGTCCGTTGTTGGCGACGAAGCAGGGGTGGCCCTCGGTCATCGAGGTCTCGACGGTCTGGAAGTCGGCGCGGGCCAACTCGGCCGCCGTCGTCCTCGGCTTGGTGAGCTTGTAGCAGGTGCCGGAGAGGGTGGAGGAGATCTCCTCCAGGTAGACCGGCAGGATGCTGTCGCTCAGGCCCAGGGACTTCTGCAGCTCGATGAAGAAGTCCAGCGCGGCGAGCGGGAGTTCGGCGCCGTCCCGGTGACGGGTGATCGACTCGGCGTCGACCTGCCAGTGGTCCAGGGCGCGGATTGTCGCTGCGAAGGTGTACCGGGTCAGGCCGTCGTCGCTGCGGACGACGTAGGTGCCCTCGGCGGTGGCTTCCGGCGTGATGAGGCGCTCGTGCGTGAACTCGGCGAGCGCCTTGCGGATCAGGAGGCGGTTGGCCCGCGCCCAGCGGTGGGGGGACAGATGCGCCACGGCGTCGGACAGGGTCATACGGCTACTCCTCGGGCGGCCAGGAACTGTGCGCGGGTGCAGAAGCTCAGCAGCGCGCGCTTCTCCGGCTTCTGGATCTCGCGCTCGGGTACGAACCCGACGGCCTCGTTCAGGGCGTGCACGGCCTTGTTGTCCACGTCGGGCTCGACGACGACCCGCCGCACCGCCGGGTCCTCGAAGAGGTGGGCCATCACGGCGGTGATGACGGACCGGGTGAAGCCGCGCACGGGTGTGTCGGTCGGCGGGGTGAGGAAGTGCATGCCGATGTCGCCCGGCTGCGGCTCGTACAGGCCGACCAGCTCGCGGTGGGCCGGGTCGTACTTCTCCATCAGGAAGGCGGGGACACCGTCCTGGAGGCCGAGCTCGGCGTGGTGGTGCTCGTCGGCCGCGATCTCCATGTAGGCGCGCTCGACGTCCTCCAGTCTCGCGTCCTGCATCATCCAGAAGGCGGCCTTGGGGTGGGTGACCCAGGCGTGCAGGAGCTCGGCGTCCTTCAGCGGGTCGAGGGGGCGGAACGTGAAGGTCATACCGAGAACTCCTGGAACGCGATCGTCTTCTCCACCGGGTAGTACTCGGTGCCGAGCAGCTCGCGGATGATGTACGCGTTCCGGTACGGGCCCATGCCCAGGTCGGGGCTGGTGATGCTGTGCGTGTGGACGCCGGCGTTCTGCAGGAAGATCCCCCGGCCGGTGACGTCGACGGCGTAGTTGCGGGCCACGTCGAAGTTGCCCCGCGAGTCGTAGCGCAGGCGGTCGCGGACCGGCGCGAGGAACTCCGGCTCGGCGTACCGGTAGCCGGTGGCCAGGATCAGGCCCTCGGAGGTGAGCTCGAAGTCCTTCTCCTGCTCCTCCTGGCGGAAGGAGAGGGTGTACGTGCCGTTCTCGTACGAGGCCGCCGTCAGCGCGGAGTTGGTGAGCAGCCGTGTCGGGACCGGGCCGCCGAGGTTCTTCTGGTAGAGCAGGTCGAAGATCTCGTTGATGAGATCGCCGTCGATGCCCTTGAACAGGCCCTTCTGCTCGGCCGTGAGGCGGTAGCGGGTGGCCTCGGGCAGCTCGCGGAAGTAGTCGACGTACTCGGGGGACGTCATCTCCAGCGTGAGCTTGGTGTACTCCAGCGGGAAGAAGCGCGGGGAGCGGGTCACCCAGTTCAGGCGGTAGCCGTGGACGTCGATCTCGCCGAGCAGGTCGTAGTAGATCTCGGCGGCCGACTGGCCGGAGCCGACCAGGGTGATCGAGTCCTTCTTCTGCAGCTCCGCCTTGTGCTGGAGGTAGCGGGAGTTGTGGATGAAGTCGCCGCCCAGGCCCTGGCAGGCCTCGGGGATGTGGGGCGGGGTGCCCGTGCCGAGGACCAGGTGACGGGCGCGGTAGGTGTCCCCGGCCGTGGTCCGCACGACATAGACGTCGTCCTCGTACGTCACCTGCGAGACCGTCGTGCCGAAGCGGATGCTGCTCAGCTTGTTCGCGGCCCAGCGGCAGTAGTCGTCGTACTCGACCCGCAGCGGGTAGAAGTTCTCGCGGATGTAGAACGAGTACAGCCGGCCCTTCTCCTTCAGGTAGTTCAGGAAGGAGTAGGGCGACGTCGGGTCGGCGAGGGTGACCAGGTCCGACATGAACGGCGTCTGGAGGTGGGCGCCGTCGAGGAACATCCCCGCGTGCCACTCGAAGTCGGGCTTCGACTCCAGGAAGACACCGTCGAGTTCGGCGATGGGCTCGGTCAGGCAGGCCAGGCCGAGGTTGAAGGGGCCGAGCCCGATGCCCACGAAGTCGTGGGTGGTGGTCGGGTTGTCAGGACGCGCGGTCAAGGGATTCTCCCAGGTACTGCTCGGCGTGGCCGGCGATCAGGTCGAGGACGGCGGCGATGTCGGACGCCTGCGTCTCGGGGTTGAGCAGGGTGAACTTCAGGTAGTGGCGGCCGCCCACCTTGGTGCCCGCGACGATGGCGTCACCGGAGGCGAACAGGGCCTTGCGGGCGTAGAGGTTGGCGCGGTCGATCTCGGCGGGGTCGGTGACGTCCGCCGGGATGTAGCGGAAGACGAGGGTGGACAGGCTCGGCTCGACCACGACATCGAAGCGCGGGTCGGCGGCGAGCAGCTTCCAGCCCTCCCGGGCCAGCGCGCACACCTCGTCGAAGAGCTGGCCGATGCCGTCGGCGCCCATGGTGCGCAGCGTCATCCACAGTTTGAGGGCGTCGAAGCGGCGGGTGGTCTGCAGGGACTTGTCCACCTGGTTGGGGATACGTTCCTGCACCATCCGGCGCGGGTTGAGGTACTCGGCGTGGTACGTGGCGTGGCGCAGGGTCGCGGCGTCCCGCACCAGCACGGCCGACGAACTGACCGGCTGGAAGAAGGACTTGTGGTAGTCGACCGTGACCGAGTCGGCGCGCTCGATGCCGGCGATGCGGTCGCGGTGCTTCAGCGAGGCGAGCAGACCGCAGCCGTAGGCGGCGTCGACGTGCATCCAGGTGCCGTACTGGGCGGCCAGTTCGGCGATCTCGGGCAGCGGGTCGATGGAGCCGAAGTCGGTGGTGCCGGCGGTGGCGACGACGGCCATGGGGACGAGGCCGTCCTGCGCGCAGCGCTCCAGTTCGCGGGCGAGGGCGACGGTCTGCATGCGCTTGTCGTGGTCGACGGGGATCGAGACCACGGCGTCCTGGCCGAGCCCGAGGAGCTTCGCGGACTTCTTCACGCTGAAGTGGCTGACCTCGGAGGCGAAGATGCGCAGTTTCGCCAGGTCCTCGGTCTTGGCCTCCTCGCGGGCGAGCAGCAGCGCCTGGAGGTTGGACTGGGTGCCGCCGGAGGTGAACACGCCGTCGGCGTTCTCGCCGAGGCCGATGCGGGCCGTCGTCCAGTCGATCAGTTTCCGCTCGATGAGCGTGCCGCCGGCCGACTGGTCCCAGGTGTCCAGCGAGGAGTTGACGGCGGACAGGACGGCCTCGCCCAGCACGGCCGGTATGACGACCGGGCAGTTGAGGTGGGCCAGGTACCGCGGGTGGTGGAAGTAGATCGCGTCCCGGAGGTAGACCTCCTCCAGTTCGTCGAGCACCGCGCTGGTGTCGTGCAGCGGCTGGTCGAGGTCGATGCCGTCGATGCGGGGAGCGAGGGCGTCGACGGTGACGCCGGTGAACGGCCGGTCGGTGGCGGCGAGTTTGGCGGCCACCCGCTCGACTCCTTCGGTCACGGAGCGGCGGTACTGCTCCGCGGTGGTGTCGTTGAGCAGGTGCGAGCGCATGTGGGGGTCCTCCGGTGGGGACAGTCCGGTGCGGGACAGGAGCGGGCTGCTCCGCGGTTCAACTTAGGTAAGCCTAACCTAACTTCGATCACGGGGAACCGGGCCCTGCCGTGACCGTGGTCACTCAGGTCACGCAGAGAGCCGGATGTGATGGACAGGCGAACGGCTAGCCCTCGGCGCGCAGTTGCTCCTCGGTCACGCCGCGGCGCCAGTAGCCGACGAATGTGACCCGCCGCCGGTCGATCCCGCGCTCGCGCACGAAGTGCCGGCGCAGTTCCTTCACGCACCCGGACTCACCGGCGATCCAGACGTACGGGCGCTCGGCGGGCGGGAGTTCGGCCGCGCGGAGGGCGTCGAGGGCCATGGGGGACCCCTCGGCGCCCTCCCGGTCCCCAACCAGCCAGGTGATCTCGGCGTCGGCCTCGGTCACCAGGTCCTGGATGTCCCCGGCGTCCGGGACCTCCAGCCAGACCCGGGCCCGGGTGCCGGCGGGCAGCGACTCGACGATGGCCGAGGCGGCCGGCACGGCCGTCTCGTCGCCCCAGACGACCACGAGGTCGGTGTCCTCGGGCGGCCGGAAGCGGATGGCCCGGTTGTCGGCGACGGCCGGGCCGAGCAGCAGCACCCGGTCCCCGGCACCGGCCCGGGCGGCCCAGCGGGAGGCGGGACCGGCCTGGACGGAGGCACCCGGCCCGATGCCGTGCAGGGCGAAGTCGATGTCGATCTCGTCCGGGTCGCGGCGCAGCGCGCGCAGTGTGTACGACCGCATCACGGCCCGTACGTCGTCGGGCAGTTCGCGCCAGCCCTGCCACCAGCCGTCCCCGAGCTCCAGCGGCACGACCGGCTCGGGCTGTCCCGGGTGCGGCAGGAACAGCGACAGCGACTGGTCGCAGCCGTCGGAGTGGAAGGCGTGCAGATCGGGCCCGGTGAAGGTGACACGGACCAGGGACGGCCCGAGCCGCCTCGTCCGCACGACCTGGAGGGAGAAGAAGCGGAACGGGGCGGCTACGGCGGTGGTCATGGATGGGCTCCTGAGTCGTCGTCAGGGATGCGGGCGCGCCCTTTCGGGGCGCGGGGAACCGGCCGCCCGGCTCGTGCGGACCGCGGTCGCGGCCGGGCGGTGTCCTGGCGGCGCCGGGCGCCTAGCCGACCTTCTTCGCGGTCTCGATGGCCTTGGCCAGGTTCTCCACCAGCGGCACGCACTTGTCGTAGGACAGGATCGGCTCGGCCGAACGCGAGATGACCTGGCCGGCCCTGACGGCGGGCAGCTTCTTCCAGGTCGCCTCGGTGATGTCGGCCGGCTGGATGGCCGAGGAGCGGTCGTCCATCATGATGATGTCGGCCTGGTACTTGTCGACGTTCTCCCAGCTCAGGCTCTCGAACCAGCCGCCGCCCTGGGCCTTGGCCTTCTCCGGCGGCTCGACGAAGTTCACGCCGAGGGCCTTGAAGTACTCCAGGTCGATGGAGAGGTTGGTGCCGGAGACGTAGAACAGCTCCTGGCTCGCCGAACCGGCCATCACCTTGATGTCGGGGTGCGCCTTGGCGGCCTTGCGCAGGCGCTCCGAGGCCTCCTCGAACCGCTTCTTGGCGTCGGTGGCCTTGGCGGACTTCAGGTCGCCGCCGAGGGACTCGGCCAGCTCCCACATGCGCTGCAGCGGGGCGGTGAGCTGGCGGTCGTAGACGGAGATGCCGACGCTCGGGGCGAGCTTGGCGATCTTGTCCTTCGAGGCCTCGGGGATGTACCAGAGGGTGCCGGCGTCGTCGAACATCGTGGAGATCAGCACGTCGGGCGCGAGGGTCGCGTACTTCTCGACGTTGAACTGGTCCCAGGTGTTGCCGAGGATGGTCACCTTGCTGATGTCCATGTCGCCGGCCTGGACGTCGGGCTTGCCGTCCTGGGTTTTGGTGGGGCCGAAGACGCCCTTGACCGAGACGCCGTAGTCGTGCAGGGCGGCCGCGACGCCGGTGAACGCCACGATGTTCGCGGGCGCCTTGTCGAGCTTGACGGTCGTGCCGCGGTCGTCCTTGAAGGACCACGGACCGGACTTGGCACCGGCCGTCGATTCCGAGCCGCCGTCCTTGGAGTCCTCGCTGCCGCACGCGGTCACGAGGGCGCCGAGTCCGAGTGCACCACCGGCGGCGAGGAGGCCGCGGCGGGAGAAGCGGGCGGTTCTGGCGTTCGACATGGGTGGGTCTGCTTTCATACGTACGGAGCCACTGCGGGCGCGGCGGACAGCCGCTTGGCTGGAATCAGGCTTAGGTTAGCCTAACCTCAGATCTTGTCCAGGGGGGCCCTGGTATCCGTGCCCGAGGGGAGGCGCGGACATGCGGACGGGCGCAGTGATCCACATCACCGCGCCCGTCGGCGACCGGCTCCGACCGGTGGTGCCGCCGGTCAGCCCACCAGGCCCAACTCCCGGGCGATCAGCATCCGCTGGACCTCGCTCGTGCCCTCGCCGATCTCCAGGATCTTGGAGTCGCGCCACATGCGGGCGACCGGGTACTCGTTCATGAAGCCGTAGCCGCCGTGGATCTGCGTGGCCTCCCGGGCGTTGTCCACCGCGACCGTGGAGGAGTGCAGTTTCGCCAGGGCTGCCTCCTTCTTGAAGGGCTCGCCCGACACCAGGCGGGCCGCCGCGTCGCGCCAGGCGAGGCGGGACGTGTGGGCCTTCATCTCCATGTCCGCGATCTTGAACTGGATCGCCTGGTTCGCGGCGATCGGCCTGCCGAACGCGTGGCGTTCCTTGGCGTACTTGACCGACTCGTCGACGCAGCCCTGCGCCAGACCCGTCGCCAGGGCGGCGATCGCGATGCGGCCCTCGTCGAGGATGCGCAGGAACTGGGCGTAGCCGCGGCCCTCCTCGCCCAGCAGGTTCGCCGCCGGGACGCGCACGTCCGAGAAGGACAGCTCGCGGGTGTCCGAGGCGTTCCAGCCGACCTTGGAGTACGGGGCAGCGACCGTGAAGCCGGGCGTGCCCGACGGGACGATGATCGAGGAGATCAGCGGCCTGCCGTCGGGCTTGCGGCCCGTGACCGCCGTGACCGTCACCAGGCCCGTGATGTCCGTGCCCGAGTTGGTGATGAAGCATTTCGTGCCGTTGATGACCCACTCGTTCGTCGACTCGTCCAGACGGGCCGTCGTACGGGTCGCTCCCGCGTCGCTGCCGCCGTCGGGCTCCGTCAGGCCGAACGCGCCCAGCACTTCGCCCGAGCACAGGCGGGGCAGCCACTCCCGCTTCTGGGCCTCGGTGCCGTAGAGGTGGATCGGCATCGCGCCGAGGGAGACGCCGGCTTCGAGGGTGATGGCCACCGAGGAGTCGACACGTGCCAGTTCCTCCAGGGCGACGCCGAGGGCCAGGTAGTCGCCGCCCATGCCGCCGTACTCCTCCGGGAACGGCAGGCCGAACAGGCCCATGCGGCCCATCTCCCGGACGATCTCGTACGGGAACTCGTGCCGCTCGTAGAAGTCGCCGATCTTCGGCGCCACCACCTCGTGCGCGAACTCCTCGACCGTGCGGCGGAGTTCCTCCAGCTCGGGGGAGAGACGGTAGTCCATGGTGATCAGTGCTCCTCGGTGTCCTCGTGGGACAGGGCTCGGACGGTGCGGGACGGGCTGGGTCGGCCTAGTTGGGCGGCCATCCACGCGCTTGTGGCGACGAGGCGGCCGAGGTCGATTCCGGTGTCGATGCCGAGGCCCCGCAGCATCCACACGAGGTCTTCGGTGGCGAGGTTGCCCGTCGCCGACTTCGCGTACGGGCAGCCGCCCAGGCCGCCCGCGGAGGCGTCGACCGTCGTCACGCCCTGCTGGAGGGCGGCGAGGGTGTTGGCCAGCGCCTGGCCGTAGGTGTCGTGGAAGTGGACACCGAGGGCGGAGGAGGGGATGCCCGCCTCGGCCAGGGCCGCGAGGAGGGCGGCCACATGGCCGGGGGTCGCCACGCCGATCGTGTCGCCGAGGCTCAGTTCGTCGCAGCCCATGTCCGTCAGGGCGCGGCAGACCTTCACCACCTGGGGGACCGGGACCGGGCCCTCCCAGGGGTCGCCGAAGCACATGGACAGGTAGCCGCGGACGTGGACCGACTCCGCCTTCGCCCGGCTCACCACCGGTTCGAACATCGCCAGGGCCTCGTCCACCGTGCGGTTGAGGTTGGCCTTGGCGAAGGACTCCGTGGCGCTGGCGAACACCGCCACACGGCGGGCACCGAGGGCCAGGGCGCGGTCCAGGCCCCTCTCGTTCGGGACGAGGACCGGCAGGGCCACCGGGAGGTCGGCGATCTGGGGGAAAAGCTGCTCGGCGTCCGCCAGTTGGGGGACCCACTTGGGGTGGACGAAGCTCGTCGCCTCGATCGTCGTCAGGCCGGCGTCGGCCAGCCGGCGGATGAACTCCGCCTTGATCTCCGTGGGGACGGTCGTCTTCTCGTTCTGCAGGCCGTCGCGGGCGCCCACCTCGTGGATGCGCACGCGGGTGGGCAGGTCCCCGGCGGGGACGGCCATCGGGAGTCCCGGGACGGTCATGGCGCCGCCTCCTCGTTCGGTGTGATGACCGCCAGGACCTGGTCCATGGCGACCGTGGTGCCGGGCGCCACGTCCAGCTCGGTGACCTTGCCGGCGTGCGGGGCGGAGATGACGTGCTCCATCTTCATCGCCTCCACGACCAGCAGGCTCTGGCCCGCGCTCACCTCGTCGCCGACGGCGACCTTGACGACGGTCACCGTGCCGGGCATCGGGGCGGTGAGGGAGTCGGCGCCGCCCTGCGCCGACCGGGTCAGGGACGCGGCCACCGGGTCGTGGTCGCGCACGTGCCAGGCGTCGCCGTCGCGGCCGAGCCAGTCCGCGGCGCGGTGGAAGGTGTGCCGGACGCCGTCCAGGGTCACCGCGACCCGGTCGTCGGTGACGGCCGCCGTGCCGCGCGGGGTGTACTCCAGCGGGTCCTGCACCCGCAGGTGGAAGGCGGGCGGCTTGCGGGCGCCGCCCAGGCGCCAGCCGCTCGGCACCGAGAACGGGTCCGTCCAGCCGCCCGGCTCGGGCTTCAGGGCCTCCAGGCGTACGGCCGCCGCCGCCTCGTAGACCTCCTCGGGCACGTCCGCGGAGACCAGGCCCTCCACCTCGCGCTCGACCAGGCCGGTGTCCATGTCGCCGGAGACCACCGCCGGGTGGGCCAGCAGGCGGCGCAGGAAACCGGCGTTGGTCTGCACGCCGAGCGTGACCGTCTCCGCCAGGGCCGCGCGGAGCTTGCGCAGGGCGGTGGCGCGGTCGGGGCCGTAGGCGATGACCTTGGAGAGCATCGGGTCGTAGAGGCTGCCGACCTCCGTGCCCTCGGTGAGACCCGAGTCGGTGCGGACGCCGTCGCCCTGGGGCTCGCGCAGCCGCAGCACCGTGCCGCCGGAGGGGAGGAAGCCGCGGGCCGGGTCCTCGGCGCAGATACGGGCCTCCACCGCGTGGCCCGTCAGCCGTACGTCCGCCTGGGTGAAGCCGAGGGGCTCCCCGGCCGCGACGCGCAGCTGCCACTCGACCAGGTCCAGGCCGGTGATCAGCTCCGTGACCGGGTGCTCCACCTGGAGGCGGGTGTTCATCTCCATGAAGTAGTAGGAGGACGGGTCGGTGCCGGGGACGATGAACTCCACCGTGCCCGCGCCCCGGTAGCCGCAGGAGCGGGCCGCCTGGACCGCCGCCTCGCCCATCGCGGCCCGCGTCCGCTCGTCGAGGAGCACGCTCGGCGCCTCCTCGATGATCTTCTGGTGGCGGCGCTGGAGGGAGCACTCGCGCTCACCCAGGTGGACCACGTTGCCGTGGCCGTCGGCCAGGACCTGGATCTCGATGTGGCGGGGGCGGTCGACCCAGCGCTCCACCAGCAGGGTGTCGTCGCCGAAGGAGGCGCGGGCCTCGCGCCGCGCCGAGGCGATCTCCTCCTCCAGGCGGGTCAGGTCCCGCACCAGGCGCATGCCCTTGCCGCCGCCGCCCGCGCTCGGCTTGAGCAGCACCGGGGCGCCCAGGGCGCGGGCCGCCTCGGCCAGCTCCGGGTCCCGGCCGCCGGGCACCACCGGCACCCCGGCCTCCTGGACCGTCTCCTTGGCGCGGATCTTGTCGCCCATCAGCGCGATCGCGTCCGCCGGAGGGCCGATGAAGACCAGGCCCGCCTCGGCGCAGGCGCGCGCGAAGGCGGCGTTCTCGGCGAGGAAGCCGTAGCCCGGGTGGACGGCCTGCGCGCCCGTGCGGGCCGCGGCCTGAAGCAGGCGCTCCACCGAGAGGTAGCTCTCGGACGCCGGGGCCGGGCCGATCCGCACCGCCGTGTCCGCCTCGCGGACGTGCCGGGCGTCGGCGTCCGCGTCGGAGAAGACGGCCACCGAGCGCACGCCCATCGACCGCAGCGTCCGGATGACGCGTACGGCGATCTCGCCCCGGTTGGCCACCAGCACTGTCTCGAACATCGTCGTCCGTCCCCTCACATCCGGAAGACGCCGAACTGGGGGTCACCCAGGGGCGCGTTGGCGCAGGCGGTCAGGGCCAGGCCCAGGACCTGACGGGTGTCCAGCGGGTCGATGACACCGTCGTCCCACAGGCGGGCCGTCGCGTAGTAGGCGTTGCCCTGGCGCTCGTACTGGGCGCGGATGGGCGCCTTGAAGGCGTCCTCGTCCTCCGCGGGCCAGGACTCACCGCGGGCTTCGAGCTGGTCGCGCTTGACCGTGGCGAGGACCGAGGCGGCCTGCTCGCCGCCCATGACCGAGATCTTGGCGTTGGGCCACATCCACAGGAAGCGGGGGGAGTACGCCCGGCCGCACATGGAGTAGTTGCCCGCGCCGTACGAGCCGCCGACCACGACCGTGAGCTTCGGTACGCGGGTGCAGGCCACCGCCGTGACCATCTTGGCGCCGTGCTTGGCGATGCCGCCCGCCTCGTAGTCCTTGCCGACCATGAAGCCCGAGATGTTCTGCAGGAAGACCAGCGGGATGCCGCGCTGGTCGCACAGCTCGATGAAGTGGGCGCCCTTCTGGGCGGACTCGGCGAACAGGATGCCGTTGTTGGCGACGATGCCCACCGGGTGGCCGTGGATCCGGGCGAAGCCGGTGACCAGGGTCTGGCCGAACTCGGACTTGAACTCGGCGAACCGCGAGCCGTCGACGACGCGGGCGATGATCTCGCGCACGTCGTAGGGGGTGCGGGAGTCGACCGGGACCGCGCCGTAGAGGCCGTGGGGGTCGACCTTGGGCTCGACGGGCTCCGCGACCTCCCAGGGGAGGGCGCCCCGGGCGGGGAGCGTGGAGACGATCGTGCGCACGATGCGCAGGGCGTGCGCGTCGTTCTCCGCGAGGTGGTCCGTGACGCCCGAGACGCGGGAGTGGACCTCGCCGCCGCCGAGCTCCTCCGCCGTGACCACCTCGCCCGTGGCCGCCTTCACCAGGGGCGGGCCGCCGAGGAAGATCGTGCCCTGGTTGCGGACGATCACCGCCTCGTCGCTCATCGCCGGGACGTAGGCCCCGCCGGCCGTGCAGGAGCCGAGGACGGCGGCGATCTGGGGGATGCCGGCGCCGGACATGCGGGCCTGGTTGTAGAAGATCCGGCCGAAGTGGTCGCGGTCCGGGAACACCTCGTCCTGCATGGGGAGGAAGGCTCCGCCGGAGTCCACCAGGTAGACGCAGGGGAGGCGGTTGTCGAGGGCGACCTCTTGGGCGCGGAGGTGCTTCTTGACCGTCATCGGGTAGTAGGTGCCGCCCTTGACCGTGGCGTCGTTGGCGATGACCACCGTCTCGCGGCCGCTGACCCGGCCGATGCCGGCGATCACCCCGGCGGCCGGTGCCTGGTCCTCGTACAGCCCGTCGGCCGCGAGCGGGGCCAGCTCCAGGAAGGGCGAGCCCGGGTCGAGGAGGGTGTCGACGCGGTCGCGGGGGAGCAGCTTGCCGCGCGCGGTGTGGCGGGCGCGGGCCTTCTCGCCGCCGCCCCGGGCGGCCGCGGCCAGCTTGGTGCGCAACTCCTCCACGAGGGTGCGGTGCGCCTCCTCGTTGGCCCGAAAGGCCTCCGACGCGGGGTCTGCCGCGCTCGTGAGCTCCGGTGCCTCGTGCATCCTGCGGGTCCCCTCACTTGTTAATGAGCGTTAACGCATTTCCTTCAGGTTAACGACCGCTAACCTCCCTGTCTAGAATTGATTTCATGGCCACCAGAACCGACGCCCCCACCCGCCGTGAGCAGATCCTCAAGGAGGCCGCGCGGCTCTTCGCCGAGCGGGGCTTCCACGGGGTCGGAGTCGACGAGATAGGCGCCGCGGTGGGGATCAGCGGGCCCGGGCTGTACCGGCACTTCGCGGGCAAGGACGCGATGCTCGCGGAGCTGCTGGTGGGGATCAGCGGGCAGCTGCTGACCGGGGCGAAGCGGCGGCTGGCGGAGGCGGACGGGGGTGGGGCGGAGCAGGTCCTCGACTCGCTGATCGAGGGGCACATCGACTTCGCGCTCGACGACCGGCCCCTCATCACCCTGCACGACCGGGAGCTGGACCGCCTCCGGGACAGCGACCGGAAGATGGTGCGGCAGCTCCAGCGGCAGTACGTGGAGCTGTGGGTCGGGGTGGTGCGGGAGGTGTACCCCGGGCTGGGGGAGCCGGCGGCCCGGTCGGCGGTGCACTCGGTGTTCGGGCTGCTGAACTCGACGCCGCACCTGGGCAGGGCCGGGGTGCTGCCCGGGCGGGGGGCCACGGCCGAGCTGCTGCACCGGATGGCCCGGGGGGCGTTCGCGGCCGTGGGGGGCTGAGGGGCCTTTCACCCACCCACCCACCCACCCGACACGGTTGGCCGAGAGGCCCGGCTCGCCTCGAACTCTGCCCCGGGCGCCGGGAAGTGTGCCCACGCGCCCCCGGCAAGCCCGACGGCAGGCACGCCCCCACCGTGACGAGCGCCACCCCGCCCCCACCCTGGACCCCTCCGATACTCACCGGTATCTTGGGCTGAGCAAGCGCTTAGACATGATGTCGTGGAGGTGGCGGCGTGCGCCGTACGGTGTTCAACGAGGATCACGAGGCGTTCCGGGAGACCCTTCGCGCCTTCATCGAGGCCGAGGTCGTACCGGTGTACGACGAGTGGTTCGCCGCCGGCCAGGCGCCGCGCGACTTCTACTACAAGCTCGGTGAGCTGGGCATCTTCGGCATCAACGTGCCGGAGGAGTTCGGCGGCGCCGGCATGGACAGCCACAAGTTCGAGGCCGTGCTGTACGAGGAGACCGCTCGCGCGGGCGTCCAGTTCGGCGGCTCCGGCGTGCACGTGCTGCTCGCCCTGCCCTACATCAAGATGCTCGCCACCGACGAGCAGAAGAAGCGCTACCTGCCGAAGTTCGTCACCGGCGAGGAGATGTGGGCCATCGCGATGACGGAGCCGGGCACCGGTTCCGACCTCGCGGGCATGAAGTCCACCGCCAAGCTGAGCGAGGACGGCACGCACTACGTCCTGAACGGCGCCAAGACCTTCATCACCGGCGGCGTGCACGCCGACCGCGTGATCGTCTGCGCCCGGACGGCCGCCCCGACCGCCGAGGACCGCCGCCACGGCATCTCCCTCTTCGCCGTGGACACCAAGTCCGAGGGCTACTCCGTCGGCCGCAAGCTCGACAAGCTCGGCCTGAAGACCTCCGACACCGCCGAGCTGGCGTTCGTCGACGTCAAGGTGCCCGTCGAGGACCTCCTCGGCGAGGAGAACAAGGGCTTCTACTACCTCGGCCACAACCTGGCCTCCGAGCGCTGGGGCATCGCCTTCGGTGCCTACGCCCAGGCCAAGGCCGCCGTGCGGTTCGCCAAGCAGTACGTGCAGGAGCGCACCGTCTTCGGCAAGCCGGTGGCGCACTTCCAGAACACCAAGTTCGAGCTGGCCGCCTGCCAGGCCGAGGTGGACGCCGCCGAGGCCGTGGCCGACCGCGCGACCGAGGCCCTGGACGCCGGTGAGCTGACGCCCGCCGAGGCCGCGTCCGCGAAGCTGTTCTGCACCGAGGTCGCCCACCGTGTGATCGACCGCTGCCTCCAGCTGCACGGCGGCTACGGCTACATGAACGAGTACCCGATCGCCCGCCTGTACGCGGACAACCGCGTCAACCGGATCTACGGCGGCACCAGCGAGATCATGAAGACGATCATCGCCAAGGACATGGGCCTGTAAGGCCCCCGACACCGGCACGCGATCACTGGCCGGTACAACCACCTCATGAGCCAGGCACTACAGGACCTCCTCGATCTGCTCGACCTGGAGCAGATCGAGGAGGACATCTTCCGCGGCCGGTCCCGGTCCGCCGTCGTCCCGCGGGTCTTCGGCGGGCAGGTGGCGGCCCAGGCGCTCGTCGCCGCCGGGCGGACCGTCCCCGAGGACCGGCCCGCGCACTCGCTGCACGCGTACTTCCTGCGGCCGGGCGATCCCGGCGCGCCCATCGTCTACACGGTGGACCGGATCCGGGACGGCCGCTCCTTCACCACCCGCCGGGTCGTCGCCGTCCAGCACGGCAAGCCGATCTTCCACCTGTCGGCGTCGTTCCAGGTGGACGAGGACGGGCTGGACCACCAGGAGCCGATGCCCGCCGCGCCCGACCCCGCGACGCTGCCCACCGGTGAGGAGCGGCTGCGCGGCTACGGGCATCTCGACCCCGTGGTGGTCGAGCGGTTCCTGGAGGCCCGGGCCGCCGTCGACCTGCGCTACGTCGACGAGCCGCCCTTCGGGAAGTACGGCGAGCCGCGCGAGCCGCACTCCCAGGTGTGGTTCCGGACCAACGGCAAGCTCGACAGCGAGGTCGACGACCCGCTGCTGCACGTCGTCCTCGCCACCTACGTCTCCGACATGACGCTGCTCGACTCCGTGCTGCTCGCGCACGGGCGCGGCGGCTGGGCCGTCGGGGACGTCGTCGGGGCCTCCCTCGACCACGCGATGTGGTTCCACCGGCCGTTCCGCGCCGACGAGTGGCTGCTGTACGACCAGGAGTCCCCGTCCGCGCACGGCGGCCGGGGACTGGGACAGGCCCGTATCTACACGCAGGACGGGCGGCTGGCCATCACGGTGATCCAGGAGGGCGTGGTCCGCGTGCCGCGCGGGCCGGGCGCTAGCTGAGGCCCGCCTCCGCCAGCAGGTACGCCGTCATCGGGTCGTAGTGGCGGGGGCTGACCACGTGGTCGTCCAGGGGCACCGTGACCTGGACGGTGCCCTCCGCCTCCGCGAGGAACAGGGCCGGGTCGTTGCAGTCGGCGTAGCCCACGGAGTCCACGCCGTGCTGTCCCGCGTAGCCGGCCCAGCCGTGGTCGGCGACGACCAGGTCGGGCAGCGGGCGGCCCTCGCGCTCCAGGGCCGTCAGGATCGCCTTCATGGGTTCGCCCGAGTGGGTGTGCCACAGGGTGGCGCCGTGCTCCAGGACCGCCACGTCCGCGAACTGCATGACGTAGCCCTCCTCCGTCGTCAGGCCGTCCGGGATGACCACGATCTCGCAGCCGGCCGCGCGCAGGGCCGCCGCCGTCGCGCGGTGCACGTCGAGCAGGCCGCCGGGGTGGCCGGTGGCGAACAGGACCCGCTGCTGCCCGTCCGCTGCCTTGCGCAGCCGCCCCGCCATCCGCTCCAGGCCGGCCACGGTCAGCTCCGGGTCGATGGTGTCCTGGCCGTAGCGGTGCTCGGGGTCGTCGTTCACGCCGACGCGTTCTGCCATCACCGCCAGGACGTCCTGCTCGTCGGTCCAGCGGTCGCCGAGTTCCAGGCCGAGCCAGTAGTGACGGTCGCCGTTCGCCAGCTTGCGGTAGTGGGAGAGGTTGTTCTCGCGCGGGGTGGCGACGTCGCCCGCGATGCGCGTCCTGACGAGGTGCTCGACGAGTTCGGCGCGGCTGGGTGTCCCGGATATCGGCATGGCATCCATTGTGAGGCAGCCCGTGCGTGGGCGTCCCTGGCGTATCGCACGCTGGGACGTGCGTCACGTACTCAGAGCGACACCGCTCACGTACTCAGACCTGCCGCAGCGCGAACCACAGTTCCATGCGGACGTCCGGGTCGTCGAGGTCCGTCTCCAGCAGGGCGGCGCAGCGGGCGACGCGCTGCCTGACGGTGTTGCGGTGGACGGACAGGGCGACGGCCGTGCGGTCCCAACTGCCGTGCAGGGACAGCCAGGTGCGCAGGGTCTCGGTGAGCGCCGGGTGCGCCGCGATCGGGGACAGGAGGGTCCGGGCGTGGGCCGCCGCCTCCTCGGAGGGCACCAGGTCGGCCAGGGCGGGGCGGGCGCCGTGCCGGACCAGCGGGGCCCTGGTGGCCCGGGCCCGGGCCAGGGCGCGGGCCGCCTGGGTGTCGGCCAGGGGCCAGTCGGACGGCGCGACGGCGGCGCTGACGCCCAGGACCCAGCCGGGCAGCGCGGCGGGTGCCCGGCCGGCCGGGACCAGGACGCGGACGACGTCGCCCGCCGGGTCGACCAGGGCGGAGCCGAGCGCGGCCCCCAGCGCGGAGGCGGCGACCGGGTCGGGGGCGCCGTCCCGTTCCGGCCGTCCGTGCACGACGAGCCACCGCCCGCCGCCGAGCAGCGCGGCGACGTCCTCGGCGGACGCGCCCAGCAGCAGCCGCACCAGGGCGGCGGACCGGGCCGCGCCCGGGCCGCTGTGCTGCTCCCCGGTCAGGAGGGACAGCAGCACGGCGGCGACGGAGGCGATGGTGTGGTCCCCGGCCGCCCGGTCCGGGGCGGCGACCCCGAGCACGAAGCCGTGCCCGGCGCCGAGCGCGTAGGAGGCCAGGTGGGTGCCGGCGACGGTGTCCGTGGCGGAGGCGGGCACGCTGCGTCCGCTCTCGCCCTCGTCCGGCCGCACCACCTTCGCCAGCCGGGCCAGTGCCTCGCGTGCCTCGTCCCCCGGCGGCCGGCCGCCGTCCGCGACCACCGCCCCGTCCGCCCCGTGGAGCACCGCCCAGCCGCCCAGCCGCCGGGCCAGCTGCCGCAGCACGGACGGGACCGGGTCGGGGCGGGAGGCGGCGGAGGCGAGGCTCTGCTGGGCCTCGGTCACGCGGCGGAGTTCCGACAGGCGGGCCCGGGACATCAGCTGCCAGACCGCCCGGGCCACGCCCGAGAAGGTGGTCTGCGGCGGCACCTCCAGCAGTGGCAGACCGTACGTCTCGCAGGCCTCGACCAGCGCCCTCGGCACCGTGTCGTGCACCGGCGCCACCCCGAAGCCCAGGGCCGCGCCGCCCGCCGCGACGATCCGGGACACGTAGTCGTCGAAGTAGGTGCCGGACCCCGCCGCCTCCGGGATGTGCACACCGGCCGTGAGCAGCAGCTCCCCGCCCAGCAGATAGGGGTACGGGTCCGCCATCTCGGAGGTGTGCACCCAGTGGACGACGGTGCCGGCGGCGGACGGGCCCGCCAGCTGCCGCAGCGCCAGGTCCTCCCGGGCCAGCAGGGACGCCAGGGGGACCGGCGGGGTGGGCGGGACGGCCGGATCCGGCATGGTGTGCGTTCCCTCCATCGAGGACCGGCGCGATGGATGAAACGTACACTTCGCAGTCGCTTTCCGGCCACCTAGTGTCAGTCCTCGTCCACCTCGTTGCCGAACGAGCGAGCGCGTGCGAAGGAGGCCCCATGGCCGTCGACTACCTCGTGATCGTCGTCTACCTGGCCGGGATGCTGGCCATGGGCTGGTGGGGCATGCGCCGCGCCCGGTCCAAGAGCGAGTTCCTCGTGGCCGGCCGCCGGCTCGGCCCGGCCATGTACTCCGGCACCATGGCGGCGATCGTCCTCGGCGGCGCCTCCACCATCGGCGGTGTGGGACTGGGCTACCAGTACGGCCTGTCCGGCGCCTGGATGGTGTTCACCATCGGCCTCGGCCTGCTCGCCCTGTCCGTGTTCTTCTCCGCCCGCATCGCCCGCCTGAAGGTCTACACCGTCTCCGAGATGCTCGACCTGCGCTACGGCGGCGGCCGCGCCGGGGTCATCTCCGGGCTCGTCATGTGGGCGTACACGCTGATGCTCGCGGTGACCTCGACCATCGCCTACGCCACGATCTTCGACGTCCTGTTCGACATCAACCGCACCCTGGCGATCGTCCTCGGCGGCTCGATCGTCGTGGCGTACTCGACCCTCGGCGGGATGTGGTCGATCACGCTGACCGACATGGTGCAGTTCGTCGTCAAGACCATCGGTGTGCTGCTCCTGCTGCTGCCCATCGCCGTCGTGAAGGCCGGCGGGTTCGCCGAGATGAAGGCGCACCTGCCCACCGCGTACTTCGACCCGCTCGGCATCGGCGGCGAGACGATCTTCACCTACGTGCTGATCTACACGTTCGGCATGCTCATCGGGCAGGACATCTGGCAGCGCGTGTTCACCGCCCGCAGCGACCGCACCGCCAGGTGGGGCGGCACCATCGCCGGCACGTACTGCCTCGCCTACGCCCTCGCCGGAGCCGTCATCGGGACCGCCGCCAAGGTGCTGTACCCGAAGCTCGGCAGCCCCGACGACGCCTTCGCGACCATCGTGAAGGACGAACTGCCCGTCGGCGTGCGCGGGCTGGTGCTCGCCGCCGCGCTGGCCGCCGTGATGTCGACCTCCTCCGGCGCGCTGATCGCCTGCGCCACCGTCGCCAACAACGACATCTGGTCGCGGCTGCGGGGCGTCGGCGGAAGCGCACCGGCCGACGGTCACGACGACCGCGACGAGGTACGGGGCAACCGGGCCTTCATCCTGCTCATGGGCCTCGCGGTGATCGCCACGGCCATCGCCATCGACAACGTCGTGGAGGCCCTGACCGTGGCCTACAACCTCCTCGTCGGCGGACTGCTCGTGCCGATCCTCGGCGGCCTGGTGTGGAGGCGCGGCACGGTCTACGGCGCCCTGGCCTCCGTCACGGTCGGCGGGGTCGCGGTCGTCGTGCTGATGGCGACCCACGGCATCCTCGCCAACGAGCCCGTCTACTACGGCCTGCTCGCCTCGCTCGCCGCGTACGTGATCGTCTCCCTGGCCACCCCGGCCACCGACGCCGCCGTCCTGGCCGCCTGGCGCGAGCGGCTCGCCGGGCGCCCGGCCGAACTCGCGTCCGAACCGGTCCCGGCGCCCCGGTAAAGTCATAGGGCAAGCAGTACATACGCGATGAAGCGTAGGAAAGAGAGCATTTCTTCATGAGCAGCACCGAGACTCCCCGCGGGCCCGTCGACTCCTCCCGCGTCCCGCGCTACGCCGGTCCCGCGACCTTCGCCCGGCTGCCCCGGCTGGACGAGGTCGGCCGGGCCGACGTCGCCGTCGTGGGCGTGCCGTTCGACTCGGGTGTCTCGTACCGGCCGGGCGCCCGCTTCGGCGGCAACGCGATCCGCGAGGCGTCCCGGCTGCTGCGCCCCTACAACCCGGCGCAGGACGCCTCGCCCTTCGCCCTCGCCCAGGTCGCGGACGGCGGCGACATCGCCGTGAACCCGTTCAACATCAACGAGGCCGTGGAGACCGTCGAGGCCGCCGCCGACGACCTGCTCGGCACCGGCGCCCGCCTGATGACCCTCGGCGGCGACCACACCATCGCGCTGCCCCTGCTGCGCTCGGTGGCGAAGAAGCACGGCCCGGTCGCCCTGCTGCACTTCGACGCCCACCTCGACACCTGGGACACCTACTTCGGCGCCGAGTACACGCACGGCACCCCGTTCCGCCGCGCGGTCGAGGAGGGCATCCTCGACACCTCGGCCCTGTCCCACGTCGGCACCCGCGGCCCCCTCTACGGCAAGCAGGACCTGACCGACGACGAGAAGATGGGCTTCGGCATCGTCACCTCGGCCGACGTCTACCGGCGCGGCGCCGACGAGGTCGCCGACCAGCTCCGCCAGCGCATCGGCGACCGGCCGCTGTACATCTCCATCGACATCGACTGCCTCGACCCCGCCCACGCCCCCGGCACGGGCACCCCCGAGGCCGGCGGCATGACCTCGCGGGAGCTGCTGGAGATCCTGCGCGGGCTGGCGTCCTGCAACCTGGTCTCCGCGGACGTCGTCGAGGTGGCCCCCGCGTACGATCACGCGGAGATCACGTCGGTGGCCGCCTCCCACACGGCGTACGAACTGACCACGATCATGTCCCGCCAGATCGCCGCGGCCCGGAAGGACTCGGAAGCCAAGTGACTCACGACCACGACCTGGTGCTCCGCCCGACGCCCGCCCAGACGGAGGCCGCCCTGAACCCTCCTCCCGGCCGCAACGGCGGAGACCTGGTCGTGGAGACCCTGGCCGGGCTCGGCGCGACGACCGTCTTCGGCCTGCCCGGCCAGCACGCGCTCGGCATGTTCGACGCGCTGCGCCGCTCCGACCTCAGGTACATCGGCCTGCGGGTGGAGAACAACGCCGGGTTCGCGGCCGACGCCTACGGCCGGATCACCGGTGAGGCCGCCCCGCTGCTGCTGTCGACCGGCCCGGGCGCGCTGACGTCCCTGGCCGCGCTGCAGGAGGCGGCGGCCGCCTCCGCGCCCGTGCTCGCGATCAGCAGCCAGGTCCCGACGGCGGGCCTCGGCGGCGGCCGCCACGGCTACCTGCACGAACTGCCCGACCAGGCCGCCTCGTTCCGGGGCGTGGTGAAGTCCGTGCACACCGTGCGCACCCCGTCGCAGATCCCCTCCGCGATCGAGGCGGCCTGGAAGTCGGCGCTGAGCGCCCCGCACGGGCCGGTGTGGGTGGAGATCCCGCAGGACGTGCTGCTCGCGACGACGGCCATCCCGGTGGTGACGGGCGGCGACGCCTTCCCCGAGGAGCTGCCGCCCCGGCCGGAGCTCACCGCCGTCGCCGCCGACCTGCTGTCCAAGGCGGCCCGCCCGGCGATCATCGCGGGCGGGGGAGTGGTCCGCGCGGACGCCTCCGGCAAGCTGAGGCAACTGGCCGAGACGCTGCGGGCCCCGGTCGTCACGACCCCCGGCGGCAAGGGCGCGTTCCCCTGGAACCACCCCCTGTCCCTGCAGTCCTGGATCGAGGACCGGCACATCACCGACTTCCTGGAGGACGCCGACGTCCTGCTGGTGGTCGGCTCGGGCCTCGGTGAACTGTCCTCGAACTACCACACGTTCAAGCCGCGCGGCCGGATGATCCAGATCGAGGCCGACCTCGGCAAGCTGGAGTCCAACCACCCGGCCCTCGGCATCCACGCGGACGCCCGCCTCGCCCTGCAGGCCCTGCTGGAGACGGTCACGCCCCGCGAGGACGCCACGGCGGCGGACCGCGTCAGCGAGGTACTGGCGAAGGTCGCCGACCGCATCGCCGCCCAGGACCTCACCCTGGAGCAGGACGTGCTGGCGTCCGTGCGCAGCGCCCTGCCGGCCGACTCCCCGTCCTTCTGGGACATGACCATCCTGGCGTACTGGGCCTGGTCGGCCTTCGACGCCAAGGGCCCCAACCACCTGCACTCCGCCCAGGGCGCCGGCGGCCTCGGCTACGCCTTCCCCGCGGCGCTCGGCGCGGCGGCGGCCGACCCGACCCGGCCGGTCCTGGCCGTCTCCGGCGACGGCGGCGCCCTGTACTCGATCGCCGAGCTGGCGACGGCCCGCCAGTACGACCTGGACGTCACCTGGCTGATCGTCGACGACGGCGGCTACGGCATCCTGCGCGAGTACATGACCGACGCGTTCGGCGAGGCCACCGCGACGGAACTGACCCGGCCCGACTACGTGGCCCTGGCCGAGTCCTTCGGCGTCCCCGGGGTCCGCACGAGTCCGGAGAACCTGGAGCAGGACCTCGCGAAGGCGCTGCGCACGCCCGGGCCCTCGGTGGTGCTGCTCCCGGCCGTGCTGCGGATGTTCGCGCCGACGCATCTGGGCTCGGACTGATCACCCGATCGGCTGTTGCCGGTGACCTTCACGGGATATGTTCCGTGAGGTCGCAGGCTCTCCAGCCGGGCCGATGTCAGAAGCGGCCATTACTCTGAGCCCGGAGAGGAGGACAGCGTGCTGCTGAGGTTCCGCGTCGCGAACGTACGGTCCTTGCGAGACGAGCAGGAGCTGTCCTTCGTCGCGCCTGCCGATGGACGAAGCGGGTCGGCGAATCCGGTGGATCTTGCGGGCGGCGGATCCGTCTCTGTTTTCCCGCTGATCGGCGTCTTCGGGGCCAACGCCTCCGGTAAGTCGAACGTGCTGACCGCGATGACGGACATGCGCAATGCGGTTCTCAACTCTTACGCGCACTGGGCCTCTTACGACGGCATCCCGCGGCAGGTCTTCTCCTTGGATCCCAAGAGCGGGAGCGAACCCTCCTTCTTCGAGGTCGACGTCGTCATCGACCAGGTCCGTTGGACGTACGGTTTCGAGCTCGGCGCCAACCGTGTCGAGTCCGAATGGCTGCACAGCTATCCGCGCGGGCGCCGTCAGGAATGGCTCGACCGCGATGCCTCCCGCCCGGACGTCTTCAAGTGGCCCGGCGGACGCGTCAAGGACCGGGCCCAGCTCGTACGGCGTACGCGGCCGAACGCACTGCTGCTTTCCACGGCCGGCACGGACAACCACCCGCAGCTTTCCCCGCTGTTCCACTGGTTCCGCCGCAACTTCTGGATGATCAACCCGGAGATCGAGCGGGACGAGCGCGCGCGCTACACCACGAAGGAACTGTCCGGACCGAGGGCCACCAGGATCCAGGAGCTGCTGCGGGTCGCCGACCTCGGCATCACCGGAGCGACGGTCGTCAAGGAGAGCCCGGGCCGGGACACGGTGAAACTGACGCACCACTCGGCTGCCGGAGACGTTTCCTTTGACTGGCAGGAGGAGTCCTACGGAACCCGGTCCTGGTTCGCCCTCCTCGGCCCCCTTCTCCTCGCCCTCGACGAAGGCGCGGTCCTCCTCGTCGACGAACTCGACGCCAGCTTGCACTCCCGTTTCGCGGCCGAGGTCGTCCGGCTCTTCCACGACCCGTACGCGAACCCCAAGGGCGCCCAACTGGTCTTCACCTCGCACGACGCTACGGTGCTCACCACCCCGAGCGGTGAGCGGCTCCTCGACCCGGCGCAGGTGTGGCTGACGGAGAAGGACAAGGACGGGGCGACCGAGCTGTATCCGCTGACCGACGCGGAGCCGGGCGAGGACGAGGACCTCACGCAGTCCTATCTCGCGGGGGCCTTCGGCGGGGTTCCGGCTCTCTTGGAGGGGCAGATCGCGCGGCGGCTGCTGGTGGCGCGCGATGCCGGCACGTACGACGGGACAGGCGAGCGAGCGGACGGGGCGGGACGCGACTGATGGGGCGGGCGCAGAGGGGCAGGGACTCGTGGGAGCGTCCGGCCCGGCGAGGCGGGCAGCGCAAGCGCCAGGTGTACATCTTCACCGAGGGCAAAGTGACCGAGCCCTCGTATCTCGACATCCTCAAGGACCAGGGCGTCCCGCTCGCCGGCGAGGTCCCGGTGGAGATGCACATCGCCAACCGCAGGGCCGACAGCGGGCGTAAGCCGCTCGACCTCGTCGAGCAGGCGATCAGGTTGAAGCGTGAAGAGGACCGTAAGGCGAAGCGGGCCAAGCTGGAGGAGAAGTACCTGCCTCAGGTCTGGTGCCTTTTCGACCACGACAACTACGCGTACGTCCGCGACGCAGTTGATCAGGCGGAGAAGGCGGGCATCGGCGTCGCCTTCTCGCATCCGTGCTTCGAGGTATGGCGGCTCGCCCACTACAAGCCGGTCAGCGGCTCGTTCGCCGGAGTGTGTGACGGGGCGGCCGGGCGGCTCCCGTTCCAGCGGGGCTCCCAGGACGCCAGGGCTCCCAAGGTCGTCCTGCCGCACCAGATCCTGGGCCGCTACAAGACGGCGCGGAAGAACGCCGAGCGGATGAACGGCCAGCATCCGGCCCATGTGGGCAAGTGGGACAAGGACCCTTACACGGACGTGCACGAGTTCGTGGAGAAGGCGCTGCACATCGACAGCTACTGACCCTTGTCGGCCATGATCACGCGTTGATTTCGGGATGGCCCCGGCGGAGTCATAAGGTCTCTCCGTCATCTCAGGTCGGGTCATAGGGAGTCGTACGTGGCCAAGCTCACGCTCGCCCAGCTGGAACGGCATCTGTGGGCCGCCGCTGACATTCTGCGCGGCACGATGGACGCCTCCGAGTACAAGGACTACATCTTCGGGCTGCTCTTCCTGAAGCGGGCCAACGACGAGTTCGAGGCGGCCAGGGACAGGCTCAGGCAGTACGCCGTCGAGGAGCTGAAGCTCAGCGACGAGGACCTTCCCGGTTACCTGGAGCAGCCGGGCCCCTACCGCAAGCGCGATGTGCTGTACGTGCCGGAGGAGGCGCGCTGGGCCAAGGTTTCCGCCGCCACCCACAACATCAACGAGATGACCCTGCGTCCCGCCCTCCAAGCGCTTGAGGGGCAGAACAGCAAGCTCAAGGGTCTCTTCGACCACCTGGACTTCAACCGCATCGGCGGGTCGGGCGCCGCATCAGGCGCGGCCAAGCTCGCCGACCAGCGCCTGAAGCTCCTCATCGCGCACTTCGGGCGGATCCGGCTGCGTACGGAGGACTTCGAGTTCCCCGATCTGATCGGTGCCGCGTACGAGTACCTGATCAAGGAGTTCGCGGACTCGGCCGGACGCAAGGGCGGCGAGTTCTACACCCCGCGCGCCGTGGTCCGCATGATGGTCGAGCTTCTCGCCCCCACCGAGAACATGAGGATCTACGATCCCTGCGTCGGCTCGGGCGGCATGCTCATCCACGCGGCGGAGTACGTGGAGGAGCACGGCGGCGACACGTCGTCGATGTTTTTCGCCGGGCAGGACGCCAACTCCGGCTCCTGGATCATGTCGACGATGAACATGGTCCTGCACGGGGTGCGCCGCTTCGACCTGGCCACCGGGGACACGCTCTCCCAGCCGGCGCACGTGCCGCGCTCGGACGAGGACCGCTTCGACGGGGTGCTGAGCAATCCGCCGTTCTCCCTGGACTACTCCCTCGCGGACCTGGCGCACCCGGCCGAGCGTGCCCAGTACGGGGCGACGAGCGAGCGCGGCAAGGCCGACCTGATGTTCCTCCAGCACATGCTGTGGGAGGCGAAGCGGGAGGGTCCTCGCGGCGGCATGGTCATCACGGTCATGCCGCACGGCGTGCTGTTCCGCGGGGGTGGTGAGAAGGCCATCCGTACGGAGTTGCTGGAGAAGGACGCCATCGAGGCGGTCATCGGCCTCGCGCCGAACCTCTTCTACGGGACCGGCATCCCCGCCTGCATCCTGGTGCTCCGCCCGCCGGGCCGGAAGGACCCGGCGCGGGAGGGCAAGGTGCTGTTCATCAACGCCGACCGCGAGTTCCACGCGGAGCGGGCGCAGAACATCCTGCTCCCCGAGCACGCCGAGAAGATCGTCTCGACGTTTCACGCGTACGAGGAGGTGCCCGGCTTCTCGCGGATCGTGACCCGTGAGGAGCTCGCCGCCAACGACGACAACCTCAACATCCGCCGGTACGTCGACAACACGCCGCCGCCCGAGCCGCAGGATGTGCGGGCGCACCTGGTGGGCGGGGTGCCGCGCGCGGAGATCGAGGCGAAGAAGCCGCTGCTCGACTCGTACGGGATCGGGGTGACCGATCTGTTCGTGGAGCGGGAGCCGGCGGACCCGGCGTACGTCGACTTCCGGGACGAGGCGGCGGGCGGTCGTCCCGATCTGGGCGAGCTGGCCCGGCCCCGCGAGGAGGCGCTGCGGGCCGAGTTCGGCAAGTGGTGGGAAGAGGAGGCTGCCCAACGCCTGGAGTCGGTGGCGGCCACGCCTGAAGCTCTCGCCTCGTCCACGTCCTCCGAGCGCAAGGCCGCTTTGATGGCGATGCGAGGGCAGCTGATGAAGTCGTTCGGGGAACGGCTGGGCCGGGTCGAACTGCTGGACCGGTACGCGTTGGCGGGTGCGGTTGCGGGGTGGTGGTACGACGCCAAGTACGACCTGCTCGCGCTCTCAGAGAACGGGTTCGGGGGTGTCGTCGACGGGTGGGTCGAGAACGTCGACACGTTGCTCTCGCCCGAGCAGGACGCGCGGACGAAGAAGCTGCGCGCGCGGACGGCGGCAGAGCGGCGCCAGGCGTACGACCACAAGGTGGTCGCTGCGATTGCTCCGCGGTTCCTGGAGGAGTTGGCGGAGGCGGACGCGCGCAAGGCAGAGGCGGACGCACGGTTCAAGGAGCTGAGCGCGCGGCTTTCGGGGGGCGGGGAGGAGCCGGAGGCCGACGGGAACCCTGCTGACAGTGAGGCCGACTCGGAGGAAGTCACTTTGAGCGAGGCGGAGGTGGCCGAGCTCACGGCTGAGCTGGCGCGGGTGAAGAAAGCACGCACGAAGGCTGGCGCGGACATCAAGCGCCTTGAGGCGGACTTCCATCGGTATCCGTACCCGAGTGATTCGCCCACGCTGGGGGAGGAGCCGCCGGGATTGTTCCGGGCGCGGGCTGAGCTCGACGCGGAGGGGGAGCGCCGGGTTGTGCTCGACCTGTTGCGGGACGACTTGGCGGCGAAGCTGGACGGGCATGTGGTCCGGTGGCAGCGGGAGTTGGCGGCGTCTTACGAGACGTGGGAGCAGAAGTACGCGGTTTCGTTGAGGGAGATTCGGGCGAGGCGGGAAGCTGCGGAGGGGAAGCTGGATGGTTTCCTGAAGGAGCTGGGTTATGCGGAGTGAGGCAGCTGTCTCCTGGGTTCCTGTCAAGGATCTCGGTGACGTCCGTATGGGTAAGCAGCTCTCGCCGGCGAGCCGGGCGGGTGCAGGGCAATGGCCTTACCTCCGGGTCGCGAATGTGCATGAAGGGCGTATCGATTACTCGGACGTGAACTCTATGGCCTTCTCGGCTGCGGAGCGCGAGACGTATGGACTTCTGCCGGGCGACATCCTGCTCAACGAAGGGCAGGAGAACCTGATGATGGTGGGGCGGAGCGCGCTGTACGACGGCGCTCCCGGAGAATTCTGTTTTCAGAACACGCTGATTCGGTTCCGACCCGGCCCGAATGTTCTTCCTGAGTTCGCGCAAGCGGTGTTTGTCTGGTGGCGCGCGAATGCGGTGTTTGCAGGGATCGCGGAGAAGACGAGTATTTCGCACCTGGGTGGGAGCAGGTTCGGGGAGCTGTTGTTCCCCTTGATTCCCGTGGCTGCGCAGCGGCGGATCGTTGATGTGCTCAACAACGTCACGGAGTTGGAGCGTGGCATCGAGGCATCGATCGCTAAGTTCCATAACGTGCGCCAGGGATCTCTACTGGCGTCCATGGAGTCTGTGGCAAGTAGGCGGCCAGCGGCAGGCTGGGCTCGCGTGCCGTTGAAGGACATTGTTCCGGCGGCCGAATATGGGATCTCTGAAGCCCTTGACAGGGACGCCCGCGGCGTACCAGTGCTGCGTATGAACAATATCCAGAGTGTCAGGATCGATGCAGATGGGCTTCGTTATTGCCCAGTTCCGGTTCCTTCGAAGTTGTTTCTCCGGCGCGGAGATGTCCTGTTCAACAGGACCAACAGTATGGAGCACATTGGAAAGGCGGCGATGTGGCGTGAAGAGTTGCCGAGTGCGACCTTCGCGTCGTATTTGGTGCGCCTCATCCCGGACCTGCAACGTGTGATACCGGAGTACCTTGTCGAATGGCTGATGCACCCTCTCGTTCGCCAGCGAGTGCGGTCGATTTCGACGGTTGCGGTGCAGCAGGTGAATGTCAATCCATCCCGGTTGAGGGAGTTGGAGATTGATCTCCCGGTCGATCTGGCAGAACAGCGGCGCATCGTAGCCACGCTGGAGGCATGTGACGAACAGATCGGGCGTGAGGAAGAGGAGCTGAACAAGCTCCGTGAGCTCAAGCAAGGGCTCGTGGATGATCTGCTGTCGGGGCGAGTCACAGCCTCTGGCGTGGTGGCCTGAGAGAACGGTGTCCGGCCCGCCCAAAGGTTGCGGGCCGGATGGATCGTTGCGGTGGGCGGTCAGGCGGACAGACGGCCGTCCTTAACTGCTGTGACGAACGATGTCCAGCCAGCCGACAGGAAGACCAGCGCAGGCCCTTGGGGATCCTTGGAGTCGCGGACCGGGACACCGTTCGGGTAGCCGTCCAGGACCTCGATGCAGCTGCCGCCTTCGTTGCCGCTGTACGTCGACTTGCGCCAGCCGTGCAGGGACGAGGCGTTGGGGATGGTGGGTTCATTCACAGTGTTCGTAGTCCTTTGCTGTCGCCCTCAGCAGGGTCAGTGACTCCTTGAGCGGCATTGCGTCGCCTAGGGCGAGATGGTATGTGCCTTCAAGGCGGTCGACCATGGCGGGGGAGTCGTGAATCTTGCCCACCTGGATGCCTTCGGAGTACGCCACCGGCGGCTGATCCTCGAACTTGAGCAGAGTGAGCATGCCCTGCATGAGGGGATGGACCCCCAGTCCGAAGGGCAACACGTGGACGCGTACGCGTCCTGATTCCACCAGCTTCACGATGTGGCGGAGTTGTTCCGCCATGACTTCCGGCCCGCCCACCAACCGCCGCAGCACAGCCTCGTCAAGCAGCGCCCACACTACGGGTGTCACCGGGTCCTCAAGGATCTTCGCCCGCTCAAGGCGTGTGACAACGAGCCTGTCACATTCCGCTTCACCCACCGGAGGGAACGACGTGCTCAGAACCGCACGCGCGTACCTTTCCGTCTGGAGGATGCCGGGGATGAACGACAGGGCGAACTCCCGGATCATCGTCGCCTGCTGTTCGAGCTGAAGGGCCGCCTCGAAGTATCCCGCGACAGCGGTGTCGTCATCCGGCAGGAAGCTGCTGAGGACATCGCCCGTGTTCAGCGCCCTGTCGAGGCGTCTTGCGTCCTCCTTCGACGGGGTGCGCCGGCCCGCCTCGATGTGCGAGATGTGCGAACGCGTCATGACGGCGGCCGTTGCCAGTTCCTGCTGTGTCAGCCCGGCCGCCTCTCGCTGCGTTTTCAACCACTCCCCATAGATGTTGCTCATCGTCAACTCCCGCGTGACAGATGCTTCGTCACATCCGACCCTCTGGCGAGCCTAGCCCGAGCTGTCTCACTCTGTAAGTGGATCGCTACACAGCGGAGTCCAAGCACTTCGACCTGCCCTCGGGCGCGGAAAACCCCCGCGGCGCTACCGACGGCCCGGGGACATGGCCCTCCACCACACTGGAGTTGACGACGTGTTGCACCGGATCGCCTACCTCCTTGAGCCGTTGCTGCGGCTCCTGTGGCCCGCCTCCGGGTGTCATCGGCACCGGAACCGGCACCAAGTCGGGGAAGCGGTGTCCAGCCCCGCGCCGACTGCCCCCGTCGCACCCGGCCGCCGTCCCTTCCCGCACGAGGCCCTCCTTCACGGCGAGGACTCCCGGCTCGTCCGTCCCTACCTCCTCGCCTATGAACGGCGCGCGCAGGCCAGAGAGCAGCGGGCCCGACGCCGCATCCTCTGGCTCGCCGTACACGGCATCGACACAGGGGCACGGCGCACTCACGGTGTCGACGTCGGCTCCCGCCGAATGCGGGGCAACGAGGTGACCGCCGCGTGATCTACCAGAGCCACGGCATCGCTGCCACAACAGCCACCCGGCCCCGCCTCCTCCCCTGGTCCAACCTCGACGGCAACCCTTGTTACCTCCTCACCGACGACACCGGCACCGGCCGTCTGTCGCGCCTCGCCGACGAGATCGAAGCCGTCCAGCTCGGCATGGCGGACAACCTTCTCGGCCACGCCGTCGATCTTCTGGGTGACGACAAGGTCACCGCGCCCCAACTCCGTTATCTCGCGGCATGCTTGGCCGAGGCGCTCC
This sequence comes from Streptomyces sp. DT190, assembly GCF_049846985.1. Classification (NCBI taxonomy): domain Bacteria; kingdom Bacillati; phylum Actinomycetota; class Actinomycetes; order Kitasatosporales; family Streptomycetaceae; genus Streptomyces; species Streptomyces sp. DT190. The sequence continues at coordinate 112,780 of NZ_JBNCNM010000004.1, read as the reverse complement.
ACGACGTGCACCGCATCGCTCGCAGCAGGGGAGCGCGTCTCCCCGTGCCCCACGGTGATGAGGAAGACCCCGGCGTCGTCCCGGCAGAGGGCCCCGGCGCCTGACCCACCCGCTCCGCCGCCGAATGTGCGGATGGACTGGCTGGAAACCCCCGTACATCCGCACGATCGGCCATGTCCCACCCCTGCGTCCCTTCCCCTCACCCCACCCCCCAGGCACAGAATGGATCTCCGGGGAACTGCGGGACGTACGGAGAGGCGCGGGGCTGTGGTGGTGCACGTCGAGCGGGACGAGGTGGAGCGGCCGTTAGTCGCGCAGTTGGAGGCCATGGGATGGACGCACGTGCCGGGCGCGGAGCTGGGCACGCTCGACGCGGCAGAGCCGCTGCTCGTCGACCAGCTCGGGCCCGCGCTGCGGCGGATCAACCTCCGGGGCGGTGACGGTCGGCCTTGGATGGGCGAGGACGACATCCGGCGGGCTGTCAGTGAGCTCGCCTCCTTCTCCCTTGGCAAGGGCGTCGTGCAGGCGAACCTCGCCGCCACCGACATGCTGCTGCACGGCTGGACGCTGCCCTCGCCCTCCGCCGCGCACGGCGGTCCGTCCGCCACCGTCCAGTACGTCGAGTGGCATCCTGACCTCGTCACGCGCAACACCTTCACCGTCGTCGACCAGCTCCGCGTACGCAGCCGCTCCGGTGAGCTGTCGATACTCGACCTCGTCCTCTTCGTGAACGGCATCCCGCTCGTCGCCGTCGAGTGCAAGAGCCCCGATCTCGCCGAACCCGTCCGCAGCGCCGTGCTCGATCTGCGGCACTACGCCGGGAATCCCGTTCCGGACCTCGACGCCACCGGCGCTCCGGTCCCCGCCGGTGTGCCGGAACTGTTCCGGACGGTGCAGCTCCTCGTCGCCGCGACCGGCGAGACTGCCCACCTGGGCACCGTCACCTCCGATCCCGAGCACTTCCACCCGTGGCGCAGTGTCGAACCGGAGGAGGAGAGCACCCTGCGGCGGGAGCTGCGTACCGCCGGACTGCTCGGGGACGGCGCCGACCCGGCCGCGCCCGCTCCGCTCGGCGAGCAGCAGAAGCTCGTCGGTGTGGTGCTGCGGCCGGCCGCCCTGCTCAACGTCGTACGGCACTACGTGATCCCGATGGCCGTCGAGTCGGGGGCGGACGGCGGGGCCGTGCGGACCGTGAAAGCTGTGGCCCGGTACCAGCAGTACCGGGCCGCCGAGAAGGCCGTCCGCAGACTGCTGACCGGGCAGGCCCGTGCCGGGCGGGACACCGAGGACGAGCGCGGCGGTGTCATCTGGCACACGCAGGGCTCCGGCAAATCGCTGACCATGACGTTCCTGGTGCGGCGAGTGCATCTGCACCCTCGGCTCAGCGAGTTCATGGTGGTGGTGGTCACCGACCGCACCCAGTTGCAGACCCAGCTCTCACGGACGCTGAAGCTCAGCGAGTCCGACGTCGAGACGGCGGAGACCCGGACGCAGATGGAGGGGCTGCTGCGCGACGGCGGGCGGCGCGTCGTCTTCGGCATGATCCAGAAGTACGGGACCGGCTTCACCTTCGCCGGGGACGCGGAAGGCAGCGGGGACGACCGGGACCTGACGGGAGAGGGATTCGGTCCGAGCGAGGACGAAAGCCCCGGCCCCGTACCGGACTTCCCCGAGTGCAACCCCTCACCGGACATCCTCGTCCTCGTCGATGAGGCACACCGCTCCCACACCAGCGTCCTGCACGCCGCCCTGCGCAAGGCGATCCCGAACGCCGCCAAGATCGGGTTCACGGGTACGCCGATCATCACCGGGCGCGAGGAGGACACGCGTCGGATCTTCGGGCGGGGCGACTCGCCGCGGGGCTTCCTCGACGAGTACCGGATGGAGGATGCCGAGCACGACGGCGTCGTCGTCCGTATCCGCTACGAGGGACGGACGGGGGAGGGCAAGGTCCGGGATGGGGAGGTCCTCGACAGGGGGTTCGACGACCTAGTCCGGGACCGCACCCTGAAGGAACGGGCCGCGCTCCTCGAGAAGTGGCCCACCGAGCGGGACGTCGCCGAGTCCGTTCCCATGATCGAGGCGAAGGCCGAGGACATGCTGGAGCACTGGGTGACCACCGTGCTGCCCGGCGGTTTCAAGGCACAGGTCGCGGCCGTCAGCCGGAAGGCGGCCGTGCAGTATCACCACGCCCTGCGCAAGGCCCGTGACAAGCTGCTCACCGAGCTGGCGGAGTTCGACCCGGAGTCGGTGACGGGGACACCGCTGGAGAAGCTGTCCGCCAGACAGCGCTACCTCCACCAGGCTTACCGGTTCCGGGCACTGCTGCGGCGGATCGACTTCGTTCCCGTCATCTCCCCGGGCTCCGGCCATAAACGCGGGGAATGGAGGGAGTGGACCGACGCCGGTCGCCAGGAGGCGTACACCGAACGCTTCCAGAAGGCGTTCCCCGAGCTGGCGCCCGATCCGGAGTGGGTCGCGGTGACCCCCTTCAACCCGCCGCAGGACCCGACCCCTCCCACCGGTCCCGTCGGCGGTCTGGACACCCCGTGGTCCGAGGCCGCGAACAGCGAGCCGCAGCCGCCCACCGCCTCGGTGCCCGACCCCGTGCACCCCGACAGCCCCATCGCGTTCCTGATCGTGAAGTCCATGCTGCTCACGGGGTTCGACGCCCCGCGCGAGCAGGTGCTCTACCTGGACCGGCCGATCCGGGACGCCGAGCTGCTCCAGGCCGTCGCGCGGGTCAACCGAACCTCGCCCGGCAAAGAGGTCGGTTACGTCGTCGATTACTACGGCGTCTTCGAGCACCTCTCCAGCGCGCTCGCCGGGTACCGGAACGCCGACGTCACCGACACCATGCGCGAACTGTCCTACGAGGTGGACAAGCTCGGCCCCGCCGCCCAGGAGGTCCGGGACTTCCTGCGGCGCAACGGTATCGATGACGCGCAGCTCGACCAGCTCGCCAAGCTGGGGCCCGCGGCCCTCGCCCTGCAACCCGAGGACCTGCGGTTCGGCTTCGACGAGGTGCTGCACGCGTTCCTCGCCACCCTCGAACGCGTCCTTCCGCACGAGGAGGCCCTGGACTACGTGGCGGACGCCCGGCGCTGGAGCCTGCTCCAGAAGCGGGTGCGGCGGTTGTGCCGGGACGACGAGGGCGGCACGTTCACTCTGCGCCGGTACGGGCGCAAGGTCCGGGCGATGATCGCGGACCACCTGGAAGGGCCGGAGATCGACCAGGTCATCCCGCCGGTCTCGCTCACGGCCCTCACCTTCGACGACGCCGTGCGACGCCTGCCGCCGCAGGAGGCGGCGGCGGAGATGGGCCACGCGCTCCGCTTCCACCTGGAGGAGCGGACGAAGCGGGAGGACCCCGCGAAGTACGAGCGGCTCTCCAAGCGCCTGGAAGAGATTCTGCGTACGATGCCGGGTCGCTTCGAGGAGCAGATCGAGGAGTTCGGTCCGCTGATCGAGGAGGCCAGGCAGGAACAGGAGGAGTCCCCGGAACTCGCCGGTCTCACACCGCTCGAGCAACGGGCTTACCGGCTCGTGGAGCAGATCCTGGAGGACACCCCCGGGATCAGCCTCGCCGATGGCGGCGACATCAGGCGGCTCACGGGAAGGGTTTGCGACATGGCCACCCGGACCATGGCCAGAGCGTCGTACCAGGGGCAGCACCAGGACATCAACGCGTTGGCCGGAGACCTTCAGGACGTCCTGCTCAGTGGCCACGTCCGGCCCGTGAAGGGAGACTGGGAGTCGTTGGAGAACGCGGCCCAGCGCCTGGCGTCCTTCGCGCAGGACAACCTCCGGCTGTTCCGGAGCAGGGCGAGGGGAGAATAGGCGGGTGACCGTGCCGGCCGATGCGACGCACCCCGCCCCCGACGCACTCCTCACCGTGGACGGGCTGTGCCTGCGGGTGCGTGCCAGCGCCCGCAGGAAACGGTTCGCGCTGACCGTCGAGACCGACGCGACCTTTACCCTGCACACCCCGACCGGGCGCTCGACGGCCGAGGCGGAGCAGTTCGTCCGTGCGCACCGAGACTGGCTGCTGACCAAACGGCTGGAGCGGGAGCGCACCCGCCCGCTCAGCCCCGTCAAGCGGCTCGCCGACGGAGAGGTCTTCCGCTATCTGGGGAGAACGTACCGGATGGCCGTGTCCGATGAGGAGGGGGCGGGGGGAGCAGTCCGGTTGATCGCGGGGCGCCTCGTCATGAGCCGGGATCTGGCGGCGGAGCCCCAGGCGGGACGGGCGGCGCTGATCGACTGGTACTGCCGGGCTGGCCGGAATTGGACGGGACACCGGCTTCAGCCGTGGGCGGCCCGCATGGGCGTAAGCGAGCCGGAACTCGACGTGCGGGACCTGGGAGACCGATGGGGTTCGTACCGGCCACCGGAGGCCGGGACGGGCGCCAAGGGGCTGATGAGCCTTGGGTGGCCGCTCTTCCAGCTGCCCATGCATCTGATCGACTACGTCATCGCCCATGAGCTGGCCCACGTGAAGGTGTCCGGGCACCGGGAGGACTTCTGGCGGCTCCTGCGGATCGCACTGCCTGAGTACGAGGAGCGGCGGGCGGACCTCGACGAGCTGGGACGGAGGCTTTGGATGGGTGATGTTCGGTAGGGAGAATTGAACTCCTTGCCACATGACCCTTGGTCGAGTTCGTGGGCCTGCCCCCGGACCGCCTGGAGCAGGACCTCGCGAAGGCGCTGCGCACGCCCGGGCCCTCGGTGGTGCTGCTCCCGGCCGTGCTGCGGATGTTCGCGCCGACGCATCTGGACTGACGCGGGCCGGAGCGGCCGGGCGGAGTTTCCCGCTCCTCACATGGGAGGGCCAGGACGGGGCACCTGTGTATCCGCCGACCAGCGAAGGGGAGCACATCATGGCAATCGCCGCCGTCATAGCCGTCTGCGTCGTCCTGGCCGTCCTGGCCTTCCTCGTCCCCCGCCTCTCCCGCCATCCCGAACGCGGCACGCAGCGCACCCTCGGGGCCGGGGCCCGGGCCGGGGGCAAGGCGCCCGGCTTCCTGGGCCGGATCTTCAGCAAGCCCTTCCACAGCAGCTCGCGCGCGGTGAGCCGCAGCGGCTCGGCGGGTCGCCGCACCCGCGGCCGCCTGCCCTTCTGAGCGCCGCTGCGAACCGAGCGGGGAGCGCGGAGATGAACACCGAGAACACCGAGAACGCCGCGAACACCGAGATCGTCGAAGAGGGCGACGACCTGCTGGACGGGCTCACCGTCGACGCCAGCAGACGCGAGCAGCCGATCGTCCTGGACGCGGACGGACGCCCCATCCGCACCTGGCAGGAGAACTACCCCTACGACCGCAAGGTGGGGCGCAAGGAATACGAGCGGACCAAGCGCATCCTGCAGATCGAGCTGCTCAAGCTGCAGCGGTGGGTCAAGGAGACCGGCGCACGGGTGATCGTCGTCTGCGAAGGCCGGGACGCGGCGGGCAAGGGCGGCACGATCCAGCGGTTCATCGAGCGGCTCAACCCGCGCGGCGCCCGCGTGGTCGCCCTGGACAAGCCCACCGAGCGCGAAATGGGCCAGTGGTACTTCCAGCGGTACATCGCGCACCTGCCCACGGCCGGTGAGATCGTCTTCTTCGACCGCTCCTGGTACAACCGGGCCGGTGTGGAGCGCGTGATGGGCTTCTGCTCCAAGGACGAGTACGAGCTGTTCCTCGACCAGTGCCCGGCCTTCGAGCGGATGCTGGTCGACGACGGCGTCCTGCTGGTGAAGTTCTGGTTCTCCGTCTCCCGCTCGGAGCAGCGCACCCGCTTCGCGATACGGCAGGTCGACCCGGTGCGCCAGTGGAAGCTCTCCCCGACCGACCTGGCCTCGCTCGACCTGTGGGACGACTACACCGAGGCGAAGGTCGACATGTTCCGGGCCACGGACACCGAGCACGCCCCCTGGACCGTGGTCAAGAGCAACGACAAGCGGCGCGCCCGGCTGGAGACCATGCGCAGTCTGCTGTCGCGCATCGACTACGCCAGCAAGGACCACGAGGCGGTGGGCACCCCCGACCCCCTCATCGTCGGCGCCGCCGACACCCTGCTGGAGCCCGGTGAGGAGGACACGACCCTGTCACCCACCCCGCTGTCCGCCGGGGCGCAAGGCCCCGGCCGGCACCCGCGGACCGACTGACGCACCGGCTGACCGACGCCCGCCGCCCCGGCGGGCGTCACTCGGTGGCGGGCTCGGCAGGGCGGAAGCAGGCGGTCACCGACTTGCCGTGCCGCTGGCAGCGCATCCCCCACTCGTCGGCGAGCTCCTGCACGATCGCCACCCCGCGGCCGCCGACGTCCCCCGGCTCCGGCCGCCGCGGCCGGGGCAGGTTCGGGTCCTCGTCGTGGACGCTCACATGGAGGCAGTCGCCGTCCCAGGTGAGGACCAGGTGGGCGTCGCTGTGCGCGTGCACGTGCGCGTTGGTGATCAGCTCGGAGACGGCCAGCACGACGGAGTCCACCGTGTCCGGTTCCGTCGCGGCCCACGGCAGGGACGTCAGACGCTCCCGCGTCCACTCCCGCCCGGCGCGTACGCCCTCGGACATGGGGAACGAGTGCGCCCATCCCATCGCCTTCACCGCCACCGCCCGACCTCATCCCTCTCGGTCCTCGCTGCGTGCCCGGACCGGGTACCCGGGGAGCGCGCCGCCAGACATGGGGTCAGTGGAACCAGAACAGCAGCGTGTCCGGGGTCGTGCCGAGCGTGCGCGCGGTCTCCCACGCGCGCGCCTCGAACCGCATGGCGTCGACGAACCGGCGTGCCGCGTCGCGGAATTGGGGATCGAGCCGGTCCAGCACGGCCGCGTACGCCTCGGCGAGCGCGGCGGCCCGCCCGGCCGGCAGGGTCCCGATGGCCGGCACCGCGTCGCCCGGGTGGGGCAGGCGCAGCGGCGGGCCGCTGAACAGGAACGAACCGGGGAGCAGGTCGGACGGGACGCCGTACCGGGCCAGTTCGTCGTCCAGGGTGGGGAACCAGCTCGGCCGCCGCCAGGCGCCGAGGTCGGCCGGGTCGGAGAAGTGGGCCGCGACGACCTGGTAGAAGGCGTAGCTGTACGCCGGACACCGGTCGGTGCTCGGGGCGCCCTCGACCAGCTCGTCCAGGGCCCTGCCGATGGAGACGTCGAGCGGGAGGCCCTGCTCCGCGAAGCGGGCGTCGGTGCGCGCGCACTCCGTGCGGATCCGGGCGAGCGTGCGCTCCTGCTGCTCGGTCCGCTCCACCGCGGTGAGCAGCCGCACCACCGTTCTCATGTCGCCGGTGCTCATCTCGAGGCAGTAGCCCACCCTGTGCTTCCCTTCACCCGCTCGCCGGACACCGATGTCCATGATCCGGGACGGCGGGACGGCCCCGGACCGAGGGGCCGGGGCCGTTTCGCCTTCCTTCACCGGCCGGGTGACGGGGCGTCAGTCCACGTCGGACGGGTCCAGGCGGTGGACGGCGGCCCGGCCGGACTGTGCCGAGGTGCCCGCCTCCGAGCCGGAACTCGAACCGGAGTTGGTGCCGTTGCTGTAGTCGCTCTCGTCGACCGCCGTGCCGTGGCGCTGCACCCAGGCGGTGACCTCGGAGCTGACGGTGGAGCCGCCGCCCATGCCGCCGCCCAGCTGGACGTAGTGCAGCTCGCCGTTCTTCACCAGCTCCTCGAGCCGGGTCAGCGTCATCGCCTTGTCGCTGCCGGACCGAGCAGCCAGGTGGCGCCGTCCCGTGCATCGTGGGCGGGCCCGGTGTGCGGCCCCTGTGCCGAAACTGGCCGCCGCCTGTGGAACCGCACTGCGTCCGGTAACGAATCGCACAAGCCTGGGCCAGGGCCTACAACCTTTGCCCCGCGTCCGTGAGTCAGGACGTGCATGACTTCTGGGATATCCCGCCGCGCGAGAGTGCTGGCGGCGGCCGTGGGTACGGGCGTGCTCGTGCCACTCGTCGCCGCCGCCACGCCCGCTGCCGCCGCCACGCCGACCGTGAGCTGCACCTCGGCCAGGGCCGGTCTGGCCGACAAGCTGAAGAAGGACATCACCGCCGCGCTCGCCACCCGCAAGGGCACGGTCGCCGTCGGCCTCCACGACCGCAGCACCAACACCACGTGCACCCTGCGCGCGAGCTCCGCCTACGACTCGGCCAGCGTCGTCAAGGTCACCGTCCTCGCCACGCTGCTGTGGGACGCGAAGAAGACCGACCGCTATCTCACCGACCGCGAGAACACCCTCGCGAAGGCCATGATCACCAAGTCGGACAACGCCGCGACCTCCACCCTGTGGAAGCAGCTCGGCATGACGAAGATCAAGGGCTTCCTCGCCGCGGCCGGCATGACCCAGACCAAGCCCGGCGCGGACGGCTACTGGGGCCTGACGCAGATCACCGTCACCGACGAGCAGAAGCTGCTGAAGCTCATCACCGGCAAGAACACGGTCCTGAGCGACAACTCCCGCGCCTACATCCTCAAGCTGATGAGCCAGGTCGTCTCGTCCCAGCGCTGGGGCACCCCGTACGGCGTGCCCGCGGGTGTCACCGTGGCCGTCAAGAACGGCTGGCTGCAGCGCTCCACGAACGGCTGGCGGGTGCACAGCATCGGCGCGTTCAAGGGCGGCGGCCACGACTACACGATGACCGTGCTCACCCACGGCAACAGCACGATGAACTACGGCATCGCCACCATCCAGGCGGTCGCCAAGGTCATCCACCGGGATCTGGCCGCGAGCTGAGCCGACGCTTCACCGCGCCGCCCCCCGGGCGTCACCGGTCGGTCCTACGGTGACGCCCATGCCCTTCAGAACCCACCTCGCCCTCCTCACGGCGGGTCTGGCGGCGGCCACGTGCCTGACCGCCGCCGGCCCCGCCCAGGCGTCGACGTCCCACGCCTGCTCACCGTCCGTCTCCCTGGACCGCTTTTCCGACGCGCTCGACAAGACGACGTACGGCGGCACCGTCGTCGGCAACCTCTCCGCGCTGGCCGTCGACCGGGACGGCTCCCTGGCCGCCCTCTCCGACCGCTCCGCCCTCTTCCGCCTGGACCCGCGGACGCTGCGGCCCCGGTCCGTGCTCCCCCTGTCCGACGAGAAGGGGGCCGCACTCGACTCCGAGGGCCTGGTCGTGGACCGGGACGGCACCTACCTCGTCTCCTCCGAGACCGAGCCGTCGGTGCGCCGCCACTCCCGCACCGGCGCGGTCCTCGACCGGCTCCCCGTCCCGGACGACCTGCGCGTGGCCCCCGCGGGCGGCGGCCGGGCCAACGGCACCTTCGAGGGCCTGACCCTGCTGCCCGGCGGCCGCACCCTCGTGGCGTCCATGGAGTACCCGCTGGCCGGCGACCCGGCCGACACCGTCCGCTTCCAGACCTGGCAGCGGCACGGCTCCCGCTTCCGGCTCGGCGCCCAGTACACCTACCGCACCGACCCCGGCCTCGGTGTCCCCGAGATCCGGGCCACCCCCGACGGTCGCCTCCTGGTCCTGGAGCGCGGCTTCACGGCGGGCGTCGGCAACACGGTCCGCCTCTACCTGGCCGACCCCCGCCACGGCATGCGCAAGACCCTGCTCACCGACCTCGTGACCTGCCCGCCCCTGGGAGCCACGGCCAAGCAGCCCCAGCCGAACCCGCTGCTGGACAACATCGAGGCCATCACGATCACCGGCCGCACGAAGAACACCCTGAGGGTCCTGCTCGCCAGCGACGACAACGAGAACCCGGCCCAGACGACCCGCTTCTACGCACTGCGGGTACGCCTGTGATCACATCTCCCAGCCGAGCAGCGGTACACGGACCCCGGTGAGCAGGGCCACGGCCAGCGCCGCCGACAGCAGCAGCACCGCGGCGAGCCGTACGACGGCGACCGCGTCCACCGCGGTGCGCAGCGGCGGCCAGGGCAGCAGACGCAGCGACCAGGTCAGCGCGACCGAGGCGGCGAGCGGCAGCGCCAAGCGGGCCAGCTCCGCCTCCCCGGACACCTGGCGCGGCGCGCTCGGATCCAGGTCGTAGCCCTCCGCGTACATCGCGAAGGCCAGCACGCGCCAGCACAGGGCGGCGCACAGGCTCGCCAGAGCCTCGGCCGGGGCGAAGCGCGGCCGCCGTCCTGCCTGCACAAGGGAGTGGAGCATGATCGGACGACCTTAACGCGGTCCTGGTCCCTGCGACGGAGGTTCCCTCGGTCGGAGGTCGGGAACGGGCCGGCGCGGGATGAAATCCGCTGCCCGGCGCGTTGGTGCCTTCCGGCAGAACAGGACGACTGGAAGGCACCGGCGTGACACCGAAACGGGGATGGGCACGACGACTGTGGGCCTATGCGTGGCGCCACCCCAAGGACGTCGTACTCGCTCTCGGCTCCTCCCTCGCCGGCATGGCCGTGATGGCCCTCGTCCCGCTGGTCACCAAGGTGATCATCGACGACGTCATCACCGACCACACGAGGGACATGGAAACCTGGGCCGGGCTGCTCATCGGCGCCGCCCTGATCGTCTACGTCCTCACCTACGTCCGCCGCTACTACGGCGGCCGCCTCGCCCTCGACGTCCAGCACGACCTGCGGACGGAGATGTTCGGCACGATCACCCGGCTCGACGGCCGCCGCCAGGACGAGCTGTCCACCGGCCAGGTCATCGGCCGCGCCACCAGCGACCTGCAGCTGATCCAGGGCCTGCTCTTCATGCTCCCGATGACCATCGGGAACTTCATGCTCTTCCTGATCTCCCTGGTGATCATGGCGTGGCTGTCCGTGCCGCTCACCCTGGTCGCCCTGGCCGTGGCGCCCGCCCTGTGGTGGATCGCCCGGCGCAGCCGCACCCGGCTGCACCCCTCCACCTGGTACGCCCAGGCCCAGGCCGCCGCCGTCGCGGGCGTGGTCGACGGCGCCGTCAGCGGTGTGCGCGTGGTGAAGGGCTTCGGGCAGGAGGACCAGGAGACCGGCAAGCTCCGGGACGTCAGCCGCAGGCTCTTCGCGGGCCGGCTGCGCACCATCCGCCTGAACTCCGTCTACACCCCGGCCCTGCAGGCCGTCCCCGCCCTCGGCCAGGTCGCGATGCTGGCCCTCGGCGGCTGGCTGGCGGTGCGCGGGCACATCACGCTCGGCACGTTCGTCGCCTTCTCCACCTACCTCGCGCAGCTGGTCGGCCCGGTCCGCATGCTCGCCATGGTGCTCACGGTCGGCCAGCAGGCCCGCGCCGGCACCGAGCGCGTCCTGGAGCTGATCGACACCGAGCCGTCGCTGGCCGACGGCACCAAGGAACTGCCCGCCGACGCCCCCGCGACCGTCGAGTTCGACGACGTCTCCTTCGGCTACGAGCCCGGCCGCCCGGTCCTCGACGGCCTCTCCTTCGACATCCGCCCCGGCGAGACCCTGGCCGTCGTCGGCTCCTCCGGCTCCGGCAAGTCCACCGTCTCCCTGCTCCTGCCGCGCTTCTACGACGTCAGCCGCGGTGCCGTCCTGGTCGGCGGGCACGACGTGCGCGAGCTGTCCCTGGAGTCGCTGCGGTCCGCGATCGGGCTGGTCCCGGAGGACTCGTTCCTCTTCTCCGACACCGTCCGCAACAACATCGCCTACGGCCGCCCCGACGCCACGCAGGAGCAGATCGAGAAGGCCGCCCGCGCGGCCCAGGCGGACCGGTTCATCGCCGAACTGCCCGACGGCTACGACACCACCGTCGGTGAGCACGGTCTCACCCTCTCCGGCGGCCAGCGCCAGCGCGTCGCCCTGGCCCGCGCCATCCTCAGCGATCCGCGCCTGCTCGTCCTGGACGACGCCACCTCCGCCGTGGACGCCCGCGTGGAGCACGAGATCCACGAGGCGCTCAAGGGCGTCATGCGCGGCCGCACGACCCTGCTGATCGCCCACCGCCGCTCCACCCTGAACCTCGCCGACCGCATCGCCGTGCTGGACGGCGGCCGGCTCGCCGACATCGGCACCCACGACGAACTCCAGGAGCGCTCGGCGCTCTACCGGCGCTTGCTCACCGACCCCGACGAGCTGGGCGCGGTCTCCCCGGGCCACACCCCGCCCGCCTGCCCCGAGGAGGACACCTCCGTACGGGACGAGCTGGACGCCGAGTTCGACGCCGAGCGCGGAGTCACCCCGCGGCTGTGGACCGGCGACCGCGAGCGCAAGGACCCCGCCCTCGCCGAGAGCCCCGCCACCCCCGAGCTGCTCGCCCAGGTCGAGGCGCTGCCCCCGGCCACCGACGTGCCGGACGTCGACGAGTCCCGGGCCGTCCGGCCGGAGGAGTCCTACGGCCTGCGCCGACTGCTGGGCGGCTTCGGGCTGCCGCTGCTGGTCAGCCTCGCCCTGGTCGCCACCGACGCGGGCATGGGCCTGCTGCTGCCGGTGCTGATCCGGCACGGCATCGACTCGGGCGTCACGCAGGCCTCGCTCGGCGCGGTGTGGGCGGCGGCGCTGCTCGCGCTGCTGACGGTGGCCGTGCAGTGGGCGGCCCAGATCGGCGAGACCCGCATGACCGGACGGACCGGTGAGCGGGTGCTGTACGCCCTGCGGCTGAAGATCTTCGCCCAGCTCCAGCGCCTCGGGCTCGACTACTACGAGCGGGAGCTGACCGGCCGGATCATGACCCGGATGACGACCGACGTCGACGCGCTGTCGACGTTCCTGCAGACGGGCCTGGTCACCGCGTTCGTCTCGGTCGTCACCTTCTTCGGCATCATGGGCGCCCTGCTGGTGATCGACCTGGAGCTGGCGCTGGTCGTCTTCGCGACGCTGCCGCCGCTGATCCTCGCCACGTACTTCTTCCGCCGGGCCAGCGTGAAGGCCTACGAACTGGCCCGCGAGCGCGTGTCGGTGGTCAACGCCGACCTGCAGGAGTCGGTGTCGGGGCTGCGGATCGTGCAGGCCTTCCGGCGTGAGCGGGACGGCGGCCTGCGGTTCGCCGAGCACAGCGACAGCTACCGGCAGGCCCGTATCCGCGGCCAGTGGCTGATCTCCGTGTACTTCCCGTTCGTGCAGTTCCTGTCGTCGGTGGCGGCAGCCGCCGTGCTGGTCGTGGGCGGCGCCCGGGTCGACGACGGCACGCTGGCGATCGGCTCCCTGGTGGCGTACCTGCTCTACATCGACCTGTTCTTCGCGCCCGTGCAGCAGCTCTCCCAGGTCTTCGACGGCTACCAGCAGGCGTCCGTCTCGCTGGGCCGCATCCAGGAGCTGCTGCGGGAGCCGACGTCGACGAAGTCCGCCGACGAACCGCGCGAGGTGCTGTCCCTGCGGGGCGAGATCGCCTTCGAAAACGTGCACTTCGCGTACGGCGAGGATGAGGAGGCGCTCGGCGGCGTCGACCTGCGCATCCCGGCCGGGCAGACCGTCGCGTTCGTCGGCGAGACCGGCGCGGGCAAGTCGACCCTCGTCAAGCTCGTCGCCCGCTTCTACGACCCGACCGGCGGCCGGGTCACCGTCGACGGCGCCGACCTGCGGACCCTGGACCTCACCTCGTACCGGCACCGTCTGGGGGTCGTCCCGCAGGAGGCGTACCTCTTCCAGGGCACCGTCCGCGACGCCATCGCCTACGGCCGTCCCGAGGCCACCGACGCCGAGGTGGAGGCCGCGGCCCGTGCCGTCGGCGCGCACGACATGATCGCCACGCTGGAGGGCGGCTACCTGCACGAGGTCGCCGAGCGCGGCCGCAACCTCTCCGCCGGGCAGCGCCAGCTGATCGCCCTGGCCCGGGCCGAGCTGGTCGACCCGGACGTGCTGCTGCTCGACGAGGCCACGGCCGCCCTCGACCTGGCCACGGAGGCCCAGGTCAACCAGGCCACCGACCGGCTCGCCGGACGCCGCACCACCCTGGTCGTCGCCCACCGGCTCACCACCGCCGCCCGCGCCGACCGGGTCGTCGTCATGGACCACGGCCGGGTCGCCGAGGACGGCACGCACGAGGAACTCCTCGCGCGCGGCGGCCGGTACGCCGAGCTGTGGCGGACGTTCATCGGCGCCGAGCCGGAGGAGCCGGTCGGCGTGCCCCGTTGAGCGTCACGCACAGCGCTTCCGTAACGCCCGTGCAACCATCCGACATACGTCATGCGTCCGTACAGCCGTACGCCGATGGTCGCGGACGACGCGGTACGGGAGGACGGACAGTGGACAGTGGAGCGATACGGCGGCGGCTCGCGCTCGGCCTGGCCGTGCTGACCGCCTCCGGACTCCTCGCGGTCGCGGCCCCGGGCGAGGCGCAGGCCGCCGCCTCCGCGTACTGCCCCGGCCGCAAGGTCCGCACCCTGCCGTTCTCCACCGGCACCGTGCTCGTCTACAAGCGCGGCGGCTACGTCTGCGCCGTGACCCTCGCCGAACGGCCCGGCGTGAAGCGCACGATGTCGGTGAGCGTGCAGGCGCGCGGCAACCGGCCGGTCGTCGACCAGGGCCGGTACGCCCACCACGCGGGCCCGGTGACCGTGCACGCCGGACGCCGCTGCGTCTGGCTCAAGGGCCGGGTGGGAGCGGGGCGCTACAGCTCCGGCTGGATCCTGTGCTGACACAGGGTTTTCCCTATGTCCCCTGGTGCTCGGGTGAGTTGGTCCGCTAGCTTCCGGCGCACATCTGTCTCACAGGGGAGTGCGCATGCGCAAGGCGCTCAGATGGCTGCTGGCGCTCACGGTGCTCATAGGCACGTTGAGCACGGCCGGGGCGGCCACCGCCGCCGAGCCGGAGGCCGGCACCGCTGACATCAAGGAGAGACTGCTCTCCGTACCGGGCCTGAGCCTGGTCGAGGAGAAGCCGTACGCGGGTTACCGCTTCTTCGTCCTGAACTACACGCAGCCGATCGACCACCGCAAGCCGTCCAAGGGCACGTTCCAGCAGCGCATCACCGTGCTGCACAAGGACGTCGCGCGCCCGACGGTGTTCTTCACCAGCGGCTACAACGTCTCCACGACGCCCCGCCGCAGCGAGCCCACGCAGATCGTGGACGGCAACCAGGTCTCCCTGGAGTACCGCTTCTTCACCCCGTCCCGGCCCCAGCCGGCCGACTGGACCAAGCTGGACATCTGGCAGGCCGCCAGCGACCAGCACCGCGTCTTCACGGCCCTGAAGGGCATCTACGGCAAGAAGTGGCTCTCCACGGGCGGCTCGAAGGGCGGCATGACCGCCACCTACTACGAGCGCTTCTACCCCCGCGACATGGACGGCGTGGTCGCCTACGTCGCCCCCAACGACGTCGTCAACAAGGAGGACTCGGCCTACGACCGCTTCTTCGCCACCGTCGGCACCGAGGAGTGCCGGGACCGGCTGAACGGGGTGCAGCGCGAGGCGCTGGTACGCCGGGAGCCGCTGGAGAAGAAGTACGCCGCCTTCGCCGCGGAGAACGGCCTCACCTTCACCACCATCGGCAGCCTGGACAAGGCCTACGAGGCGACCGTCCTGGACTACGTGTGGGGCTTCTGGCAGTACAGCGGGCTGTCCGACTGCGAGCAGATCCCGGCCGACGCGAAGAACGCCACCGACGACGAGATCTGGACCTCCGTCGACACCATCTCCGGCTTCTCCGCCTACGCCGACCAGGGCCTGTCGAACTACACGCCGTACTACTACCAGGCGGGCACGCAGCTCGGCGCGCCGACGATCCACTTCCCGCACATCGAGAAGCAGTACATCCGCTACGGCTACCAGCCGCCGCGCAACTTCGTCCCGCGGGACATCCCCATGCGGTTCCAGCCGCAGGCGATGCGTGACGTCGACACCTGGGTGCGGCACAACGCGCGCCAGATGCTGTTCGTCAACGGCCAGAACGACCCGTGGAGCGCGGAACCGTTCCGCCTCGGCAAGGGCGCGAAGGACTCCTACGTCTTCACCGCCCCGGGCATGAACCACGGCGCCAACGTCGCGGGCCTCGTGCCCGAGCAGAAGGCGCTCGCCACCGCCCGCATCCTCGAGTGGGCCGGCGTCGCCCCGAGCGCGGTGCAGGCCGACCCGCAGGCGGCCAAGCCGCTGGCGAAGTTCGACGCCAAGCTCGACAAGCGGGACATGCAGCGGGAGATGACGCTCCGCCCGTAACCACCCGCCACCGGACCCGACCGCCCTCCGTCCCACCGGACGGAGGGCGGTCGGCACTTGCCGGTCGATGAGCTGGCTGTGTGCTCACCACGGCCGGGCGCACCCCACGGGCCGGTCCCCGCCGAGTCGTACGTACAGTGCGGTCGTGTCAGGGCAGCCGGAGCGTTTCACGGCCGCCCGTACCACCTTGTACTCGGGCTTCCGCTCACCCGTGCCGTCGCACGCCGTCTCGCGGACCTGCCCGCCGCCGAGGCGGTAGACGCAGTCGCCGACGACGGTGCGCGGTCCGCCCCCGCCGCCCGGGTCGCCGGGGTGCGGGGGCTGGAGGTTGCGCATGCAGGCGTAGCCCTGCGGCACCGCCCCGTCGCCGTCCTCGTCGGAGGAGGGCCGCTGTTCGCTGATGTGCAGCACGAAGTCCGTGGTCGCCGGGCAGCGCGGACCGTCCCGGACGGTGCCGTCGTGCCGCGTCACGACCCGGGCCGCCGCCCGTTCCCCCGTGCACGGCACCTCGGTGAAGCTGGTCGTCCCGAAGGAGCT
Organism: Streptomyces sp. DT190; assembly: GCF_049846985.1. Taxonomy (NCBI): domain Bacteria; kingdom Bacillati; phylum Actinomycetota; class Actinomycetes; order Kitasatosporales; family Streptomycetaceae; genus Streptomyces; species Streptomyces sp. DT190. The sequence goes on along the minus strand of NZ_JBNCNM010000004.1, from coordinate 96,271 downwards.
GCACTCGCCGACCGCGAGGAACACCGCCCCGTAACCGGACGGCCGCGTCGGCGCCGGCGGCACCGTGGAGGTCCGGCCGGTCCCGGAGGCCGGCCCGCCCAGCCGGCCGTCCTCCGCCGCGCCGCCCGACGGGCTCTGGCACCCGGTCAGCAGCGCTCCGAGCAGCACCAGCAGCCCCCACACCACCCCCGCCGCACTTCTCTCACGCATCGCCGACCCCCCGAGTACTCCGGCCCAGCGTGACCCGCCCGGGCGGGCCCACGCCAGGCACATGGGTCGGTTTGCGCACGTTGGGGGTGGTGCGCCCGTTCCATGACGTACGTCTAGTACGTCAGCCCGTACCCGATCGGGTACAGCACCTGCTCCGGATCATCCGCCCGCTGCACGGCCACCGGCAGCCGCCCGCGCGGCTTCACCCGTCCCGCGATCACCCGCGCGGCGGCCCGCAGTTCGACGTCGGTCCAGGACCAGGCGGCCAGGAAGGCCGGCACGGACGGCAGCCGGGCCACGTCGTAGGGGTTGCGGATCGCGACCGCCACGACCGGCCTGCCGGTCGCCACGAGCTGCTCGACGAGCGTCCTCTGGCTGCTGCCCGCGGTGACGTTGTAGGTGGCGGCCACCACCGCGTCCACGTCCGCGGCCGCCGCGACCGCCTTCGCGATCGTCGCAGCGGAGGGGGCGGTGCCGGTCGACAGGGCGGTGGCCGTGAAGCCCAGCTCCGACAGCGCGCCCGCCAGGACGCCCGTGGGGGGACCGGTCGTCCCGGAGGGGGAGGCCGGATCCGCGCCCACCACCAGCACCCTCGGGTGCCGGCGCCGGGACAGCGGCAGCAGCCTTCCCTCGTTGACGAGCAGGGTGGTGGTCCGCTCGGCGATCCGGTCGGCCGCCTTCAGGTGCGCCCGGGTCCCGACGGTCCGCTCCACACCGGCCTGACCGACGTACGGCGAACGGAACAGCCCCAGCCTCGCCTTGAGCCGCAGGATCCGCAGAACCGATGCGTCGAGCCGTGCCTCGGTGAGCTCGCCGTCCCGTACGGCGGCCAGCACGGCGTTCCAGGCGAGGTCCAGGTCGGGCGGGTTGAGCAGCTGGTCCACGCCCGCCTTGAGCGCGAGCACCGGCACCCGGTCGTCGCCGTACTTGGTGCGGACGCCCTCCATGCCGAGGGAGTCGGTGACGACGACACCGTCGTAGCCGAGGTGCTCGCGGAGGATGCCGGTGAGGATCGGCCGGGACAGGGTGGCCGGGTCGCCGGAACCGTCCAGGGCCGGGACCATCAGGTGCGCCGTCATGATCGAGTCGATCCCGGCGGCGATGGCGGCCCGGAAGGGCGGGGCGTCCAGCTTCTCCCACAGCTCGCGGCTGTGCGTGATGGTGGGGAAGCCGGTGTGGCTGTCGACGTTGGTGTCCCCGTGCCCGGGGAAGTGCTTGGCGGTGGCGGCGACCCCGGACCCCTGGTACCCGGCGACCTCGGCCGCCACCAGCGCGGACACGGCCCGCGGGTCGGCGCCGAAGGACCGTACGCCGATGACCGGGTTGGCCGGGTTGACGTTCACGTCGGCGACGGGGGAGTAGTTCTGCCGGATGCCCATCGCGCGCAGCTCGGCGCCCGCGATCCGGCCCAGCGTCCGGGCGTCCGGCCGCGAGCCGCCCGCCCCCAGGGCCATGGCGCCGGGGAACAGCGTGGCGGGCCGGCCCACCCGGGCCACGATGCCGTGCTCCTGGTCGGTGGAGATGAGCACCGGCAGGCCGCGCGGCAGACCGAGGGAGGCCCGCTGGATGCCGTCGGACAGGTCGGCGATCTGGTGCGGCTCGCGCGTGTTGTGCGCCCAGGCGAAGTAGATGATGCCGCCGACCCGGTACCTCTCGACCAGCTCGGCGGCCGTGCGGACACCGATCTCCTTGAGGTTGGCGTCGATGTCGGCCTGGTCGGGTGCGGTGGCGGAGTGGCCGTAGACCCGCATCACGAAGAGCTGTCCGACCTTCTCCTCCAGCGTCATGCGGGAGACGAGGGCACGCAGCCCGCTGTCGTCGGGGGCACCGGCCGCGGCGGCGGGCGCGGTGGCCGCGAGGGCGGCGGTGAGGCCGGCGCCGGCGGCGAGGAGGGTGCGTCTGGAGGGCTGTGCGGTGCTTCCCGTGCTTGACGTGCCGGTGTCGTGCACGTGCGCTCCTTCCGGAGGTGATCCGCTGGGATCCGCTGAAGGAAACTTCCAGGAGATCACCAATAACCGGGAAGTTTCTGCCAGTCAAGGGAATGCACAGTAACCAACGAGGGGCCGCCATCGGCGCGGTTGGAGGGGGGCGCGCCGATGGCGGCGGTGCCGCCGGCCCCGGTACGGCGGAGAGGGTGGTCAGCGATCGCAGCCAGCAGCGAGGGCCGACACCGCACCGTGGAGACTCTCCGGCGGCCTGCGATTGGACGCCCCGGGTCCGGTCCGGGTTCCCGACTCGCCCTCGATTTCGGCAAGTCGGGACGGGGGAGGCGGGAGGGGCGCGCGGGGCGGGGGAGCCGGCTTCGGAGCCGTTCGCGGGGCGGGGGAGCCGGCTTCGAAGCCGTTCGCGAGACGGGCGCGGCGGCCCGGCCGAGGGCCGGGGGAACCTCACCGGGCGACGGACCGGGGCGAAGGAACGTCAGCGGGACGCCCCGGATCCCGGCCCGAGTCCAACCCCGGGGCCCCGGCCCGACCTCGGCCCCGGCCCCGTCCCGCCGCTGGCCTCGTCCTGCCGCCTGCCGCCTGCCGCCGCACCCCGTGGGCACCACGTCAGCGGGGTGTGTGGGCCGAGGCCTTCGGCCACTGCTCGCCGAGGACCCGTACGGTCTCGGCGATGGCCGGCCGGCGGGCCGCGCCCTTGCGCCACAGCGCGTACAGCCGCCGCACCGGCAGCGGGTCGAGGGCCACCTCCACCACCCCCGCCGGGAGCGGCCCCCGGCCCAGCCGCGGGATGAGCGCGATGCCGAGCCCGGCCGCGACGAGGGCGACGAGGGTGGGGTTCTCGTCGGCCTGGTGGACGATGTCCGGCTCGTGCCCGGCCGCGCGCAGCGTGCGCAGCAGCCAGTCGTGGCAGACCCGGCCCGGCGGCTGGCAGATCCACCGCTCGCCGCCCAGCTCCTCCCGCCGTACGGCGTCCCGCCCGGCGAAGGGATGCCCCTCGGGCACGAGCAGGTCGCACAGGTCGTCCCCGATCACCGTCTGTTCGAGGCCCGGCGGGGCGGGCAGCGGCGCGATGTCCCAGTCGTGCGCGACGGCCAGGTCGACGGCGCCCTTCACCACCAGGTCGACGGACAGATGCGGGTCGACCTCACTGAGCCGCGCGTCCAGCGCGGGGTGCCTGCGGCCCAGCTCGGCGAGGACGCCCGGCATCAGCCCGCGCGCCGCCGAGGCGAACGCGGCGACGGTCAGCCGCCCGGCCGGCAGCCCCCGCCGCTCCTCCAGCGCGGTCTCGGCACGCTCCACGATGGCCAGCAACTCCTGCGCGGTCGCGGCCAGTTGCCGCGCCTCGTCGGTGAGCCGGACGCCCCGGCCCTCGCGCTCCAGCAGCACGGTCCGGGTCTCCCGCTCCAGCTTGGCGATCTGCTGGGACACGGCGGAGGGCGTGTACCCGAGCGCGACGGCGGCGGCGCCGACCGTGCCGTGCACGGAGACGGCGTGCAGGGCACGCAGCCGCTGCAGATCGAGCATGAGCCCTCCCTCTGATTAGCGACGCTTCATCCCATCATGCAGGAATCATCGCTGGTGCTTCACGATCCCAGGGGTGATGCTCACGGCATGCGCCCCTCCCACCTCGTCCTCGCCGTGCTGGTCGCCGCCGTCTGGGGCGTCAACTTCACGGTCATAGAGATCGGCCTGGACCACTTCCCGCCGCTGCTCTTCTCCGCCCTGCGCTTCCTCGCGGCGGCGCTCCCGGCGGTGTTCTTCGTGGGCCGCCCGAAGGTGGCCTGGAAGTGGATCGTGTCCGTCGGGCTCGTGCTGGGCGTGGCGAAGTTCGGTCTGCTCTTCGTCGGCATGGACGCCGGCATGCCGGCGGGCCTGTCCTCCCTGGTCCTGCAGATCCAGGCGGTCTTCACGGCGGTCATCGCCGCCCTGGTCCTCGGCGAACGCCCGTCCCGGGTCCGCCTGCTGGGCATGCTGGTGGCCCTGGCCGGCATCGCCGTGGCGGCCGTCGACGAGGGCGCCTCGGGCCCGCTCGGCGCCTTCGCGCTGGTCGTCGCGGCCGCGGCCTGCTGGGGCGCGTCGAACGTCCTCACCCGCAAGGCGGCCCCCGCCGACTCCCTGAACTTCATGGTCTGGGTCAGCACCGTGCCGGTCCTGCCCCTGCTGGCCCTGTCCCTCCTCCTCGAAGGCCCCTCCCGCGATCTGGCGGCCCTGCGCGCCCTGGACTGGCAGGGCGCGGGCACGGTCGTCTACGTCGCCTGGATCACCACGGTCTTCGGCTTCGGCGCCTGGGGCTTCCTCCTGCGCCGGCACCCCGCCTCCACGGTCGCGCCCTTCTCCCTCCTCGTCCCGGTCTTCGGCATGTCGTCGGCGGCACTGTTCCTGGGCGAACCGGTGAGCCCGCTGCGCTGGTGCGCGGCGGCCCTGCTGGTGGGCGGGGTGACGCTGACGTCCGTGCCGCCCCGCCGCACCACCCCGTCCGCCACGGCGCCGCGGCCGGCGGCGGATCAGCGGGTGTGCTCGACGAACCTCGCCGCCGTCTCGGCCAGCACCTCGCGCCCGTCGCGTGCCCACAACCCGGCGTTGAACAGCTCGACTTCGATCGGCCCGGAGTAGCCCGCGTCCTCCACGTACCCCAGCCACTGCCGCATGTCGATCGCGCCGTCGCCGATCTGGCCGCGGCCGGTGAGGACGCCCTCGGGCAGGGGGGTCGTCCAGTCGGCGAGCTGGAAGGTGTGGATGCGGCCGCCCCGGCCGGCGCGGGCGATCTGCGCGGGGGCGGTGTCGTCCCACCAGATGTGGTACGTGTCGACCGTGACGCCGACCTGCTGCGCGGGGAAGCGTTCCGCGAGGTCCAGGGCCTGGGCGAGCGTGGAGACCACACAGCGGTCGGCGGCGTACATCGGGTGCAGCGGCTCGATCGCCAGGCGGACGCCGTGCCGCTGCGCGTACGGGCCCAGTTCCGCCAGCGCGTCCGCGATCCGTTCGCGCGCCCCGTGCAGGTCCTTCGAACCCGCCGGGAGCCCGCCCGAGACCAGGACCAGGGTGTCCGTGCCGAGCGCCGCCGCCTCCTCGATCGCGCGGCGGTTGTCGGCCAGCGCCTCGTCCCGCTCCCGCGGGTCGACCGCGGTGAGGAAGCCGCCCCGGCACAACGTCGTCACCGTCAGGCCCGCGTCCCGCACGAGCTTCGCCGTGGCCTCCAGGCCGTGCGCCTGCACCGGCTCACGCCACAGGCCCACGTGGCGGACGCCCAGGTCATCGCATGTGTCCACCAGTTCCGGCAGCGACAGCTGCTTCACCGTCATCTGGTTGATGGAGAAACGGTCCAGCCCGGAGGCGCTCACTGGTCCACCCCGTACACGCTCAGCAACGTCTTCATCCGCTCCTCCGCCAGCTTCGGGTCCGGGAACAGCCCGAGACCGTCGGCCCGTTCGTACGCCGTGGTGAAGTGCGGCAGCGAGCGGGCCGACTGCAGTCCGCCGACCATCGTGAAGTGCCGCTGGTGCCCGGCCAGCCAGGCCAGGAACACCACGCCCGTCTTGTAGAAGCGGGTCGGGGTTCGGAAGAGGTGCCGGGACAGCCCGACCGTGGGGTCGAGCAGGGCCCGGAAGCCCGGTACGTCACCGGTGTCCAGGACCCGGACCGCCTCGGCCGCCAGCGGGCCCAGCGGGTCGAAGATGCCGAGCAGGGCGTGGCTGAAGCCCTGGTCGTCGCCCGCGATCAGCTCGGGGTAGTTGAAGTCGTCCCCGGTGTAGCAGCGCACGCCCCGCGGCAGGCGGCGCCGGATGTCGATCTCCCGCTGGGCGTCCAGCAGCGAGACCTTGATGCCGTCGACCTTGTCGGGGTGCGCGGCGATGACGTCCAGGAAGGTGCGGGTGGCGGCGTCCAGGTCCGTGGCCCCCCAGTAGCCCTCCAGCGCCGGGTCGAACATCGGGCCCAGCCAGTGCAGGATCACCGGCTCGGACGCCTGGCGCAGCAGGTGCCCGTAGCCCTCCAGGTAGTCCTCCGGCCCTCGGGCGACCGCGGCCAGCGCCCGCGAGGCCATCAGGATCGCCTGCGCGCCCGACTCCTCCACGAGCGCGAGCTGCTCCTCGTAGGCGGCCCGGATCTCCGCCAGGCCGTACGGGTGGCCGAACTCGGTGACCGGCAGCTGGTCGGTGCCCACGCCGCAGGCGATCAGGCCGCCGACCGACTTCGCCTCGGCGGCCGAGCGGCGGATCAGCTCGGCCGCGCCCGCCCAGTCCAGGCCCATGCCGCGCTGGGCGGTGTCCATGGCCTCGGCGACGCCAAGACCGTGCGACCACAGGTGGCGGCGGAAGGCGAGGGTGGCGTCCCAGTCGACGGCGGCGGGCGAGTCGGGGGAGACGTCCGCGAACGGGTCGGCGACCACGTGCGCCGCCGAGAAGACCGTACGGGAGGTGAACGGCGTGCCGGTCGTCACGGCCAGGGGCTCGGTGCGCGGCTCGTAGGTGCGCAGCGCCCCGCCCGGGCCCGGGAGTCGGATGGTCACAGCGAGATCTCCGGCACGTCGAGGCGGCGGCCCTCGGCCGAGGACCTCAGGCCCAGCTCGGCGAGCTGGACACCGCGGGCTCCGGCCAGCAGGTCCCAGTGGTAGGGGGCGTCGGCGTAGACGTGCCGGAGGAACAGCTCCCACTGGGCCTTGAAGCCGTTGTCGAACTCGGCGTTGTCTGGGACCTCCTGCCACTGGTCGCGGAAGACCTCCGTGGCGGGGATGTCCGGGTTCCACACCGGCTTGGGGGTGGCGGAGCGGTGCTGGACGCGGCAGTTGCGCAGCCCGGCCACCGCCGAGCCCTCGGTGCCGTCGACCTGGAACTCCACCAGCTCGTCGCGGTTGACGCGGACGGCCCAGGAGGAGTTGATCTGGGCGATCGCACCGCCCTCCAGCTCGAAGATGCCGTAGGCGGCGTCGTCGGCCGTGGCGTCGTAGGGCTTGCCGTTCTCGTCCCAGCGCTGCGGGACGTGGGTGGTGGCGATGGCCTGGACGGACTTCACCCGGCCGAACAGCTCGTGCAGCACGTACTCCCAGTGCGGGAACATGTCGACGACGATGCCGCCGCCGTCCTCCGCCCGGTAGTTCCAGGACGGGCGCTGCGCGGCCTGCCAGTCGCCCTCGAAGACCCAGTAGCCGAACTCGCCGCGCACGGACAGGATCCGGCCGAAGAAACCGCCGTCGATCAGCCGCTTCAGCTTCAGCAGACCCGGCAGGAACAGCTTGTCCTGGACGACGCCGTGCTTGACGCCGGCCTCGTTCGCCAGCCGGGCCAGGTCGAGGGCGCCCTGCAGGCCGGTCGCCGTGGGCTTCTCGGTGTAGATGTGCTTGCCGGCCGCGACGGCCTTCTTGATGGCCTCCTCGCGGGCCGAGGTGACCTGGGCGTCGAAGTAGATGTCCACCGTCTCGTCCGCGAGGACCGCGTCCAGGTCGGTCGAGACGTGCTCGAGGCCGTGCCGCTCGGCCAGGGTGCGCAGCGCGTGCTCGCGGCGGCCGACCAGGATCGGCTCGGGCCACAGCACGGTGCCGTCGCCGAGGTCGAGACCGCCCTGCTCACGGAGGGCGAGGATGGAGCGGACCAGGTGCTGGCGGTAGCCCATGCGCCCGGTCACGCCGTTCATGGCGATACGCACCGTCTTGCGTGTCACGTCGTTCCTCTCGTACGCGGTCGTCGCGCCGCGTACGCCCCACCCGTCACCGGTGAGCCGGTGAATCCGCCCGTGGACTGGTGAACGTGACAGCAAGCGCTTTCTATACAGGAAGAAGCTAGCCTCTGACGGCGGTCCGGACAAGACCGTGACCAGGACGAGTTGTTCGAGGGGGCGAACAACGGGGGGTCGGGGGCTTAAGGTCTGCTCGGAACCACGGCCACAGCTCTGGATGTGTACGAGGGCGGACGACGAGATGCACGACCGGAGGACGACGAGATGACGGTGACCCTGGCGGACGTGGCGGCCCGCGCGCAGGTCTCGCCCGCGACGGTGTCGCGCGTGCTGAACGGGAACTACCCCGTGGCGGCCTCCACCCGCGAACGGGTGCTGAAAGCGGTCGACGAGCTCGACTACGTGCTCAACGGGCCCGCCAGCGCCCTGGCCGCCGCCACCTCCGACCTGGTCGGGATCCTGGTGAACGACATCGCCGACCCCTTCTTCGGGATCATGGCGAGCGCCATCCAGGCCGAGATCGGCGGGCCGGGCGGGCGCGCGGGCGGGGAGCGTCTCGCGGTGGTCTGCAACACCGGCGGCTCCCCGGAACGGGAGCTGACCTACCTCACGCTGCTGCAGCGGCAGCGCGCCGCGGCCGTGGTGCTGACCGGCGGGGCGATCGAGGACGCGGCGCACCGGGCGGCCATGGACGCCAAGGTGCGCAAACTGACGGACGCCGGGACGCGGGTCGTGCTGTGCGGGCGCCCGCCGGCGCCGGAGACCGGGGCCATCGCTCTGACCTTCGACAACCGCGGGGGCGGGCAGGAACTCACCGAGCACCTGATCGGGCTCGGCCACCGGCGGCTCGGGTACATCGCGGGCCCCGAGGAGCGGACCACCACCCGGCACCGGCTGGAGGGCCACCGCGCCGCGCTGGCCGCGCACGGCATCGAGGAGGACCCCCGCTGGACGGTGCACGGACGCTACGACCGACGCTCCGGCTACGAGGCGACGCTCGAACTGCTGCGGCGCGACCCGTCGCTGACGGCGGTCGTCGCGGCGAACGACTCCGTCGCGCTCGGCGCGTGCGCGGCGCTGCGGGACTCGGGGCGGCGGATTCCGGAGGACGTGTCGGTCGCGGGCTTCGACGACCTGCCGTTCAGCATCGACGCGGTGCCTTCGCTGACGACGGTGCGGCTGCCGCTGGCGGAGGCGGGGGCCCGGGCCGGCCGGATCGCGATGGGACGCGAGGAGGCGCCGCCCGGGGGGATCGCCTCGGTGCGGGGGGAGTTGATGGTGCGGGGGTCCTCCGGGGTGCCGCGGTCCGCGTGAGGCGGTGCGGCTTCCCGCGGTGAGGCGGTCCTGGGCCGAGGTGGTCCTGGGGTGAGACGGTCCTGGGGTGAGACGGTCCTGGGGCGAGGGCCGTGCGCCGGTGACGCAACCGACCGACGCGGGCGCACACGCGGGCACCGGCAGGGCACGGGCACAGGCGCCGGCAGGCGTCGGACGGGGAGGGGCATGACCACGACGGAGGACGGCGCGCACGACCGCCGCAGCGCACCCGGCGGCTCCGGGGAAGCCGGTGACGTCCGGCGCTTCTGGGGCCGGCTCGGCCTTCCCGGTCTCATCGACGTGCACACGCACTTCATGCCCGAGCGGGTCCTGCGCAAGGTCTGGGACTACTTCGACACCAACGGGCCGCTGATCGGCGGACTGCAGTGGCCGATCACGTACCGGAAGGCGGAGTCGGAACGGGCGGCCCTGCTGCGCCGGTTCGGCGTCCGGGCCTTCACCTCGATGCTCTACCCGCACAAGCCCGGCATGGCGGCGTGGCTGAACGGCTGGGCGGCCGACTTCGCCCGCCGCACCCCCGACTGCCTGCACACCGCCACCCTCTTCCCCGAGCCGGGCGTCGGGACGTACGTCCGCGAGGCCGTCGAGGCGGGCGCGCGGGTGTTCAAGGCGCATGTGCAGGTCGGGGACTACGACCCCGCCGACGAACTGCTCCGGCCCGCCTGGGGCGTGCTGGCCGAGGCCGGGATCCCGGTGGTGATGCACTGCGGCTCCGGGCCCGCGCCCGGCAGGCACACCGGCCCCGCACCCGTCGCCCGGGTGCTGGCGCGGCACCCCGGGCTCCGGCTGATCGTCGCGCACATGGGCATGCCCGAGTACGAGGATTTCCTCGACCTCGCCGAGCGGTACGACCAGGTGCGGCTGGACACCACCATGGCGTTCACCGACTTCACGGAGGGATTCATGCCGTTCCCGCGCCGGGCCCTGCCTCGCTTCGCCGCCCTCGGCGACCGCATCCTGCTCGGCTCCGACTTCCCCAACATCCCCTATCCCTACCTGCACCAACTCCAGGCACTGGAGCGGCTGGACCTGGGGGAGGAGTGGCTGCGGGCCGTGTGCCACGACAACGCGGCGGACCTGTTCGCGATGCGATCGTGAGGCAGTCGTGTTCCGTCGCCCGTGAGGTGATGTCTTGAGGAAGGTGGCACTGCGTCCCCACGCACTGTTGCCTCGTCAGTACGACCCCGGGAGCGTGCTGGCCACCACCGTGGACGCCTGGGGCCGGGGCCTCTGGCTGATCTGCCCCGACGCCGAACTCCGCCCCAGTTCGTTCGGCCGTCCCCACCCCCGGCCCCGCACCTTTCCGTACGACGCGCTCCTCGTCACCGACGACCGCGGCGTGATCAGCGAACGGGCCGTGCCCGGCTTGGACTTGCGGGTGACCCAACTGGACTCGCTCCCCAACGGCCGGCTCGTCCTGCAGGGGTACGGCGACGGCGGTGACCGCAACGCCCGGATCCTGGGAAGGGACGGCCGCCGCCGCAGCGGCTTCGCGATGGGTCGCGCGGTCGAGTACCTGATGGCGGACCGGCGGCACCACGTGTGGAGTGCCTACTTCGACGAAGGCGTCTACTGCGATCCGATCAGCGCCGCGGGCCTGGTGCGCTGGGACAGCGGCGGTCATCGCCTGTGGGGGTATGCGCCACCGCGGGGCATCGAGTACATCGACACGGTGTACGCCCTCAACGTCGACGACGGCGTCGCCTGGGCGAACTACTACCCCGGCTTCCCGCTGCTGGAGGCCCGGACCGACGGCGCCGTCCGACTGCGGAGCACCCCCGTGATCGCCCCCCGGGGCATGGCCGTGCACGGTGACCACGTCACGATGCTGGGAGGTGACCGGCAACCGGACCTTCTGCACCGCTGCCGCCTGACGGACGGCGAGGCCGTGCCGGTCGAGGAAGCGTGTCTGACCCTCCCCAACGGAGCCCCGCTCAAGGGGTACGCACCCCCCGTGGGACGAGGCCGCCACCTCTACCTGCGCGGCTCATCTCCCCGGCAGTGGTACGTGATGCGCGCCTATGCCGGTGGCCGCCGGCCGGTACGGAGACCTCGCGGGACGTCCCTCGGCCGAAGGGGCGACCGGTTGCCAGGGGGCGGCGTACCCGCCTCGAGGGCTGGTCCGAGCGCCTCGTGCGGTCTAGGCTCGCCCTCACGGAATCTCTGACTCAGTCAAAGATCGGGGGCCGCGGCCATGACCGTCCAGGACATCCGCTCCTTCAACCGCTTCTACACGAACGTCATCGGCGCGCTCGACTACGGCCGCCACCTCTACGCCCCCTACACCCTCACCGAGTCCCGCGTGCTCTACGAGCTCGCCCACGCGGCCACGGACACCGCCGACCTGCGGGCCCGCCTGCACCTGGACGCGGGGTACCTGACCCGCATCCTGAACAGGTTCGAGGAGGACGGGCTGGTCGAGCGCGGGCCGTCTCAGACGGATCAGCGCCGCCGCCGCGTCAGCCTCACCGGGCGCGGCCGGGAGACCGCCGCGCTGCTCGACGAGCGGGCCCGGGAGTCCGTCGGGGCGCTGCTGGACACGGTGCCGGCGCAGGACCGGCCGCGTCTGGCGGAGGCGATGCGGACCGTCCGGAGGATCCTCGGCGACGGCCCGCCCCCGCGCCCCGAGGACGTCGTGCTGCGCGGGCCCGTCCCCGGCGACCTCGGCTGGATCGTGCAGCGCAACGCCGCGCTGTACGCCGCCGAGTACGGCTGGAACGCCGACTACGAGGCCCTGGTCGCCAGGATCGTCGCCGACCACGCCGGGAACCACGACCCCCGCCGGGAGCGGATCTGGATCGCCGAACTGGACGGCCGGCCGGTCGGCTGCGTGATGTGCGTGCGGGACGACGCGCCCGGGGCGGCTCGCCTGCGCCTGCTGCTCGTGGAGCCGGACGCGCGCGGCCTGCGCATCGGCGACCGCCTGGTGGGAGCCGTCGTCGGCTTCGCCCGCGAGGCCGGCTACCGCGAGGTGGTCCTGTGGACCAACGACGTGCTCACGGCGGCCCGCCGCATCTACCTGCGCCACGGCTTCACGCTGGTCGCCGAGAAACCGCACCGCTCCTTCGGACAGGACCTGACCGGCCAGGACTGGCGACTGGATCTTCACGCAACACCCGGGTGCGGAAGGGGAGTCGCCGCCGGGGGTGCCGGGTAGGGTCCGTCCACATGAAGCTGGCGTTCTCCACCCTCGGTGTCCCCGGCCTGCCCCTGCCCGACGTGCTGAGGCTCGCGACCACCCACGGCTACCACGGTGTCGAACTGCGCACCCACCCCGAGGAACCGGTCCACCCCGGCCTCGACGCGGCCCGGCGGGCCGAGGTGGCGGCCGAGTTCAAGGGCTCGGGCGTAGAGCTCCTCGGCCTCGCGGGCTACGCGCGGGTCGCCGCACCCGGCGACGACGAGCCCGTCCTGGCCGAGATCCGCGCCCTCCTCGACCTGGCCCGCGACCTGGGCGCCCCGTACGTCCGCGTCCTCCCCGGGGGCGACCCCGACACCCAGACCCCCGAGGAGGCCGACGAGACGGCCGCCCGCCGGCTGGGCACGGCCGCCGAGTACGCGAACGACCTCGGGGTCCGCATCCTCCTCGAGACCCACGACTCCCACCGCACCGCCGCCGACGCCATGCGCGTCCTCGGACTCGTCGGCCACCGCCAGGTCGGCGCGCTCTGGGACGTCATGCACACCTGGCTCGGCGGTGAACAGCCCGCCGAGTCCTACGCGGCCCTCTCCCCGCACCTCGGCTACGTCCAGGTCAAGGACATCGCCTCACCCGACGACACCACACCGCTGCCCCTGGGCGAGGGCGTCCTCCCGCTGGCCGAATGCGTGGAGATCCTCTCCCGCAACGGCTGGGACGGCTGGCTGTGCTGGGAGTACGAAAAGCGCTGGTACGAACAGGCACCCCCACTCCAGGACATCCTCACCCCCGGCCGCGAACACCTGAGCAGGCTCCTGAACGACTCGGCGTAGGAGGCACCTGCCCGGCCCCCCCGGCCCCGCCCGCGCCCCCGCCGGAAAAACCCGGCGAGAATTTCTCGTCCTCGCGTGCAACCCTTCCCCGCCCTCGCGGGTCGTATGGGGTGTCAGGACTTCTGGAGGGGGATCCGGGGGGATCGCGGGGGACCTGGCGGGAGGGGAAAAGCCGAGGGGCCCGATCGACGGATCGGGCCCCTCGAAACCGTTTTGGGGTGGCGTCCGGGGGTCAGAAGAAGACGCCGCAGCGCAGCAGGACGTTGGCGTACGGCCGGGCCTCGCCCGTACGGACGATCAGCCGGGCCCCTGCCGACAGCTCCTTGAGCCGCTCGTGCGGGACGAACTCCAGCGCGGGGAAGCAGCCGTCCAGCAGCGCCGCCGCCTCCGGGTTGGCGCGCCGCACCTCCTCGGCCGCCGTCGCCCCCTCGATCACCAGCTCGGCGAGCAGCCCGTCCAGCACCTCGGCGAACGCCGGCACCCCGGCGCGGAACGCCAGGTCCACCACCTGCGGCCCGTCGGGGATCGGCATGCCGGCGTCGCACACCAGCACCCCGTCCCCGTGCCCGAGCCCGGCCAGCGCACCGGCGAGGTGGCGGTTGAGTATTCCGGCCTTCTTCACAGCGCGGCGACCTCCGCCGCCGTGGGGAAGGACGCCTGCGCACCCTCCCTGGTCACCGTCACCGCCCCGACCCGCGCCGCGTACGCCGCGGCCTCGGCCAGGGACTCCCCCGCCCCCAGCCGCCAGGCCAGCGCGGCCGTGAAGGCGTCCCCGGCTCCGGTCGTGTCCACGGCGTCCACCTTCACGGACGGCACCCGCGCGACCCCGTCCGCCGACGCGACCAGCGCGCCCTGCCCGCCCAGCGTCACCACAACCGAGCGCGGGCCCTTCGCGAGCAGGATCCGCGCCCAGTCCTCGGGGGAGTCCCCGACGGCCGAGTCGCCCAGGATCACCTTCGCCTCGTGCTCGTTCACGATCAGCGGGTCGCAGGCCGCCAGCACCTCGGGCGGCAGCGGCCGCGGCGGCGAGGGGTTGAGCACGAAGCGGCTGCCCGGAGCCAGGTTCCGCACCACCTCCTCCACCGTCTCCAGCGGGATCTCCAGCTGCGCCGACACCACCCTGGAGCTCTGGAACAGGCACCCGGCGGCGCTCACGTCCTGCGGGGTCAGCCGGCCGTTCGCGCCCGGCGAGACCACGATGCTGTTGTCCCCGGACGGGTCGACCGTGATCAGCGCGACCCCGGTCGGCGCGCCGCCCACCAGGACACCGACCGTGTCGACACCGGCCTCCCGCTGCGAGTCCAGCAGCAGCCGGCCGTGGTCGTCGTCGCCGACCCGGGCCAGCAGGGCCGTACGGGCGCCGAGCCGGGCGGCGGCGACCGCCTGGTTCGCGCCCTTGCCGCCCGGGTGGACGGCCAGGTCGGAGCCGAGCACGGTCTCGCCGGCACCGGGCCGGCGCTCCACTCCGATCACCAGGTCGGCGTTGGCCGACCCCACGACCAGGAGGTCGTAGTCGTTCATGCGTCGTCTCCCCACGTGAGTGACATGGACGGGCGGTCCCACCAGCCGGGCGACCGCCCGCCGTTCCCCGATGTCAGCCGCTGAAGCCGGCCACGTTCTCCTTCGTGACCACCTTCACCGGCACCTTCACCGTCTCCTGCACCTTCTTGCCCTGGAGCGCCTTCAGGGCGTTGTCCACGGCGATCTTCCCCAGCTGGGACGGCTGCTGCGCCACCGACGCGTACAGCGTGCCGCCCTCGACCGCCTTCAGACCGTCAGGCGTGCCGTCGAAGCCGACGACCGAGACCGACGTGCCGGCCTTCGAACCCAGCGCCTTGATCGCGCCGAGGGCCATCTCGTCGTTCGCCGCGATGACGCCCTGGACGTCCGGGTGGGCCTGCAGCAGGTTCGACATCACGTCGAGGCCCTTGGTGCGGTCGAAGTCGGCGGGCTGCTGCGCGACGACGTCGATGCCCGGGTAGGCCTTGAGTCCCTCGGCGAAGCCCGCGGCGCGTTCCCGGGCCGCGGACGTGCCCGCCTGGCCCTGGAGGATCACGATCTTGCCCTTGCCGCCCAGCTTGTCCGCGATGGTCTTCGCGGCCAGTTCACCGCCGGCGACGTTGTCGGAGGCGACCAGAGTGTCGGTCCTGGCGTCGTTCACCGTGCGGTCCACGGCGATGACCGGGATGTCCGCCTGGTCGGCGGCCTTCACGGAGTTGCTCGCCGCGTCCGAGTCCACCGGGTTGACGATGATCGCGCCCAGGTTCGAACTGGTGAAGTTCTGCAGCTGGTTGGCCTGCTGGGAGGCGTCGTTCTGGGCGTCCGTGACGGTCAGGTCGATGCCCAGCCTCTTCGCCTCGGCCTGGGCACCCGCCCGGATCTGCACGAAGAAGGGGTTGTTGAGGGTGGACAGCGACAGGCCCATCTTCGGGGTGGCCGTGGAGGAGGAGCCGTTGTGCAGGAAGGACGTGGCGCCGACGATCGCGACCGTGACCACGGCGGCCAGCGCGTAGGTCGTCGCCTGCTTGCCCCTGCCGCCGCCCGCGCCGCCCGCGGCCGGGTTCACCCCGGCCTTGCGGCGGGCGGTGTCGAGCAGCACCGCCAGCGCGATGACGACACCGATGACGACCTGCTGCCAGAACGCCGAGACGTTCAGCAGGTTCAGCCCGTTGCGCAGCACCGCCAGGATCAGCGCGCCGATGAGCGTCCCGGACGCCTTGCCGGTGCCGCCCGCGAGGGAGGCGCCGCCGATGACGACCGCGGCGATGGCGTCCAGCTCGTAGCCGTCGGCGGCCTGCGGCTGCGCGGAGGAGAGCCGGGCGGCCAGTACGACACCCGCGACGGCGGCGAAGACACCGGAGAAGGCGTAGATGGCGAGCTTCTGCTTCTTCACGCGCAGCCCGGACAGCCGCGCGGCCTCCTCGTTGCCGCCGATGGCGTACATGGAGCGGCCGATGTAGGTCCGCCCCAGCACGAAGGCGGCGATCAGGCCCATGACGACCATGACCAGGACGGGCACCGGCAGCCAGCCGCCGAGGGTGTCGCCAAGGTGGGAGACCGAGTCGGGGAAGGCGATCGGGGAGCCCTCGGAGATGACCAGGGACAGGCCGCGGGCCACGGACAGCATGGCGAGCGTGGCGATGAACGGCGGCAGCTTGCCGTAGGAGATCAGGACGCCGTTGACCAAGCCGCAGACGATGCCCGTGGCTATGGCCAGCAGGACGGCGAGGAAGACCGGGACGCCCGCCGAGGTGGCGCTCCAGGCGAGGACCGTGGCGGACAGCGCGGCGACCGAGCCGACCGACAGGTCGATGCCCGCCGAGACGATCACGAACGTCACGCCGAAGGCGAGGATGGCGGTCACGGCGGCCTGTACGCCGACGTTGAGGAGGTTGTCCGTCGTCAGGAAGTCGCCGGACAGCGCCGACATGGCGATGACGAGGACGATGAGCGCGGTGAGCGCGCCGTTGTCGAGCAGGAGGCGGCGCAGGCCCCCGGAGGCGCCCCGCGCGCCCGTCGTGCTCTTGAGCGTGTCAGTGGCCACGGGAGGCCTCCGTTCCGGTCGTGCTGGTGGTGGGGGTGCTGACGGCGAGCGCCATCACGGCGTCCTGGGTCGCCTCGTCGGCGGAGAGTTCACCGGCGATCCGCCCCTGGGCCATCACCAGCACCCGGTCGCTCATGCCGAGCACCTCGGGAAGGTCGCTGGAGATCATCAGGACGGCCGCGCCGGCGGCGGTGAGTTCGTTGACGAGCTGGTAGATCTCGACCTTGGCGCCGACGTCGATGCCCCGCGTCGGCTCGTCGAGGATCAGCACCTTGGTGTCGGCGAGCAGCCACTTGCCGATGACGACCTTCTGCTGGTTGCCGCCGGAGAGCGTGCGCACGTGCTGGCCGAGGCCCGCCATCCGCACACCGAGCTGCTCGGCGATCCGCGCGGCGGCCTCGCGCTGACCCCGGAGGTCGACGAGTCCCGCCCGGGTGGCCGACCGCAGGGTGACCAGCCCGAGGTTCTCCTCCACCGAGGCGTCCAGCACCAGGCCCTGGCCCTTGCGGTCCTCGGGGATCAGCCCGATGCCCGCGCTCATGGCCGCGTTGACGTCGTACTTGGCGACCGGCGAGCCGGAGACCTTCACGCTGCCCCGGTCGTAGGGGTCGGCCCCGAAGACCGCCCGGACGACCTCGGTCCGCCCGGCCCCGACCAGTCCCGCGATGCCGACGACCTCGCCGGCGTGCACCTCGAAACCGACGTCGTGGAAGACGCCGTCCCGGGTGAGCCCCTCGACGGTGAGCAACGGGGCTCCCTTCGCGGGCCGCTCGCGCGGGTACTGCTGCTCGATCGAACGCCCCACCATGAGCCGGACCAGTTCGTCCTCGGGGGTGGAGGCGGGTACCTGCCCGACGCTCTTCCCGTCCCGGATGACCGTCACCCGGTCGCCCAGGGCGGAGATCTCCTCCAAGTGGTGGGTGATGAAGACGACCCCGACGCCGTCCTCGCGCAGCGTGCGCACGATCGCGAAGAGCTTCTCGACCTCCTCGGAGGTGAGCACGGCCGTCGGCTCGTCCATGATCAGCACACGCGCGTCCAGGCTCAGCGCCTTGGCGATCTCGACCATCTGCAGGCGCGCGATGCCGAGTTCGCGGACCCGTGCCCGGGGGGACACGTGCACGCCGACCCGCTTGAGCAGGACCTCGGCCTCGGCCTCCATCCGCTTGCGGTCGATCATCCCGAAGCGGCGGGGCTGCCGCCCGAGGAAGATGTTCTCGGCGACCGTCAGATCGGGTACCAGGTTGAACTCCTGGTAGATCGTGGCGATCCCGAGCCGTTCGGAGTCCTGCGCGCTCTGGATGCGGGTCTCCGCGCCGCCGACCAGGATCCGGCCGGCGTCGGGCGTGTAGGCGCCGGAAAGCATCTTGATGAGGGTGCTCTTGCCCGCGCCGTTCTCACCGAGCAGCACGTGCACCTCGCCCCGGCGCAGGTCGAAGTCGACGCCGTCCAGCGCGACCACGCCCGGGAAGGTCTTCCGCAGGCCCTCGATGCGCAGCAACTCGTCCGCGTTGCTCACGACTGGCTCCTGTTCGTTACGGGGTTCTCGCCGCAGGAGCGGCGTACGACGAGTCGGGCGGGGAGGGCGACGGACTTACCGGGCCGTCCCTCGATGCGGTCGACCAGGGCCCGTACGGCGGCCCGGCCCAGCTCGCCCGTGGGCTGGGCGATCGCGGTGATCGGCGGATCGGTGTGCACGAACCACCGGATGTCGTCGAACGCGGCCAGCGCGAGGTCGTCCGGCACGCGCAGGCCACGCGCCCGCACGGCGTCCAGGGCGCCGAGCGCCATCAGGTTGTCCGCCGCGAACACCACCTCGGGCGGCTCGGCCAGGTCGAGGAAGCCCTCGGTGACCCGGCGCCCGCTCTCCGCCTGGAAGTCGCCCTGTCCTATGTAGGTGTCGGGCAGTGGGAGCCCGTAGGCGCCGAGCGCCTCCCGGAAGGCCTCCACGCGCTCCCGGCCGGTCGTGGTCGCCGCCGGGCCCGCGATGATCGCGAGCCGCCGGTGCCCGAGCCGGTGCAGGTGCGCCACCAGGTCCCGCACCGCCGCCCGCCCGTCGGACCGGACGACCGGTACGTCCACGCCCGGGATCCACCGGTCGACGAAGACCATGGGCGTCCCGGCCCGGGCGGCGTCCAGCATCAGCGGCGAGCCGCCGTCCGTGGGGGAGACCAGCAGACCGTCGATCCGGCGGTCCAGCAGGGTGCGCACGTGGTGGTCCTGGAGGTCGGGCCGCTCGTCGGCGTTGCCGATGATCACGCTGTAGCCGAGCGCGCGGGCCTCCTCCTCGACGGAGCGGGCCAGTTCGGTGAAGTACGGGTTCAGCACGTCGCTGATGACCAGGCCGAGGGTGTGGGTCTGGTCGGTGCGCAGGGAGCGGGCGACGGCGTTCGGGCGGTAGCCCAGGGTCTCGACGGCGGCCAGCACGCGGGTACGCGCGTCGGCGCTGACCGACGGATGGTCGTTCAGGACGCGCGATACCGTGGCGACGGACACGCCCGCCTCGGCAGCGACATCCTTGATGCTCGCCATCGCCGCTCCACCTCCTTGTGGAAACGGAACCCGTCACGGGTCCGTGGAATCGATTACATCGACGGATGGATGGAATCGATTACACGGCGGTAAATCAAGACCTCGCGGGCACCTCTTGACCGGATCGTGATGTCGCGGCCTGTCCGCTCGCGGTCCAGGCTGGAGGGAGGGGGAGGTCGTTTTCCCCAGGCCCGGCCGGGCCGGAGCGGAGGAGTCATGAAGGCGGCGACCCGGAACGACGTGCCCGTCGCACTCGAAGGCGACGGAGTGGAACTGCGGATCATGCCGATCGGCGGCGGCCTGTCGGTGGGCTACCTCACCCTGCCCCGGGGCACCGACATGGGCCCGGCCCTGAAGGGCCTGCCGGACGACGCGTGCCAGTGCCCGCACTGGGGCTACGTGCTCAAGGGGCGGATCCGGATGCGCACGGCGGCGGGCGAGGAGGAGTACGAGGCGGGCCAGGCGTACTACTGGGGGCCCGGGCACGTCCCGGTGGCATTGGAGGACAGCGAACTGGTGGAGTTCTCGCCGAGCGAGGACTTCCAACAGGTGATCGACCACGTGGTGGCGCAGGGCGGCGGGTGAGCCCTGGTCGGGCGTGTGGTGGCGGCGGGGTCGACGCCCGGTCGGGCGGGTGGCAGCGGCGCCGCTTGGCCCCGGCCCGGCACGTGGTGGTGGCGGGGCGGCCGAGCCAGGGTCGGGCACGTGGCGGCGGCGCGGCGATTGGGCGCCCGGAAACCGGCCCGGTCCGCACCGATGATTTCCGCCGGCCCGGGCGGTCTTCCCTCTCGTCGACCACAGGAGGAGCGCTGTGTCCCAGTTGCTGCGCGTGCAGAATTTCAACGTCTCGAGTGACGGCTACGGTGCCGGGGAGAACCAGAGCCTGGAGCGGCCCTTCGGGCACGTCGATCCCATGGAGATGTTCGCCTGGGCCGGTGCCACGGCGAGCTGGCCCAACCGCACCGAACCCGGTGGGAGCCGCGGCCTCGACGACTACCTGACGCGCGACTTCACCCACGACATCGGCGCCGAGATCATGGGCCGCAACAAGTTCGGCCCCCAGCGCGGGCCGTGGCGGGACCACGAGTGGCGGGGCTGGTGGGGCGACGAACCGCCGTTCCACACGCCGGTGTTCGTCATGACCCACCACGAGCGCCCCTCGTTCACGCTCTCCGACACCACGTTCCACTTCGTCGGCGGCGACCCGGCCGACGTCCTGGCGCGGGCGCGCGAGGCGGCCGGCGGCAAGGACGTCCGGCTCGGCGGCGGCGCGGCCACCATCCGGCAGTTCCTCGACGCCGACCTGGTGGACACGCTGCACGTGGCGGTCTCGCCCGGCGTGGTGATCGGGTCGGGCTCGCGGCTCTGGGAGTCCCCCGAGGAGCTGTTCGACCGCTTCCACTGCGATGTGGTGCCGAGCCCCAGCGGGGTGATCCACCACCTGTTCTGGCGGAAGTGACGGCCCGTCAGGCGTCCTGGCCCCAGTCCAGCCGGCCGGCGAGGCCGGCCGCGGCGAAGGCGGCCTGCAACTCCTCGCGCCCCTCGGTGAAATGCGCCCAGCTGTCGTAGTGGACGGGGACGACGCGGCGGGCGCCGAGGATCCGCGCGGCCTCGGCGGCCATGGCGCTGTCCAGGACGAGGACCTGGTTGTCGAAGAGGACGGTGAAGCGGGGGGCCCCGGCGAACAGCACGGCCGTGTCCACGGGACCGAAGCGGCCGGCGATCTCGCGGACCGCGTCGAGGGAGGCGTTGTCGCCGCTGACGTACACGGTGGGCAGGCCCTCGCCGGTCAGGACGAAGCCGACGACCTGGCCGGTGAAGGGCTCGACCTCCTCGCGGGGGCCGGGGCCGTGCAGCGCGGGGACGCCGGTGACGGTGACCGTGCCGCCGCCGGGCCGGTCCAGCTCGACGGACTGCCAGTCGGCGAGCCCCCTGACCCGGTCGCCGAGGCTCTCGCGCAGGCGCTTGCCGCCGCCCGGCGTGGTCAGGGTGAGGGGTATGCCGGAGAGCAGGGCCCGGCCGGAGGTGTCGAGGTTGTCGGCGTGCTCGTCGTGGGAGAGCAGCACCACGTCGACGCGGCCGAGGTCGGCCGGGGCGGCGGCGGGCGGGGCGGTCTTGGTCAGGATCGGGCCGTCGCCGCGGGGGTAGTCGCCCGGTGCGTCGAAGGTGGGGTCCGTCAGAAAGCGCAGGCCACCGTACTCGAAGAGGGCGGTCGGGCCGCCGAAGGCGCGTACGGGGACGGAGTCACGGGTCACGGGCAGGGCGGATGACGACATGGAGCACCTCACGGATAGGAGGAAATTAACCGTGAGAAGAACGTAGCCGCTTCTCACGGATGAGGGCAACCCGTACCATGAGAATCATGGAGGAGTACGGCATCGACCAGTCCGCCCCGCCGCCCGCGCAGGGCGAGGAGGAGCACCCTTCGCTCGCCCTCGCCAACAGCGCCCCGGCCCTGCCCGGCGGGCACACGATCGATCTCCTGGGCAGCCCCGCGCAGGCCAACCAGTGGCTCACCCTGCGGGGCCTCGCCCCCGCGGACGCCGGTGTGCGCGAGATGTGCGCGGCCCAGCTCCGCTCGCTGCGCGAACAGATCAGGTCGCTGTTCGCCGCCCGGGCCGACGGTGTCCCCGCGCTGCCCGCGGCCGTGGCCGCCGTCAACGACGCGATGACCCGGGTGCCGACGGCCCCGCTGCTGCGCTGGGACGACAGCACCGGCCCCTACCGCACGGCCCCGCACCCCACGACCGCGATCGTCGACCTGGCACTGGCCACGCTCGCCGCCGACGCCGCCGACCTGCTCACCTCCGCCGAGGCCGAGCGCCTCACCGCCTGCGGCTCCCCGCCCTGCAACCGCTTCCTGCTGCGCCACGGCCGCCGCCAGTGGTGCTCCACCCGCTGCGGCGACCGCGTCCGCGCGGCCCGCGCGTACGCCCGGCGCGCCAACCCGCGATGACCCCGGATCACGCCCGGTGCGCGGGCCGGGCCTGCGTGGGGATCCGTGGGACGGAGCCGTAGCGGCGGGTGCGGCGGGCGTACTGCTCGATCGCGCTCCACAGGTCGCGGCGGTCCACCTCGGGCCACGGGGTGTCGAGGAACAGCAGCTCCGCGTACGTGGTCTGCCACGGCAGGAAGTTGGAGGTGCGCTGGTCGCCGCCGGTGCGCACCAGCAGGTCGACGTCGGGCAGTTCGGGGACGTGCAGGTGGCGGGCGAAGGCGTGCTCGGAGACCGAGGCGGGGTCGATCCGGCCGGCGACCGCCTCCTGCGCGAGGTGCGCCGCGGCGGCCGTGATCTCGGCCCGGCCGCCGTAGTTGAGACACACGGTCAGGGTGAGCCCGGTGCGATCACGGGTGCTGCGCTCCGCCTCGACGAGTGCTCCGAGGACGTCGGCCGGCAGCCGTGAGCGCAGCCCGGCCCAGCGCACGCGGACGTCCAGCGGCTCGGCGTCGTCCGTGATCCGGCGCAACTCGCGCGGGACCGTGTGCATCAGCGCGTGCAGTTCGTCGGCCGGGCGCTTCCAGTTCTCGGTGGAGAACGCGTACACGGTCAGGTACTTCAGGCCGATCTCCAAAGCGCCGCGCACGACGTCGGCCAGCGCGTCGGCGCCCGCCCGGTGGCCCTCGGTGCGCGGCAGGCCCCGGGCGGTGGCCCAGCGGCCGTTGCCGTCCATCACGATCGCGACGTGGCGTGGCACGGCCCCGGCGGGCAGCCGGGGCGGACGGGCGCCGGACGGGTGCGGTGCCGGCGGGACGACCGGTCGCCGCTCGGCGGCGGCCGGATGCGCTCCGGCCGCGAGCGGGCGTACTTCGACGGGCCCGGCGGACCATGAGGGCGGGCCGGCCGGATCCGGCGGCGGGCAGGGCCGCACGGGGAACGGGAACAGGGCCCAGGCCAGCGCGGCCCGCGCCCGGGCGGGCAGCAGCACGCGCCGCCGGGCCCCTGCCGGCAGGACCGGGCGCCGGTGCAGCAGTGCCGCCGGTGCTTCGGCGGCGGCCCTGAGCCGCAGCCGGTACAGGTCGGTGTAGGCGCCGAGCGCGATGCCGACCGCCGGGTGCAGCACAGGGGGCACCGGTGTCCGGTCCAGCCAGCCGCGTGCCCGGGCGGCCAGGCGGCGGACCATCTCCTCGAACGCCGGGGTACCGCGCCGGTCCAGCAGGTCCGCCCGGCGCACGCCGGCCTCGTCCAGGGCCTCATCGGGCAACGGCACATGACCGTCCGCCAGGTCCTCGGAAAGGTCGACGAGGGCGTCGGTGAGGATGACGGCGTCGGCCGCCGCCTGCCACGCCACCGCCGCTTCCGGTACGCCCGAGGCGATCGCCTCGGGTTCGGCGGACAGGCCCGCGACCCGCATCAGCAGGGAGGCCGCGCGCAGCACGAACGGGGTGGTGACCAGACTGTTGTAGCTGCGCCACTCCTGCCACGTGGTGAACGCGCGCCCGTGGACGTCCAGGCGCAACTGCTCCAGCTGGGTGTGCATGAATCCCGGCGGCAGGTTCCAGGTGAGCATGGTGTGGATCAGCGCCCGCCGTACCGGGTCGGTGCTGCCGCCGTCGCGCAGGTCGGCGTCGAACGCCGAGATCCACGCCTCCAGCCGCTCGGCGCGTCCGGCGCCCTTCGTGTCCGACGGCTGTGCCGTGTCCGCCAGGCAGTCCACCGTGACCCCGGCGCCGTACAACGCCCAGGTCGCGGCGCGCAGGGGCGGCGGGAGCAGCAGTGAGACGGCGTACTCGATCTCGCCCCTGGCGCGGGTGGCACGGCGGCACGCCTCGTAGCCGCGGCGCAGGAGGGGGTCGTGGATGCCGCTGCTCCGGTGGGTTCGGGCGGCGAGCACGAGTGAGGGCCTCACCTCACGCCTCCTCTTGGGCTGACGGGGCCTGTCGCGGGACCCAGGCCAGGGCCAGGGCGCTGCCGAAGGCGGTGAGCAGGAAGCCGAGGAGCAGGCCGCCGAGATTGGCGGCGACCAGACTGACCAGGGACAGTACGGCGGCCAGGACGCCGGAGAAGTAGCGCAGGGCCGGATTGCGCCACGTCGTCACCCCGGCGACGACGAAGAGGGCGCCCAGGGCCCAGGACGCGGCGCTGGCGGCGCCGGTGAACCGCAGAAAGCCCAGCCCCACCCAGGAGACGCAGATCAGCTCCAGCCCGCCGAGGGTGAGCAGCAGTCCCGCCACGAACGGCCGGCCCCGGCGCCACGCGGACCACACACCGGGTCGGAACGCCGCGGTCATCGGGCCGCTCCGGGCCGGCAGCCGCCCGCGGCCCGGCGCAGCTCGACGGACACCCCCCGGGAGGTGATCGTCCCGGCCGCGAAGGCGTGCGGCCGGGTGGTCACCCGGCTGCCGCTGACCTGCTCGGCGCCGACGGTGAACAGGCCCGTGGGCCGGTCCGGGGACGTCTGAGGGGTGCTGAACCTGGCGCCGGACAGCTTCACCGACCGGGCGGTGGTCCGGCCCGTCTCCACGGTCAGCCCGGTGGCCGACGCACGCTCGATCCGCACCACGGCCGTCACCGGGCCGATGACCGGCAGGTGGGCGGTGGAGGTCACGCAGGCGTCGTGCACGGTGGCCCGCTCCACCCGCGTGGCCAGCGCCGGAAGCAGGCCTCCCCGCCCGGAGGCGCCCGGGGAGGCCGAGACCCCCGACCCGGTGACCCGGGCGGCGTGGACCGTGACCGGCACCTCGCCCGCGAACGCCATGGAGACGGCCCCCGCGGCGCTTCCGGCCAGCAGGGCGGAGGCACCCAGGAGCAGGGGTGCCAGGGCCAGGGCGAACCGCAGGCGGCTCGTCCGCCCGGTCCGTGTGGTCACCGGGTCGCTGTCGTCGATCACGTCCGGCCCAACGACCGTCCCGGTCAGAAGTACTGCCGAACTCACTATCGGCCGATACGACCGGGAGTCGCCCCGCTCCCGGCTCCCGGCTCCGCTGTCACACTCCGGCGGTACGGTCGGATCATGCCCAACCAGACGGGGACCCCCGCCGGCGAACCGCGACTCGCCGTGCTCGAAGGGGTCCTGGAGCGCATCACGTACGCCAACGAGGAGAACGGGTACACGGTCGCCCGGGTCGACACCGGCCGAGGCGCCGGCGACCTGCTCACCGTCGTCGGCGCGCTGCTCGGGGCCCAGGTCGGCGAGTCCCTGTGCATGGAGGGCCGCTGGGGCTCGCACCCCCAGTACGGCAAGCAGTTCCACGTGGAGAACTACACGACGGTCCTGCCGGCGACCGTCCAGGGCATCCGCCGCTATCTCGGCTCGGGCCTGGTCAAGGGCATCGGCCCGGTCTTCGCCGACCGCATCACCCAGCACTTCGGCGTGGACACCCTGAAGATCATCGAGGAGGAGCCGAAGCGGCTCGTCGAGGTCCCCGGGCTGGGCCCCAAGCGCACCAAGAAGATCGCCGACGCCTGGGAGGAGCAGAAGGCCATCAAGGAGGTCATGCTCTTCCTCCAGACGGTCGAGGTCTCCACGTCCATCGCCGTGCGCATCTACAAGAAGTACGGCGACGCCTCGATCTCGGTGGTGAAGAACCAGCCCTACCGGCTGGCCGCCGACGTCTGGGGCATCGGCTTCCTCACCGCCGACAAGATCGCCCAGTCCGTCGGCATCCCGCACGACAGCCCCGAGCGGGTCAAGGCGGGCCTGCAGTACGCCCTGTCGCAGGCCACCGACCAGGGCAACTGCTACCTCCCCGAGGAGCGGCTGATCGCGGACGCCGTGAAGCTGCTCCAGGTCGACACCGGGCTGGTCATCGAGTGCCTGGCGGAACTGGCCGAGGTCCCCGAGGACGGCGGCGACCCCGGGGTGGTCCGCGAGAAGGTCCCCGGCCCCGACGGCGGCTCGGAGCCGGTCACAGCCGTCTACCTGGTCCCCTTCCACCGCGCCGAACTCTCCCTCGCCGCCCAGCTGCTGCGCCTGCTGCGCACCGACGAGGACCGGATGCCGGGCTTCCGTTCCGTCGCCTGGGACAAGGCGCTGGGCTGGCTGAGGGGCCGTACGGGCACCGAACTCGCCCCCGAGCAGGAGGCCGCCGTCAAGCTGGCGCTCACCGAGAAGGTCGCCGTCCTCACCGGTGGCCCCGGCTGCGGCAAGTCCTTCACGGTCCGCTCGATCGTCGAACTGGCCCGCGCCAGGAAGGCCAAGGTCGTGCTGGCCGCCCCGACCGGCCGGGCCGCCAAGCGCCTGTCCGAGCTCACCGGCGCCGAGGCCTCCACGGTCCACCGCCTGCTGGAGCTCAAGCCCGGCGGCGACGCGGCCTACGACCGGGACCGCCCGCTCGACGCCGACCTGGTGGTGGTCGACGAGGCCTCCATGCTCGACCTGCTGCTCGCCAACAAGCTGGTGAAGGCCGTCCCCCCGGGCGCGCACCTGCTGTTCGTCGGGGACGTGGACCAGCTGCCCAGCGTCGGCGCGGGCGAGGTGCTGCGCGACCTCCTGGCCGACGGCAGCCCGATCCCGGCCGTGCGCCTGACCCGGGTCTTCCGCCAGGCCCAGCAGTCCGGCGTGGTGACCAACGCCCACCGCATCAACGCCGGGCAGCACCCCGTCACGGACGGCATGAAGGACTTCTTCCTCTTCGTCGAGGACGACACGGAGGCCGCCGGGCGGCTCACCGTGGACGTGGCCGCCCGGCGTGTTCCGGCCAAGTTCGGGCTCGACCCGCGCCGGGACGTCCAGGTGCTCGCCCCCATGCACCGCGGCCCGGCCGGCGCGGGCACGCTGAACGGCCTGCTCCAGCAGGCGGTCACACCGGGCCGCCCGGACCTGCCGGAGAAGAGATTCGGCGGCCGGGTCTTCCGCGTCGGCGACAAGGTCACCCAGATTCGCAACAATTACGAGAAGGGCAAGAACGGTGTCTTCAACGGCACCGTGGGCGTGGTGACCTCGCTCGACCCGGTCGACCAGCGCCTGACGGTGCTGACGGACGAGGACGAGGAGGTCCCCTACGAGTTCGACGAGCTCGACGAGCTGGCTCACGCCTACGCCGTGACGATCCACCGCTCGCAGGGCAGCGAGTACCCGGCGGTCGTCATCCCGGTGACCACGGGCGCCTGGATGATGCTCCAGCGGAACCTGCTCTACACGGCCGTCACCCGGGCCAAACGGCTGGTCGTCCTCGTCGGCTCGCGCAAGGCGATCGGCCAGGCGGTGCGCACGGTCTCGGCGGGCCGCAGGTGCACGGCCCTCGACTTCCGGCTCGGTGCGCAGAAAAATGATCGATCAAATGAGTCGTGAAGGTCACAGAGCACTTCCGCAGGAGGAAGGCAGGGGGCAGGATGGGCAAGTTGGCGGCACTCAGTGCCGTCAGTAGGCCCGATGGTCGACCCCGAGTGCACTCTCCTGAGCCAAGTGGGGGATGGTAGAGACAGTCAGGGCACCTCGAAGATGAGGCACAACGTCGGTGAGGGAAGACGTGAGCGACAACTCTGTAGTACTGCGGTACGGCGACGGCGAGTACACCTACCCGGTGATCGACAGCACCGTCGGTGACAAGGGCTTCGACATCGGAAAGCTCCGCGCCCAGACCGGTCTGGTGACGCTGGACAGCGGTTACGGCAACACCGCCGCGTACAAATCCGCCATCACCTATCTGGACGGCGAAGCGGGCATCCTGCGGTATCGCGGCTACCCGATCGAGCAGCTGGCCGAGCGCTCCACCTTCCTGGAGGTCGCCTACCTGCTGATCAACGGCGAGCTGCCGACGGTCGACCAGCTCTCGGCGTTCAAGAACGACATCACGCAGCACACCCTGCTGCACGAGGACGTCAAGAACTTCTACAAGGGCTTCCCGCGCGACGCCCACCCGATGGCCATGCTGTCTTCGGTCGTCTCGGCGCTGTCCACGTTCTACCAGGACAGCCACAACCCGTTCGACGAGCGCCAGCGCAACCTCTCCACCATCCGCCTGCTCGCCAAGCTCCCGACGATCGCGGCGTACGCGTACAAGAAGTCGATCGGTCACCCGTTCGTCTACCCGCGCAACGACCTCGGCTACGTCGAGAACTTCCTCCGCATGACCTTCTCGGTCCCCGCGCAGGAGTACGAGCTGGACCCGACCGTGGTCTCCGCGCTCGACAAGCTGCTGATCCTGCACGCGGACCACGAGCAGAACTGCTCGACCTCCACCGTCCGCCTGGTGGGCTCCTCGCAGGCGAACATGTTCGCCTCGATCTCCGCCGGCATCAACGCGCTGTGGGGCCCGCTGCACGGCGGCGCCAACCAGTCCGTGCTGGAGATGCTGGAGGGCATCCGCGACTCCGGCGGTGACGTCGACTCCTTCATCCGCAAGGTGAAGAACAAGGAGGACGGCGTCCGCCTGATGGGCTTCGGCCACCGGGTCTACAAGAACTTCGACCCGCGCGCCAAGATCATCAAGGCCGCCGCGCACGACGTGCTGTCCGCCCTCGGCAAGTCCGACGAGCTGCTGGACATCGCGCTGAAGCTGGAGGAGCACGCGCTCTCCGACGACTACTTCGTCTCGCGCAGCCTCTACCCGAACGTCGACTTCTACACCGGCCTGATCTACCGGGCCATGGGCTTCCCGACCGAGATGTTCACGGTCCTGTTCGCCCTCGGCCGGCTGCCGGGCTGGATCGCCCAGTGGCACGAGATGATCAAGGAGCCCGGCTCCCGCATCGGCCGTCCGCGCCAGATCTACACGGGCGTGGTCGAGCGCGACTTCGTTCCCGTCGAGGAGCGCTGAGGCGCCGTACGCCCCACCGCTTCGGGCCCCCGTATCCGCGTGCCGGGTGCGGGGGCTTTCCGTGTGTCCGGTGCGGGGCCCGGGATCGGGCGACGATGCGCAGGGCCGGACAACGAAGGATGCGCAGGGCCGGACAAAGAAGAAGGCGCCCCGGCGCCGGTCCCCCCACGGGCCGACGACCAGGGCGCCTTCCCAGTCCCGGTTCGGATTCCCCCCACGGGATCCGGCCGGGCGTCTGTGAGGACAGCGCCTGAACCGCTGTTGAGCAGAACGAGCAGAACTCGTCGTACTACGGGTGAGTGCGATCTGCCGGGACAGCGCACGTCCGGGAGGGCCGCTCAAAGCTTCCCGGTGTACGTGCCCCGGCAACGCATCTCTGGAGAAGTCCCCCAAGACATCTCCAGATGTCAGTTCGCGCCCCCCAAGACGCTCCCTGACACCGTCAACTTAGACCTTCGAACCCCTCGGATGGTTACGTTCACATCACTGTGATCTGCGTCTCTTGCGTATGTCCGTTAGATACGCAAGAGCCCGAATGCACCGCTCGAGGCCCAAGCGTAAGGATGATGCGCGAGCCTTGTGAAGAGCTTATGTGAGCCGGGCCCGGTACTCCAGAGGGGTTCATATCGCGTTCGCCGCGAACTTCAGGCGAAGTGAGGCGACTTCACCGGAATGTCCGCAGTCGGAGACTGTTCGTCACGACGAAGACGGACGAGAAGGCCATGGCGGCCCCCGCGACCATGGGGTTCAGCAGCCCGGCGGCGGCCAGCGGCAGCGCGGCCACGTTGTAGCCGAAGGCCCAGACGAGGTTGCCCTTGATCGTCGCCAGCGTCCGGCGGGAGAGCCGGATCGCGTCCGCGGCCGCGCGCAGGTCGCCGCGGACCAGGGTCAGGTCGCCCGCCTCGATCGCCGCGTCCGTGCCGGTGCCGAGGGCCAGGCCCAGATCGGCGGTGGCGAGCGCGGCGGCGTCGTTGACCCCGTCGCCGACCATGGCCACCACCCGCCCCTCGGCCTGCAGCCGCCGCACGGCCGCGACCTTGTCCTCGGGCAGGACCTCGGCGACCACCCGGTCGATGCCGACGCGCTCGGCGACCGCCTCGGCCACCGCCCGGTTGTCCCCGGTCAGCAGCACCGGCGTGAGCCCCAGCGCGCGCAGCTCCCGCACCGCCTGCGCGCTGGTGTCCTTGACCGCGTCCGCCACGGTCAGCACGGCATGCGCCGTCCCGTCCCAGCCGGCCCACACGGCCGTGTGTCCGGCCCGCTCGGCCTCCTCCCGCGCGCGGGCCAGCTCCGGAGGCACGGCGTCGAAGAGCCGCCCCACGGCGACCGCACGGCCCTCCACACGGCCGCGTACGCCCCGCCCGGGGACGTTCTCGAAGTCCGCGACCTCCGGGAGCCGCCCGGCCCGCTCCTCGGCTCCCTGCGCGATCGCCCGGGCCACGGGGTGCTCGGAGGCGTGCTCGACGGCTCCCGCGAGCCGCAGCACCTCCTTCTCGTCGGCCCCCTCGGCGAGGTGGACCTCCTGGAGGGTCATCCGGCCCGTGGTGACCGTGCCCGTCTTGTCCAGGACCACCGTGTCGATCCGGCGCGTGGACTCCAGCACCTCCGGGCCCTTGATGAGGATGCCGAGCTGGGCGCCCCGGCCCGTGCCGACCATCAGCGCGGTCGGGGTGGCCAGGCCCAGCGCGCACGGGCAGGCGATGATCAGCACCGCGACGGCCGCCGTGAACGCGGCGACCGTGTCACCGGTCAGCCCGAGCCACGCCCCGGCCGTGGCCACCGCGATCAGCAGCACGACCGGCACGAAGATCCCGGAGATCCGGTCGGCGAGCCGCTGCACCTCGGCCTTGCCGTTCTGCGCGTCCTCCACCAGCCGCGCCATCCGCGCGAGCTGGGTGTCGGCGCCGACCCGGGTGGCCTCGACGACGAGCCGGCCGCCCGCGTTGACCGTGGCGCCCGTGACCGCGTCCCCGGCCGCCACGTCCACCGGCACGGACTCGCCGGTCAGCATCGAGGCGTCCACCGCGGAGGTGCCCTCCACGACCGTGCCGTCGGTCGCGATCTTCTCGCCGGGGCGTACGACGAACCGGTCGCCGACGACGAGCCGCTGCGCCGGGATCCGCACCTCGCGCCCGTCGCGCAGCACGGCGACGTCCTTGGCGCCCAGTTCCAGCAGGGCGCGCAGGGCCGCTCCGGCGCGACGCTTGGAGCGGGCCTCCAGATAGCGGCCCAGCAGGATGAACGCCGTGACGCCGGAGGCGACCTCCAGGTAGATCTGGGACGCGCCGTCGCCGCGCGAGACCGTGAGCTCGAAGGGGTGGCGCATGCCGGGCATGCCCGCGTCGCCGAGGAACAGCGCCCACAGCGACCAGCCGAACGCGGCCAGCGTGCCGAGGGAGACCAGGGTGTCCATGGTGGCGGCGCCGTGCCGGGCGTTCGTCCAGGCGGCGCGGTGGAAGGGCGCCGCGCCCCAGACCACCACGGGCGCGGCGAGCGTCAGCGAGAGCCACTGCCAGTTGTCGAACTGGAGGGCCGGGACCATCGCCGGCAGGACGACCGGGACGGCGAGGGCGGCGGAGACCAGCAGGCGCCGGCGCAGGGCCGACAGCTCGGGGTCCCGCCCGGCCGCGTCGTCGGAGGGCTCCTCCTCGCGCGGGGGCGCGGGCTCCTCGGCGGTGTACCCGGTCCTCACCACGGTGGCGATCAGGTCGGCGACCTCGACGCCCTCGGGGTAGGTGACCCGGGCCTTCTCCGTCGCGTAGTTCACCGTGGCGGTGACGCCGTCCATGCGGTTGAGCTTCTTCTCGACGCGGGCCGCGCAGGAGGCGCAGGTCATCCCGCCGATGAGCAGCTCGACCTCGGCGAGCGCGGGCTCGCGGCCGGTCGGCGCCCGGTCGATGGTGCTGGTCATGTCCTCACTCCAGGAGATGCGGGGCGCCCGGGAAGCGGAACGGGCCGCACGGGCCGGGGCGGCGGCCGTACGGCCCGTACGGGGGACGAGTGCCGGAATCGGCCCGGCTCAGGCCTCCCCGTCGCCGGCCGGGGCGGGTCAGGCCCGGCCGGCCAGTTCGAAACCGGCCTCGTCCACGGCGGCGCGGACGGCCTCCTCGTCGAGCGGGGCCGCGGAGACGACGGTGACCTCGCCGGTGGAGGCGACGGCCGTCACCGAGCGGACGCCGGAGAGCTGGGAGAGCTCACCGGAGACCGCGCCCTCGCAGTGTCCGCAGCTCATGCCGTTCACCTTGTAGACGGTGGTGACGGGGCCCGTGGTGTCGGTCTGGGCGGTCATGTCGTTACTCCTCGTCGAGGCGTGTGGGGCGACGGGGGCCCGGGGGGCTCCCCACTCCGTCCCACTGTACCCCTAGGGGGTATCGGTTTCACGCCGTCCCCACCAGGGGTCGCAGGTAGCGCAGCAGGGCGTCCTTGAGCTCCTGGACGTACGCCTCCCGCTCGGCTCCCTCCTGGGCCAGGACCAGCTCCAGACCGGCCTTGTAGATGCCCACGCACATCTGGGCCGTACGGGTGAGGGCCGCGGTGGGCGCGTCGGGCGCGAACGGGCCGAGGACCGTCTCCACGCGGGCGACCAGGGTGGTGTGCAGCGCGTCGTGCTCCTCGGCGATGTGCCCCGGGATGTCGGGGCCGTGCATCAGCGCGAAGAAGGCCGGGTGGCGGCAGCTGAACTCGATGAAGCGGTCGACGGTCCCGGAGATCACGTCCTCCAGGGGCGTGGTCGCGGGGTCGGCGGGGGCGAGGACCTCGTCGTAGGACTGCCGCATCTCGTGCATGAGCCGGCTGCCCAGCTCGATCGCGATCGCTTCCTTGTTCGGGAAGAACTGGTAGAGCGTCCCCGGCGAGACGCCGGCCTCGCGGGCGATCGCGTTGGTGCTGGCGGCCGTGTAGCCGGTCGTCGAGAAGACCGCGGCGGCCGCGTCGAGGAGCTGGGCGATCCGGCGCTCGCCGCGGGCCTGGCGGCGGCGCGGCCGCTCGTCGGCCGCCGCGGTCGTCGTCTTCGTTCCGGGCTTCTCGGTCTTCTCGGGCACGCGTTTTCCCCAGGTCTCGGTACGCGATTGACAAACGCGAGCAGTCGCTCGCATTCTGGATCCGGCAGGAATGCGAGCGATCTCTCGTGTTTGCCAGTCTACGGCAGTCCCGCGCTGCCCGGCTGTGCCTGCGCACGGGACACGGTGAAGGGGACACCGCACGATGACCGAAGTCAACACACCACCACGCGTCGGCGGCTGGACCCGCTTCGTGACCGCCAGGCCCCGGCTGTCGCTGCTGGTGGCGCTGGTCCTGACCGCGCTCGCGGTGGTGGCCGGCAGTGGCGTGGCCGACCGGCTCGGCGCCGGCGGCTGGGAGGACCCGGCCGCCGAGTCGACCTATGCGACCAGGGCCCTGGAGCGCGAGTTCCCCGGCTCCCAGCCGAACGTGCTCCTTCTGCTCGACGCGGGCGACGCCTCGGTCGACGACCCGGCCGTCGCCGCCGAGGCCCGGCGTCTGACCGAGCGCCTGGCGGGGGAGCGCGGGGTCACCGGCGTCGGCTCCTACTGGCAGTCCGGCGCCCCGGCCCTGCGCGCGGAAGACGGCCACGAGGCGCTGATAGCCGCCCGCATCACGGGCGACGAGAAGACCGCGGGGGAGACGCTGGAGCGCATCGCGCCCCACTTCCGCGGCACGCACGGCCCGGTGGACGTCGGCATCGGCGGCCCGGTCGCCGTACGGCACGAGATGCAGACGGTCATCCAGGAGGACCTGGTCCGGGCCGAGCTCATCGCCCTGCCGGTCACGCTGGTGCTGCTGGTGATGGTGTTCGGCAGCGCGGTCGCCGCCCTGCTGCCGCTCGGCATCGGCATCGTGGCGATCCTCGGGACGAACGCCATCCTGCGCGGCCTCAGCGAACTCACCGACGTGTCGGTCTTCGCCATCAACCTCACCACGGCCCTCGGCCTCGGCCTCGCCATCGACTACGCGCTGTTCATCGTGCGCCGCTTCCGCGAGGAACTGGAGGCGGGCGCCGAGCCGCTGACCGCGATCGGCACCACGCTGCGCACGGCCGGCCGCACGGTCCTGTTCTCCGCCCTCACGGTCGCGGTCTCCCTGGCGGCGATGCTGGTCTTCCCGCAGTACTTCCTGCGCTCCTTCGCCTACGCCGGCATCGCCGTGGTGCTGCTGGCCGCCGCGGCCGCGCTGATCCTGCTCCCGGCGGCGCTGGTGCTGCTGGGCCACCGGGTCGACGCCCTGGACCTGCGCCGCCTGTTCCGGCGCGGGCGGCCGCCCCGGCCGGCCGGTGAGCAGGGCAGGACCTGGGCACGCGCGGCGACGCTCGTGATGCGCCGCGCCCCGTTCTTCGCCCTGGGCACCACAGCCGTCCTCGTCCTGCTCGGACTGCCCTTCCTGGGCGTGAAGTTCGGCACGGCGGACGACCGGCAGCTGCCCGCCACCTCCGAGTCCCACGTCGTGCAGCAGCACATCCGGGAGGGCTTCCCGGGCAGCCCCGGCGGCGGCCTGGAGGTGCTCGCCGAGGGCCGCGCGACTGAGGCGCAGTACGGCGCCTACAAGGAGCGCGTCGAGCGGCTGCCCGAGGTGCTGCGGGTCGAGGGGCCCCTGGTGAAGGGCGACGCGGCCTACTTCACCGTGCTGCCGAAGGGCGAGGCGGTCGACGACCCGGCCCAGCGCCTCGTCGGCGACCTGCGCGAGCTCCCGGCGCCGTTCGGCACCAAGGTCACCGGCACGGCCGCCGTCCTGGTCGACTCCAAGGCCGCGATAGGCGAACGCCTGCCGCTCGCGGCCCTGTTCATCACGGTCGTCACCCTGCTCCTGGTCTTCCTGCTGACGGGCAGCGTCCTCATACCGATCCAAGCGGTCGTGCTCAACGCGCTCAGTCTGACGGCCATGTTCGGCGCGGTGGTCTGGGTCTTCCAGGACGGCCATCTCTCCGGCCTGCTCGGTTTCACCAGCCCCGGCTCCGTCGAGACGACCCTGCCGGTCCTGATGTTCTGCGTGGCCTTCGGCCTGTCCATGGACTACGGGGTGTTCCTGCTCTCCCGCATCAAGGAGGAGTACGACCACACCGGCGACCACGACCGGGCCGTCCGGCACGGCCTGGCGCGCACCGGCGGGCTCATCACGGCCGCCGCGGTCATCCTCGCGGTGGTCATGGTCGCCATCGGCACGTCCCGGGTCACCAACACCAAGATGCTCGGCCTGGGCATCGCCCTGGCGGTCCTGATGGACGCGATGATCGTCCGCAGCCTCCTGGTCCCCGCGGTCATGCGCCTGACGGGCCGCGCCACCTGGTGGGCCCCGGCCCCGCTGCGCCGCTTCCACGAGCGGTTCGGCCTGAGCGAGGGCGGCGCGCCCCGGCCGGCTGCGGGCGAGGCCGAACCCGTCCGGGACAGGGTCGGCGCGTCGGCCGGCTAGACCGGCACCCGCTAGCGTCGAACCGCCCGGGAGGGGCAGGGGCGCGCGGCCCGGTGCCGACGCCCCGGAGACGAGACGAGCGGAAGGCGGGTGGGTCATGCGGGCCGTGGTGTTCGAGCGGTACGGGGAGACGGCCGAGGTCCGGGAGGTCACCGACCCGGAGCCCGCGGAGCACGGGGTGGTCGTCCGGGTCGAGGCCACCGGGCTGTGCCGCAGCGACTGGCACGGCTGGCAGGGACACGACCCCGACATCACCCTCCCGCATGTGCCCGGGCACGAACTGGCCGGTGTCGTCGAGGCCGTGGGCCCCCGGGTGGGCCGGTGGCGGCCCGGCGACCGGGTCACCGTGCCGTTCATCTGCGCCTGCGGCACCTGCCCGTCCTGCGCGGCCGGTGACCACCAGGTGTGCGAGCGCCAGACCCAGCCCGGCTTCACGCACTGGGGCTCCTTCGCCCAGTACGTGGCGCTGGACCACGCCGATGTGAACCTCGTGCCGCTGCCCGGGGAGATGTTCTTCGGCACGGCGGCCTCCCTCGGCTGCCGCTTCGCGACGGCGTACCGGGCGGTGGTTCATCAGGGCCGCCTCGCCGCGGGGGAGTGGGTCGCGGTGCACGGCTGCGGCGGGGTGGGGCTGTCGGCGGTGATGATCGCGGCCGCCGCGGGCGCCCGGGTCGTGGCCGTGGACGTGTCGCCCCGGGCGCTGGAGCTGGCCCGGACGTTCGGGGCGGCGCACTGCGTCGACGCGGCCGCCGCGCCCGACACCGCGGCGGTGGTCCGGGACCTCACCGGCGGCGGAGCGCACCTGTCGCTCGACGCCCTCGGCGCGCCCGCCACCTGCGCCGCCTCCGTGAACGGCCTGCGCCGCCGCGGCCGTCACGTCCAGGTCGGACTGCTGCCCTCGCCGGAGGGCACGACCCCCGTGCCGATGGCCAGGGCGATCGCCCTGGAGCTCGAACTGCTCGGCAGCCACGGCATGCCCGCGCACGGCTATCCGCCGATGCTGGAGCTGGTCCGCGGCGGCGTCCTGCGCCCGGACCTGCTGGTGACGTCCACGATCCGGCTGGAGGAGGCCCCGGCCGCCCTGGCGGCGATGGGCACGGCACCCGGAGCGGGGGTCACGGTCGTCGAGCCGTGGGCCTGAGACCCCGCGGGCCCGGTCGGGACCCGCGGGGCCGGGCCACCGGCCCGGCGGAGGCCGGACGACCATGCCCCACGCGATCGATGGGGCACGGGGCCGGGGGCGCTGCGGCTCAGTCGCCTCTCCGGTTGCGGTTGCCGGGCCGGGAGGCGACCCAGGCCCGGACGGTGTCGGCGTACCAGTAGGGCTTGCCGCTCTCGACGTGGTCGGGCGGGGGCAGCAGGCCGTGTTTGCGGTAGGACCGCACGGTGTCCGGCTGCACCCGGATGTGTGCCGCGATCTCCTTGTAGGACCAGAGCCTTCGGTCGGTCATGACGTGTACCTCCTCGCGCGCGCCGCGGCGGCGGCCGGGGACGGCCGTCCGGGGGAGCCGGGCGCTGCGCCGGCGATCAACAAGCCTGTGTCCGGACAACGACGCTCGGTGACCGGGAGCGGGGCCTGTGCGCGGGTGTGACGGAAGACCCGCGTACGCGCGACATGTGTGACACGAGGGAGGTGTTTGTGACACAGCCGGGGCAAAGGCGTACGCCGGGGCGTCGGCGGGGCGCCTTGACGCGGCACCCGGTCCCGGTGCTCGGCCGTCCGGCGGGCGGCGGGCCGTCATGGCGAGCCGGTCGCCGCCGCGGCAGCCGCCAGGAGAGGCGGACCGAGGCGTGGGGCCGAAGACTGCGGAGGGGACGGAACGGCAGGACTCGGACCGGCCGCACCGAAAGCGCTGTCGTAATCTGGTCCGAATGTCCGGACAAAACATTGACAGGGCTTCGGGAAGAGGGCTACAAAGCCGGGGAGAGCCGAGCACCGAGGGGACACCGATGGCGTACGACCTGATCACCATGGGGCGGATCGGAGTGGATCTGTATCCGCTCCAGACGGGCGTCCCGCTGCCGCAGGTCACGTCCTTCGGCAAGTTCCTCGGCGGTTCGGCGAGCAACGTCGCGGTCGCCGCGGCCCGGCTGGGACGGCGGACCGCGCTCATCACCCGCACCGGCGACGACCCCTTCGGCACCTACCTCCACGAGGCCCTGCGCGGTTTCGGTGTGGACGACCGCTGGGTCACCGCCGTCCCCGGCCTGCCCACCCCGGTCACGTTCTGCGAGATCTTCCCGCCGGACGACTTCCCGCTGTACTTCTACCGCCTGCCCAAGGCCCCGGACCTGGAGATCGACGCCCACGAGCTCGACCTCGACGCGATCCGCGACGCCCGCGTCTTCTGGATCACCGGCACGGGCCTGAGCGAGGAGCCCAGCCGGACGGCGACCCTCGCCGCCCTCGCCCACCGCGCCAAGGCCGGCCCGACGGTCTTCGACCTCGACTGGCGCCCGATGTTCTGGACGGACCCCGAGGCCGCCCGCCCCTTCTACGAGGAGGCGCTGCGCCACACCACCGTCGCGGTCGGCAACCTCGACGAGGTGGAGGTCGCCACGGGCGTGCGCGAACCCCACGCCGCCGCCCGCGCCCT
Source organism: Streptomyces sp. DT190 (assembly GCF_049846985.1). Taxonomy (NCBI): domain Bacteria; kingdom Bacillati; phylum Actinomycetota; class Actinomycetes; order Kitasatosporales; family Streptomycetaceae; genus Streptomyces; species Streptomyces sp. DT190. The sequence continues at coordinate 58,349 of NZ_JBNCNM010000004.1, read as the reverse complement.
GCTGGACGCCGGGGTCGAACTGGCCGTGGTCAAGCAGGGCCCCAAGGGCGTCCTGGCGGTGAACAGCGCCGGCGAGAGCGCCGAGGTGCCGCCGCTGCCGGTGGAGGTCCTCAACGGCCTCGGGGCCGGCGACGCCTTCGGCGGCAGCCTCGTCCACGGCCTGCTGGCCGGCTGGGACCTGGAGAAGACCATGCGGCACGCCAACGCCGCCGGCGCCATCGTGGCCTCCCGCCTGGAGTGCTCCTCCGCGATGCCCACCCCCGACGAGATCGACGCGGCCGTCACCGCCGGCGCCGTCACCGCGGGGGCCGCCACGTGAGCGTCGACGTCTCCGAACTCGTCCGGCTGCGCAGCCACCGCCCGGAGGCGATCGCCGAGGCCGCGGCCCGCCGCACCAGGCGCCCGCTGCTGAACGACAACGGCCGGCTGATGATCGTCGCCGCCGACCACCCGGCCCGCGGCGCCCTCGGCGTCGGCGGCCGCAGCCTCGCCATGGCCAACCGCGCCGACCTCCTCGAACGCCTCTGCCTGGCGCTGTCCCGTCCGGGCGTGGACGGCGTCCTGGCCACCGCCGACATCCTCGACGACCTGCTGCTGCTCGGCGCGCTCGACGGCAAGGTCGTCATGGGCTCGATGAACCGGGGCGGCCTGCAGGGCGCCCGCTTCGAACTCGACGACCGTTTCACCGGCCACCGCCCCGAGGACATCGAGCGCCTCGGCTTCGACGCCGGCAAGCTGCTGCTGCGCATCGACTACGACGACCGGGGCTCGCTGACCACCCTGGAGTCCGCCGCCCGGGCCGTCGACGCCATGGCGGCCCGCCGGCTCCCCCTCTTCGTCGAGCCGTTCATCAGCCGCCGCGACGGGACCGGCCGGCTGCGCAACGACCTGTCCGCCGAGGCCGTCACCCGGTCGATCGCCATCGCCTCCGGTCTGGGCGGCAGCTCGGCCTACACCTGGCTGAAGGTGCCGGTCACCGACAACCCCGACGACATGGCCGAGGTCATGGCGACCTCCACGCTGCCCGCCGTCCTGCTCGGCGGCGAGGTCGGGGACGACCAGGACGGGGCGTACGAGAAGTGGCGCGGCGCGCTGCACCTGCCCACCGTGTGCGGGCTGGTGGTGGGCCGCTCCTTGCTGTACCCGGCGGACGGCGACGTGGCCGCCGCCGTGGACACCGCCGTAGGACTGCTGTGAGGGCCGCTTCATGACCAGTGAGCTGTACGTCCCCAAGGGCACCACCTCCGACGTGAACTACGTCCTGGACATCGACCCCAAGCGGGCCGGCTGGACGCACAGCAGCCTGCGGATCGTGGAGCTCCAGCCGGGCGGCACGCACACCTTCACCACCGGTGACAGCGAGTGGATCGTCCTGCCGCTGCGGGGCGGCTGCACGGTGCGTGTGGAAGACCAGGAGTTCACCCTCTCGGGCCGGGACAACGTGTTCGCGTCGGTCACCGACTTCGCGTACGCGCCCCGGGACGCCCGGGTCCAGATCGCCTCCGGCGCGGGAGGCCGCTTTGCTTTGGCAGGAGCGAAGTGCGAGCGACAACTCCCCGCCCGCTACGGCCCCGCGCCGGAGGTCCCCGTCGAGGAGCGCGGCAGCGGCAGCTGCCTGCGCCGCGTCCGCAACTTCGCCTCCGCGGACGCCTTCGACTGCGACAAGCTCATCGCCGTCGAGGTGATCACGCCCGGCGGCAACTGGTCCTCGTACCCGCCGCACAAGCACGACGAGCACCGGCCCGGCGAGGAGTCGCAGCTGGAGGAGATCTACTACTTCGAGATCGACGGTCCGAACGGTTTCGGCTACCAGCGCGTATTCCCCTCGCGTGAGGGCGGGTCCGACGTCCTCACGGAGGTCCGCTCCGGCGACGCCGTCCTCGTCCCCGACGGCTGGCACGGCCCGTCGATCGCCCAGCCCGGCCACGACATGTACTACCTGAACGTCATGGCGGGCCCGGGGGAGACGAGGGAGTGGCGGATCTGCTTCCACCCGGACCACACGGAGGGGTACCGATGACGATCCGCCTGACCGTCGCACAAGCGCTGGTCCGCTTCCTCGCCGCCCAGTACACCGAGCGCGACGGCGTGCGGCAGCGGCTCATCGGCGCCACCTGGGGCATCTTCGGCCACGGCAACGTCGCCGGCCTCGGCCAGGCGCTGCTGGAGCACCGCGAGCGGATGCCCTTCCACCAGGGGCGCAACGAACAGGCCATGGTGCACGCGGCGGTCGGCTACGCCCGCCAGTCCAACCGCCTCTCCACGCACGCGGTGACCACCTCCATCGGCCCGGGCGCCACCAACCTGGTCACCGGCGCCGCCCTCGCCACCATCAACCACCTGCCGGTGCTGCTCCTGCCCGGCGACGTCTTCGCCACCCGCCCCGCCGACCCGGTCCTGCAGCAGCTCGAAGTCCCGTACGCCGGTGACGTGTCGGTCAACGACTGCCTGCGCCCGGTGTCGAGGTACTTCGACCGCGTCACCCGCCCCGAGGCCCTGATCCCCTCGGCGCTGCACGCGATGCGCGTGCTCACCGACCCCGTCGAGACCGGCGCCGTCACCCTCGCCCTGCCGCAGGACGTGCAGGCGGAGGCGTACGACTGGCCGGAGCAGTTCTTCGCCGAGCGCGTCTGGACCGTACGCCGTCCCGGTCCCGACCCCGCGGAGCTGCTGGACGCGGTGCACACGATCCGCGCGGCGCGGCGGCCGCTGGTCGTCGCGGGCGGCGGCGTCCACCACAGCCGCGCCGAGGAGGCGCTCGCCGAGTTCGCCCGGGCTACCGGCATCCCGGTCGCCTCCACCCAGGCCGGCAAGGGCTCCCTGCGCCACGACCACCCGCAGGACGTCGGCGGCATCGGCCACACCGGCACGGCCGCGGCGGACGAACTGGCCCGCACCGCCGACCTGGTGATCGGCGTCGGCACCCGCTACACCGACTTCACCACCGCCTCCGGCACCCTGTTCGCCCACCCGGACGTGCGGTTCCTGAACCTCAACATCGCCCCCTTCGACGCCCACAAGCTCGCCGGGCAGCCCCTGGTCGCGGACGCCCGCAGCGGCCTGCAGGAACTCACCGGCGCCCTGCGCCTGCACGGACACCGGGTCGCCGACGGCTACGCCACCGAGTACACCGAGGACAAGGAGCGCTGGGAACAGCGCGTCGACGCCTGCTACGAGGTGGACGAGCCGGACACCCGCCCCTCCCAGCCCCAGGTCCTCGGCGCCCTGGACGCCCTCGTCGACGCGTCGGACATCATCATCAACGCGGCCGGCTCCCTCCCCGGCGACCTGCACAAACTCTGGCGGACCCGGTCGCGCGACCAGTACCACCTGGAGTACGGCTACTCCTGCATGGGCTACGAGATCCCGGCCGCCATCGGCGTGAAGATGGCCGCCCCGGACCGGCCCGTGTGGGCGCTCGTCGGCGACGGCACGTACCTGATGATGCCGACGGAGATCGTGACGGCCGTGCAGGAGGGCGTCGCGATCAAGGTCCTGATCATCCAGAACCACGGCTACGCCTCGATCGGCGGTCTGTCCGAGTCGGTCGGCGGCGAGCGCTTCGGCACGGCGTACCGCTACCCGTCCGAGGACGGCTCGTACACCGGCCCGCCGCTGCCCGTGGACCTCGCCGCCAACGCGGCCAGCCTCGGCATGCGCGTGCTGCGCGCCAAGACCGTCCGGGACCTGCGCGAGGCCCTCGCCGAGGCGCGGGCCGCCGACACTCCCACATGTGTCTACGTGGAGACCCAAACGGCAGACACAGTGTCGGGCGCGCCTCCCGCGCAGGCCTGGTGGGATGTACCCGTGGCCGAGACCGCGACACGGCCGTCCGCGGTCAAGGCACGTGAGCTGTACGAACGGCACGTCTCCACCCGACGCCGCCATCTGTGAAGGAGTTCCCGGCCATGACGAAGATCGTCAACCACTGGATCGGCGGCAAGACCGTCGAAGGCGCCTCGGGCACGCACGGGCCGGTGACCAACCCGGCGACCGGCGAGGTCACGACGAAGGTCGCGTTCGCCTCGGTCGACGAGGTGGACGCGGCGGTCGCCGCCGCCAAGGAGGCCTTCGCCACCTGGGGCCAGTCCTCACTGGCCCAGCGGACCTCGATCCTCTTCAGGTTCCGGGCGCTGCTGGACGCCCACCGCGACGAGATCGCCGAGCTGATCACCGCCGAGCACGGCAAGGTGCACTCCGACGCCCTCGGCGAGGTCGCCCGCGGCCTGGAGATCGTCGACCTGGCCTGCGGCATCAGCGTGCAGCTGAAGGGCGAGCTGTCCACGCAGGTCGCCAGCCGCGTGGACGTCTCCTCGATCCGCCAGCCGCTCGGCGTGGTCGCGGGCATCACGCCGTTCAACTTCCCGGCCATGGTGCCGATGTGGATGTTCCCGCTGGCCATCGCGTGCGGCAACACCTTCGTGCTGAAGCCGTCGGAGAAGGACCCGTCGGCCTCGGTCAGGCTCGCCGAGCTGCTCGCGGAGGCCGGTCTGCCCGACGGCGTCTTCAACGTCGTGCACGGCGACAAGGTGGCCGTGGACCGCCTGCTGGAGCACCCGGACGTCAAGGCCGTCTCCTTCGTCGGCTCGACCCCGATCGCCCGCTACATCCACACCACCGCCTCCGCCAACGGCAAGCGGGTCCAGGCGCTCGGCGGCGCCAAGAACCACATGCTGGTCCTGCCGGACGCCGACCTGGACGCGGCCGCCGACGCGGCGGTGAGCGCGGCCTACGGCTCCGCAGGCGAGCGCTGCATGGCCATCTCCGCGGTCGTCGCGGTCGGCGCCATCGGCGACGAACTGGTGGAGAAGATCCGAGAGCGCGCCGAGAAGATCAAGATCGGCCCCGGCGACGACCCCACCTCCGAGATGGGCCCGCTCATCACGAAGGTCCACCGCGACAAGGTGGCGTCCTACGTCGAGGGCGCGGCGGCCGAGGGCTGCGAGGTCGTCCTGGACGGCACCGGCTACACCGTCGACGGCTTCGAGGACGGCCACTGGATCGGCATCTCCCTGCTCGACAAGGTCCCCACGTCCGCCAAGGCCTACCAGGACGAGATCTTCGGCCCGGTCCTGTGCGTGCTGCGCGCGGAGACCTACGAGGAGGCCCTGGACCTGATCAACGCCTCGCCGTTCGGCAACGGCACCGCGATCTTCACGCGGGACGGCGGCGCGGCCCGCCGGTTCCAGCTGGAGGTCGAGGCCGGCATGGTCGGCGTGAACGTCCCGATCCCGGTCCCGGTGGGCTACCACTCCTTCGGCGGCTGGAAGGACTCGCTCTTCGGCGACCACCACATCTACGGCAACGACGGCACGCACTTCTACACCCGCGGCAAGGTCGTCACCACCCGCTGGCCGGACCCGGCCGACGCCCCGGCCGGTGTGGACCTGGGCTTCCCGCGCAACCACTGACCCTCGCGCCCGGGGCCGTCCGCATGGCGGACGGCCCCACTTTTTTGCGCACCCGCCCTGCGGTTCCCGCACCCGCCACGCCCGTGACGCAGAAGCCTTGATGCAACGTTAACGCGCGAAAGACCGCCCCTGCGCTGCGGATTTCGTAGGTGAACAGCCATTGACGTGATGGTTTCCGTCGATGTTGCATCCCTCACGTGACCGACACCCTCACCCCTGTCGAGGCCGCCGTCGCGCAGGCGTCGGGCGGCCCCAAGAAGCTCAAGCGCTCCATCGGAGTCGTCGGCGGCACCCTCCTGACCCTCTCCTGCGTGACCCCGGCCTCCACGCTGTTCGTGGTCGTCCCGGACCTGTTCGGCTCGCTCGGCACCGCCACCGCCCTGACGATCGCCATCGGCGCACTGCTCTGCGTCGCCGTGGCGTTCTGCTACTCGGAGCTGGGCACCCTCGTCCCCAGCGCCGGCGGCGAGTACGCCATGGTCTCGACGCTGGCCGGACGCCTCGCCGGCTGGCTCGTCTTCGTCCTGTCCCTGCTGGTCGTGATGATCGTCCCGCCGGTGATCGCGATGGGCACGGCCGACTACCTCGCCCCGCTGGTCCACCTCGACCCGTCCTGGGCGGGCGCCTCGGTGATGCTCCTGGCGACCCTCGCCGGCCTGCTCGACCTGCGGGCCAACGCCTGGATCACCGGCGTCTTCCTGGTCCTGGAGGTCGTCGCGGCGGCGGTCGTCGCGGTCCTGGGCTTCACGCACGCCGAGCGCGGCGCGGACAGCCTGGTCTCGATGCAGGTGGCCGGCCCCGACGGCACGCCGGACACGGTGACGGCCCTCCTGGTGGTCTCCGGCCTGGCGATCGCCCTGTTCGTCACCCAGGGCTTCTCCACGGCGGTCTACCTCTCCGAGGAGCTGGAGAACCCCCGCCGCTCGGTGGCCCGCACGGTCCTGGCCACCCTCGCCATCTCCGCCGTGATCATCCTGGTCCCGGTCGCGGCCATCACCCTGGGCGCCCCCGATCTCGCCGCCCTGAGCGGCGGGGACATCGGCGCCATGGTCACCGCCTGGTCCGACTCGGCCGTCGGCACGTTCGTCAGCCTCTGCGTGGCCCTCGCGATCATCAACGCCGGGATCGTCATGGTCATCCAGAACTCCCGCGTCCTGTTCGCCTCGGCCCGCGACCGGGCCTGGCCCTCCCCGGTCAACGCCCTGTTCTCCCGCCTCGGCCGCTTCGGCTCCCCCTGGGTCTCCACCCTCGCGGTCGGGGTCCCCGGCGCGGCCCTGTGCTTCGTGAACCTGGACACCCTCTACGGCGTCACGGGCGTCTCGGTGACGGGCATGTACCTCCTGGTCGCCGTCGCCGCCCTGCTCTCCCGCCGCGGAGCCCACCGCCACACACCGGCCTGGCGCATGCCGCTGTGGCCGGCGGCCCCGCTCCTGCTGGTCGTGGTCCTGGTCTACGTCCTCGTCCAGCAGGAACCGGCCTACCTGCTCTGGACGGGCGGCATCACGGCGACGGCCACCCTGTACTGGGCCCTGTACCTGCGCCCGCGCAAGCAGACGCGGTGGCTGGTCTCGGTACCGGAGGACGAACAGGCCTCTTAGGGACGCGGGGAACTGCGCGACCGGCCACCACGCACCCGCACCCGGCACCGCACAGCCCCCGCCGGGCTCGAAGCCGTACACCACCCGCAGTACGCCGCAGACTCCGTGTACACCCCTGGAAGGCCCCGCACTTCGGTCTCCGGTCGACAACTCATCGACAGGTTCACCCCGTACCGTTGACGCATGGATCTTCGACTGCCCGGACTCAACGGGCTGCTTCGGCGGCCCCGGAGGCTCCTCGCCGCCGGGGCCGCCGTCGTCGTCCTCGCGGGAGCGGGGACCTGGACGGCCGTCGCCGGCGACGAAGCGCCCCCGGTGCACCGCGCGGACCGGCTCCTGGACACCGGGGACGGCGTGCGCATCGACACCTCCTTCTTCACCACGCCGGGCGACGACCGCCGCCCCGCCGTCCTGCTCGGGCACGGCTTCGGAGGCAGCAAGAAGGACGTCCGGCAGCAGGCCGAGGACCTCGCCCGGGACGGCTACGCGGTCCTGACCTGGTCGGCGCGCGGCTTCGGCAGGTCGACCGGCAAGATCGGCCTGAACGACCCGAAGGGCGAGGTCGCCGACGTCTCGAAGCTCCTCGACTGGCTGGCGGAACAGCCCCGGGTCGAGCTCGACACGAAGGGCGACCCCCGCGTCGGCATGGCCGGCGGCTCCTACGGCGGCGCCATCGCCCTGCTCGCGGCGGGACACGACCGGCGCGTGGACGCCATCGCCCCCGCGATCACCTACTGGAACCTCGCCGACGCGCTCTTCCCGAACGGCGTGTTCAAGAAGCTGTGGGCCGGCATCTTCGTCAACTCCGGCGGCGGCTGCGAGAAGTTCGAGGCCGCGCTGTGCCGCATGTACGAGCGGGTCGCCGAGTCGGGCACACCCGACGCCGAGGCCCGCGACCTGCTGGAGCAGCGCTCCCCGTCCGCGGTCGGCAAGGACATCGAGGTGCCGACGCTGCTGCTGCAGGGCCAGTCCGACTCCCTCTTCCCGCTCGGCCAGGCCGACCGGGCCGCGCGGACGATCCGCGCCAACGGCGCCCCCGTGGACGTCGACTGGATCGCCGGCGGCCACGACGGCGGCGACATGGAGACCGGCCGCGTCCAGAGCCGCGTGAAGACCTGGTTCGACCGCTACCTGAAGGACGACAAGGCCGTCGACACCGGCCCCGCCTTCCGCGTCACCCGCACCCTCGGCATGGGCTCCGGCGACGGCGAACCCCGCCTGACCGGCGTGACCTCGGACCGCTACCCGGGCCTGGAGAGCAAGCAGCGCTCCCTCGCCCTGACCGGCCGCGAGCAGACCTTCGACAACCCGCCCGGCGCCAGCCCGCCCGGCGTCTCCGCCCTGCCCGGCCTCGGCGGCGCGGGCGGCCTCAGCCAGCTCTCCGGCCTCGGCATCGGCGTCTCCCTGGACTTCCCTGGCCAGTTCGCCGCGTTCGAGTCGGCCCCGCAGCGCGAGGACCTGCAGATCACCGGCTCGCCCACCGTGACCGTGCGGGTGAAGTCCACCAGCGACGACGCCGTGCTCTTCGCCAAGCTCTACGACGTCGGGCCCGGCGGTGACACCCAGCAGGTGCTGCCCTCCCAGCTCGTCACGCCCGTCCGGGTCGAGGACGCCAAGGCGGGCAAGGACGTCCGCATCACCCTCCCGGCGATCGACCACGAGATCGACGACGGCCACCGGCTGCGCCTGGTCCTCGCCTCCACGGACCTCGGCTACGCCTCCCCGACCGCCCCGGCCACCTACACCGTCTCCCTCGAGGGCGACCTGCAGGTGCCCTCCGCGCTCGGGCAGCGCGACACCCAGGGCGCGCTGCCCGCGTGGGTGTGGTGGCTGCCCCTGGCGGGCGCCGCGATCGCCCTGGCCCTGATCGTCACGGGCCGCCGCCGCACGGCCGCCCCCGCCCCGCCGGACCCGGCACTCGCCGAGGTCCCGCTGCAGATCACCGACCTGACCAAGCGCTACGCCAAGGCCTCGGACCGGTACGCGGTCAAGGACCTCTCCTTCCGCGTGGAGAAGGGCCAGGTGCTCGGCCTGCTCGGCCCCAACGGCGCCGGCAAGACGACCACCCTGCGCATGCTGATGGGCCTCATCAAGCCCGACGGCGGCGAGATCCGCGTCTTCGGCCACGCCATCGCCCCGGGCGCCCCGGTGCTGTCGCGGGTCGGTGCCTTCGTCGAGGGCGCCGGCTTCCTGCCGCACCTGTCCGGCCGCGAGAACCTGGAGCTGTACTGGCGCGCCACCGGCCGCCCCGCCGAGGACGCGCACATGGCGGAGGCCCTGGAGATCGCGGGCCTGGGCGACGCGCTCGCCCGGGCGGTGCGCACCTACTCCCAGGGCATGCGCCAGCGCCTGGCCATCGCCCAGGCCATGCTCGGCCTGCCCGACCTGCTCATCCTCGACGAACCGACCAACGGCCTCGACCCGCCCCAGATCCGCGAGATGCGCGAGGTGATGATCCGCTACGCCGCGGCCGGACGCACGGTCATCGTCTCCAGCCATCTCCTCGCCGAGGTGGAGCAGACCTGCACGCACCTGGTCGTGATGGACCACGGGCAGCTCGTCCAGGCGGGCCCGGTCGCGGAGATCGTCGGCTCGGGCGACACGCTCCTGGTGGGCACGCCCACGCCGGTGGACGAACCCGTCGTGGAGAAGGTCGCCGCGCTGCCGGGCGTCGCCTCGGCCGTGCGCACCGACGAGGGCCTGCTGGTCCGGCTCGACGCCGACGGCACCCCGCAGCGCCTGGTCGCCGACCTGGTGCGGCTGGACGTGGCGGTCGCCTCCGTGGGCCCGCACCGCCGCCTGGAGGACGCCTTCCTGACCCTGATCGGAGCCGAAGCATGAGCACGCTCGCCGACCCGCCCGTCGAGGTCGCCGACGGCTACCGCGCGGGCCGCACCCTGCCCTTCCGCGTCGAGCTGGTCCGGCAGCTGAAGCGGCGCCGCACCATGGTCATGGGCGGTGTCCTGTTCGCCCTGCCGATCATCCTGCTCATCGCCTTCCAGGTGGGCGGCGACCCGGGCGGCGGCAACAACCGCGTCAACCTCATGGACACGGCGACCGCGTCCGGGGCGAACTTCGCCGCGGTCAACCTCTTCTCCGCCGCGGGCTTCCTGCTCGTCATCCCCGTCGCCCTGTTCTGCGGTGACACGGTCGCCTCGGAGGCCGGCTGGTCGTCCCTGCGCTACCTGCTCGCGGCGCCCGTGCCCCGGGCCCGGCTGCTGTGGTCCAAGCTCGCCGTCGGGCTCAGCCTCAGCCTGGCCGCGCTGGTCCTGCTGCCGGTCGTCGCGCTGATCGTCGGCACGGCCGCCTACGGCTGGGGCCCGCTCCAGCTGCCCACGGGCGGCACCCTGCCCACCGGCACGGCGGCCCAGCGGCTGCTGGTCGTCACGGTCTACATCATGGTGTCCCAACTGGTCACCGCCGCCCTCGCGTTCTGGCTGTCCACCCGCACGGACGCCCCGCTCGGCGCGGTCGGCGGCGCCGTGTTCCTCACCATCATCGGCAGCGTCCTGGACGAGGTGACGGCCCTCGGCGACTGGCGCCACTTCCTGCCCGCGCACTGGCAGTACGCCTGGCTCGACGCGGTCCGGCCGCAGCTGGAGTGGTCGGACATGATCCAGGGCACGTCGATCTCCGTGACCTACGCGCTCGTGCTGTTCGCCCTGGCCTTCCGCGGTTTCGCCCGCAAGGACATCGTCTCCTAGCTCCCCGCGGCACGGGCCCGCCCATTGACCTTTCCTTACGCCTGAGTAAGTTTACTCCTGAGTAAGTACGAGCACGTGCCCGTACGTACGAGCGCCAGCACGTCAGCCTCATCCGCGACCGGGAGCCGTCATGGGCGTACGCAAGGATCTGAAACGGGCGAAGCAGCGCACCGACCTGGCGCTCCGCACCAGGGCCGAGACCGTCAGGGACGACCGGGGCGTCGTCCGCGAGGCCCGCACGGCGCCCCTCGCGCCCCGCCCGGCGACCGGCAGCATCGCCGACCTGCCGTACACCAACGCGGCCGAGGCCGCCGACGCCGTGGTCCTGCGCCGCGAACGGCACGGCAGCTGGCAGCCCGTCACCGCGGCCGCCTTCGCCGACGAGGTGACCGCCGTGGCCAAGGGCCTGATCGCGGCCGGCCTGGAACCGGGCGGCCGCGTCGCCGTGATGTCCCGCACCCGCTACGAGTGGACGGTCCTGGACTTCGCGATCTGGTCCGCCGGCGGCCAGACGGTCCCGGTCTACGCCACCTCCTCCGCCGACCAGGTGGAGTGGATCGTCCGCGACTCCGGAGCCCGTCATGTCGTCGCGGAAACGGCCGCGAACGCCGACACGGTCCTGACCGGCACGGCCGCCCACCCCGAACCCCCGCGCGTGTGGCACCTCGACGGCGGCGCCCTCGACGAACTCACCGCCCTCGGCCGGGACGTCACCGACGAGGAGGTCACCAAGCGGCGCACCGCCCTGACCCCCGACACGACCGCGACCCTCTGCTACACCTCCGGCACCACCGGCCGCCCCAAGGGCTGCGTCCTCACCCACGCCAACCTGCACGCCGAGGCCGCCAACACCGTCGAGCTGCTGCACCCCATGTTCCAGGAGGTCACCGGCGAGACCGCCTCGACGCTCCTCTTCCTGCCCCTCGCGCACATCCTCGGCCGCACCCTGCAGATCGCCTGCCTGATGGGCCGCATCGAGATCGGCCACTGCCCGAGCATCAAGCCCGCCGAACTCCGCCCGGCCCTCAGGGCGTTCCGCCCCACCTTCCTGGTCGGCGTGCCGTACCTCTTCGAGAAGATCCACGACACCGGCCGCGCCACCGCCGAGAAGCTCGGCCGCGGCTCCTCCTTCGACCGCGCCCACCGCATCGCCGTCCGCTTCGGTCAGGCCCACCTGGACAGGTTCCTCGGGAAGGGCAAGGGCCCGGGCCCGGGCCTGTGGGCCGCCTGGGCCCTGTACGACCTGCTGGTCTACCGCCGCATCCGCAAGGAACTCGGCGGCCGCCTGCGCTACGCCATCAGCGGCGGCGGCCCCCTGGACCGCGAGCTCAACCTCTTCTTCTACGCGGCCGGCATCCTGATCTACGAGGGCTACGGCCTCACCGAGACGACCGCCGCCGCCACCATCGTCCCGCCCCTGGACCCCCGCCCCGGCACGGTCGGCCTGCCCGTCCCCGGCACCGCCGTCCGCATCGCCGACGACGGCGAGGTCCTCATCAAGGGCGGCATCGTCTTCACCGCCTACTGGAACGACCCGGCCGCGACCGGCGAGGCCCTGGACGACGGCTGGTTCGCCACCGGCGACCTCGGCTCCCTCGACGAGGACGGCTACCTCACCATCACCGGCCGCAAGAAGGACATCCTCGTCACCACCGGCGGCAAGAACGTCTCCCCGGCCGTCCTGGAGGACCGCCTGCGCAGCCGCCCGCCCGTCGGCCAGTGCCTGGTCGTCGGCGACAACCGCCCCTACGTCGCCGCCCTGATCACCCTCGACCCCGACGCCCTCGCCCACTGGCTCGCGGTCCGCAAACTGCCCGCCGACACCCCGCTGTCCGAGCTCGTCCACGACGAACGCCTGCGCGCCGACGTCCAGAAGGCCGTGGACCACGCCAACGAGGCCGTCTCACGCGCCGAGTCGATCCGCGCCTTCGCCCTGGTCGACGGGGACTTCACCGAGGAGAACGGGCTGCTCACGCCGTCCTTGAAGGTCAAGCGGCAGGCGGCCACGGCGGCCTACGCGGAGCAGATCGAGGCGCTGTACGCGGGCCGGGCCTGAACGCGGCGGGCACAGCAAAGGGGGCGGGCCGCCCGGCAGTCGCCCGGCGGCCCGCCCCTTCAGGCGGGTCTGCGTCAGTCGCCGTTCGCCGACAGGATCGACACGTCCTCCAGCAGGTGCGCCAGCGCGCCGTCGCGCTTGGCGTTGGTGCTGTTCTCCGCACACTGCTGCTGCTGGTGGTCGGACAGGATCGGGATGTCCTGGATCGGGATGCCGATGAGCGCGCCCACACCGATCGGCAGGTCGTTCACGGCGATGCACGGCTTGTTGAACGAGCCCTGGATCAGAGCCATCTGCGGGCTCATGTTGCCGTACGTGGACGAGTTGCCGAAGCTCTGCATCGCCCCGTTGCCGTTCACGGCCGTCGGACCGCTGTCGTCACCGACGGCGAGCGCCTGCGGCGCCGCGGCGGCGGAGGCTCCCATGACGGAAGCGGCGATCGCCGCGGTGGCAATAACCTTCTTGATCACTGACCAGTCCTTTCTGAGGAAACCCCGTCCTCCGGAGCGTTCTGGTCAACTGCACGGGCGGTGCATGGTTTCTCCTCATCACTCTGTCAGCCCATGCCAGGACAGTTTGTGTGTTCTTCGTCCCCGGTGATTATCGGTGCTTTCGGGCGCTGCGGGCCAACCGGGTGAACACCCGCAACCAATCATCCCGAGGCGGGTTGATGAGGCCGTAGGACATGCGTCGCTACGAGGAAAGGAACGCGAAGTGCTCAAGAAGGCAATGGTCGCCGCGGCGGCCGCCGCCAGTGTCATCGGAATGTCGGTGGCGGCAGCTCCCCAGGCTCTTGCCGTCGGGGACGACTCCGGACCGTCCGTCGCCAACGGCAACGGCGCCTCGTCGTCGTTCGGCAACTCGGCGACCAAGGGCGACATGAGCCCCCAGCTCTCGCTGGTCGACGGTACGCTCAACAAGCCCTGTGTCGCCGTTCAGGACCTCGACGTCGGCGTTGCGCTTCTCATCGGCGTGGTGGTCCAGGACATCCCGATCCTGTCGGACCACGTCCAGCAGCAGTGCGCGGACAACTCGACGAACACCAAGCGGGACGGCGCGCTCAACCACATCCTGGAGGACCTGTCGGTCCTCTCGGCGAACGGCGACTGACCCGTACCGTACGCAGACCGGGCGGCCCGCTGAATCCACGGCGGGCCGCCCGGCCGTACCCGGGTCTTTCCGGTGGGCATTCGAGTGAATTCCCCCGCGTCGTACGTTCCTCAGTTTCTTCGGATGTCAATTCCTCGTTTGCAGACTGCAGGTCATGGTGCGAGCCGTCCAGGCTGTGCTCGCTCGGCTTCGGTCGACAAAGGGGCATGACTGCAGAGAAGGGAAAGTTCATGAAGAAGAGCGCTGCTGTCGTCGCGGGCGCGATCATGGCCCTGGGCATGGCCACCCCGGCCATCGCGGACGCCGGCGCCCAGGGTGCCGCCGTCGGTTCCCCGGGTGTCCTCTCCGGCAACGTGGTCCAGATTCCCGTGCACATCCCGATCAACGTGTGCGGCAACACCGTGAACGTCATCGCCCTGCTGAACCCGGCGTTCGGCAACGAGTGCGAGAACGACTGACGCGGTAACGCACCAGCAGCACCGGCTGCGACCTGGCCGGCCCCGGGAGAACACGTCCGGGGCCGGCCTTTCCCACTTCTACGAGCACTCCACCAGCAGGAGGCAACGAGAATGCGACAGACCCTGAGCAGGGGAATGGTCGCCGCAGCGGCCGCGACGGGCATCCTGTCCCTGTGCGGCGGCGCCGCCCTCGCCGACTCGACCGCCCAGGGAGCCGCCTCGGGCTCACCGGGCGCGGCGTCCGGCAACAACGTCCAGGTCCCGGTCGACGTACCGGTCAACGGCTGCGGCAACACCGTCGACGTGGTCGCCGCGCTCAACCCGGCGTTCGGCAACTCCTGTACGAACGACTCCGGCGGCCACGGCCGGCACGACTCCTCGGGCGGCTCGGCGTTCGACGACGGCGACGACTGGCCCGGCGACGACGGCGACGACGGTGACGGCGACGACTGGCCCGGCGACGAAGGGGACCAGCCCCCCGGTGACGGCGAGGACAGGTCCCACGGCGGCGGGGACACACCCCGAGGCGGCGGGTACGGCCACGACGACGGTGGCTACGGCCACGACGACGGTGGCTACGGTCATGACGACGACGGCGGATACGGGTACGGCGACACCCCGCCCACGAAGCCCCCGCACACGCCCCCGACGAAGCCTCCGCACACCCCGCCGCCTACCGAGCCCCCGCACACACCCCCGCCCGGCGGCCACCAGTCGACGCCTCCGCAGGCGCCTCCCGGGGAGCACCACACGCCCCCCGGTGGTCACGAGCAGCCGCCCAGTCTCCCCGAGACCGGTGCCGAGGCGATGCTCGGCGCCGCTGCCGCCAGCGCCGCGCTGATCACCGGCGGCGTCGTGCTCTACCGGCGGGGCCGCGCCGCGTCCCACCGCTGACACGGCGGGTGCCGGACGCGAGCGCCCGGCACCCGTGAAGGCCCTGCGGTCAGCAGTCGCCCGGGTAGAAGAACCCGAGCAGCGGGATGCCCAGCAGGATCAGGCCCAGGCTGTCGTGCTCCTTGCACTCCCGGTCCTTGGAGTGGGTGACCTCGGGGCGGATGTCCGCCTCCGAGGCCGTCGCGGTGCCGCCGAGGAGCGCGACACTCAGGGCGAGGCTGGAAAGCACCGTGGCGGTGCGCTTCATGTGAGTCATAAGAACAAATTAGGCGTTCACGTACGAAAAGCGCGCAATCCTACCGCGCCAGCCGGGTGAACCGGCCCGCCGGCTCCGGGCGCAGCCTGCCGAGCACCCGCCCGGCGGCGTGCCGGCCCCACAGGCGCCACATCGCCCGGCCGGGCGCCCGGTCGTCCGGGGCGTGCCAGGCCAGCTCCCGTCCGGCGGGCGCGGGCCGCAGCGCGCTCAGCGGCGCGTAGTTCTCCACCACGAAGGCCCGCCCCGGCCGTGGGGCCCCCTCCGGCAGTGGACGGTGCGTCAGATCGAGGTGCAGCGCCCGGACGACGTCCACGCCCGCCGTGTCCGTGAAGAGGCGGAACTGGGCGCCGGGGCGCGGGTTGAAGTCGAGCAGGTGGTAGCGGCCCGTCGTGCCGCAGCGGCGGAAGTCCAGGTCGAGGATGCCGCGGTAGCCCAGCTCCCCGGTGATCCGCTCGGCGAGCACCCGTACCTCCGGGTTGGCCGTCCAGCGGCCGACCGACGTCAGGCCCGCCCCGCGCGGCCGGGCGCGCTGCTTGTGCCCAGTGCCGCCGGCCCGCACCAGCCCGGAGCGGTCGGCGTACCCGTGGAAGAACCAGTCACGGTCCGGGCCCGGCGGCAGGAACGCCTGCAGGAGCAGCCGGCTGCCCGCCTCACCGGCGCGCAGGTACAGCTCCCGGGCCTGCCGCGCGGAGCGCACCAGCACGGTGCTGCGCAGTCCGCTGCCCGGCGGTACCAGCCAGGGCCTGCTCCACTTCGCCACCACCGGCAGCCCCAGCCGCGCCACGGCCGAGGCCGCCCGGTCCGCGCTGTCCGGCACGAGCGTCTCGGGGTGCGCGACATCCAGCGCGGCGCACATCACGGCCAGTTCCGCCTTGTCGGCGACGCGTTCGGGCAGCGCCCCGGGCGTCTCGGGCAGCAGGTACGCCGGTGCCAGCTCCTCGCGCATCCGGCCCACCGCGACGGCGCCCGCGTCGTCCATCGCGATCAGCACCGCGGGACGGGCGACGCGCCGGGCCACGCGGCGCAGCACGCCCGCGATCTCGGCCGGGGACGCCCCGGGCGCCGGCGGCGCGTGCAGCCCGCACACGAAACGGGACCGGGGGACGGGACTTCCCGCGCAGTCGGCGACCACGTGCACCTCCACGCCCGCCCGGCCGAGTGAGCGCACGGCCCCCAGCGTTCCGTGGTGAAAGGGGTTCCGGTCGATCCGCAGCAGGACCGCGGGGACGCGAATGTCGAGCAGTGACACGGGCTATTCCTTCGAACTTGGTCACCGGTGCGGACGAGGGGGCCACTCGAAAGCCCCAGCGGCGGTGGCGTGATTCCGTTTCATATGACTGAGTGTCAATAAGCGGAGACGAACGAGAGGGGCGGCCATGGCCACACGGCAGCGACGCGCACGGTCCCGGCGGCTGGCCTTCGTCGCGGCGGCGGTCGCCGCGACGGCGGCACTGGCGTCCGGCCACACGGTCGTCGCGGAGACGGGCACGGCGGGCCGCGCCGAGCCACCGGCCCCGGCCCCCGCGGCCACACCGGCGGCCCCCGCGGCCCCCGCCGTCCCGGCCGGGTCGCCCACGCCGGGCACCACCGCACCCGGCACCGCACCCGGCACCGCACCCGGCACGGCGCCCGGCACCGGTCCCACCGCACCCGCACGGCCCGCGACCGCCTTCGGCGCCTACCTCGACTACGGCCCGCGCGGCGTAACCCGCATGGCCCAGCTCAGCGCCTGGCTCGGCGGGGCGAAGCTGCGCGTCGGGCACACCTACCTGCCCGGCGACCGCTGGAGCAACATCGAGGGCCGCCCCGGCTTCCTCGACGTCTGGGCCAACTGGCGCCGGGAGCAGGCCGACCGGCTGCTCGTCCTCAACGTGCCGATGCTGGAGCGCAACGAGGAGGGCGTGCCCGACCACGAGGTGCGCCGGCTGCTGCGCGAGGGCGCGGCAGGCCGCTACGACCACCACTTCCGCAGCCTCGCCGAGCGGCTGGTCGAACTGGGCGTGCCGGACACGGTGCTGGTGCTCGGCTGGGAGATGAACGGCATCACGTACACCCACCGCTGCGGGCCGGACCCGGAGGCCTGGAAGCAGTACTGGAACCGGATCGTCACCACCATGCGCGCGGTGCCGGGCCAGAAGTTCCGCTTCGACTTCACACCGAGCCGCGGCCGGGACGCCGTGCCCTGGACGCAGTGCTACCCGGGCGACGACACCGTCGACATCATCGGCATGGACGCCTACGACCAGCCGCGCGGGATGTCGTTCGACGAACAGGTGACGGAACCCTACGGGCTCCAGCAGCACGTGGAGTTCGCGAAGGCCCACAACAAGGCCATCTCGTTCCCCGAGTGGGGACTCTTCCGCAACGGCGACAACGCCGACTACATGAAGCGCATGCTCGCCTGGATGGACGAGCACAAGCCGCTCTACCAGACGCTGACGGACTACTGCCCGCACGGCGTGTGGCAGTGCGACGACAACCCCCGGGCCTCCGAGGTCTACCGGTCGTTCCTCTTCGGCCGCGACCAGGGCGCCACCCCGGCCCCCACGACCCCCGCCCGGCCACCGCAGCCGACCCCCACCCCGACCCCGCAGCCGAGCGCGCCCGAGCCCGGGCGTCCGGCGAACTGCTCGCCGCTGAACCTCGGCGACTGGGTCGAGTACTGGATGGGCGGCAAGCTCTGCCTGCGCCTGGACTGGTGGTCGCGCACGCGGTAGCCCGTGCCCGGGAGCGCGGCCGGCGGCGGGCCCGGTCAGGGCCGGCCGCCGCGGTCGCGCTCCCGCAGCCGCCGCAGCGCCTCCTTGCCCCGCCGGCGCGCCGCCGCGTCGCCCAGCGCCGCCGCCAGCAGCGGTGCCGTGCGCCGCCGGGCCAGCAGCAGCCGCTGGTTCACCACCGGCAGCGGGCGCCAGTGGTGCTTGTAGGGCTCGTTGCCGCGCAGCAGGCTCAGCGTGCCGAGCGTGCCGTCCTTGGTGTGGGTGGCGGTCGAGTCCAGCAGCATCGCCGCCACGTCCGCCTTGTGCTCACGCAGCCGCGGGTGGGCGCCGTACAGATAGCCGCCCGCGAGCCGCGGTGACAGTAGCGTCAGGTCCACGGCCACCACGTCGCCGTCCAGCCGGAACTCGGTGACCACCGCGTCCCCGGCGCGCACCATCGGCCCGACCGACCGCACGAGGTGGTCACGGAACCGCGGCCGCAGATGCTCCGAGGTCACCTTCCGCCCCTGCCACTGCAACCGGTGCAACTCCAGCAGCCGCAGCAGCGCCTCGTCCACCTCGCCGGGGGTGACGACCCGCCGCTGGACGCCGAGCGCGTCCAGCCGGCGCAGCTTGGCGCGCAGCCGCTGCTGGGTCTTGGACGGCAGCCGGGCGATCAGCTCGCCCATGGGAACGGCCGGCAGCTCCAGGCACAGCGAGTCGTCCACCCGGGCCCTGGGTCCGGCCCACCGCTCCCAGACCCGCTCGGCCGCCGCGCCGGGCCGGACCTCGCGCAGGTCGATCAGCGCCGTGCGGGCGGCGGCCGACAGCGCGGCGGTGAGCGCGGCCACCGCCTCCTCGCCGTGCCCGTCGTCCACGAGGACGTCCCCGTAGTCGGAGATCGCCCCGCCGAGCGGCACGAGCACCGGGAGCGGGCGCGTCACGAGCCTCAGCGGGGCGGCGGCGACCAGGTCACCGGTGCGGCCGTCACGCACCAGCACCAGCCGCAGCCGGCCGCGCCCGCCG
Source organism: Streptomyces sp. DT190 (assembly GCF_049846985.1). Taxonomy (NCBI): domain Bacteria; kingdom Bacillati; phylum Actinomycetota; class Actinomycetes; order Kitasatosporales; family Streptomycetaceae; genus Streptomyces; species Streptomyces sp. DT190. Next base: position 39,143 of record NZ_JBNCNM010000004.1, on the reverse strand, counting down.
TACGACCGCCACCACGAGTGCAGCCAGGCGTGGCTCTGGAAGGGGGTGGCGTGGGCGTACCGCCGGTGCAGCCGGTCCCAGTCGGCGGCCAGGGCCGCGAAGGCCCGCTCGTCGGTGACCCGTTCCGCGGAGTACGTCACAGCTGCCCGTGCGCGTCGGCGGCGACGGCCGGACCGGGCACGGCGGCCGGCCGGCCCGGGCTCTCGGCGGGCCGCCGCGGCCGGACCAGCACCGCCAGCCCGCCCAGCAGCCCGCCCGCGCTCGCGCCGACCAGCCCGGTCACCCCGGCGGAGGCGGTGGACGGCTCGGCCGGCTCGACCGCCCGGGCGAACTGCTGGAGCTCGACCCGCGTGGACCGCTGGGTGTCCGCGGCGTGCCGGGTCAGCGCGCGGGCCACGGCGTCGGCCATGTCGGCGGCGAGGTCCGGGCGGGAGGACGTCGCCGTCACCGACACCATCGGGGCGTCCGGCGAGGTCGCCGTGCGGACGCTGTCCCGCAGCGTCGACACGGGCACCCCCGCCCACACCTGCGCGTCCCCGAGCACCGCGAGCTGCGGGGCGACCCGGCCGTAGGCCTGGGCGAAACCGAGGGCGGTCGCGGTGTCGGACTTCGCGGTCGGCACGGCGACGACGTAGCTGGTCGCCGTGTACTGCGGTGTCCTGACCAGGCCGTACGTGCCGCCGAGCAGACCGCCGGCCACGGCCCCGGCCGCGAGCAGCGACCAGGGGGGCAGGGACCTGGTGAGGGCGGTGACCTGGCGGTGCTGCCGTGCGGGGGTGTCGGTCATGAGGTGCGGGCTTCCTGGGGCGAGGGGGACAGGGGACGGGCGACCGCGGCGGCGTACACGTCCAACAGCCGGGCGGCGCTGCGGGTGATGCAGTAGTGGCGGGCGGCCTCGGGCACCGTGCGCGGCCCGGGGCCCTGCCGCCGTACCTCCGTCAGGGCGCGGGCGAACGCGTCGGGCCCGCCGGTGACCCGCCGGGCGGTGGGCGCCGCCGACGGGGGCAGGTCCTGCAGGGCCGGGCAGGAGGCGTAGAGGACCGGCAGACCGGACGCGAGGGCCTCCACGACCGCCAGGCCGAAGGCCTCCTCCGGGGACGGCGAGGCGAGGACGTCCATCGCGCAGGTCAGCGACGGCAGGTCGGGGCCGGGCGAGCCGTCGGGGACGCAGGGGCGTTCCCCGGTGAACAGCACACGACCGGCGACCCCGGCCGCCCGCGCGGTGCGGCGCAGCACGTCCTCCTCGGGGCCGCCCCCGACCAGCAGCAGCCGGTGGTCGTCCGGGAGGTGGGCCAGCGCCCGGATCAGCACGCCGAAGCGCTTGCCGGGCGCCAGCCGGCCGACGGCGCCGATGACGTACGCGTCGTCCGGCAGGCCCAGCCGGCGGCGGGTCTCGTGGCGGCGGGCCGGGTCGAAGCGGAAGCGGGCCACGTCGATGCCGTTGGGCACGACCTCGATGCGCGGCCCGGGCACGCCCCAGTGCCTCAGGCGCGTGGCGACCGTGGGGGAGACGGCGACCGTGGTGCTGCCCAGGCGTTCGCCCGCCAGGTACAGCGCGCGGACCCCCGCGTTGAGCGGCCGGCCCTCCATCTGCGAGTCGCCGAGGGAGTGCTCGGTGGCCACCACCGCCCGGACGCCGGCCAGCCGCGCGGCGATCCGGCCGTAGAGGCAGGCGCGGTAGAGGTGGGTGTGCACCAGCTGGTAGCCGCCCGCGCGGATGATGCGCACCAGGCGGGGCAGGGCGCCCAGGTCGCGGTTGCCGGCCATGCCGAGGTGGTGGACGCGCACCCCGTCGGCGCGCAGCCCGGCGGCCACCGGCCCCGGGTTGGTCAGCGTCACCACGTCGCAGTCGACGGGCAGGTGCCGCAGCAGCAGCCGCAGTTGCTGCTCGGCACCGCCCACACCGAGGCCGGTGATGATGTGCAGCGCCTTCACCGGGGCTCCTCGACGGGTCGGCGGCGCAACCGGTGCAGCCGGTACTTCAGCAACAGCCGCAGCGGCGTGTCGTTCTGGCCGATGTGCACCCGGGGCAGCGCGTGCGGGCCGCCGAGCGGGCCCGAGTCGATCGCGCAGGCGTAGGTGTAGCCCGCCTTCCGCACCGCGTCGACGGCACGCGCGTCGACCGTGCCGTAGGGGTAGCAGAAGCCGGCCGGTGCCGTTCCGGTGAGTTCCGCGAGCACGGTCCTGCTGCCCTCGGTCTCCGAGCGGAGGATGACGTCGTCGGCCCGGGTCAGGTCGACGTGGGTGAGGCCGTGCGAGCCGATCTCGACGCCCTCGGCCGCCGCGTGCCGCACGCCCTCGGCGGTCAGCAGCGGCTTGCGCGGGCCCAGCGGGTCCCAGGCGTTCTCGCCGCCGAGCCGGCCCGGGAGCACGAACAGGGTGGCGCCGCAGCCGTGGCGGCGCAGCACGGGCAGGGCCTCGGTGACGAAGTCGGCGTAGCCGTCGTCGAAGGTGAGCCCGTACAGGCCCCGGCCCTCGCCGCGGGCCCGGGCGGCGAGCAGGTCGGCCATGGACACGCCGCGCAGCCCGCGCCGCCTGAGCCGCCCGAGCTGCTGGTCCAGCCGCTCGGGCGTGACCGTGATGCGGTACGGGTCGTCCGTGGGGTCGCCGACGGAGTGGTACATCGCCACGAACAGGACCGGTCCGGGTCTGGTGCGGGTGCCGGTGTCGGTGTCGGGGGTGTCAACGGGAGCGGCCATGAGTCAGCCTTCGTGAGACGGAACGGAGGGTGGTCAGCGCGGTGCGGCAGCCCTGGTCGCCCAGGGCCCGGCCGAGCGTGAGGAAGACGACGGCGACGGTGAGGGCGCCGGCGGCGAGAGCGAGCAGGGGGGAGCCCGGGACGGCGGGGCCGAGGCGGCTCGCCGCCCAGGCGCCCGCGACGGTCGCGGCGGCCGCCGCCACCAGCGGGCGGACGAACCCCGCCAGGACGTGCCGGGTGCGGATCGGCAGGGCACGCGGGCCCATGCCGGCCAGCAGCAGCGCGGCCGTGACGGTGATGCCGGCGGCGTTCGCGGCGGCGATGCCGATGACGCCCCAGGGGCCCACCGCCCAGGCACCGGCCGCGCCCGTGACGACCAGCCCGGCCGCCATCGCGCCGAGCGGGTACCAGGTGGCCCGGCCCGCCGAGAAGTACGAGCGGATCAGCGCCCCGACCAGGGTCTGCGCGAGCAGTCCGAGGGCGTACACGCGCATCACCCGGACCGTCGCGGTCGTGTCCTGGGCGGTGAACGCGCCCCGCTGGAAGAGCAGTTCGACCAGCTGCGGGGCACAGGCCACGACGACCGCGGCACCGGCCAGCACCAGGCAGGCGGCCAGGGCCAGGTCGCGCTCCACGCGGGCGCGGGCCCGCTCGGTGTCGCCGTCGGCCAGGGCGCGGGCGACCACCGGGAAGGTGACCGTGCACAGCATCAGCGACAGGGTCATGGGGATCTGGGCGACCTTCTGCGCGTAGTTCAGGTGCGAGATGGCCCCGGCGGGCAGGGTGGAGCCGAGGAACCGCTCGATCAGCACCTGGGACTGGCGGCACAGCGCGAACAGCAGGACGGCCGCGAGCAGGGCCAGCCCCATGGGCCGGCCGCCGCCGTCCGCGCCCCCGGCCGGACCGGCCCCCGGGCCGCGCCGCATCTCCCGCCCCATCACGGGCAGTTGCGCCAGCACCATCAGGCAGCCGCCCGCGGCCACCCCGACCGCCGCCGCGCGCACGCCCCACCGCGCGCCGAGGACGAGCACCGCGGTGATGATGCCGGTGTTGTAGGCGACGTAGATGGCCGCCGGGGCGAGGAACCGGCGGTGCGCGCGCAGGGCGGCGCTGCAGTACCCGGCGAGACCGAACGTGAACACGCAGGTCGCGGTGAGCCGGGTGCAGTCCACGGCGAGTCCCGGATCGGGCAGGCCCGGGGCCAGCACGTGCACCAACTGCGGCGCGAAGGCGGCCAGCAGCGCGGCGACCGTGGCGAAGGCCAGCGACAGCCGGGGCAGCGTGGCGGCGACCAGGGCCCGGACCGGGTCCCCGCCGGCACCCTGCGCCCGCCGGGCCAGGGCCATGCTGAACGCCGGGATCAGCGCGATGGCCAGCCCGTCCTCGATCAGCAGCGTCGCGGCGAACTCCGGCACGGTCCACGCCACGAGGAACGCGTCCGTCTCGCTCCCCGCCCCGAACATCCGGGCCAGCGACAGGTCCCGCACCAGCCCGAGCAGGGCCCCGGCGGCGGAGAACACGGCCGTGACGAACGCGGCCCGCGCGAGGAACCCCCGGGTGACGGGGGCGTCGGCGGGGGAGGGGCGCGCAAGAGCGGGAGACTCGACGCCGACGGACGCGTCCGGCGCGCCCGTGGGCGCCGCATCCCGGGGCGGGGCGACCGTGGGCCCGGGGCGGGCCGGGGTCGTGCCGGTCGCCGGGGCGGGTTGCGGTGCCGAGGGCGTCCCGGCGGCCGTGGTGGAGGGCTTGCCTTCGACCGGTGTGCGGGTGGGGGCCGCATTCGGTGCCGGGGCCGTGGCTTGGGTGGCGGCCGGGGGCGTGCCGGTCGTCGGGGTGTGCTGCTGTGCCGAGGGCGTCGTGCCGGTCGTTGGCGGCGGTCCAGGGGTCGTGGCCCGCGGACCGGTGGGGGGCTCGCCT
>NZ_JBNCNM010000004.1:28067-34429 GCF_049846985.1 Streptomyces sp. DT190 | reverse complement strand
TGCTGTGCCGAGGGCGTCGTGCCGGTCGTTGGCGGCGGTCCAGGGGTCGTGGCCCGCGGACCGGTGGGGGGCTCGCCGTCGGCCGGTGTGCGGGTGGGGGCCGCAGCGGATGGCGGGGCCGTGGGCCGGGGGGCGGCCGGGGGCGTGCCGGTCGTCGGGGTGGGTTGCTGTGCCGAGGGCGTCGTGCCGGTCGTTGGCGGCGGTCCAGGGGTCGTGGCCCGCGGACCGGTGGGGGGCTCGCCTTCGGCCGGTGTGCGGGTGAGGGCCGCAGCGGGTGGCGGGGCCGTGGGCCGGGGGGCGGCCGGGGGCGTGCCGGTCGTCGGGGTGTGCTGCTGTGCCGAGGGCGTCATGCCAGACGTTGGGGGCGTTCCGGAGATCGTGGCTTGCGGACCGGTGGAGGGTTCGCCGGTGTTCGGGGACGGTGGGGTGGGCGCCGGCCGGCCGTCGGCGGCGGTGCGGGGGCCGGTCACCGGTGTCCGGCGGCGGGGCGGGACCGCGCCGGGGAGGGAGCGGCCGCCGGCCGTGCCGGGACGGCTCGTGCCCGAGGCGCCCGGGACCGTCGTCCCCCCGCCCGCGCCGGTCTGTTCAGGCGTCACCGTCATCGTGCCGGTGTCCCTTCCGCGAGGGCCCGGGCACCGGACCCGGCGCCGGACCCACCGGGCCGCGGCCCGGCGTTCGCGGCGGTCAGGCCCCACCACGCCGCCAGGCCGAAGCACATCGCCGTCAGGACCGTCGACGGGCCGCCGATGTCGGCGTAGGCGAAGTCCGTCAGCTGCCAGACCAGCAGGCCGCAGGCGACGAGGCCGCAGTCCAGGCCCGGGGCGCAGGCCCGCCGGGTGTGCCACAGGGCGCGCACCGCGCACAGCAGGAGCGCCAGCCAGCTGCCCGCCAGGGCCACAAGGCCCAGCAGGCCCTGCTCGGACAGGATGAGCAGGTACATGTTGTGCGGGGACAGCAGCGGCTGCTTGCGGAAGGCCGCACCCGCGCCCTCCGTGTCGCTGCCCGCCGACAGGGCCAGGGAGGCGTGCGCGTCCCGGTGTTCGGGGAAGCCCTTGAGCCCCACGCCGGTCGCCGGATGCTCCCCCCACATCCCGGTCGCCGCCGCCCACATGGTGTACCGGTCGGTCACCGACTGGTCGGGCGCGTCCGCGACCCGCGTGATGCTGCTCATCCGCTCCTGCAGCATCGCCGTACCGACCCCGAAGCCGCCCACCAGGATCATGCTCGCCGCGGCCACCACCGCCCCGGCGGTCAGCGCCCGCCGCAGCCCGGACAGCAGCAGTTGCGCCGTGACCGTCACGGCCGTCGCGATCCACGCCCCGCGGCTGAAGGACAGCGCGAGCGGCGGCAGCAGCGCCAGCGCGCAGGCCAGCCCGATGATCCGCTGCCGTACGGGCCCGGCGCCGAGCGCGAGGCCCACCGCGCACACCAGGCCGAGCGAGACGACCGTCGCCATCCCCATCACGTCCTGCGCCCCGAACGTGCCCACGGCCCGCACCGGCCGCCCCTGGTACGACGCGCCGGTCCCGGTCGCGTACTGGTGCACCCCGACCGCCCCCTGCCACACCGCGAGCCCCACGAACGACCAGGCCAGCAGCCGGAAGTCGGCCCGGTCCCGCAGGAGCAGCAGCACGGCCGCCGGGACCAGCACGAAGACCTGGAGGTAGCGGCCGAGGCCGGTGAGCCCCTCGCCCGGCGACACCGCACCCATCGCGGCGACGGCCACCCCGAGCACCGGCAGCCCCAGCACCACCGCCGCCGTACGGGACAGCGGCCGCCGCCGGTCGCGGACCAGCCGGACGGCGCAGTACAGCACGACCAGCGCGGACACCGCGTCGGCCGGACCGGCGCCGCCCTCGCCGCCGCCCGGGCCCAGCGGCAGAGCGAGCAGGACGACGACGGCCAGCAGGGGAAGAACGGGCGCGTGCGCCCCGACCCGGGTCATGCGCGCTCAGCTCCCCGTCGGACGCACGAGCGCGGCCGCCGTACGCAGCAGCAGGCACACGTCCTGCCACAGCGACCAGTCGTCGATGTAGGCGTTGTCGTACCGGGCCCGGTCCTCGATCGAGGTGTCCCCGCGCAGCCCGCGCACCTGGGACAGGCCCGTGATGCCGGTCCGCATCCGGTGCCGGGCCGCGTAACCGGGGTGGCTCTGGCCGAACTGGGCCACGAAGTAGGGGCGTTCCGGCCGCGGTCCGACCAGGCTCATGTCGCCGCGCAGCACGTTCCACAGCTGCAGCAGCTCGTCCAGCGAGGTGCGGCGCAGAAAGCGGCAGAACCACGGCATGCGGCGCTCGTCCGCGACGCTCCAGCGGGTCGCCGACTCGTGCTCGTCGACCGGGCGGTGGGTGCGGAACTTCAGCAGCGTGAAGGGCCGCCCGTCCTTGCCGATCCGTTCCTGCCGGAACACCACCCCCGGCCCGTCGCTCGCCCGCAGCACCACCGCGCACACCAGCAGCAGCGGGCTGACCAGCAGCAGCAGCGCCCCGGACACCACGACGTCCAGGGCCCGCTTGGCGGCGCCGCCGCGCGGCAGCGCGCCCAGGTCGAGGCGACGGCAGGAGAACCCGGCGATCCGGTCCCGCGACCGGTACGACGGCACGTCCGGGTCGATCTCCCAGACCGTGCAGCCCGACTCGGCCAGCGCCCGCAGCAGCGGCCCCTGCCCGGCCCGCACGGAGGGGTGCACGGCCAGCACCTCGCGCACCCCGTTCTGGATCAGCGCCCGCTGCACCTCCTCACCCGTGGTCAGCACGGGCAGTCCCTCGGCGCCGTCCGGCGCGTCGGCGACGACCCCCACCGGGCGCACCCCGTACCGCGGATGGCGCAGCACGGCCGCGGCCACCCGCTGCGCGGTCGCGGCGGGCCCGACCACGAGCGCGGCCCGCGGCCGGCGCAGCAGCTCAACGCGCCGGTGGGCGTGCACCGCGCCGCGCCCGGCGCAGCTCACCGCGGTCTGCAGCAGGAAACCGGCCAGCAGCGTCCGGGCGGAGAGCACGTGCTGCGGGGCCTGGGCCGCCGTGAACGCCCCGAGCGCCAGCCAGGCCACGGCGATCCGGCCGCTCACGGCGGGCAGTTCGTCCAGCAGGGCCGGCACGCGCGCCTCGTGGCGCGGACGCAGCAGCAGCGAGACCGCCACCAGCACGCCCAGCAGCAGCGGGTGGCGCTGGGTGCCGGTGAGCGCCAGCGCGCCCAGCACGGCGGCGGTGCCGTCCGCGGCGAGCAGCGGCAGCGGCGAGACGGGCCGGGCCGGGGGCCGCCCGGCGGCCGGGCGGAAACCCGCCGGGTTGCCGCGCGGCGGCAGCAGTGTCACCTGCGTGGATCCGAGGTCCCGGGGCTGTCCGGCGGGAGGGGGGACGGTGCTTTCCGCGGTCACGAGTGGACTGTCTCCCTGTGCTCGGTGGACACGGCGCGCCCGTCCAGGAGTTCGCGGTACACGTCCGCGACCGCCTGAGCCGTGCGGCGCACGTCGTGCGTGGTCAGGACGTGCCGGCGGCCCGAGTCGCCCAGCGACGCGCGCAGCGGCGCGTCCGGCAGCAGCCCGGCGACGGCCCCGGCCAGGGCCGCCGGGGCGACGGCGGGCACCAGGCAGTGCGGGGCGAGGCCGGGCGGCAGGCTCTCCCGGGCCCCGCCCACGTCCGTCACCACCACCGGCCGCCCGCACGCCATGGCCTCGAGCGGCGCCAGGGCCATGCCCTCCCAGCGCGAGGGCAGCACCACCAGGTCCGCCGCCTGGTACCAGGGCACGACGTCGGCGACGTCCCCGGCGAACCGCACCGACCGGGGGGCCAGGGCCCGCAGCCTGCCCTGGTCCGGGCCGTCGCCGACCAGCACCAGCCGGGCCTCCGGCACCCGCCGCAGCACCGACTCCCACGCCGTCAGCAGGACGTCCTGCCCCTTCTGCCGGCACAGCCGCCCCACGCAGACCACCAGCGGCGCCCCCGGATCGAGGTCCGGCAGCAGCCGCTCCCGTACGGTCCGCGCCACGGCCGGACGGAAGCGCTCGACGTCGATGCCGTTGGGCACGACGCTCCACCGCCCCCGGATCCCGGCCCCGGCCCCGAGCCGGCGTTCCGCCTCGCTCACGCACACCACCCGATCGGCCCAGCGCGCCGCCCACCGCTCCCAGCCGCGCGCCAGGGCTGCGGTGGTGCCGCCGACCGCCTCGAACGACCAGGCGTGCGGCTGGAACACGGTGGGGATCCGCCCCCGCACGGTGAGCCGCCCGGCCAGTCCGGCCTTCGCGCTGTGCGCGTGCACGAGATCGGGCCGGACGTCCGCGACGATCCGGGCGAGCCGCCGTACCTCGCCGCCGATCGACGGCCCCGGCGCGCGGGTGGCCGCCCAGGGCCGGACCTGCGCGCCGAGCGCGGTCAGCCGGTCCGCGAGGGGGCTTTCGGGGCAGGCGACGGTGACGTGCAGGCCCGCGGCGAGCTGGGCCCGCGCCAGGTCCGTCACGACCCGGGCGACGCCGCCGTCCACGGGCTGGGTGAGGTGGAGGACCCGTGGCGAAGGGTCGTTCGATGGCAGGTGCATGCGCGGTTTTCCTCGCTCACGGACGGCGCTCGGGACGGCGGGAACGCGCCTCACTGCCGGGTGCCGACAGCGCCGGATGCCGCGCCGGCGCATGCCGCGTCCCGCTGGGCAACGAGCCGGACGGCTCCTGGTCACCACCCCACCGCAGGGCTTCGCGGAACGTGGTCTCCCCGGGTGGCCGGTCGAAAGGGCGAGCGAGACTCAGCGGTCCGCTCGGGACCGGCGGGGCCTTGCGTAAGTCGTGTCACGGGGCCGTCATCAGTGCGATCTGCTTGCTGGCTGGGTGTGTTGAGAGGTCCGCAACTGTAGTCGCCAACGGTACTTTTCCGTAGAAACCGGGCGTGTGTGTCGGAATCGTGAAGGGGGTCGCCGCGGCCAGATCACTCCTTTGGCGGCACAACTCGCGCCCACGCCGCGCGTTGACACAGCGCCGGGCATCCGCCCGGATGTTTGTGTCAACCCCCAAGGAGCACCTCTCCATGTCGCGTATCGCGAAGGGCCTGGTCCTGACCTCCGCTGCCGCTGCCGCTGTCGCGGGCAGCACCGGCATCGCCGCCGCCGACAGCGGCGCGCAGGCCGCCGCCGCCCACTCCCCGGGTGTGCTGTCCGGCAACGTCGTCCAGGTTCCGCTGCACATCCCGGTCAACGTCTGCGGCAACACGGTCGACATCATCGGCCTGCTGAACCCGGCGTTCGGCAACGAGTGCGAGAACGACTGACGTCGTTCCGGAACCCCGACCGGCCGCCTTCCCGTGGGACCACGCGGGAGGGCGGCCGGTTCGCGTCGTCCCCCGCCCGGCGCGCGCGTTGCCCCGAACGGGGGCGGGTGCGCGCCCCGTCGGGCCGCTCGCGCGCACGCCGCCTCACCAGCGGGGACGCCGCGCGCTCACGGGAACGGGGCTGACCTGGTGCGTTCGCTCGGTTGCGGAGTGTTCCGGCCGCTCCCACGGTGGGCACAAGATCCGACGCACCACCGAAAGGAACCCCCATGCGTCTGCCCGCACGGCGAATCGCGACCCCCGCGCTCTGCGCCACGCTGCTGCTCGGGGTCACCGGGCCCGTGGCCGTGGCCGCCGACAGCGCCTCCGTCCCGGAGCGCGCCCCCACGGCGTCCCGGGCTCCCGTCCCCGACGCGGACGCACTGCTCGGCCAGGTCGAGGGACTGGGCGAACTCGGCGGTGTGCTCACCCCGGTCGCCGACCTGCTGACCGCCGTGCTCAAGGCGGACGGCGGACAACTGCCGCCCTCCCAGGCGGCCGAACTGAGCACCTCGGTGCAGGACGCCATCGACCAGGCGACCGCCGGCCCCGCCGCGGCCGCGCCCGGCACCACCGACCCGGCCGCGCCCGGCACCACCGGCCCGGCCGCGCCCGGCACCACCGGCCCGACCGGCTCCCTGCCGCAGGCCAGCACGCTGCCCGCGCCCGTCGAGGACCGGGCCGAGGTGCCGGAAGGGCTGGTGGCCGAGGCCCTGGAGGCCCTGGAGAAGGCCAACGCCGGTCTGCTGAAGGCCGTCACCTCCGGCGAGTCCGCCCAGGTCACCCCGGCCGTCAACGCCGTCGTCAGCGGCCTCGTCAACACCGTCGCCGCGACCCTGGTCGACAGCGAACTGCCCGCCCCCGACCTGGCCGGCCTGCCCTCCCTGCCGAAGGCCCCTGAGGCCCCTGAGGCCCCTGAGGCCCCTGAGGCCCCTGAGACCCGCTGACGCCTGCTCAGGCCCTCCGTGGTCCCGTCCGCGCCCGCGTCGACGTCGTGGGGGGGGCCCCCCGCGCGGCCGGCTGGGGTTTGTGGGCGGGAGAGGTGGGTGTGGGGGGGGGGGGTGGGGG
>NZ_JBNCNM010000004.1:0-28057 GCF_049846985.1 Streptomyces sp. DT190 | reverse complement strand
GCCCGCGCCCCCCCCCCCCGGGGGCCCCGGCCCCCCCCCGGGCGGCCGCCGCCCCCCCCCCCCCCCCCCCCCACGACTTCTGTTTCAGCGACTCATATGAGGTTCTGGCGACGGGGTTTCCGCTAAGCACAGGCCTCGTTAGGCACGGCATCGGACATTCCCCCGAACGGTGACCCGAGTCGCCCAGGAAAGGACCACGATGAAGTCCCTGAAGGCCGCCGCCGTCGTTGCCGGTTCCCTCGCCGCCGTCGCGGGCGCCAGCCCCGCGCACGCCGACTACGACCCGGCGCACGTCACCCCGACCAGCCTCAACGGCGCCGTCAACGCCCTCACCCGCGAGCCCATCGACCCGATGCCGCTCAAGCACCAGTCGAACGCGCTCGACACCGAGAACGAGGACTCCGTGCTCAACACCGTCAAGAAGGCGACGACCAAGCTGAACTCGAAGGGCGGCCTGCTCGGCGGTCTTCCCCTGCCGAAGTGACTCCACCCGCTCCCGGGGCGGCGCGCACGGCGGGCGCCGGCCGGGCGTTCGCCCTGCTGCTCGTCGTCACCGGAGCGGCCGGGCTGCTGGCGTCCTGGATCATCACCCTCGACAAGGTCAAGCTGCTGCAGGACCCGGACTTCACGCCCGGCTGCAGCCTCAACCCGGTGGTGTCCTGCGGCAGCGTCATGGAGAGCGGCCAGGCCGAGGTCTTCGGGTTCCCCAACCCGATGCTGGGACTGGTCGCCTACGGGATCGTCGTCTGCGTCGGCGTGAGCCTGCTGGCCGGGGCCCGCTTCCCGCGCTGGTACTGGCTGGCCTTCGACGCCGGATGCCTGTCCGGCGTCGGATTCGTGAGCTGGCTGCAGTTCGAGTCGCTGTACCGGATCAACGCGCTGTGCCTGTGGTGCGCCCTGGCGTGGGCCGCGACCGTCCCGCTGTTCTGGTACGTGACGTCGTTCGCCGTACGGCACGCCTTCCTGCCCGCGCCGGCGGCGCTGCGGCGCTTCCTCGACGAGTTCACCTGGGTGCTGCCGGTGCTGCACCTCGGTGTCGTCGGCATGCTGGTCCTCACCCGCTGGTGGGACTTCTGGACCGGCTGACGGGCACGCGCCGCCGGGTCGGTCCGTCGTATTACTGCGGCAGTCGGGGGAATTGTGCGCTGGTGCGTCTCCCCGGCTCGTTACTCGGTACGCACGCTGAGCCCCGACACGCGAAAGGGACCGTACCCCTGATGAAGTCGACCACCCGAGGAACCCTCGCCGCAGTGATCACGTGTGTGGCGGCCGCGGCCGGCGCCGCCACCGCGACCCCCGCCGCCGCGGTCGGCACGGTCCCCGTCCCCGTGCCGCTGGGCGGCGCCGAGAAGGCCCTCAACGTGGAACTGCCCGAGGCCACCGGGGAGCTCCCCGTGCCGGTGCCCGGCTCGCCCGAGGGGCCGCGCTACGTCGAGGGCCGGCTCATCCCCGACCGGGCGATCCCGCAGCTGCCGGTGCACGGCGGACTGCCCGGCGCCGACCTGCGGGCGCCCCTGCCGCACCTCCTCGGCGCCGGCTTCGACCACGTCGGCGTCGACGCCCCCGCCTCCGACCTGCGCACCCTGGCCCCGGGCCTGTCCGTCGACGCCCCGCTCACCTCGCCCAACGCGGACGGCTTCGGCCTGCCCCAGGCGAAGCTGCCCCAGGCGGGCGTGCTGACCCCGCTGGTGCAGACGGTCCCGACGGCGGACCTGGGCGTCGGCCCCGGCCTGTAGGACGCCGGTACGCGGCGGGAGTTCTCGTGTGGCCCCCGCGGCGGTGACCGCGGGGGCCTTCGGGCTGTTACCGCTACGACAGCCCGAGCGGAACGAGGAGCACAGCATGGTCGTAGGGGTCGGCGGAGTACCGGTGGGCGCGCAGACGGGACCGGCGCCGGAGGGCGACGGACGGCGGACACGGCGGGGCCTGCTGCGCGGGCTCGCGGTCGCGGCGCTCGGCGCCGTGGCCGTCCCGGTCGTGGCGTCCTCCCGGTCCGGGGAGTCCGGGGCGACGGCGGGCAAGAACACGGACGTGCTCGCCGGGGACGGCATGTTCGAGGAGGTCTACCGGGGCCGCCGCATCCGGGGCGTGCCGGTGCCCTCCCCGGAACCGGCCGCCGGGGACGTGGAGTGGCATGTCACCGTGGACGGCCGGCCGCTGCACCTCCTGCGCCGCGCCGACGGCAGCTGGCTCAGCATGGTCGACCACTACCGCTCCTATCCCACGCCCCTGGCCGCGACCCGCGCGGCCGTCGACGAACTCGGCCCCGGGCGGCACCTGCGCGACCTGCCCGGCCACGGCCCCGGCCGGCACCAGGAGGGGGACCCGCATGGTGTACACGCGTAAGGACGTCAGCACGCTGACGCGCACCGAGAAGCGCCGGTTCGTGAAGGCGATGCTGGAGGTGAAACGGCGCGGCGAGTACGACGAGTTCGTCCGCACGCACATCGAGTACTACACCGCCGACGGCGAGGACGGTCTGCGCACCGCCCACATGGCGCCCTCCTTCCTGCCCTGGCACCGGCGCTTCCTGCTGGACCTGGAACGGGCCCTGCGCAAGGTCGACTCCTCGGTGTCGGTGCCGTACTGGGACTGGACGCGCGACCGTTCGGCCACGTCCACGCCCTGGACCGCGGACCTCCTCGGCGGCAACGGGCGCCGCTCCGACCGCCAGGTGATGACCGGGCCGTTCGCCTACGCGGAGGGCAACTGGACCCTCAAGGAGGGCGTCACCGACGAGGAGTTCCTCACCCGCGACCTCGGCCGCGCCCGCGACCCGATCCAGCTGCCGACGAAGAGCGAACTGGAGTGGGCCCTGAAGGACCCGCTCTACGACGCCTCCCCCTGGGACTCCACGGTCCGCAAGGGCTTCCGCAACAAGCTGGAGGGCTGGGGCACCGGGCGGGGCAGCGCCTCCTGGCACAACCACAACCGGGTGCACCGCTGGGTCGGCGGGGCCATGGTCGGCGGCGCCTCCGTCAACGACCCGGTCTTCTGGATGCACCACGCCTTCATCGACCTGGTGTGGTCCCGCTGGCAGCGGCGCCACCGCGAGCACCGCTACCTGCCGGCGAAGGCACCCGGGCCGAGCAGTGCGCAGTACCGGCGGGTCGTGGCGCGGCACGAGAAGCTGCCGCCGTGGGACGTGACTCCGGAGCAGCTGGAGGACCACGGGCATATCTACCGCTACGCGTGAACCCGCCCGGGGACGCCCGTCCGGCCGGCGGGCCGTCCCATGCGGAGAGCCCCGGCACTCGAGGTGCCGGGGCTCTCCGTGTGTGTACGGGTGGTGCGTACGGCTCAGTGGCCGTACCCGTGGCCACCGTGGTGGTCCTTGTGGTCGTCCTTGTTCTCGCACTCGTTGCCGAACGCGGGGTTCAGCAGGCCGATCACGTTGATCGTGTTGCCGCACAGGTTGATCGGGATGTGGACCGGGACCTGCAGGACGTTGCCCGACAGGACGCCGGGCGACCCGACGGCCTTGGCCTGGGCGCCCGCGTCGGCCAGGGCCAGACCGGCCCCGCTGACCATCACGGCGCCCGTGCCCAGCGCGACGCCGGCTGCCTTCGCGATGCGAGACATCACGTTCTCCTTCTGACTCGGTGAGCAGGCGGCAGGTTGAGCCGCCGTGCTCCCCGTTCAACGCGCCCGCTCACGCCGGGTCACGGCGCTCATGGCCGGATCACCCGAGGAGCGGGGGGGTCCGGCGGCGGTCGGGCCCCGGTGCCCGGAGCCGTCAGGGCAGCCGCCGGACCGGGGAGCCGTCGAGGAACGCCCGGATGTCCTCGACGGCCTGGCCGTAGTAGGTCGCGTAGTTGGCGCGCGAGACGTAGCCGAGGTGCGGGGTGGCCAACAGGCGCGGGGCGGTGCGCAGGGGATGGCCGGCGGGCAGCGGCTCGACGTCGAAGACGTCGACACCGGCGCCCGCGATCCGGCCGGCGTGCAGGGCGTCGAGGAGCGCGTCCTGGTCGACGATCGCCGCGCGGGAGGTGTTGACGAGGTACGCGGTCGGCTTCAGCAGGGCGAGTTCGGCGGGGCCGAGCAGGCCGCGGGTGCGGTCGCTCAGCGCGAGGTGCACCGACACGAAGTCGCTCTCGGCGAGCAGCCGCTCCTTCGAGGGGGCGAGTTCCACGCCCACCTCCTCGGCCCGCTCCCGTGTGAGGTTCCGGCTCCAGGCACTCACCCGCATGCCGAAGGCGAGACCCACCTGGGCGACCCGGCTGCCGATCTTCCCCAGACCGAGCAGACCGAGGCGGCGCCCGTGCAGGTCGGCGCCGACCGTGCTCTGCCAGGGTCCGCCGGAGCGCAGGGCGTTGCTCTCCTCGACGATGCCGCGGGCGAGACCGAGCAGCAGCGCCCAGGTCAGTTCGACGGGCGGGGTGGAGGAGCTGGCGGTGCCGCACACCGTGACGCCGTGCGCCTCGGCGGCCGCGTAGTCGATGACGGAGTTGCGCATGCCGGAGGCGACGAGCAGTCTCAGCCGGGGCAGCCGGGCGATCAGCGAGCCGGGGAACGGCACGCGCTCGCGCAGGGTCACGACGATGTCGAACTCGGCCAACGCGGCGGCCAGGGCGTCCTCCCCGTCGAGGTGGTGGTCGAACGACACGACCTCCACGTCGTCCGCGACCACCGACCAGTCGGCGCTCTCGGCCGCCACCTTCTGGAAGTCGTCGAGCACAGCACAGCGCAGCCGCACGGCAGCCCCTTTCCTGGATCCTGGTCAGGCCTGCCATGATCGCGTGCGGATGCGGGGCGCGGGAACCCCTGTCGGCAAGTGCGGTCTGCCCGGGGGAATTCCGGACGTGCGGCGCGGCGACCGGGCGGACGCGCTTGACTGGGCCGTATGGAGATTCTGGAAGGGCCCGTCGAGTGGTGCCCGGACCTGCACGCCGTCGGCACCGCGTCCCGCGATCAGCGCTGCGCTTGGGCTGCTCCCTGTCCGCGCCCCGCACGCTGGAGTGTGCGGGTCGCGGACAAGGGCGGCGAGAGCTGGTGGGCGGTCTGTGAGGAGCACCGCGCTTCCTCGACCGTCCTGAACACGGAGGCGCCGTGAGACGGCCGCGGAGGCCGAGCACAGCGCAAGGGACTCGGGAGGCGGCTGCGGACCCGGGTCACCCGGCGGGCCACGGCCCGGTCGTCACCGGCGTGCCGTCGCCTCGAGCCAGTCGTCGACGGTGACGACATCCGCCCACTGCGGGAACAGCCGCTCGACGAGGACCCGGTGCACCTCCGGGTCGGTCCGGCGCCGAAAGAGGGCCGGACCCGGACACGAAACGCCCTGGAGGGGAGCTCCCCTCCAGGGCGTGTGCACTGGCAGGAGGTGGCGCCCCCGGCAGGACTCGAACCTGCGGCCAAGCGCTTAGAAGGCGCCTGCTCTATCCACTGAGCTACGGGGGCCGGGTGTGGTGGCCTCTGTCTGGGTGCCCGGGTGTGGGCCGTTCCGTGACGTTGCCGGGGACAAGGATAGGGCTCCCGCGTCCTTGTCCCTGTTGCTTCGCCTCCGTGGCTCGATGTGGAGGTTCGGTGAAGCGGTCCTGATAATCGCAGGCAGGTACGAATCGTGCATCGCTTTTGGCGTCCGACGCATCGGGTGTTGTGCACTCGTTATGCCTGGCCTGTACCCGCGCCCCAGACGTCCCTTCTGCCCCTTCTGTTCCGTCGGCGCGCAGGCATGCTCATATGCTTCAGAATTCCCCTAAAATTGGGCATTCTTCACATGTGGTGACCTTGGACGTACGGCCTCAGCTGCTCGACGCACTCTCCGCCCTGCGCGACCGTGTCGCCGCCGCACGCTTCCCGCTGCCCCTGGCGGGGGCCCCACGCGCGCGTGCCAACCGCGACGAACTCCTCGCGCAGCTCGACGACTACCTGGTGCCCCGGCTGAGGGACCCCGAAGCGCCACTTCTGGCCGTCGTCGGCGGCTCGACCGGGGCCGGGAAGTCCACCCTGGTGAACTCCCTCGTGGGGCGGCGCGTCAGCGAGGCGGGCGTGCTGCGGCCGACGACCCGGACCCCCGTGCTGGTCTGCCATCCGGAGGACCACCACTGGTTCAGCGGGATGCGCGTGCTGCCCGACCTCACCCGGGTGTGGGTGCCCCAGCAGGACGCCACGGACGACCTGCTGCTGCCCGGCGAGAACCCCGCGCGCGTGCTCCGCGTCGAGACCGCCGAGACCCTGCCCCCGGGCCTGGCCCTGCTCGACGCGCCCGACATCGACTCCCTGGTCGCCGACAACCGCGTCCTGGCCGCCGAGCTCATCTGCGCCGCCGACATCTGGGTGATGGTCACCACGGCCGCCCGCTACGCCGACGCCGTCCCCTGGCACATGCTGCGCACCGCCAAGGAGTACGACGTCACCCTCGTGACCGTGCTCGACCGGGTGCCCCACCAGGTGGTCAACGAGGTGTCACGGCAGTACGGCGCCCTGCTCACCAAGGCGGGGCTGGGCGAGGTGCCCCGCTTCACCGTGCCGGAACTGCCCGAGTCCGCCTGGGGCGGGGGGCTGTTGCCGGCCACGGCCGTCGCCCACCTGCGCAACTGGCTGATCCACCAGGCCCAGGACCCCGCCGCCCGGCAGCAGGTCCTGGCCCGCACGGCGTACGGCGTCCTCGACTCCCTCAAGTCCCGGATGCCCGAACTGGCCGGCGCCGCCGCCGCGCAGTACGCCGCCGCACTGCGTCTCACCTCGGCCGTCGAGGGCGCGTACGACGGCGAGCACGCGCGCGTGCGGGGCCGGTTGCAGTCCGGGGCCGTGCTCGCCGGGGACGCGCTCAAACGGTGGCGCGCCTTCCCCCTGGACTGCACCGCCGCCGAACTCCTCGACGCGCTCGTGGAGAGCCTGAGCGCGCTGCTGCTGTGCGCCGTCACCGCCGCCGACGAGCGGGTGGACGACGCCTGGCGGCGCGAACCGGCCTCGGCCGCGCCGGAACTCGCCGCGCGCGAACCCGCCGCGGACAGCGCCGAACACCGCATCGGGCTCGCCGTGCGGCGCTGGCGGCGCGAGCTGGAGGAACACGCCGAGGACGAGGTGCGCGAGCTGGACCGGGCCCTCGCGCCCGACCCCGAGCTGGTCGCCGCCCTGGTCGCCACCTCCCTGCTCGGCGGCCGCCGGGGCCGGACGGCCGGCGAGGGGCTCGCCGAGCGGATCGGCGCCCACGGCGCCCTGCGACTGCGTGACCGGGCCGGACGGCTGCTCACCGAGCACGTCGACCGGGTCCTGAACACCGAACGCGAGCGCCGGCTCGCGCCCCTCGACGCCCTCGGCGTCCACCCCGAACCGCAGGCCGAACTCATCGCCGCGCTGTCCGTACTGCAGAAGGAGAGGTGACCGGTGACCGCCATCACTGACCAGGACTCCACCGAGCACGCCGATCAGCCGGACGGCGAGGCGAACCGGGCACGCGCGGGCAGAAGTCCGTCCCCCTCGCCGGGAGCCGCGCAGGGCGAACGCGCGGCCCGTACGGACTCCGCGGAGTCCTGGGACGACGGACTCATCGCACGCCGGGTCACGGAGACCACCGACGGGAGCGCGTTCCCCGCGCTGCACACCCGCCCCGCCGCCCCGGCGACGGTGACCCCGCTCGTCTACGACGGACCGCTGCGCTCCCGGCTGGACGCCCTGCGCGAACTCGTCGGCCTCTCCCGCACCCGGCTCGACAGCCGCACCCTGTCCGAGGCCGGCCGCGTCCTCGACGAGGCGACCGCCCGGCGCAGGCTCTCCGGGCAGCACACCGTCGTCGCCATCGCGGGCGCCACCGGCAGCGGCAAGTCCCAGCTGTTCAACGCGCTCGCCGGGGTGGCCATCTCGGAGACCGGGGTGCGCCGCCCCACCACCGCGGCACCCATCGCGTGCAGTTGGAGCGACGGGGCCGCGAGCCTCATCGAACGGCTCGGCATCCCGCCCCGGCTGCGCCGGCGGCCCTTGCCCGGCGGGGACGGCGAATCGCCCCTGCGCGGGCTCGTCCTGGTCGACCTGCCCGACCACGACTCCGCGGCCCTGCAGCACCGCGAGCACGTCGACCGCATCCTGGCGCTCGTCGACGCGGTCATCTGGGTCGTCGACCCGGAGAAGTACGCCGACGCCCTCCTGCACGAGCGCTACCTGCGGCCCATGGCGGCCCACGCCGAGGTCATGTTCGTCGTCCTCAACCAGATCGACCGGCTGCCCGGGGAGGCCGCCGAGCAGGTCCTCGACGACCTGCGGCGGCTCCTCGACGAGGACGGCATCGCCCTGGGGGAGTACGGCGAGCCGGGTACGACCGTCCTGGCGCTCTCCGCCCTCACCGGCGACGGCGTCGGCGAACTGCGCGAGGCGCTCGGCCAGTTCGTCTCCGAGCGCGGCGCACCGGCCCGGCGCATCTCGGCCGACGTCGACATCGCCGCGGCCCGGCTGTGGCCCGTCTACGCCACCCGGCGGCGGACCGGGCTCAGCGAACAGGCCCGGGAGGAGTTCTCCGACCGGCTCGCGGACGCGGTCGGGGCCACGGCGGCGGGCGAGGCGGCCGAACGCGCCTGGCTGCGCAACGCCAACCGCGCCTGCGGCACCCCCTGGTTGCGGCTGTGGCGCTGGTACCAGGACCGCGGCGAGCCCGCCACCGGCCGGGTCCCCGCCCGCGCGCAGGCCGACGAGGAGGCCACCGCACGCCAGCGGGTCGAACAGGCGGTGCGCACGGTGGCCGACCGGGCCTCGGCCGGGTTGCCCGCGCCGTGGGCCCAGGCGGTGCGCGAGGCGGCCGCCCGCGGCGCGCAGGGGCTGCCGGAGGCGCTGGACGAGCTGTCCGTGCGGGCGGGGGTACCGGCCGGCCGGCCACCGCGGCCGGGGTGGTGGCCGGTGGCCGTGCTGTCCCAGGCGTCCATGACGATCCTGCAGTTCCTGGGCGGGCTGTGGCTGCTGGGCCAGATCGTCGGGGTCATGGCACCGAACCTGGGCGTGCCGGTGCTGCTGATGGTGATCGGCATCGTCGGCGGACCGCTCATCGAGTGGAGCTGCCGGATGGCGGCCCGCGGGCCGGGCCGGCGCTACGGCCTGGAGGCGGAGCGGCGCCTGCGCGAGGCGGCGGCCGGGTGCGGCAGGGCACGGGTGCTGGATCCGGTGGCGGCGGAACTGCTGAGGTACCGGGAGGTACGGGAGCAGTACGGGAGGGTGGTGGGGGCGTAGGCCCCCGGCCCCGCTGTCACTCGTGCCGGTGAGCGAGTTGTCCACAGGCGGAGGGTGGTCCACAGCGCTCAGCGGGCCCGGCCCGGCGGCGGCAGTCTGGCAGACACAGCCGTACGGGACGGGCCCGTACGCGTGTCGGCCCGGTGCCGTGTTCGGTGGTCCGGGCGAGGGAGGGGCAGGCCATGAACGAGACGATGGTGTGCGCGGTCGGCCGGGTGGCGACGCAGCCGGTGTACCGGGAGATGGCGTCCGGGCCGTCGGCGAGGTTCCGGCTGGCGGTCACCGCCCGCTACTGGGACCGCGAGAAGAACACGTGGACGGACGGGCACACGAACTTCTTCACGGTGTGGGCCAACCGCCAGCTCGCCACGAACACGGCGGCGTCGCTGACGGTGGGTGAGCCCGTGATCGTCCAGGGCAGGCTGAAGGTGCGCACCGATGTGCGCGAGGGGCAGAGCTGGACCTCGGCGGACATCGACGCGGTCGCGATCGGCCATGACCTCGCCTGGGGTACGTCCGCCTTCCGGCGCGGAGGCAGGCAGGAGACGCCGGCGCCGACGCCGGCCCAGACGGAGCCCAACTGGGAGACGCCACCCGAGGGTTCGGACGAAACAGAGGAACCCGTTCCCCAACAGGCGCCCGACGTCGCGGCCTTGACCTGACGTCAAGCCTTGCGGCGCCGCGTCCTCCGCCCCTGTCCGAACTGCGGCTTATCGACGGGTGCGCACCCGAACGACCAGGGTGGACTCGCCGATAAGCCCTGCTCACAAGGGGTCTCGGCGATAACGATTCCGAGTCGGAATACTCATCGGACCGTCTGACCGGCGGGCGGACTCCGCCGCCTCCCTAGGATGCCGGAAAGGCTCTTGAGGCTCCTGGGGCCGTAGAGGCTTCCGAAATCTGCAGGCGGGACCGTCCCCCCACGTCACGGGTCCTGCTCGAAGGAGATGTGGTGTTTGCTTCGCTGTCGGCTGTGTTCGCACGCAGGCGAGGGTCGGCCCGCTTCGCCGCCACGACGCTGGTGACCGGGCTCGTCGCCGCGGGCTCGCTGGCCGGTGCCGGCCAGGCGGCGGCCGCGGACGAGACGACCCGCGGCCAGGGCGGAGCGACCGCGACGATAGCCGGGCTCAAGACGTACGGCACCGCCGTCATACGCGGTGCCACCGGCGAGCAGCAGGTGTCGGCGGGGCTGTTCGAGATGTCCGTCGAGGGCGGCGGCATGCTGCAGACGTACTGCGTCGACCTCCACAACCCCACGCAGCGCGACGCCAAGTACCACGAGACGCCCTGGAGCGGCACGTCCCTCGGCGTCAACAAGAACGCCGGCAAGATCCGCTGGATCCTGCAGAACTCCTACCCGCAGGTCAACGACCTCGCGGCGCTCGCCCGGAAGGCGGGAGTCCGCGGTGCGCTGACCGAGCAGGACGCGGCGGCCGGTACGCAGGTGGCGATCTGGCGTCACTCGGACGACGCCGACGTCGACGCGCTCGACCCACAGGCCGAGCAACTCGCCGACTACCTGCAGAAGAACGCCCGCAACACGCCCGAGCCCCGGGCTTCGCTGACCCTCGACCCGCCGGCGGTCTCCGGCCGGCCGGGCGAGCGGATCGGCCCGGTGACGGTGCGCACCGACGCCGGCGGCGCGACCCTCACGCCGCCCGCGGACGCCGCCACGACCGGGGTGCGCATCGTCGACCGGCGCGGCCAGGAGGTCACCACGGCCTCCGACGGCGGGCAGGTGTTCTTCGAGGTGCCCGAGGACGCGGCGGCCGGTGCGGCGGACCTGACCGTGCAGGCCTCGACGACCGTGCCGGTCGGCCGGGCCTTCGCCTCCGAGAGCCGCAGCCAGACGCAGATCCTGGCCGGTTCCAGCGAGTCGACGGTGTCGGCGACGGCCTCGGCGGCCTGGGCGAAGGAGGGCGCCATCCCGGCCCTGTCGGCGGCGAAGAACTGCGCCGAGGGCGGTGTCGACGTCATCGCGGCGAACAAGGGCGACGAGCCGTTCACCTTCGACCTGGTCGGCCTGGAGCACACCATCGCCCCCGGTGAGACCAGGACGATCACGGTCCCCCTCCAGGAGGACCAGGCCTACGACTTCACCGTCCACGGTCCCGGCGGTCTCACCCAGCGCTTCACCGGCATGCTGGACTGCCAGATCCAGGGCGCCGCTCCGGCCCCCAGCACCCAGACCCTGAGCGAACCGAGCCCGGCCACGCTGGGTTCCCCCACGGACACCAACCTCGCGGAGACCGGCAGCTCGGGGCTGACGCCCATGATCGGGGGCATCGCCATCGGCTTCGTCCTGATCGGCGGGGCGACCCTGATCGTGCTGCGCCGCAGGGAGGCATCGTCCGGAGACTGACGCGCCGGCCATCGGGACGCCCCCGGTTCACTGCGAGACCGGCCGCGGGACTTCGAGCGACGGGCGGCGGTGCCTGGGGCGCCGTGCCTGGGGTTCCCGCATGACCGGCCCTTCCCCGTCCTGCCCCGCGTGCGGCAAGCCCCTGACAACGGGCGGTCCGGTGCTGTCGGGGGACGGCGACGGGCGGAGGGCCTGCCGCTCCCTGTGGCGCTGCGCCGACCGGCACACCTGGTGGCGCTGGACAGACCGGCCGGACGACCCGCTGGAGGTGTGCCCGGTTCCCGAGCTGTTCCGGTGACGGGTCCCGCCGCCGTGGCTCATCTCGGCGCGGCGGTGCCGAGCCCGTCGGTGAGCGCGCGGAAGTCGGTGTCGTCCAGGCCCCTGGCCGGCTCGACGCGGTGGAGCAGGGACGGCCCGGGGTGACCGGCGGCGACCCAGAGGCGGTCCATGGCGCTGATCTCGTCGTCGACCCAGATGAACGGCCGGCCGTCGGCCCACTCGACCAGAGGGCGTGTCTTCCAGTGCAGGCCCCGCGGGCCGTCGTCGGAGCCGGAGTCCGGCCACTCCACCACGGGCAGCCGGGGCAGGCCGAGACGCGGGACGACGACCTCGTTGGCCTCCTGCATCCAGGTCGTCGCCCAGACGAGCTCACAGCCCAGAGCCAGCAGGCGCGGTCCGACTCCCGGGTCGAGCCGGGTCAGCAGGGGGTTCCCCTGACCGACGGGTGGAGCGGCGGCGGCACCGGCGCGGGGGTGACCGGCCGGCGACCCGAACGGGATCAAGGGGCCGTCCACGTCGAGGAAGAGCAGGGGGCGCTCCGTTGCGCTGGTCACGGCGGCACGATAGTCCGGGCGGCGGGGGAGGGGCATGGCGTGAGGAGACGTCTTCTTGAGTCGCCCCGGGGCGGGCGAAGGGGCCAGCACTGTGCGGACGGTGGCCGAGGTGAGGGGCGCGTCCGCGCCGGTCACCACGAACCACCAGGTCACAGCCCCCGCGTCATACGCGTTTCCGCCCAGCCCTGGCGGTACGGCAAGATGGGGTGTATCTGCCCACTGCCAGTTTCAAGCTGCCGGACGGTTTCTCTTGGCTGAGTTCATTTACACCATGCGCAAGGCGCGCAAAGCGCACGGCGACAAGGTGATCCTCGACGACGTGACGACGAGCTTCCTGCCGGGGGCGAAGATCGGCGTCGTCGGCCCGAACGGCGCCGGCAAGTCGACGATCCTGAAGATCATGGCCGGGATCGAGCAGCCGTCCAACGGTGACGCCTTCCTCACCCCCGGTTACACGGTCGGCATCCTGCTCCAGGAGCCGCCGCTGAACGAGGAGAAGACCGTCCTGGAGAACGTCCAGGAGGGTGTCGCCGAGATCAAGGGCAAGCTCGACCGGTTCAACGAGATCGCCGAGCAGATGGCGACCGACTACTCCGACGAGCTCATGGACGAGATGGGCAAGCTGCAGGAGCAGCTCGACCACGCCAACGCCTGGGACCTCGACGCCCAGCTGGAGCAGGCCATGGACGCCCTGGGCTGCCCGCCCGGCGACTGGGCCGTCACCAACCTCTCCGGTGGTGAGCGCCGCCGCGTCGCGCTGTGCAAGCTGCTGCTGGAGCAGCCCGACCTGCTGCTGCTCGACGAGCCCACCAACCACCTCGACGCCGAGTCGGTGAACTGGCTGGAGCAGCACCTGGCCAAGTACCCGGGCACCGTCGTCGCGGTCACCCACGACCGGTACTTCCTCGACAACGTCGCCCAGTGGATCTGCGAGGTCGACCGCGGTCGCCTCTACCCCTACGAGGGCAACTACTCCAAGTACCTGGAGACCAAGGCCGCCCGCCTCAAGGTCGAGGGGCAGAAGGACGCCAAGCGGCAGAAGCGGCTCAAGGAAGAGCTGGAGTGGGTGCGCTCCAACGCCAAGGGGCGGCAGGCCAAGTCCAAGGCGCGTCTGGCCCGCTACGAGGAGATGGCCGCCGAGGCCGACAAGATGCGGAAGCTGGACTTCGAGGAGATCCAGATCCCGCCGGGCCCCCGCCTGGGCAACGTCGTCGTCGAGGTCAGCAACCTCACCAAGGGCTTCGGCGACAAGCTGCTCATCGACGACCTCTCCTTCACGCTGCCGCGGAACGGGATCGTCGGCATCATCGGCCCCAACGGCGCCGGCAAGACCACCCTGTTCAAGATGATCCAGGGCATCGAGGAGCCGGACTCCGGCTCCATCAAGGTCGGCGACACCGTCAAGATCTCGTACGTGGACCAGAGCCGCGAGAACATCGACCCCAAGAAGACCCTGTGGGCCGTCGTCTCGGACGAGCTGGACTACATCAACGTGGGACAGGTGGAAATGCCCTCCCGCGCGTACGTCTCCGCCTTCGGGTTCAAGGGGCCGGACCAGCAGAAGCCGGCCGGCGTGCTCTCCGGCGGTGAGCGCAACCGGCTGAACCTCGCGCTCACTCTGAAGCAGGGCGGCAACCTGCTGCTCCTCGACGAGCCGACCAACGACCTCGACGTCGAGACGCTCTCCAGCCTGGAGAACGCGCTGCTGGAGTTCCCCGGCTGCGCCGTGGTCGTCTCCCACGACCGGTGGTTCCTGGACCGCATCGCCACGCACATCCTCGCCTACGAGGGCGAGTCCAAGTGGTTCTGGTTCGAGGGCAACTTCGAGTCGTACGAGAAGAACAAGATCGAGCGGCTCGGGGCGGACGCGGCCCGTCCGCACCGCGCCACCTACAAGAAGCTGACCCGGGGCTGATCTTGCGGCACATCTACCGCTGCCCGCTGCGCTGGGCGGACATGGACGCGTACGGCCACGTCAACAACGTGGTCTTCCTCCGCTACCTGGAGGAGGCCCGTATCGACTTCCTGTTCCGTCCGGAGAAGGACTTCCAGCAGGGGTCCGTGGTGGCTCGCCATGAGATCGACTACAAGCGGCAGCTGGTCCACCGGCACCACCCGGTGGACATCGAGCTGTGGGTCACGGAGATCAGGGCGGCGTCCTTCACCCTCACCTACGAGGTGAAGGACGGCGACCAGATCTACGTGCGCGCCTCGACGGTGATCGTGCCGTTCGACTTCGAGGCGCAGCGTCCGCGCCGGATCACCGCGGAGGAGCGGGAGTTCCTCCGCGCGTACATGGACGACGACGAGGAGGAGGCCGTCGCCGCATGACGGTGCTCCACCTCGCCGACGAGGGGGAGGCGGCGGATCTCGCCGCCTTCCTCTCCCGGCTGCTCCACTACGACCGCGGCGCCGCCGTGCGTCTGCAGGCCGCGGGCACCGCGCTCGCCGTCTTCGGACGGCCGCCGTCCTTCGAGGTCCTGGCGATCCGCGCGGCACGGCTGGCGAAACCGTACGAGAACGGGCTCGACGTCACGCTGGACGTGACGGTGTCCGCCGGTGAGCTGCTGGAGTCGGTGGACGACAAGGGCGCCACGGCCGTCGTGCCGGGCGCGGTGACCGGGCCGCCCTGGGCCGGTGTGCTGCCGCCGCGCGGCGGCTGGCGGCCCGAGCCGGGGCTGCCCGCGCCGGACGCGCTGCGGGCCCTGGTGGCCGCCGTGGTCGCCGAGTTCCGCTCCCGTACGCAGGAGCTGCCCGACGAGCGGCGCACCCGCGCCGAGCTGGACCGCATCGGCCGTGACATCTGGTCCCGCACGGTCGGCGACACCCGGCTGCCGGTCCGCGCCGTGCACGCGGCGCAGTCGCTCGGCTTCCTGCGGCCCGGTCAGCCGCCGGCCCTGCTCTCCGCAGGCGCCTGGCTCCGGCTGCGCACGCCCTACGGGTCGATCGCCGTACGGCGGGCCGGGCTCGGGGCGCTGGACGTCAGCGTCCGCTGACCGGCTCCCCGGCAGGCGCCGGTCCGGTCGGTCAGCCCGCGGTGTTCACCATCGAGGCCGCCGCGTACGTCAGGTAGTTCCACAGCGTGTGCTCGTGCTCCTCGGACAGGCCGAGCTCCTCCACGGCGACCCGCATGTGCTTCAGCCAGGCGTCGTGCGCCGCGCGGTCGACCGTGAAGGGCGCGTGCCGCATCCGCAGCCGGGGGTGGCCGCGGTTCTCGCTGTACGTCGTGGGGCCGCCCCAGTACTGGATGAGGAAGAGCGTGAGACGCTCCTCGGCCGGGCCCAGGTCCTCCTCGGGGTACATGGGCCGCAGCAGCGGGTCCTCGGCGACTCCCTCGTAGAAACGGTGGACGAGCCGACGGAAGGTCTCCTCCCCGCCGACCTGCTCGTAGAAGGTCTGCTCCTGAAGCGTGCCGCGCCGAATCTCTTTCACGCCGTCCATGCTCTCAGACGCACCGGCATAGGACTCAAGACCTAGGACCGGCCCGAAGATCCTCCCCTTACTGTGGAGACATGGGCGGCCACGGCAGGGAACTCGACGCGCTCGCCGCCACCGCGCGGGCGGCGCTGGTACGGCGGATCGAGGCGAGCGGAGCCTGGGCCGCGGACCCGGGGTGGCGGGAGGCGTTCGAGGCGGTGCCGCGCCATCTCTTCGTGCCGTACTACTACGTCGGCGTCGCCGGGGGCTTCGAACGCCGCTGGGGACAGAGCCCGGAGCGCGAGGCGCGCGAGCGGTGGTTGCGCGGCGCCTACGAGGACACCCCGCTGGCGACCCGGCTGCGCGACGGCGAACTGCTGTCGTCCAGCAGCCAGCCCTCCCTGATGGCGGACATGCTGGTGGCGCTGGACGCACGGGACGGGCACCGGGTCCTGGAGATCGGCGCCGGGACCGGGTACAACGCCGCGCTGCTCGCCCACCGGCTCGGCGACGACCGGGTCACCACCGTCGACCTCGACCCGGAGATCACCGAGTCGGCCCGGCGGCACCTCGCCGAGGCCGGGTACCACCCGGTCGTCGTCACCGGCGACGGAACCCGGGGCGTGCCCGAGCGGGCGCCGTTCGACCGGATCATCGCCACCTGCGCGCTGAGCACCGTGCCGCGGGCCTGGCTCGCACAGAGCCGTCCCGGGGGCCGTGTCCTCATGC
The DNA here is from genome assembly GCF_049846985.1 of Streptomyces sp. DT190. Classification (NCBI taxonomy): domain Bacteria; kingdom Bacillati; phylum Actinomycetota; class Actinomycetes; order Kitasatosporales; family Streptomycetaceae; genus Streptomyces; species Streptomyces sp. DT190. The sequence goes on along the minus strand of NZ_JBNCNM010000004.1, from coordinate 11,560 downwards.
CGCTCGCCACCGGCCTGATCGTGCTCACCGTCGGCGACGCCGGGCACGCCGAAGGGCGGTTCCTGCACACGCCCGCCTACTTCGTCCCGCTGCGCGGCGGGGGCCGGCCCTGGGCCGAGCCGCCCCAGCTGGGCGGGGTGCCGCACCGGGCCAGGGAGGACGACCTGTTCCGCTTCCTGCTGGCCCTGACCCGCGGCAGCCTCGACCCGCAGGAGGCGCACGCGCTGTGGGAGCAGGAGGGCAGGCCGCAGCGCGAGCGCTACGGCATCACCGTCAGCGGGGACCGGGAGTGGGCCTGGCTGGACGACCCGGAGGGGCCGTACGCCTGGCCCCTCCCGTCCTGACGAAGGGGCCCGGCGGGCTCAGCCGCGGCGGATCGTGATCGTCGTCCAGGCGCCCACGTGCACCCGGTCGCCGTCCTGCAGCGGTACCGGGACGAACGGCTGGATCGGCTCCTCCGAGCCGTTGACCGTCGTGCCGTTGGTCGAGTTCTGGTCGACGACCGCCCAGCTGCCGTCCGGCTGCTGCACCAGCACGGCGTGCTGGTGCGAGACGCCCGGGTCCTCCGGCGGCGTCGACAGGTCGATGTCGGGGGTGTCGCCGGTGGAGTGCCGGCGGCGGCCGATCGTGATCTGGTTGCCGGTGAGCGTGCGCTGCTGCTCCGGCGAGTACGCGGGCAGGTTCAGGCCCGCGGCCTCGGGGCCGGAGCGCTGCATCATCGCCATGAAGTACTCGCGGTCGGGGCCGATCGTCGCGGTCCAGGTCGCCGGGCCCTGGGGGGCCTGGGGCTGCTGCGGGAAGCCGCCCGGTCCGGGCGGGGCCTGGGTCGCGCCGGGCTGCGGGTATCCGTAGCCACCGCCCTGACCGGGTCCGCCGGGGCCACCCGGGCCGCCGGCGGGCGGCGGGATCACCCAGTCGTCGTCGCCGCCGAAGGACGGACCGCCCTGCTGCTGCGGCCGCCGGGTCTCCTGCGGAAATCCGGGCGGGGCCGGCGGGCCGGACTGGTGGTAGGCCTGCGGGGCGCCCGGGCCACCGGGGCCGCCGTGCCCGCCGGGGCCGGGGGGCGGCGGGACCGGACGGGACGGATCGTGACCGAACCCGGGCGGGCCGGAGGGGCCGCCGGGACCACCGGGGCCGGGGTGGCCGCCGGGTCCGGGAGGACCACCGGGGCCGCCCTGGCCGGGCCGGCCGGACGGATCGCCGCCGAAGGGCGGGATCGGCTCGGCCGGGCGGTTCATCTGCGAGGGGCGCGAGCTCTGGTAGTCGTACGCGTCACCGCCGCCGTAGGACGGACCCGCCGGGCCGGGCCGGCCCGGCTGCTGGAAGCGCACGCCCGGGCCGGGCGCCGGCGGGGGCGGGGCCGCCGGGGTGTACGAGGTCGCCGTGTTCGTCAGGAAGTTCCACCGGCACTCCTCGCAGAACGGCGCACCGCCCTCACGGGGCGTACGGCACTGCGGGCAGAGCTCCGGCTCGGCGTTCGGCACGGCGGACAGGTGCGGCGGGCGACCGCCGGGACCGGCGGGGGGCGGGAAGCCGTAGCCGCCGCCGGGCGGGGGCGGCGGAGGAGGCGGAGGCACGGCACCCGCCATGCGGTGACCGCAGACCTCGCACCAGTCGTCGGAACCCGACTGGTGTCCGTTCGGGCAGGTCGGCATGTCGGCGCGTCCCTCCTTCGTCTCTTCCAGGTCACTTCTTCACGCGGACGGTCTTGGTGGACCGGGTCTCGAGCGTCATCTCGTCGGCCTCTTCGACCTTCGCCTTCAGTCGCACAGTACCGGTCGCGGCATCGACCACGTCCACCACCTTCGCAAGCAGTTTCGCAGTATCGGCGTTCCCGGAGGCACTCGCGAGCTGAACGGCCCGGCCCAGTTTGGCCGTTGCTCCGTCCATATCGCCCGCTTTGCGGAGATCCAGCCCTTGTTGGATGACCTGGGCCAGTTCGGCCTGCCCCGTGTAGTGGGCCACCTGCGGGTTGATCGACGTCGAGGCGGCCATGTCGTCCGTCCACACGGCCCGCACCAGGCCCTGCGCGCCGAGGTTCTGGACGCTGCCGTCGGGCTGCGGAATGACCAGCGAGACACGGGCCGCCAGCATCTCCTGGCCGATGTGGGCGGGCGGCACCTCCACGCAGACGTGGTAGTCACGGGACTCGTCACCCCAGGAACCCAGCGGGTAGTCGCCCGCGCGCGGGCCCGCCTCCGTGCGTCGGCCGGTCAGTTCCTCGACCGTGGGGGCGACCTGCTTGACGAACCTCACCGTCGTGCCGACCGGGGTCCACAGCCGCAGGGAGACGTCCGCGACCTCCTTGCCCATCGCCGTCTCCATCATGCGCGTGAAGTCGGCGGCGAGCCCGGCCGGATCGGCGACGATGTCGGCCGTGCCGAGCAGGGCGGAGGCGATCGCTGTGACTTCTTTCACTTCCCAGTCGGTGCCCACACCGCGCGCGTCACACGTGAAGCGCCCGGCGCACGCGTCGAGCGCGGCCTTCAGGTCCTCGGGTGACTCGTGCTCGTTGCGGCCGTCGGTGAGCAGGATGCCGTGCCGGATGGCGACGTCCGCCGAGGACAGCAGGCGGTCGGCCAGGCGCAGCCAGGTGCCGATCGCCGTGCCGCCGCCCGCGCTCAGCGAGCGCAGGGCCTGCTTGGCCTGGGCCCGGGTGGTGGCGTCGGCCACCGCGACCCGGCCGCCGCCCGGGTAGACCTCCTTGGCGACATGCGTCCCGCCGATCACCGCGAAGTGCACGCCGTCGCGCAGGGTGTCGATCGCGGCGGCCGTGGCGTCCCGGGCGTTGCGCATCTTGGTCGGCGGGTAGTCCATCGACCCCGAGCAGTCGACCATGACCGCCACGGCGGCGGACGGGCCCTGGCCGGGCGAGTACAGGTGGGGCGCCGCGACCGCGCTGCCGATCGTGCCGCCGCCGGTCGCCGTCACCGTGACGATGGCGTTGACCTCGCCGGACCCCTCCGGCAGGTACTCGTTCTGGTACACGTCCACCGAGAACTGGGGCACGCTGGATTTCGAGAAATTGGCCATGCCTGCTTCGATCCCCCTTCAAAGCCCCCGCCGCGGCGGGGTGATGACGGTAGGCGGACCGGTCCCCTCCGGTCCGCCGAGGCGTCCCCGTACGTGGCCTCAGGCCGATCCTGCCCCCTGCGGGACGGCCGGGAACGGCACGAGGGCCACTGTTACGTTGTCGTGGCCCCCGCCGTCCAGGGCGTGGCCGACGAGCACCCGGGCGCTGTGCAGCGGCTGCGCGGCCGCGTCGAGCGGGACGACCCGGGCCATCTCGTCGGCCGCTTCCGCGTAGTTCCACAGGCCGTCCGTGCAGACCACCACCACGCCGGGGCGGTCCGGCTTGAACGCGGCGGTGTGCGGCTCCAGTTCGTAGGCGTCGGCGCCCAGCCAGCCGGTGATCGCGTGGGCGCGCTCGTCGGCGTAGGCCTCGGCCTCGTTCATCAGGCCCGCGGCGACCATCTGCGCGGCCCAGGAGTCGTCCTCGGTGAGCCGGGCCGGGGGAGCGCTGCGGTCGACCGGCACCCAGTAGGCGCGGCTGTCGCCGACCCAGCCGACGATCAGCAGGCCCGAGGTCACCACCGCGCCGACGATGGTGCACGCGGGGGCGTTCTGGTGCGGGGCGTGCTCGCGGGCCGTGGCGGGCTCCTCGGCCAGCGCGTTGACCGCGCGGGAGGCGGCGACGATCGCGTCGTGCATCGCCTGCTGCGGGTGCGTGCCCCGGGGCAGGGCGGCCAGCAGGGACTCGCTCGCGGCCTTCGACGCCGCCATCGAGGCGTCGTCGGGGCGGGTCGCCGAGGAGACGCCGTCGCAGACGATCGCCACGGAGGCGGGGGAGCCGTCGGGCAGCGCGGTGCTGCCGATGGCGAACGCGTCCTCGTTGCGGTGGTGGCGCAGGCCGCGGTCGCTGACCGCGGCCACCGGGCCGGACTCCTGCTCCATGTGGTCCCGTTCGCGCGGCTGGGCGTGGCCGCAGTTCTCGCAGTAGCCGTCGTCGTCCACGCGGCCGGCTCGGCAGGCCACGCAGACCTTGCCGCCGGCGCCGGCGGCGGGCGCCGCGGGGTCGGCGGACACCCGTGGGTCCGGTGCCTGGAGGAGGTACTCGTCGGGTTGGGTCCACTCGGCCCCGGCCGGGGCGGCGTGACCGCCGGGCTGCGACGGCCGGTCGAAGCGGACGCCCGCGGCCGGGGCCGGCGGGGCGCTCGGGGGCGGGGGCGTGCCCGGGGGCAGGGCGGAGCCGCCCGAGTCGGTGCCCGGGAGGTCCGTCGGCAGGTGCGCCGGTGCCGCCGCTCGCGGGACGTCCGGTCCGGCAGCGGGCCAGGGCACGCCGGCGGACGGCGCCGGCGGCTGCTCGGGATACGCACCGGCCGGCGCGCCCTGTCCGGGCACCGAGCCGTTCACGGCGATGGTCGGGTTGTCCTGAGGCCGTGCGGGCACGGCGGACAGGTCGTATCCGCACGCGCCGCAGAAACGGTCACCCGACTCGAGGGGTTCCTCGCAACTCGGGCAGGCGGACAACTGGGGCATCTGCGACATCAACTACACCCACGTCCGGGGGCGGTAACGATTGGCACGTTCCACCAGGTCGATCCTCTCCTCGCCGCCCCGCGCCAGCCGGGCCAGCGTGCGGTACGAACGCTCCAGGCCGAAGCGCAGGCCGCGTTCGTCCAGGCCGCTGCCGAGCAGCGTCCGTCCTCCGGCGGCGGGAGGGGCGGAACCCTGGCCCCCGGAGAGTACCCAGTCCAGGGCGCAACCGAGGACTTCGGCCGACAGCTGCTCGCGGCGCGCCGGATCCAGACCGTACGCCTCCAGCGCCTCGACCTGCGCCGCGGCGGCCGTCAGGTCCTCCAGGAACGGCACGTCCGACGCCGTCGCCGTGCGCTGCCGCAGCCGGGCCCGCACCGCCGCCACCCGCGCGGCGGTGTAGTGGATGGACGACTCCGGGACCGACTCCAGCGTCCGGACGGCGCCGCGCCGGTCACCGGTCGACAGCTGCACCCGGGCCAGCCCGAACGCGGCGCTCACATAGCTCGGGTCGGTCGACCACACCAGCCGGTAGTACTCGGCGGCGTTGTCCAGCTGGCCCAGCACCTCCGCGCACAGGCCCAGCGCCAGCTTGGGCGCGATCTCGCCGGGGAAGGCGTCGTAGATCGCGTCGAAGGCCAGCGCGGCGCCCTCGTCGTCACCGGTGACCAGGGCGGCCACGCCCCGGTACCAGACCACCCGCCAGTCGTCGGGCCGCTCGCCCTCCAGCGCGGCCAGGGACCGCAGGGCGGCGTCCGGCTCGCCCGTCTCCAGCCAGGCCCGGGTCTGCCGCAGCCGCGTCTCGGTCGACGGGGCCGGGGCGGCCGCGAGGGCGCCGAGCAGTTCGGCCGGGGCCGAGGTCATCAGACCCGCGAGGAAACCGGCGTTGGGGTCGGTCGGGTCGACCCGGGGCACGGGCAGGGCGAGGGCGGCGGCGGAGGTGTCGACGGCCTTGACGAGACCCGGGGCGCCCGGGCCGTGCGGGAGGGCGGGGGAGTGCGTGGGGGCGGGGCCGTGCGCGCCGCCGTACGGGCCGGGCCCGGCCGGAAGCGGGGGCGCGGGGGCCGGGTGCGCTGTCGGCAGGGTGGCCGCGGGCGTGCCGGGACCGGGCAGCGCGGCGGCCCCGGGGCGGCGCCGCGTCCGCACCACCCGGGCCCCCAGCCGGGACACCTCGCCGGCCGGCTTCGGGAACAACTCCGTGTCCGTGACGCGCAGTTCCGGACCGAACAGGGTGGACAGCGCGGGCCGGGCGCGGCCCGTCTGCAGGGAGACGACCTCCCGCAGCACCCCTGTCAGCTGCTCGGTCATCTCCTGCGCGGAGGCGAAACGGCGGGCCGGGTCGGGGTCCGTCGCCCGGACCAGCAGGCGGTAGAACGACTCGTACTGCCGGAAGACCTCGATGTGGTCCGGGTCGGGCAGGGAGTCGACGTAGACGTTCGTGTAGCCCTGGAAGTCGAAGGTCAGGACGGCGAGGGTGCGGGCGACCGTGTACAGGTCGCTGGCCACCGACGGGCCGGCCTCGGCCACCTCCGGGGCCTGGTAGCCGACCGTGCCGTAGATGGCCGACTCCTCGTCGTCCATCCTGCGCACCGCGCCCATGTCGATCAGCTTCAGCTGGTCCTCGGTCTGGATCGCGTTGTCGACCTTGAAGTCGCAGTAGAGGAGGTTGCGGCTGTGCAGGTGGCCGAGCGCCTCCAGTGCCTCGATGCCGTAGGCGCAGGCCTGCTCCACCGGCAGCGGGTCGCGCCTGCCCTGGGCCGTGCGGCGGGCGTTGGCGATCTCCTTCAGGGACTTGCCGCCGACGTACTCCATGACGATGTAGCCGTCGAGCGAGCCCGTGCGCTGGTCCAGGTGCTCCACGAAGTTGTAGATCCGCACGATGTTGGCGTGCTCGATCTCCGCCAGGAAGCGCCGCTCGGAGATCGCCGCCGCCATCGCGTCCTGGTCGCCCGTGTCCAGCAGGCCCTTGAGGACCACCCAGCGGTCCGAGACCGCCCGGTCCACGGCGAGGTAGATCCAGCCGAGACCGCCATGCGCGAGGCAGCCGACCACCTCGTACTGGCCGTGCACCACGTCCCCGGCCTTCAGCTTCGGCACGAACGAGTACGGGTGGCCGCACTTGGTGCAGAAGCCCTCCGTGCGCCCCGGCCGGTCGCCGCGCGCCCGGCCCACCGGCGCACCGCAGTCGGAGCGCGAGCAGAACCGCTTCCGCTCGGGCACCTCCGGACGGTCCAGGACCATCCCGCGCGGGTCGGGCCGCGGGATCGGCGGCACCTGCACCAGCCCGGCGCCCAGCCGCCCCCGGGACGACGAACCGGCCGCCGAACCGGAGCTGCGCACCGACACCGAGCGGCCCGTCGACGTGCCCGACAGAGACCGCGACAGGCGCCCCGACACCGACCGGCGCGACTTCGACGACTGCGACGACGTACGGGAACTGCGGCCGCTGGTACGGGAACTGGAGCTGCCCGCGGAGCCGCGGGAGCCGCCGGAGCCGCCCCGGCCGCCGGCGGTGATGCCGGTGGGAGGCGAGCCGACCAGGCCGTCCGGCGCGACGACCGGGGCCAGCCCGCAGGTGTCGCAGTACAGCTCGCCGCCGCCCACGTCCTCGTACGCGCCCTCGCAGCCGGGGCGCTGGCACGCGCGCGCGGGGCCCGGTGGTTCCTGCGGTGCCTGACTCATCGACTCCCCCTCGTCGCTCATGCGCCCGGCCCCCTCCGGTCGTCCTCGGGCACACCCTGGTCCGGCGCGCGCGGGCCGCCGAGCAGCTCGGCGGCCGCCCACTGGTAGCGCAGCACGGCCTGCTCGGCGGCGCGCAGGTCGCAGGGGGCGCTCCACAGCATGCGGCGCGCCTTCTCGTACCGCTCGACCAGCAGCGTGTCCTCCGCCAGGCCGTGCCGGGCGACCTTCGCCTTGTACGCGTCGAGCCGGCCGCGCAGCTCGGCGCGGACCGCCAGGGGAGCCGTGACGGCCGTCAACGACTCGCGGGCGCGCAGCAGTTCGTCCTCGGCCTTCTGCTCCAGCGACTCCAGCAGCGGGGACAGGCGGTGCCACTGCCCCTGCCGGCGGTACTCCGCGGCCGCCGCCAGCTGCTCCTGCAGTACCGTCGGCGGGCCGCTGACGACCGGCACCTCCGTCGCGGCGATCTTCGCCAGGACCTCGCCGCGCGCGGTGCGCGCCTCGGCGAGCGTGCGGTCCGCGCGGCTGAGGACGTCCCGCAGCGCGACGATCCGCTTCTCCGCGTCCTGGCGGACCGTCAGGACGGCGTCGATCTCCCGCCGCACGTCCTCCAGGGCGCGCGCCTCGCGGTCGTAGACCGTCGTGTCGGGCCGGCCGCCGCCCGGCGCCGAACTGCCCTCCGCGGGCTGCCAGAACGCCAGCGGGTCCGAGATCACCTGCTCGCGCAGCTTCGTCAGCGTGCGGGTGATGCGCTCCAGGTCGTCACCGGCCGGATGCTCGCCGGGACGCACACCGACCGAGTGCGCGAGCCGGCGCGTGCGCTGGAGCTCGGCGGCCAGCAGGTCGATCCGGGCCGGCAGCGCCGACCAGACCGCGTCGGCGGCCACCACCATGTCCAGGCTCGTCGCGTACAGCTCGTTCATCCGGTCGACGAGTGTGGCGAGCGAGTAGCGCTCACTGAGCTTGCCCGCGGCGCCGTGCAGCGTCGGGGCGTTGGCGGTCGCCGCGGCGCTGCCGGCGACCGTCACGGACTCGCCGCCCAGCAGCTCCGTCAGCTCCACCAGGTCCTCGCGGCTGGACCAGCGGCGGCGGGCCCGGATGTCCCGGGCGGAGCGCAGCGCGTCGGAGTACGCGTCGAAGTACGTCCACAGCAGCGTGATCGACGCCTCCGTGGACGCCCAGCGCTCCCGGGTCACGCCGGTGAGCTCGGCACCCTCCAGGAGTCTGCGGCCCGCGTGGTCCTGCAGGGCGAGGAGCGAGGTCTCGATCGCCTCGTGCTCCGCGCCGAGCCGCGCCAGCGCACGGTCCACCTCGTCCCGGTCCATCACCGGCCCGGCGGATCCCGTGACGCCCATCGATCACCTCTCGCTGCGGTTGTGCCGGTCGGGGGTTGGGGGCTGGTTCACTCTCGGTCTCGGCCGCCCTCAGCCGGTGCGGAGGTACTGCGGTGCCGGGGGTTCCGACTTCTTCGCATCCTTGCCCAGTGTCGCCGACAGCCATTTCCCGTACGACGCCTGCCAGCCGTTCGCGGTGTCCTTGCGGTAGTCCACCAGGATCCGGTTGACCCGGCGTACCAGGTCGTCGGCGTCCTTCTTCATCGCCACGCCGTAGTACTCGGCAGTGAAGGCGTCACCCTTGAGCTCGACCGTCGGATCCTGGGCCGCCTGGCTCGCCGCGAGGGCGCCGTCCGTGACGACCGCGTCGACCTCGCCGAGCTGCAGCCGCACCAGGCAGTCGAGTTGGTTCGGGACGGTGGTGGAGATGTCGGTGGTCGCGGGCAGGTCGCCGCTCTCCTTGTCCGCCTCCAGCGTCGAGTACGCCGTCGAACCCGCCGCCGTGCACACGCTTTTGCCGGCGAGCGAGGCGTCGTAGCCCGTCACGGACGAGGACTTCGGGGCGAGGACCTGCTGGCCCGTCTTGAAGTACGGCGCGGAGAACGCGACGTCCTCGACGCGCGAGCAGTTGATCGTCATCGTGCGGACGACCATGTCCACGCGGCCGTCCTGGATCGCCGGGATGCGCTGGTCGGTGGGGATCGCCTTGAACTGGACGGCCTTCGGGTCGCCGAGTATCTCCTCGGCGATGCGGTGGACCAGGTCGATGTCGAAGCCCTCGAGCTCCGCGGTCTTGCCGCTGTTGGGGTTGCGGTAGCCCCAGCGGTAGCTGTTCTGGTCGACGCCGACGACCAGCTTGCGCTTCTCGCCCGGGCGGTTCTTGATCGCCTCGATCGTGGGGCCGTCGGCGGAGGAGGGGGAGAGGGTCTGCTTCTCGGGGTCCTCGCAGTCCTCGTCCGCCGCTGTCTTGGTGGTCGCGGTCGCGGTGCGGTTCGCGGTGGCCGCCGTGGCGTCCGCCGCGCGGGACGCGTCGGTGGTCACGGCGGACTTCGGGAGACAGAGCGCGAGGACGGCCACCAGGGCGCAGGCGATCGCCATCGCGGTCACTCCGCCCCAGCCCCTGAGACTGCTTCGCAACGTGCCTCCTCCTTCCGCCCGCGGCCCGTTCACCGGTACTCCGAGAGCCTGCGGCCGATGCCGAGCACCGCGCCCGCGGCGCCGAGGACGGCCAGGACCGCGGCACCCGCCGGGAGGCCCGTCAGCGCGTCCCTGCCCTCGCCCGCCGCGTGCTTGAACTCGGTCTCCTCGTGCGCCAGTGCCGCGCGCAGGTTCGCGTCGACGCTGTCGAAGCACTCGCCCGTCGCGCCCTTGGCGCCGATGACCAGGTCCAGCGCCTGCTGGTAGTTGCCGTTCTCGTCCTGTTCGCGAGCTGCGGAGTGGCGCTTCTGCCACTCCTTCATGTTGCCCACGGCCGTGCTGACGGGGCGTGCGCCCGAGGTGTCGTCGGCGAGCTTCCCGGCGGCCGCGAGGTGGGCGCCGAGGGCCTTGATGTCCGCGCCGAAGTCGTAGTCGTAGGCGTCGTAGGTGCGGTCGCCGACCTTCTTCGTCTCCGCGCCCCGGGCCACCAGCGTGAGGTTCTCGTTGCCTCTCGCCTTCAGGGAGGCGATGCGGGCGTCGTGCAGCACGGTCAGGGAGCGGACGCCGTGGTCGTAGGAGTCGTCCAGGGCGGCGCGGGCGACGCTGTGGCCGACGACCAGCCAGAGCAGCACGACCGTGGCGGTGGCCGTGGCCGCGACCAGGCCGTGGTTCAGGACCCGGTTCGTGCGGCGGTAGTTGCGGTGCTGGGACCAGGCGAGGGCGGCGAGGGCGAGGACGCCGAGGGCGATGGCCGCCCAGGGGTAGGGGCGGGCGTCCGCGTAGTCCGCCTCCAGGCGCTGGTTCTCCTTCGTGTAGAGGTCCTCCGCCGCCGGGAGCATCTGCTGCTGCATCTTCTCGTTGGCGTAGCGCAGGTAGGCGCCGCCGACGGGGAAGCCCTGGCGGTTGTAGGTGCGGGCGCGTTCGATCAGGCCCTTGTACTCCGGGAGGAGCCGGTTGAGCTCGGCGATCGTCGCGGTGGAGGGGGAGTCGGGGTCGGCGTTGGCGGCCGCGTTGACGAGTTTCTCCGCGGCGGTGCGGATGTCCTTCTCGTAGCGGTCGCGGGTGGTGGCCGACTCCTGGCCGCCGGCGAGGAAGCCGCTGGAGGCGGCGGTGTTGGCGTCCGCGAGGGAGCGGTAGATGTCGGCCGCGTCGGAGGTGAGGGGCTGGCTGCTGGTGAGGACGTCGTCGGCGGCGGCCGCGCGGTCGGTCATCTGCCAGGCCGTGACCGAGCCGAAGGCGATGACGAGCAGGGCCAGGAGGGCGCCGATGATGCGGAGGCGGCCCGGTTCCGTCGTGGCGGCGGTGCGGAGCTGGTCCAGGCCCTCGGCGAAGGCGGTGCGGCGGGGGGTCTGAGGGGGCTGCGGTTGCTGCGGCTGCTGCGTGGGCTGCGGCGATTGGAAGGCCTGGGGTGCCGGGGGGCTGCCCTGCGCGGGTACGGCGGGGAGGATGGGCAGGCCGGAACGCGCTGGTGGTGGTGTGCTGCTCTTCGGCGTGTGCGTCACTGTGACCTCCCCCATGGTCATCCGTCGCCGCAAGTATCGCTGCCGGGACTGACATTCGCACCGGGCTTGCCTGGATCTTGATCCGATCGCAGCGTGGAGTACCACCCCTGTCCAGGTACACGTTCGGGGTGGGTGTTCGGTTCCCGTGGTGGTGGGGGTGTCTGCGGCGGCCTGTGCGGGTGGGGGTGGGGTGGGGCGCGTCGTGTTTTCGCCTGACGCCGGGGGTGGGTCGGGGCCGCGCCGGGGGGGGGGGGGGGGGGGGCCGGGGCGGGGGGGTGTCCGTCCTCGGAACGGCGCGATGGGGTTGCGTACCGACTCGCTGTTCGTCGACGCGCCAACCGCTGCGGGCGGACACCCCCCGACACGGCCCCT
>NZ_JBNCNM010000003.1:179663-659000 GCF_049846985.1 Streptomyces sp. DT190 | reverse complement strand
GAAGCACGGTAACGTGTGGAGTTGACCGGTACTAATAGGCCGAGGGCTTGTCCTCAGTTGCTCGCGTCCACTGTGTTGGTTCTGAAACCACGAACAGCCCCACGTGCCACACGTGGTGCGGCTGAAACAGTTTCATAGTGTTTCGGTGGTTATAGCGTAGGGGAAACGCCCGGTTACATTCCGAACCCGGAAGCTAAGCCTTACAGCGCCGATGGTACTGCAGGGGGGACCCTGTGGGAGAGTAGGACGCCGCCGAACAATCATTGAAAGGGTTGGACCCGGAACTTCGGTTCTGGGTCCAACCCTTTTTTGTTGTGCGTCACTTGAAGTTCACGTTGCGCTACCAGCATCCACAGCATGGGTACTGCTGCAATGCTCAGGGCCGCCGGTGTCGGACTCGGTGACGAGGTCGTCGTCCCGGCCTTCGGGAACGTCGAGGTCGCCGAGGCCGTGGCCATGGCCGGGGCGCTGCCGGTGTTCGCCGACATCGATCCCCTGACCTACTGCCTGGATGCCTCTGCCGTGGAGGCTGCGGTGACGCCGCGGACCGCTGCCGTCGTGGTCGTGCACCGCTTCGGCCGGCTCGCCGACATCGCACGACTGCACGGAGTGGGCCAGCGGCACGGACTGCTCGTGCTGGAACAGGGCGAATCCGAGGCGCCGTACGACGAGATAGCCCAGCGTCGGGAGCGCGCGGCGTATCTCGACGCGAAACTGCGGGGCGTGCGGACGCCCGATGACGGTGATGGGCACACGTACCAGCAGTACGTGGTGCGGGTTCCGGGCAATGGGCGGCCCGATCGGGACGCTTTCGCGCGGGCCGTGCGGGCCAGGGGAGTCGAGGCCCGGGTCCCGGTGAAGACGCCGGTGCACAGGCTGCCCGAGTTCCGGCGCTGTGTGTCCCTGCCGGAGACGGAGCGAGCTGCCGACGAGACGCTCGCCCTGCCGGTGCACGCGGCACTGACCAAGCGGGACATGCAGCGGATCGTGTCGGCGTGCAACGCGCTCGGAGGGTTGCTGCAGCCGGCCTTCTGACGTGGTTGGGGGCACGGGTCTGTTCGGGGTATGATCTATTCCGTTGCCGCGGGGGAAAGCCCGCAAAGCAACAGGCCCCTATAGCTCAGTCGGTAGAGCGTCTCCATGGTAAGGAGAAGGTCAACGGTTCGATTCCGTTTGGGGGCTCCATCGAGAAAGGCCCCACCCTCACGGGTGGGGCCTTTTCGCTGTTCCAGCCCTTGTCCTAGTCCTTGTGGAGACCCGGGACGCGCATGGCCAGGATCGCCATGTCGTCGGACGGGGCGTCCGAAGCGAAGCGCTCCACCGCGCGCATGATGCGGGCCGCGACCGCTCCGGCCGTGAGGCCCGTGCACGTCGTGAGGACGTCGGCCAGGCCGTCGTCGCCCAGCATGCGGGTGCCCTCGCGGCGTTCGGTGACGCCGTCCGTGACGCACAGCAGGACATCGCCCGGGTCGAGGGTGACCGTCTGTTCGTAGAGCTCCAGGTCCTCGATGACGCCGAGGAGCGGCTGGGGTTCGGCGGCCGGTTCGACCGTGCCGTCCTGGCGCAGGCGCAGCGGCAGCGGGTGGCCGGCGCAGACGACCTTCAGTTCGGCGCTGCCGTCTGCCTGCGGCCGCATCTCGCCGTAGAGCAGCGTGAGGAAGCGGCTGCGGGCGCCCTCGTCGAGGATGGCGGAGTTGAGGCGCTCAAGGACCGTGGGGCCGCTGAGGCCCTCGCGGGCGAGGAGGCGCAGGGCGTGCCGGGCCAGGCCGGTCACCGCCGCCGCGTTCGGGCCCGTACCGCAGACGTCGCCGATGGCGAAGCCGTAGGCGCCGTCGCGGATGGGGAAGACGTCGTAGAAGTCGCCGCCGACCTCGTTGCCCTCGCCGGCGGCGCGGTAGATGACCTCGACCTCGACGCCCTCGATCGAGGGGAGCTCCGGGGGGAGGAGGCTGCGCTGGAGGGACTGGCTGATGGCCGTGCGCTCGGAGTAGAGGCGGGCGTTGTCCAGGGCCAGGGCGGCTCGGCGGGAGAGGTCCTCGGCGAGTTCCAGGATCTCCTGGCGGAAGTGCTCGTCGGTGGGCTTGCCGAGCGTGAGCATGCCGATGACGCGGTTGCGGGCGACCAGGGGGAGGACGACCGTCTCACCGCCGACGGCGGAGGCCGTGGCGAGGGTCGGGCCGATGCCCGTGGTGACCTGGCGGGTGGGGCCGCCGCTGAGGCCGAGGCTGCGCATGGAACTGCGCAGCGCGGCCTGGTGGGCGATCTCGCCGGGGGCCGTCCAGACGCGGGCGCCGGGCGTGGGGACCGGGTCGGGCGGCGGGACCTTGGACAGCAGGGACTTGATGCCGTCGATGAGTTCCTCGTCCTCGTGCAGGACGTAGGACAGGTACGGCTCGGAGGCCTGGTCGGCGATCGTGTAGACGGCGCACCAGGTGGCGAGGGTCGGGACGGTCATCTGGGCCATCAGGGCCAGGGTCTGGTCGCGGTCGAGCGTGCCGGCCAGCAGGTCGGAGGCCTCGACGAGGAAGCTGAGGGAGCCGCGGCGCAGGCGTTCCAGCTCGCCCAGGCGGGCCGATTCGACGGCCAGGGCGATACGGTCCGCGGCGAACTGCAGGCGCAGGGCCTCCTCGTTGGAGTATCTGCCGGGGGCCTCGGCGGCGACTCCGAGGGAGCCCGTGAGGCGGCCCTCCACCTTCAGCGGGACCGTGACGACCGAGCGCATGCCCGTGCCGTTGAGCAGGGGCACCGCGCCGGCGACCGCCGTGAGGTCGTCGTGGACGGCCGGCATGCGGGCGGAGCCGTAGCGGCCGGTGCCCGCCTCGACGGGGACGCGGGCGAAGCGCTGGCGGGCCGAGGGGAGGCCGGTGGAGGCGCGGACCTCCAGTTCCGTCTCGTCGTCCGTGGCGAGCAGCAGGAAGGCCGAGTCGCCGTCGAGCATGTCGCGGGCGCGCTCGACGGTGCGCTGGAGGAGGCCGTCGAGGTCGTCGGGGGCGGGGGAGCCGATGAACACCTCGAAGGGGTCGGTGCTCTGTCCCTCGGAGCCGGTCGACGTGTCGGTGGCGGGGCCGCGCAGGGGCGTCTGCAGAACGGCCCGTTCGTGGTCACGTACGAGGAGGCACACGGTTGACGGTTCGCCGCCGGTGTCGCGGACGCGCAGGTGGGAGGCGTACACCGGGGTGACGCGGCCGCTCGCGTCACGGATGCCGTAGCTGCCCTCCCAGCGGGAGAGTCGGAGTGCCTCGGCGATGCCCGTGCTCGTGCCGGGGGTGTGCGGCCAGGCGGCGAGGTCGGTGAGGGGCTTGCCGGTGACCTGCTCGGCCGGGTAGCCGAAGAGTTCCTCGGCGTCCTCGTTCCAGGCGCTGATGTGGCCGGTGCGGTCGACCTGGACGACGGCCACGCGGACCCGGCTGTCGGCGAGGGGCAGCAGGTCGGCCGGGAGGGCGGGGCCGGCGGCGCGGGTGCCGACCGTGCGGGCGGGCAGGTCGAGCTGGAACCAGACGGTCTTGTGGGCGGGGGTGTACTCGACGCCCCAGCGGCCGGCGAGGGCCGCGCACAGTTGCAGGCCGCGGCCGCCCTCGCGGTCGGGGCTGCCCATGTTGATCGCCGTGCCCTGGAGGGGGACCTCGCGCTCGGGGTAGCGGTCGGCGACCTCGATGCGCACGCCCTCGTCGCTGCGCAGGCACAGCACGTCGGCGGAGGTGCCGGCGTGGACCACGGCGTTGGTGACCAGTTCGCTGGTGAGAACCACGGCGTCGTCGACGATGTCGGCGAAGCCCCAGCCCTGGAGCGTGTCGCGGACGAAGGAGCGGGCGCTCGCGACCGAGCGCCCGACGGGCTCGAAACTGGCGGCCGCGCGCGCGGTGATCACAGAACTCCTCGACCGGTTCTCGACGTGCTGGGCTGCGGGGCCGACCGGCTCGCGCCGCTGCTGCGGCAGTCCGCCCGTCGGCCCGGGGTCCGGGGGCTGTCCCCCCGGGATCAGTCCGGTGGTCATGTGTGCGGCCGCCCCTCCGATGCCCGCTCGTCTTCGTGCCACCGCCCAGGCCGGACGGACCGGCGTGGCTGGACAGCCGGATGCAAGGTTACTTACCTTCGCGGTCCATGCGGATGCCGGTCTGCAGTGTTTCCGTCCGGAGGGTGTGCGGACGATGTGCGAAGCTGCCGAACTGTTATGGCCTGGTTCGGCCGGGGTGAAACACTGGGCAGGCTTCTTGTGAAGGTCCGGGCAGGCTGAGTGCACAAGGCGTACGGCGGGCAGCAGCCCCCTGGAACCGGCCTGGTGTGCAGGGCAGAGAATACGCAGTAGTAACTGGTACGCCGAGCGGTACCGCGAGCACAGAGTGACGGTCGACCCCTGCGGGAGGGACACAGTGGAGTCTGGCGCAGCGACGCGTGGCACGAAGACGCGCGCGAAAGGCGGACAGTCCCCGAGCAACCAGGGCAAGGCCCGCAACGGAACGACCGAGGTGGACACGGCGGCCCTGAACCGCCTGATGGCCGCCCTGGTGTCGATGCGGGACGGGAACTTCCGCAAGCGGCTCACGGTGTCCGGCGACGGCGTGATGGCCGAGATCGCGGCCGTCTTCAACGAGGTGGCCGACCGCAATCTGCACCTGACGGGCGAGCTGTCGCGGGTGCGGCGGATGGTGGGCCGCGAGGGCAAGCTGACCGAGCGGCTGGAGACGGGTGCCTGCGAGGGTTCCTGGGCGACCGCGATCGACCACTCGAACGCCCTGGTGGACGACCTGGTGCGGCCGGTCTCCGAGGTCGGCCGGGTGCTGTCGGCGGTGGCGGAGGGTGATCTGTCGCCGCGCATGGAGTTGCGCACGCAGGTGGCGGACGGGAACAGCCAGCCGCTGCGGGGCGAGTTCCTGAAGGTCGGGCGGACCGTCAACAACCTGGTCGACCAGCTGTCGACGTTCACCGACGAGGTCACGCGCGTGGCCAGCGAGGTGGGCACCGAGGGCAAGCTGGGTGGCCAGGCACGCGTGCGTGGCATGTCGGGTTCGTGGCGGGACCTCACCGACTCCGTCAACACGATGGCGAACCGGCTGACCGCTCAGGTGAGGGACATCGCGCTGGTGACGACGGCGGTCGCCAAGGGTGATCTGTCGCGGAAGGTCACCGTTCAGGTGGCCGGCGAGATGCTGGAGCTGAAGAACACCGTCAACACGATGGTGGACCAGCTGTCGGCGTTCTCCTCCGAGGTGACCCGGGTGGCCCGTGAGGTGGGCACCGAGGGCGCGCTGGGCGGTCAGGCGCAGGTGCCCGGGGTCGACGGGGTGTGGAAGGAACTCACCGACTCGGTGAACACCATGGCCGGGAACCTCACGGCCCAGGTGCGCGGGATCGCCGAGGTGACGACGGCGGTGGCCAACGGCGACCTGTCGCGCAAGGTGACCGTCCCGGCGCGCGGCGAGGTCGCGCAGCTGGCGGACACGATCAACCAGATGACCGAGACGCTGCGGATCTTCGCGGACGAGGTCACGCGCGTGGCCAACGAGGTCGGTGCCGAGGGGCGGCTGGGCGGTCAGGCGAACGTGCCGGGCGCGGCGGGGACGTGGAAGGACCTCACCGACTCGGTGAACACGGTCTTCCGGAACCTGACCACTCAGGTGCGGGACATCGCCGCCGTGACGACGGCCGTGGCCAACGGCGATCTGTCGCAGAAGGTCACCGTCGACGTGGCCGGCGAGATGCTGGAGTTGAAGAACACCGTCAACACGATGGTGGACCAGTTGTCCGCCTTCGGTGCCGAAGTGACGCGTGTGGCGCGGGAGATCGGTGTCGAGGGCGAGCTGGGCGGCCAGGCGCAGGTGCCGGGCGCGGCGGGGACGTGGAAGGACCTGACGGACTCCGTCAACACGGCGTTCCGCAACCTCACCGGTCAGGTGCGCAACATCGCGCAGGTGACGACGGCGGTGGCCAACGGCGATCTGTCGCAGAAGGTGACGGTCGACGTCTCCGGCGAGATGCTCAAGCTGAAGAACACCGTGAACACGATGGTGGACCAGCTGTCGAGCTTCGCCGACCAGGTGACGCGGATGGCCCGGGACGTGGGCACGGAGGGCCGGCTCGGCGGTCAGGCCCGCGTCGACGGCGTGTCGGGCACCTGGAAGGAGCTCACCGACTCCGTCAACTCGATGGCCGGCAACCTCACCTCCCAGGTGCGCAACATCGCCCAGGTGACGACGGCCGTGGCGCGGGGCGACCTGTCGCAGAAGATCGACGTGGACGCGCGCGGGGAGATCCTGGAGCTGAAGAACACCATCAACACGATGGTCGACCAGCTCTCGGCCTTCGCCGAGCAGGTGACGCGGGTGGCCCGCGAGGTGGGTACGGACGGGCGGCTGGGCGGTCAGGCGCAGGTGCCCGGGGTCGCCGGTGTGTGGCGCGACCTGACCGACTCGGTGAACGGCATGGCCGGGAACCTCACCGCGCAGGTGCGCAACATCGCCCAGGTGGCGACCGCGGTGGCCCGGGGTGACCTCTCCCAGAAGATCACCGTGGACGCGCGCGGGGAGATCCTGGAGCTGAAGAACACCCTGAACACGATGGTGGACCAGCTGTCGTCGTTCGCCCAGGAGGTCACGCGAGTGGCCCGCGAGGTGGGCACCGAGGGCATCCTGGGCGGCCAGGCCGAGGTGCAGGGCGTCTCCGGCACCTGGAAGGACCTCACCCAGTCGGTGAACGGCATGGCCAACAACCTGACCATCCAGGTGCGCAACATCGCCGAGGTCACGACCGCGGTGGCCCGGGGCGATCTGTCGAAGAAGATCACCGTCGACGCCAAGGGCGAGATCCTGGAGCTGGTCACGACCGTCAACACGATGGTCGACCAGCTGTCCTCCTTCGCCGAGCAGGTGACGCGGGTGGCCCGTGAGGTGGGCACCGAGGGCATTCTGGGCGGTCAGGCGCACGTGCCGGGTGTCACCGGTATCTGGAAGGACCTGAGCGACAACGTCAACCTGATGGCCAAGAACCTCACCACCCAGGTGCGGAACATCTCCCAGGTCTCGGCCGCCGTCGCCAACGGTGACCTGACGCGGCAGGTGACCATCGAGGCGCGCGGTGAGGTCGCGCAGCTCGCCGACACCATCAACACGATGGTGAAGACGCTGAGTTCGTTCGCCGAGCAGGTCACCAAGGTGGCCCGTGAGGTGGGCACGGACGGCATCCTCGGCGGGCAGGCGCACGTGCCGGGTGTGGCCGGCACGTGGAAGGACCTGACGGAGTCCGTGAACCAGATGGCGTCCAACCTGACCGGTCAGGTGCGCAACATCGCCATGGTGACCACGGCCATCGCCAAGGGTGACCTGACGAAGAAGATCGACATCGACGCGCGCGGCGAGATCCTGGAGCTGAAGACGACCATCAACACGATGGTCGACCAGCTGTCCTCCTTCGCCGAGGAGGTCACCCGGGTCGCCCGCGAGGTGGGCACGGAGGGGCAGCTGGGCGGCCAGGCACGCGTGCGTGACGTGGACGGCACCTGGCGGGACCTGACCGAGTCCGTGAACGAGATGGCCGGGAACCTGACCCGGCAGGTGCGGGCCATCGCGCGCGTGGCGACCGCGGTGACCCGGGGCGATCTCAACCTGAAGATCGACGTGGACGCCTCCGGGGAGATCCAGGAGCTGCAGGACTACATCAACAAGATGATCGCCAACCTGCGCGACACCACGATCGCCAACAAGGAGCAGGACTGGCTCAAGGGCAACCTGGCCCGGATCTCGGCGCTGATGCAGGGCCGCCGGGACCTGGAGGACGTGGCCTCGCTGATCATGAGCGAGCTGACGCCGGTCGTCTCGGCCCAGCACGGCGCGTTCTTCCTGGCCATGCCGCTGGTCGACGGCGAGGACATGAACGCCGCGGACGAGGACCAGTACGAGCTGCGCATGCTCGGCAGCTACGGCTACTCGATGGGCTCCATGCCGACGTCGTTCCGGCCCGGTGAGGCGCTGATCGGGACGGCCGCCACGGAGAAGCGCACGATCCTCGTGGAGAACGCGCCCAGCGGCTACCTGAAGATCTCCTCGGGGCTCGGCGAGGCGCCGCCCGCGCAGGTGATCGTGCTGCCGGTGCTGTTCGAGGGGAAGGTGCTCGGCGTCATCGAGCTGGCGTCGTTCACGCCGTTCACGCAGATCCAGAAGGACTTCCTGAACCAGATCGCGGAGATGATCGCCACCAGCGTCAACACCATCTCCGTCAACACCAAGACGGAGCTGCTGCTGGCCCAGTCGCAGGAGCTGACCGAGCAACTGCGTGAGCGCAGCGCGGAGTTGGAGCAGCGGCAGAAGGCGCTGCAGGCGTCCAACGCCGAACTGGAGGAGAAGGCCGAGCTGCTGGCGCAGCAGAACCGCGACATCGAGGTGAAGAACACCGAGATCGAGGAGGCGCGGCAGGTCCTGGAGGAGCGCGCCGAGCAGCTCGCGGTGTCGATGCGCTACAAGAGCGAGTTCCTGGCGAACATGTCGCACGAGCTGCGCACGCCGCTCAACTCGCTGCTGATCCTGGCCAAGTTGCTCGCCGACAACGCCGAGGGGAACCTCTCCCCGAAGCAGGTGGAGTTCGCCGAGACGATCCACGGAGCCGGTTCGGACCTGCTGCAGCTCATCAACGACATCCTCGACCTGTCGAAGGTCGAGGCGGGCAAGATGGACGTCTCCCCGACACGGATCGCGCTGGTCCAGCTCGTGGACTACGTGGAGGCGACCTTCCGGCCGCTGACCGCGGAGAAGGGCCTGGACCTGTCCGTGCGGGTCTCCCCGGAGCTGCCCGCCACGCTGCACACCGACGAGCAGCGGCTGCTGCAGGTGCTGCGCAACCTGCTGTCCAACGCGGTGAAGTTCACCGACTCCGGTTCGGTGGAGCTGGTCATCAGGCCGGCGCGGGACGACGTGCCGCAGAAGATCCGGGAGCAGCTGCTGGAGACGGGGTCGCTGACCGACCCGGACGCCGGTCTGATCGCGTTCTCGGTGACCGACACCGGGATCGGCATCGCCTCCAGCAAGATGCGGGTGATCTTCGAGGCGTTCAAGCAGGCCGACGGCACGACCAGCCGCAAGTACGGCGGTACGGGCCTGGGGCTGTCCATCTCGCGGGAGATCGCGCAGCTGCTGGGCGGTGAGATCCACGCGCAGAGCGAGCCGGGCCGGGGCTCGACGTTCACGCTGTACCTGCCGCTGCACCCGAGCGAGCTGCCGCCGCAGGGCTACCAGCAGCAGCTGCCCGCCCTGGAGGCCGGTGACCTGGTGGCCTCGAAGGCCGACCTCGCCGAGCCGTCCGACGCGGAGGTGGAGACGCCGGCCGAGGTGACGTCGTACCGCGAGACGCAGAACGGGCCCGCGGCCCTGTTCCGGCGGCGGCGCAGGATGCCCGAGCTGGAGGCGCGCCCGGCCCAGCCCGAGCAGTGGATGCCCGCCGAGCGGGAGGTGGCGCCGAGGCCGCAGCGGGGCATCCGGTTCGGCGGCGAGAAGGTCCTGATCGTCGACGACGACATCCGCAACGTCTTCGCGCTGACGAGCGTGCTGGAGCAGCACGGCCTGTCCGTGCTGTACGCGGAGAACGGCCGTGAGGGCATCGAGGTCCTGGAGCAGCACGACGACGTGGCGGTCGTCCTGATGGACATCATGATGCCCGAGATGGACGGGTACGCGACGACCACGGCGATCCGCAGGATGCCGCAGTTCGCCGGGCTGCCGATCATCGCGCTGACCGCCAAGGCGATGAAGGGCGACCGCGAGAAGGCGATCGAGTCGGGCGCCTCCGACTACGTCACGAAGCCGGTGGACCCCGATCACCTGCTGACGGTGATGGATCAGTGGATGCGAGGGGAATGAGGGGAACATCGGACCGTGGCGCGACCGTGCCGGGCAGGTTCGGTGTTCACGCGGAGTTGCCGACTCGGTGTGCGCATAGTCGTGTAGAAGTACGAGTTCCGGGGAACCTTCTGGTCTCCTGCTGCGTTTCTGCTACGTGCACAGTGACATCACGGTGACAGGGTGTGGCGACGGGCGGGGTGCGGCTACGATGACCGGCACAAGGACGGGCGGCGCAAGGGAGTCGTCCCCTGGGGCGGCACCCACCGGTGCATCCTCAGGTCCTGCGGACAGGGGAGGCCCCACGCCGGGGCGAGGAGGGCGGGCCATGGTGCAGAAGGCCAAGATCCTCCTGGTCGATGACCGGCCGGAGAATCTGCTTGCGCTGGAGGCGATCCTCTCTGCGCTCGATCAGACGCTGGTGCGGGCATCGTCCGGGGAGGAAGCGCTCAAAGCGCTGCTCACGGACGACTTCGCGGTGATCCTGCTGGACGTCCAGATGCCGGGCATGGACGGCTTCGAGACGGCCGCGCACATCAAGCGGCGCGAGCGGACCCGGGACATCCCGATCATCTTCCTCACGGCGATCAACCACGGCCCGCACCACACCTTCCGCGGATACGCGGCGGGCGCGGTCGACTACATCTCCAAGCCGTTCGACCCGTGGGTGCTGCGCGCGAAGGTCTCCGTCTTCGTCGAGCTGTACATGAAGAACTGCCAGCTGCGTGAGCAGGCGTCGCTGCTGCGGCTGCAGTTGGAGGGCGGCGGCAAGGAAGCGGGCGGCGAGGCCAAGGAGTCGGCCGGGCTGCTCGCGGAGCTCTCCGCGCGGCTGGCCGCGGTCGAGGAGCAGGCCGAGGCGCTGACCAAGCAGCTCAACGACGAGTCCACGGACGCCGCAGCGGTGGCCACGGCGGCCCATCTGGAGCGCAAGCTCACGGGGTTGCGGCGGGCGCTGGACGCGCTGGAGCCGGGCACCGGAAGCACCTCCTCCTCGGTGTCCTCGCAGAACTGACGCAGCCGGACGCGGCGTTGCCCGTCCATGACCGCGCGTCAGTTCCGCGCCTCTCCCGGAGCGACACGAACGGGTGAAGCAGCAGGCACACGTGTCCCCGGTCGTCTCCACCGGTAACCTCACACCCATGGCCTCACGTCCCTCCGCAGCCAAGAAGCCGCCGGCGAAGAAGGCGGCCGCTTCCGCGAAGGCCCCGGCGAAGAAGGCCGCTGCCAAAAAGGCTCCCGCGAAGAAGGCGCCCGCCAGGAAGGCCGCGGCCAGGAAGGTCGCGCCCAGACCGGCGCCGAGCCCCACCGGCGGCGTCTACCGGCTGGTGCGCGCCGTCTGGCTCGGCGTGGCGCACGCCGTCGGCGCCGTCTTCCGCGGCATAGGGCAGGGCGCCAGGAACCTCGACCCGGCCCACCGCAAGGACGGTGTCGCCCTGCTGCTGCTCGCCATCGCGCTGATCGTCGCCGCCGGCACCTGGGCCGACCTGAAGGGCCCGGTGGGCGATCTGGTCGAGATCCTGGTGACCGGCGCCTTCGGCCGGCTCGACCTGCTCGTGCCGATACTGCTCGCCGTCATCGCCGTCCGCTTCATCCGCCACCCGGAGAAGCCCGAGGCCAACGGGCGCATCGTCATCGGCCTGTCCGCGCTCGTCATCGGCGTGCTCGGCCAGATCCACATCGCCTGCGGTTCACCCGCGCGCGGCGACGGCATGCAGGGGATAAGGGACGCCGGCGGGCTGATCGGCTGGGCGATGGCGACACCGCTGTCGTACGCCATGGGCGATGTGCTGGCGGTGCCGCTGCTGGTGCTGCTGACGATCTTCGGGCTGCTGGTCGTCACGGCCACGCCGGTCAACGCCATCCCGCAGCGGCTGCGGCTGCTGGGGGTGCGGCTCGGCATCCTGCGCGACCCCGCGGAGGACGCGTACGGCTATGTGGAGGACGACGACGAGCGCTACGAGGAACAGTGGCGCGAGGCGCTGCCCGCGCGCCCGCGCGGCAGGCGGGCGCCGGCGCCCGCGGCGTACGACCCCGACAGCGCCGAGCAGGAGGCCCTCACGCGGCGCCGGGGCCGTCCACGGCGCTCGGCCGTGCCGCAGCCCGACATGGACCGGCCCAGGGACGCCGTGGACGTCGCCGCGGCGGCCGCGGCCGCGCTCGACGGCGCCGTGCTGCACGGCATGCCGCCCTCTCCCGTCGTCGCCGACCTCACCCAGGGCGTCCGGGTGGGTGACCGGGAGCCGACCACGCCGACGCCCGTCCCGGCCGCCCGGCCCCAGCGGGACGAACCGCGGCCGGAGCAGCCGCCGCAGCAGGACGAGCCGGCTCCGCAGAAGCCCAGGGCCGGCGTGCGCGACCTCACCAAGGCGCCGCCCGCCGAGCCCCGCGACCTGCCCCCGCGTGCCGAGCAGCTCCAGCTCTCCGGCGACATCACGTACGCGCTGCCGTCGCTCGACCTGCTGGAGCGCGGCGGCCCGGGCAAGGCCCGCAGCGCCGCCAACGACGTCATAGTCGCCGCGCTGACCAACGTCTTCACCGAGTTCAAGGTGGACGCCAGCGTCACCGGCTTCACCCGCGGGCCGACGGTCACGCGCTACGAGGTCGAGCTCGGCCCCGCCGTGAAGGTCGAGCGGATCACCGCGCTGGCCAAGAACATCGCCTACGCGGTCGCCAGCCCGGACGTGCGGATCATCAGCCCGATCCCCGGCAAGTCCGCGGTCGGCATCGAGATCCCGAACACCGACCGGGAGATGGTCAACCTCGGTGACGTGCTGCGCCTGGCGGAGTCCGCGGAGGACGACGACCCGATGCTGGTCGCGTTCGGCAAGGACGTCGAGGGCGGCTACGTCATGCACTCGCTGGCGAAGATGCCGCACATGCTGGTCGCCGGCGCCACCGGCTCCGGCAAGTCCTCCTGCATCAACTGCCTGATCACCTCGGTCATGATGCGGGCGACCCCCGAGGACGTCCGGATGATCCTCGTCGACCCCAAGCGGGTCGAGCTGACCGCCTACGAGGGCATCCCGCACCTGATCACGCCGATCATCACCAACCCCAAGCGGGCCGCCGAGGCGCTCCAGTGGGTCGTGCGCGAGATGGACCTGCGCTACGACGACCTGGCCGCCTACGGCTACCGGCACATCGACGACTTCAACAAGGCCGTGCGCGAGGGCAAGGTCAAGCCGCCCGAGGGCAGTGAGCGCGAGCTCCAGCCGTATCCCTACCTGCTGGTGATCGTCGACGAGCTGGCCGACCTGATGATGGTGGCGCCCCGGGACGTCGAGGACGCGATCGTGCGCATCACGCAGCTCGCGCGTGCGGCCGGCATCCACCTGGTGCTCGCCACGCAGCGGCCGTCGGTCGACGTCGTCACCGGTCTGATCAAGGCGAACGTGCCCTCCCGGCTCGCCTTCGCCACCTCCTCGCTGGCCGACTCGCGGGTCATCCTCGACCAGCCCGGCGCCGAGAAGCTCATCGGCAAGGGCGACGGGCTCTTCCTGCCCATGGGGGCCAACAAGCCCACCCGTATGCAGGGCGCCTTCGTCACCGAGGCCGAGGTCGCGGCCGTCGTCCAGCACTGCAAGGACCAGATGGCCCCGGTCTTCCGGGACGACGTCGTCGTGGGCACCAAGCAGAAGAAGGAGATCGACGAGGACATCGGCGACGACCTCGACCTGCTGTGCCAGGCGGCCGAACTGGTCGTCTCCACGCAGTTCGGGTCGACGTCCATGCTCCAGCGCAAGCTGCGCGTCGGCTTCGCCAAGGCCGGCCGGCTGATGGACCTCATGGAGTCCCGGAACATCGTCGGGCCGAGCGAGGGTTCGAAGGCTCGTGACGTTCTTGTGAAGCCTGATGAGCTGGATGGCGTGCTCGCGCTGATCCGGGGGGAGTCTGAAGGGTAGGGAACCGGGACACGGTGGCCGACTCGCCCGGCGTGTACGGCAATCGGGTGTCCGGATCGTGACGTATCCGTGAGGGATCATCGAGCAACCGTTTCCCTTCGGCGTACGTCAAGTTGAGCGAAGCGAAAAGCAGTGACCCCACCATCGGAATGTCGGGCCATTCCGATGGCGTACAAAGTGACACCGCCCGGTTGCCCCACCCTTTTGCACCCCCCCTAGACTGAACCTCCAGCACAGGCGGCTATACGCTCGAAAGGCGCCCCCGTGTCCATCGGCAACTCCCCTGAAGACGAGCGTCCGTTCGAAGACGAGCGCGTCGAAGAAGACCGCGAGGAAGCCCGCCCCTCCATCGGCCGTGCCCTGCAGCAGGCTCGTATCGCCGCCGGGCTGACCGTCGACGACGTCAGCAGCGCCACCCGGGTCCGTATGAACATCGTGCACGCCATCGAGGCGGACGACTTCACCCCGTGCGGGGGTGACGTCTACGCCCGTGGGCACATCAGGACCCTCGCCAAGGCCGTCCACCTCGACCCGGAGCCGCTGCTCGCCCAGTTCGGCGACGAGCACGGCGGGCGCCCGGCACCGACCCCGGCAGCCCCCCTCTTCGAGGCGGAGCGCATCCGTCCGGAGCGACGGGGACCCAACTGGACCGCGGCGATGGTCGCCGCGATCGTCGCCGTGATCGGTTTCGTCGGGTTCACCATGTTCCAGGGCGGCGACGACGGCGGCAGCGAGGCGAACGTCGCCGAGGGCTCCACGCCCAGCGACTCCGCCTCCCCGACCACCAAGACCGACAAGCCCACCGACACCGCACCCGAACCGTCCGACAGCGCCATCGCGGCCGCGCCGCAGGACAAGGTGACGGTCCGCGTGGTCGCCGCCGACGGCCGCAGCTGGATCGGCGCCCGCGACCACAACAACCGGATGGTCTTCGACGGCGTCCTCAAGCAGGGCGATTCCAAGACCTTCCAGGACAGCTCCAAGATCCACCTCGTCCTCGGCGACGCGGGGGCGATCGACCTCTTCGTCAACGGCAAGAAGATCGACGACGACTTCCAGCCCGGCGCCGTCGAGCGCCTGACGTACACCAAGGGTGACCCGCAGGCCGGGTGACGAGCCCGGAAGGTTGCCGCGACTACGGGGTTGGCCGGGCTCGGCCAACCCCGTCGACGTGGGGTGTCAGCGGGACGAAGTAGTCTAGAGCCCATGCCTGAACGCCGTACCGTCGCACTGGTCACCCTTGGCTGCGCCCGTAACGAGGTGGACTCGGAGGAGCTCGCAGGCCGTTTGGAGGCGGACGGCTGGCAGCTCGTGGAGGACGCCGAGGAAGCCGACGTCGCCGTCGTGAACACCTGTGGCTTCGTCGAGGCCGCCAAGAAGGACTCCGTCGACGCCCTCCTGGAGGCCAACGACCTCAAGGGCCATGGCAGAACCCAGGCCGTCGTGGCGGTGGGCTGCATGGCCGAGCGGTACGGCAAGGAGCTCGCCGAGGCCCTGCCCGAGGCGGACGGCGTGCTCGGCTTCGACGACTACGCGGACATCTCCGACCGCCTCCAGACCATCCTCAACGGCGGCATCCACGCCTCGCACACCCCGCGCGACCGGCGCAAGCTGCTGCCGATCAGCCCGGCCGAGCGGCAGGGGTCCGCCACGGAGGTCGCGCTGCCCGGGCACGCCCCGGCCGACCTCCCGGAAGGGCTCGCCCCGGCCTCCGGCCCGCGTGCGCCCCTGCGCCGCCGACTGGACGGCTCCCCGGTCGCCTCCGTGAAGCTGGCCTCCGGCTGCGACCGGCGCTGCACGTTCTGCGCCATCCCGTCCTTCCGCGGCTCCTTCATCTCGCGCCGGCCTTCCGACGTCCTCAACGAGACGCGGTGGCTCGCCGAGCAGGGCGTGAAGGAGGTGATGCTGGTCTCCGAGAACAACACCTCCTACGGCAAGGACCTGGGCGACATCCGCCTGCTGGAGTCGCTGCTGCCGGAGCTCGCCGAGGTCGACGGCATCGAGCGGGTGCGCGTCAGCTACCTCCAGCCGGCCGAGATGCGGCCCGGCCTCATCGACGTGCTGACCTCGACCCCGAAGGTCGCGCCCTACTTCGACCTGTCCTTCCAGCACTCCGCGCCCGGTGTGCTGCGCGCGATGCGCCGCTTCGGCGACACCGACCGCTTCCTGGAACTGCTCGACACGATCCGCTCCAAGGCCCCCCAGGCCGGTGTGCGCTCCAACTTCATCGTCGGCTTCCCCGGTGAGAGCGAGGCCGACCTCGCCGAGCTGGAGCGCTTCCTGAACGGCGCGCGGCTGGACGCCATCGGCGTCTTCGGCTACTCCGACGAGGAGGGCACCGAGGCGGCGGGCTACGACAACAAGCTCGACGAGGACGTCGTCGCCGAGCGGCTTGGCCGCGTCTCCCGGCTCGCCGAGGAACTCGTCTCGCAGCGCGCCGAGGAGCGGGTCGGCGAGACCGTCCACGTCCTCGTGGAGTCCGTCGACGACGAGGACGGCGTGTACGGCCGCGCGGCGCACCAGGCGCCCGAGACGGACGGCCAGGTGCTCCTCACGAGCGGCGCCGGACTGCGCGCCGGCCGTATGGTCGAGGCGAAGGTGGTCGGTACGGAAGGTGTCGACCTGGTGGCCGAGCCGATCCCGAGTTCGTTCACGTCGCCTTCGTCGAGTGAGGAGGCGGGCAGATGACCGGTGTCCCGGCATCCGCGGCGGGAGGCTCCTCCGGCGCGAGGAGGACCGCCGCCGGTGCGGCGGCCGCGGCCGCGGAGAAGGCTCCCGGGGCGGTGGCGGGGCACGCGGCCGCACCGCCGGCCGGGAGCGGGGCGTCCGGTGCGGATGCGGGCGAGGCCCTCGTGCGCGAGGACGCGACCGGCGCCGATGCCGCCGGGGCGCAGGCCCAGGGCGACGACAAGCCCCCGCGGGGCGCGAAGCTGGCGGCGGCGGCCGTCAACCAGGCCAGCGTCTGGAACATCGCCAACCTGCTGACCATGCTCCGGCTGATCCTGGTGCCGGCGTTCGTCGCGCTGATGCTCGCGGACGGCGGTTACGACCCGGCATGGCGCTCCCTCGCCTGGGCCGCCTTCGCCATCGCCATGATCACCGACCTCTTCGACGGTCACCTGGCGCGCGCCTACAACCTGGTCACGGACTTCGGGAAGATCGCCGACCCCATCGCCGACAAGGCGATCATGGGAGCGGCGCTGATCTGCCTGTCCGCCCTCGGTGATCTGCCGTGGTGGGTGACCGGCGTCATCCTCGGGCGGGAACTGGGGATCACCCTGCTGCGTTTCCTCGTCATCCGCTACGGCGTCATCCCCGCCAGCCGGGGAGGCAAGCTCAAGACGCTCACCCAGGGCGTGGCGGTGGGCATGTACGTGCTGGCGCTGACCGGGTGGCTCGCCACTCTGCGGTGGTGGGTGATGGCCGCGGCCGTCGTGCTGACCGTGGTGACCGGGCTGGACTATGTGAAACAGGCCATTGTGCTGCGCAGGCAGGGAATCGCCGAGCGCAAGGCCGCGTTGGAGGAGAAGGAAGCGTGAGTTCCACGGCTACCGACGTGGTGCGACTACTCACAGTGAAGGGCGAGACGCTCGCCGTCGCGGAGTCGCTGACCGGTGGCCTCGTGGCGGCGGAGATCACGTCGGTACCCGGGGCGTCCAAGGTCTTCCGGGGTTCGGTGACCGCCTACGCCACCGAGCTGAAGCATGAACTGCTCGGCGTCGACGCCACCCTGCTGGCGGCGCGAGGTGCGGTGGATCCGCAGGTCGCGGCCCAGATGGCGGTCGGCGTCCGCAAGGCGCTCGGCACCGACTGGGGCATCGCGACCACCGGTGTCGCGGGTCCCGATCCGCAGGACGGACAGGAAGTCGGAACGGTCTTCGTCGCCGTGGACGGGCCGTTCGCCCAGGATTCCGGTTCTGCCGGCGGCGGAAAAGTGGAGGGTCTGCGGTTGAACGGCGACCGCGCGGAAATTCGTAGAGAGAGTGTACGGAGCGTACTCGCACTGCTCCTGACGGAGCTGGCGGGCGAACAGACCGGGAATGAGCGGGCACAGGATACGGAACGGAACGGGGGGTTTTGATGTTTGCAGCCCTGAGTGAACACGACATCGCTCCCCGCACGGCCGCGGCGCAAGGCGGTACGGTGGGGCGTAATGGATGCGGCTACGCGGTCCGAGGAGGGAGCCACCGATGATTCTGCTCCGTCGCCTGCTGGGTGACGTGCTGCGTCGGCAGCGCCAGCGCCAGGGCCGTACTCTGCGCGAAGTCTCCTCGTCCGCCCGAGTCTCACTCGGCTATCTCTCCGAGGTGGAGCGGGGGCAGAAGGAGGCTTCCTCCGAGCTGCTCTCCGCCATCTGCGACGCGCTGGACGTACGGATGTCCGAGCTCATGCGGGAAGTGAGCGACGAGCTCGCCCTCGCCGAGCTGGCCCAGTCTGCTGCGGCCACCCCCAGCGAGCCTGTACCCACACCGGTGCGACCGATGCTGGGTTCCGTTTCGGTGACCGGTGTGCCACCGGAACGGGTGACCATCAAGGCGCCCGCCGAGGCGGTGGACGTCGTCGCCGCGTGACGCCCTACGCGTCCGTGGCATGAACCAGCGGCGCGAACGCGCTGGAACGTGGTGAGGCCCCGGCCGGGGTTCTCCGGGAGATCCGGAGGAGTGGCGGCCGGGGTTTTCGCTTGCCCGGGCGCGCATCGAACTCGGCGGGGCGGCGTGGGCTCGGTGGCGTGGGCTTGGCGTGGCGGCGCTATGTGAGCACGGCTGTCCTTTTTGTGTGCGTTTGCTCCTGGGGCGTGCGGCGGTCATCGTTGAGGGGATGGCCGGGGGGCAGTCCACGGAGGTGCGGATGTACGTCGTGAAGAGCCCGTTGTCGGACGCGAACCTGAAGACCGTGTCCGAGGCGCTGCAGGGCGCCCTCGTCGATCTCGTGGACCTCGCCCTCGTGGCGAAGCAGATTCACTGGAACGTGGTGGGGCCGCGCTTCCGCTCGGTGCACCTCCAGCTCGATGAGGTCGTCGACACCGCGCGGACGCACTCCGACACCGTGGCCGAGCGTGCCGCGGCCCTGGGCGTCCCGCCGGACGGGCGCGCCGCGACGGTGGCCGTCGGCAGCGGTATCGGCGTGACGCCCGAAGGGTGGGTCGACGACACGACCGCCGTGCGGACGCTCGTCGAGGCGCTGGGCGCGGTGATCACGCGGATGCGGGAGCGCGTCGAGGCGACCGGGGAGCCGGATCCGGTGAGCCAGGACATCTTCATCCAGATCACGGCGGCCCTGGAGAAGCATCACTGGATGTTCCAGGCCGAGAACGGGTGATCGGCGCGGGCGCCTTGGGCGCCGTGGGCACCGCTGGTGCCGCGGTGGGCGGCGTGGCGTGCGCGGTGGTGCGCTTCCCGGTGTGCTCCGTGGCGGGTGGCGCGGTGGGTGACGGGCCGGCCGGTCCCACCCGCATTCGCGAGGTTGCCGTACGACGAGCTCGAGCGGCTCCTCGGCGCGGTGGGCGACGTGGTGCGCCTGTGTGCCGTTGGTGCGCCCTGTGCGGGGGCCCGGGCACCCGAATAACGTCGGGCTGGAGGTGGCGGCCATGGCGGGGATAGGGCGCCGGGGGGCGCGGTGCTGGGGGGCTGCTCATGGGGTCGTGCGATGGGGGCCTCGTGGCGCCGTGCTGGGGCTCGGGGTGCTGTGGTGGTGGGCCGTGGTGCGGCTGGTGATGACGCCCGGCGCGGGGGCGCTGGAGGCGACCGTGGCCGCCGGGGGGTGGGGGCTGAGTGTGCTGCCGGTCCACTGTGTGCCCAAGGGGCGGGCCAGCGGGGTGGTGGTCGGTGCGGGGCGCTTGCGGAAGCTTCTGGGAGTGAGGGCGCGGGGAGTGGTTCGGCGGGGGTGAGTGGGCGCGGGCGCTCGGCTGCGTGGGGTGGCGGCGGGTGCGCGGGGTGCGGGGAGACGGGGTGGGCGAGGCTGGGTGGGGCTTTGTGGTGGGGCTGGGTGGGATATGAGGGGGGTGACGGGGGCGAGGCGTGGTCGTCGCCACGGCATCGCCACACCCCCGTTCAGGCGAATGATCTGGCCCGTGGTGACGACCGACGCGTCGGAGGCCAGATGGACGAGGACGCCGCGGTGTGCAGGCCCTCCAGGCCGCGGTCCGCGCCGTGCACGGTGGCTCCCTCCTCGGCCGGCAGAACCGCGCAGGCGCGGTCGATGCCGCTCGCGGCGCCGGTGACGAACGCGGTGCGGCCGGTGAGGTCGCACGCCGAGACGGGCATGCGGGGACCGTGCGAGCGTTTCTGACGGTCGTCAGGTGGTTGCGCCGCGATGGACGCGCCGGGCCGGTGCGGGGGCCGGGCCGGGCTGGCAGAGCGGGCACCAGTACGTGGGACGTTCGCGGGAGCCGTCGCCCTGCTCGGCGACGCGGATCGGGGTGTGGCAGCGCAGACAGGGGCGGCGGGCCCGGCCGTACACGAAGAGGTCCTGGCCGCGGCGGCCCGTCGTGTTCCGGATCGGGCGTTCGCGGTTGGCGTCCAGCAGCCTCTTGGCCAGTGCCGGCAGCTTCGCGGCGCGGTCGGCGGGCAGCTCGCCCGCCGGGAGCCAGGGGGTGATGCCGAGCAGGAAGCACAGTTCGCTCTTGTAGACATTGCCGATCCCGGCGAGGTTGCGCTGGTCGAGCAGGGCCTCGCCGAGTTCGCGGGCCGGGTCCTTCAGAACGTTGGCCAGGGCCCGGTCGGGGTCCCAGTCCGGGCCGAGGAGGTCGGGGCCGAGGTGACCGACCGCGCGGTCCTCGTCGGTGGTGCGCAGCAGTTCCAGGACGGGGAGCCGGTAGCCGACGGCCGTGCGGTCGTCGGTGCCGAGAATGGCGCGGATCTGGTGGCCGGGGCCGCCGCTCCAGCGCTGGCCGTTCGCGTACACCTTCCAGGAGCCGTCCATCCGCAGGTGGGAGTGGAGGGTCAGACCGCCCTCGATGCGGGTGAGGAGGTGTTTGCCGCGCGGGGTGACGTCCAGGACCCTGCGGCCCGTGAGGTCGGCCGTGGCGAAGCGGGGCACCCTGAGGTCGCTGCGGGTCAGCATGCGGCCCGCGAGGGCGTCGTCCAACCGCCGCGCCGCCTGCCAGACCGTGTCTCCTTCGGGCATGGGTCAAGAGTGGCACGACGGCCGCACTCACCGTCGGAGAGCCCCGGACGTGGTCGTCAGGCGCGCAGGCGCAGGCCCCGGGGTGTCGCGATGAAGCCCGCTCCCTCCAGGAGGGTGCCGACGGGGGAGGTGAGCGCCTGGGCGCCGTTGACCCGTTCCACCGTGACCGTGCCCAGGGAGCCCGCGCGGGCGGCCGAGGCCAGGGCCTCCGCCGCGGTGTGCAGGCGCGGGTCGTCGCCCGGGTCGCCCTCCGGGTCGGCGGCCCAGGCGAGCAGGGTCTTGCCGCCGCGCTCCATGTAGAGCGTCAGCTCACCGTCGACGAGCACCACCAGGGAACCCGCCTTGCGGCCCGGCTTGTGGCCGGCACCGGTCGGGGGCTCGGGCCACGGCAGGGCCGCGCCGTACGCGTTGGCCGGATCGGCGGCAGCGAGCACCACGGCCCGGGAGGCGTCCGCGCGGGTGCGGCGGCCGGAGAATCCGGAGTCGTAGGCCGCCCGTCCGCCGTTCTGCCAGGGCGGGGCGCCCTGCGGCGCGTAGTCGCGGGGGGAGATCCACTCGCCCGGGGCCGGCTTCGGCGGCTCGTACGCGGAACCCGGTGCGGGGAAACCGTCGGGGCCCGGGTCGTCGGTGTGGTCGGTGGAGGGGGCCGAGTCGTCCGGCCCGGCGAAGTCATGGGCCGGGAAGGGGTCGGGGTCGGTGCCTGCGAACGAGTCGGTGCCCGC
Source organism: Streptomyces sp. DT190 (assembly GCF_049846985.1). Lineage (NCBI taxonomy): Bacteria > Bacillati > Actinomycetota > Actinomycetes > Kitasatosporales > Streptomycetaceae > Streptomyces > Streptomyces sp. DT190. The sequence continues at coordinate 637,430 of NZ_JBNCNM010000003.1, read as the reverse complement.
GAACGGTTCGGCGCCCGCGAACGGGTCGAGGCCGGGGCCCGGGGGCGGGCCGGGCAGGGTCTCGCCGCGGTCGCGGGCGTTGGACACCGCCCGGAGCCGGTCCACGGCGCCGTCCATCGCGAACTGTGCCGCGCCGAGCCCTTCCACCACGTAGCCGCGGCGGGCCTGGCCGCTCTCCTCGAAGACGGACAGGACGCGGTACGTCGCCGAGAAGCCGCCCTCGACGCCTTCCGCCGCGACCGCGCCCCTGGTGACCACGCCGTGCCGGTCCAGGAGGGTGCGGGCCAGGGCGTGGGCCCGCACCGTCGGGTCGGCCTCGTGGGACGGGAGCAGGGACCAGCGGCCGGCCACCGTCGGCGGCCCCGAGCGCGACGCCGTGCGGGCCGCGGCCGTCAGGGAGCCGTAGCGGCCGCGCGGGACGGCCCGCTTGGCGCGGTGGGCCGTGGAGCCGGCGGTGCGTCCCGAGCCGAGCAGGGACCGCAGAGGACTGAGCGTGTCGTTGGTCAGACGGCCCGACCAGGCCAGATCCCACAGGGCGTCGGCCAGCTGGGGATCGCCGGCCTCGGGATGGGTGGTGGCGCGGACCTGGTCGGCGATCTGGCGGAAGAACAGGCCGTAGCCGCCGGAGAGCGTGTCCAGGACCGACTGGTGCAGGGCGGTCAGCTCCAGCGGGTGCGGGGGCGGCAGCAGCAGGGGGGCCGCGTCCGCCAGGTAGAGGGAGACCCAGCCGTCCTTGCCGGGCAGGGAGCCCGCCCCGGCCCAGATCACCTCACCCGCTGCCGTGAGCTCGTCCAGCATCGCCGGGGCGTAGTTCGCGACCCGCGACGGCAGGACCAGCTTCTCCAGCGCGGAGGCCGGCACGGACGCTCCCTGCAACTGCTCGATGGCGCGCACCAGCCCGTCGACGCCGCGCAGGGAGTGCCCCTTGCCGATGTGCTGCCACTGGGGCAGGAACTGGGCGAGCGCCGCCGGGGGCACCGGCTCCAGCTCGTGCCGCAGGGCGGCCAGGGAACGGCGGCGCAGCCGGCGCAGCACGGTCGCGTCGCACCACTCCTGACCGATCCCGGCCGGATGGAACTCGCCCTGGACGACCCGGCCCGCCGCGGCGAGCCGCTGGAGGGCGCCCTCGGTGACGGCGACGCCCAGGCCGAAGAGGGCGGCGGCGGTGGCCGACGTGAACGGGCCGTGGGTGCGGGCGTAGCGGGCGAGGAGGTCGCCGAGCGGGTCCTTGACGGGCTCCGTGAAGGCCTCCGGGACGCCGACCGGCAGGGCGGTGCCCAGCGCGTCGCGCAGGCGGCCGGCGTCCTCGATGGCCGCCCAGTGGTCGGCACCGGCGATCCGGACCCGGATGGCGCGGCGGGTGCCCGCCAGCTCCTCGGCCCACCGCGGCTCGGCACCCCGCTCGGCGAGCTCCGCGTCCGTCAGCGGGCCGAGCAGGCGCAGCAGGTCCGCGACGCCCTCGGCGTCCTTGACGCGGCGGTCCTCGGTGAGCCACTGCAGCTCCCGCTCCAGCTCCGTCAGCACCTCGGCGTCCAGCAGCTCGCGCAGCTCCGCCTGGCCCAGGAGCTCGGCCAGCAGCCGGGAGTCCAGCGACAGGGCGGCGGCACGGCGCTCGGCGAGGGGGGAGTCGCCCTCGTACAGGAACTGGGCGACGTAGCCGAACAGGAGGGAGCGCGCGAAGGGGGACGGCTCGGGGGTGGTGACCTCGACGAGGCGGACCTTGCGGGACTCCAGGTCGCCCATCAGCTCGACCAGCCCGGGCACGTCGAAGACGTCCTGCAGGCACTCGCGGATCGCCTCCAGGACGATCGGGAACGAGCCGAACTCGCTCGCCACCTGCAGCAGCTGGGAGGCGCGCTGCCGCTGCTGCCACAGCGGGGTGCGCCGGCCCGGGTTGCGGCGGGGCAGCAGCAGCGCGCGGGCGGCGCACTCGCGGAAGCGGGAGGCGAACAGGGCCGAGCCGCCCACCTGGTCGGTGACGACCTGGTCGACCTCGCCCTTGTCGAAGACGACGTCGGCGGCGCCCACGGGGGCCTGCTCCGCGTCGTACTCCCGGCCCGCCTTCACCGGCTCCTGGTCCAGCAGGTCCAGGCCCATCAGGTCGGCGTCCGGCAGGCGCAGCACGATGCCGTCGTCGGCGTGCATCACCTGCGCGTCCATGCCGTACCGCTCGGACAGCTTCGCCCCGAGCGCGAGCGCCCAGGGGGCGTGCACCTGCGCGCCGAAGGGGGAGTGCACGACCACGCGCCAGTCGCCCAGCTCGTCGCGGAAGCGCTCCACGACGATCGTCCGGTCGTCCGGGATGTGTCCGCAGGCCTCCCGCTGCTCGTGCAGGTACGACAGCACGTTGTCCGCCGCCCAGGCGTCTAGCCCGGCCGCGACCAGGCGCAGACGGGCGTCGTCCTTCGGCATCGAGCCGACCTCGCGCAGGAACGCGCCCAGCGCCCGGCCCAGCTCCAGCGGGCGGCCCAGCTGGTCGCCCTTCCAGAAGGGCAGCCGGCCCGGCACGCCCGGGGCGGGGGAGACCAGGACGCGGTCCCGGGTGATGTCCTCGATGCGCCACGAGCTCGTGCCGAGCGTGAAGACGTCACCGACGCGGGACTCGTAGACCATCTCCTCGTCGAGCTCGCCGACCCGGCCGCCGCCCTTCTTGGGGTCCGATCCGGCGAGGAAGACCCCGAACAGGCCCCGGTCGGGAATCGTGCCGCCGGAGGTGACGGCGAGGCGCTGGGCACCGGGGCGGCCGGTGATCTCGCCGGTGACGCGGTCCCACACCACGCGCGGGCGCAGTTCGGCGAAGGCGTCGGACGGGTAGCGGCCGGCGAGCATGTCCAGGACCGCGGTGAAGGCGGATTCGGGGAGGGAGGCGAAGGGGGCGGCCCGGCGGACGGCGGCCAGAAGGTCGTCGAACTGCCACGTGTCCATCGCCGTCATCGCGACGAGCTGCTGCGCCAGGACGTCCAGGGGGTTGGCGGGGACCTTGAGGGACTCGATGGCGCCGGTGCGCATGCGCTCGGTGACCACCGCCGCCTGGACCAGGTCGCCGCGGTACTTCGGGAAGACCACGCCGGTGGAGACCGCGCCCACCTGATGCCCCGCGCGGCCCACGCGCTGGAGGCCGGAGGCCACCGAAGGCGGCGACTCGACCTGGACGACGAGGTCGACGGCACCCATGTCGATGCCCAGCTCGAGACTGGACGTGGCCACGACCGCCGGCAGGCGGCCCGCCTTGAGGTCCTCCTCCACCAGAGCGCGCTGCTCCTTGGACACCGAGCCGTGGTGCGCCCGGGCGATGACCTGGGGCGCGCCCTGGGCGGCCCCCGAGCCGCCCATGAGCTCGGCGGGGGAGTGGTGCTCGTCCAGGGGCTCGCCCGTGGCCCGCTCGTACGCGATCTCGTTCAGGCGGTTGCACAGGCGCTCGGCGAGGCGGCGGGAGTTCGCGAAGACGATCGTGGAGCGGTGGGACTGGACCAGGTCGGCGATCCGCTCCTCGACGTGCGGCCAGATCGACGGGCGCTCGGCGCCCTCCGAGCCGTCCGACACGGGGGAGCCGCCCAGCTCGCCCAGGTCCTCGACCGGGACGACCACGGACAGGTCGAACTCCTTGCCCGACTCCGGCTGGACGATCTCCACCTTGCGGCGCGGGGAGAGGAAGCGGGCCACCTCGTCGACCGGGCGGACCGTAGCGGACAGGCCGATGCGGCGGGCGGGCCTCGGGAGGAGGTCGTCCAGCCGCTCCAGGGAGAGGGCGAGGTGGGCGCCGCGCTTGGTGCCGGCCACCGCGTGCACCTCGTCGAGGATCACCGTCTCCACACCGGTCAGCGCGTCGCGCGTGGCCGACGTCAGCATCAGGAACAGCGACTCCGGCGTCGTGATCAGGATGTCCGGCGGGCGGGTGGACAGGGCGCGGCGCTCCGCCGCGGGCGTGTCTCCCGAACGGATGCCCACCTTGACCTCGGGCTCGGGCAGCCCCAGCCGCACGGACTCCTGGCGGATGCCCGTCAGAGGGCTGCGGAGGTTGCGCTCGACGTCCACGGCCAGGGCCTTGAGCGGGGAGACGTACAGGACGCGGCAGCGCTTCTTGGGGTCGGCGGGGGGAGGGGTCGAGGCCAGCTGGTCCAGCGCGGCCAGGAAGGCGGCCAGGGTCTTGCCGGAGCCGGTGGGGGCCACGACCAGCACGTCGGAACCCTCGTGGATGGCCTGCCAGGCGCCGGACTGGGCGGTGGTGGGCGCGGGGAAGGCACCCGTGAACCAGGCGCGGGTCGCGGGTGAGAAGCCGTCGAGGGGGCCGGGCGCTGTGCTGACCATGCGTCCATCGTGCACCCCGCCACTGACAACGGCGGGTCGCCGCGACTCCGCCCGCCGTCCCGGGGCCGGGACGGCGGTGGTCCGCGGTGCGCCCGCCGGGCGCTCGGTGGTGGTCCCCGCCCGGCGTTTCGCGGTGGTCCCCGCCCGCCGTTTCGCCGTCGGCCGGAGGCCGGACAATGGAGGGATGAGTGAGCGCGCGCGGCACTGGCAGTACGAGGAGCTGCCCGGGGTGGATCTGCTGCGGGCCCGGTACGTGCGCAAGACCTTCGTGCGGCACACGCACGAGAACTTCGTGATCGCCGCCATCGCGGACGGCGTGGAGGTGTTCCACCACGGCGGGGGCGACCAGTACGCGGGTGCCGGGGCCCTCGCGCTGGTGAACCCGGACACGCCGCACACCGGGCGGGCCGGGGTTCCCGAGGGCTGGCGCTACGGCGCCGTGTACCCCTCGGTGGACGTGGTGGCGGAGATCGCGGCCGAGACGACGGCCCTGCGGGGGACGCCGGGATTCGTCAGCCCGGTGGTGGACGACCCCTACGCCGTCGGGCTCGTGCACCAGGTGCTGCGGGCCGCGGACGAGGGCAACGCGCTGGCCGCCGACACGCTGCTGCGGGTCGCCGTGACCAGGCTGCTCCGGCTGAACGGCGGGCCCATGCCGAGGCGTGCCGTGCGCACGGCCGGGGCGGCCATCGCGGCACGCGCGCGTGGCGTGCTGGAGGAGCGCATGGTGCGGCCACCAGGGCTGGAGCGGTTGGCCACCGATCTCGGGACCAGCCCGTTCGCGCTGCTGCGGGCCTTCCGGGACACCTACGGGATGCCGCCGCACGCGTGGCTGACGGACGCGCGGGTGCGCAGGGCGCGGCGGCTGCTGGACGCGGGGACGGCGCCCTCGGAGGTGGCCGTGGCCGTGGGATTCACCGATCAGCCGCACCTCAACCGGCACTTCAGCCGGATCGTCGGCGTCCCTCCGGGCGCCTATCAGCGCGAGCGCAAGAACGTACAAGACCCGCCCTAGCGGCCGGCCGTAGGTTCGGTGTGTGGCAGAAACGACAGCTATCGAGGATGCAGGAACCGACGGGAAGCCGGACCGGGCCGTCATACGGGACGCCCTGGGTGTGGGGGTGGCCGTCGGGCTCTCCGGGTTCGCCTTCGGCGTGACGTCGGCCGGGAGCGGGCTCACCCTGTGGCAGACCTGCGCGCTCAGTCTCCTCGTCTTCACCGGCGCGTCCCAGTTCGCCCTGGTGGGGGCCCTGGCGGGCGGCGGCAGCCCGTTCACGGCGGCCGCGGGGGCGTTCTTCCTCGGTGTGCGCAACGCCTTCTACGGCCTGCGGCTTTCGCAGGTGCTGGCCCTCCCGCGCGCGGTGCGGCCGTTCGCCGCCCAGTGGGTGATCGACGAGACGGCCGCCGTCGCGCTGGCCCAGCCCACGCGCCGCGCCGCACGGACCGGCTTCTGGGTGACCGGACTGAGCCTGTACGTGCTGTGGAACCTCACCACGCTGCTCGGTGCCCTGGGCGCCGAGGCCATCGGGGACACCGACGCCTGGGGCCTGGACGCCGCGGGGCCCGCCGTGTTCCTGGCGCTGCTCGCACCCATGCTCAGGAGCGGCACCGAGCGGGCCGCAGCCGGGCTCGCGGTACTGCTGGGGATCGGGCTGCTGCCCGTGCTGCCCGCCGGAGTGCCCGTGCTGCTGGCCGCGCTGGCGGCGCCCGCCGTGCTGTGGGCGGACGGCCGGCGCAGGGGACGGGAGGCCGGGCGATGAACGTCTGGATCGCGATCGGGGTGACCGTCCTCGGCTGCTACGCCGTCAAACTGGCCGGGCTGCTGGTGCCCGCGGGCGCCCTGGAACGGCCCGTCGTGAAACGACTGGCCGCCCTGCTGCCCGTCGCGCTGCTGGCGGCCCTCACGGCCCAGCAGACCTTCGCCGACGGACAGACACTGGTGCTGGACGCGCGGGCAGCGGGGCTGGGTGCCGCCGCCGTGGCGCTGCTGCTGCGCGCGCCCTTCCTGGTCGTCGTCGCGGCTGCCGTGGTGGTGACCGCGGGGGTGCGGGCCCTGGCGTGATCAGCCGACGGACCGGCCGTACGCGCCGAGGGTGCGCAGCGCCTCGATCGTCACGATCGCACGGGCCTCGAGCGCCGGGGCCGGGGCCCACCGCCGCCACCGGACCGGCCAGCCGCCGTCCTCCTCCTGCCGGGCCGCGAGGTGGTCCAGGGAACGGGCCATCTCGTCGTCCGTGAACCACCCGCGCGCGAGGGAGCCCGGGGTCCGCGCGTAGTCGCACGGGAAGTGGTGCTCTCCCGGGGCGTAGCCGGGGGAGACCGGGTACGCCTCCAGGCGGTCGGGGTCCAGTACCGCGAGGCCCTGCGCGCGCACCAGGCGGCCCAGGCGGTCGGCGGCTGCCTCCGCGCGCGGGCGGTCGGGAACGGCGTCCAGGAAGGCCACGGCGGCCTCGATCTCGTACGGGTGCGACTTCTCCAGGGACTCGACCGCCTGCCAGCAGAAGTCCGTGGCTCTGAAGAGCCACGCGTGCCACACCTCGTTGCGGTGCAGCAGGCCCACCACCGGACCGGTGGCCAGGAGCTCGCTGGGCGGGTCGGCCACGACCGGCAGGAACGGGGCTGTGGGGTAGCCGCGCTGACTGGGGTGCACTGCCGGGAGCGCCCCGTCCGCCGTGGAGACGGACGTCAGGTAGCGGCACATGCGCTCCACCCGCTGGCCCGCGCACCGCCCGACGGCGTCCAGGACGCGCAGGGCACGGGCGGTGTGCAGCGGCTGGCTGACCGGGCCGCGCAGATCGGGTTCGAGGGCGTGGCCGTACCCGCCGTCCCCGTTGCGGTAGGCGTCCAGGGCCGCCTCCACCGGCTCGGCGGCACCACCCCGGAAGTGGTGGGCGAAGAGGCGTTGCTCCAGCACGCGCGCGGTGAGCCAGACGAAGCGTTCGGCGCGCGCCACGGGAGTGTGCGGCAGGGGCGTCGGGGGGAGTGCGGGTGCTCCGGTATCGGCCATGGCACCGACCGTAGGGCGCGAAGGGGCGCGCGCAGGCGGTCCCGGCTCAGGCCCACCCCCAGGGGCGGGATACTGGAGTCATGCGGTTGACGGTCTTCTGGCAGCGGATGGCGGAGCACTTCGGTCCGGGCTACGCCGACACCTTCGCGCGCGACCACGTGATGTCGGACCTCGGCGGACGCACGGTGAACGAGGCGCTCGACTCCGGCTGGGACGCCAAAGAGGTCTGGCAGGTGGTCTGCTCGGTGATGGACGTGCCCCGCGAGAGGCGCTGACCCCTGCCGACGGGCCGCCCCGGAGGGCCGGCCGGCCACGAAGATCGCAGGCGGGCAGACGGCTGTCGGTGGCGTGGGTGAGACTTGGTCCGTGGCACCCACTGACGAGACCGGGCAGGCAGCCCCGCAGGCATCCCCGTCGGGACCGACGCCCCCCACCCGGCCCCCCGCCGGCGGGGCCGCCGGACCGAACGGCCGCATGCCGCGCTGGCTGCCGCGGGCCATGGTGCTCGCGCTCGCGCTCGTCGCCGTCTTCCAGCTCGGCAGCTGGGCGTTCCACCAGCTCACCGGCCTGCTGATCAACGTCCTCATCGCGTTCTTCCTGGCCCTCGCGATCGAGCCCGCGGTGAGCTGGATGGCCTCGCGCGGCCTGCGCCGGGGGTTCGCGGCGTTCATCGTCTTCATCGGCGTGGTGATCGTGGCCGCGGGCTTCGTCACGCTCCTCGGGTCCATGCTCGCCGGCCAGATCATCAAGATGGTCGAGGGGTTCCCGGACTACCTGGACTCCGTCATCAACTGGGTCAACGCGCACTTCGAGACCGATCTCAAGCGCGTCGACATCCAGGAGGGCCTGCTCCGCTCCGACTGGCTGCGCAACTACGTGCAGAACAGCGCCACCGGTGTCCTCGACGTCTCCGCACAGGTCATCGGGGGCCTGTTCCAGCTGCTGACGGTCGCGCTGTTCTCGTTCTACTTCGCCGCCGACGGGCCGCGACTGCGCCGCACCATCTGCTCCGTCCTGCCGCCCGCCCGGCAGGCCGAGGTGTTGCGCGCGTGGGAGATCGCAGTGAACAAGACCGGCGGTTATCTGTACTCGCGCGGTCTGATGGCTTTGATCTCCGGCATAGCCCACTTCGTGCTGCTGCAGGCGCTGGACGTGCCCTACGCGCCCGTGCTCGCCGTGTGGGTGGGCCTGGTGTCGCAGTTCATCCCCACCATCGGCACGTATCTCGCGGGCGCGCTGCCCATGCTGATCGCGTTCACGGTGGACCCCTGGTACGCGCTGTGGGTGCTGATCTTCGTCGTCATCTACCAGCAGTTCGAGAACTACGTGCTGCAGCCCAAGCTGACCTCGAAGACCGTCGACATCCACCCCGCGGTCGCCTTCGGCTCGGTCATCGCGGGCACCGCGCTCCTCGGCGCCGTCGGCGCGCTGATCGCCATCCCCGCCATCGCGACCCTGCAGGCCTTCCTCGGGGCGTATGTGAAGCGCTACGACGTCACGGACGACCCTCGGGTCCACGGCCACCGAAGAGGTGAGGGACCGGGGCTGCTGACCCGCGCGCGGGGGCTGTGGGTGGCACGGCGACCGGGGGAGCGGGGCGCGGACGAGGGCCCGCGGGAAGACGGCTCCTGAAGGACCGGATGCCACCGGTCCTGCAAGTGGCTGGGCGGCTGAGCGCCTGAGCGGCCAGGTGCCCGGTCATCACACGGCCGCGGCCTGCAGCAGGCTTTCCCGTTCGTCGGGACGAAGCGGTTCGCCGGGTAGGGTCTCGTCCTCCAGCAGGGCGCGCAGCACGTCGGCATGGTCGGCGAAGACCGCCCGGCACCGGGCGCGTTCGGGGTGGTCCCGGTCGCCGCCGAAGAGCCGCACCGCGCGCTCGCCGCCTTCGTCCACGGGGTGCGAGAGCTCCGCGACCACGAGCAGCAGCTCGAGCAGTGTGGACCGTATGGGTACCTGCGGGTCGGCCGTGAGACGGATCAGGTACGGCAGGGCCGTCGGCATGGCCGGGCCCATGTGGAAGACACCGTCCATCAGGACGTCGCAGAGCACTCTCTCCGCCTCGGCGGCCGCGGCCGCGTCGAGCAGTGCGCGCAGCAGGGCCGGGACGTCGGCGGGGCACCCGGGGAACTCCTGCCGGGCGATCGTGCCGCAGCCGCGCAGCGCGGGGTGCTCCCGGCCGGTCTCGGCCGCGGAGGGGAACTTCCGGAGGAAGCGTGCGACGGCGGCCTCCTTGGCGGCGGCGTCGATCCGGCACATCGCCTTCCCCCCTTGCCTCCGGCTGCGTGAACGCGGCGATGCGGGGCACGGTACTCCGGCGCGGGTGGCGCGGATGTTGTGCCGGCTGTCCGGCCCGGTCGTTGCGGGGACTGGGGTCTGGATCCGGGCCTCGTGGTGTCGGGAGTGCCGCGTGGTGCGCTTGACACCAAAATCGAACATCCATTCTTATGGAGGCACCGGCAAGGCTCAACGACGGGCGTTTCGACGTAGTTTGGGTGGAGAAGTGCCCGAGTTATCCACAGGCCGGACGGGCGTCGAGGCGCATTGTCAGTGGCAGGCGTTAGCGTCTTTGACGTGAAGCGATCGACTCAAGCAAATCGGGTGGAACCCATGGCAGGAACCGACCGCGAGAAGGCCCTGGATGCCGCGCTCGCACAGATTGAACGGCAATTCGGCAAGGGCGCGGTCATGCGCATGGGCGACCGGACCCAGGAGCCCATCGAGGTCATCTCGACCGGATCCACCGCCCTGGACGTGGCCCTCGGCGTGGGCGGTCTGCCGCGCGGCCGCGTCGTGGAGATCTACGGACCGGAGTCCTCCGGTAAGACCACCCTGACCCTGCACGCGGTGGCGAACGCGCAGAAGGCCGGCGGCCAGGTCGCCTTCGTCGACGCGGAGCACGCCCTCGACCCCGAGTACGCGAGGAAGCTCGGCGTCGACATCGACAACCTCATCCTGTCCCAGCCGGACAACGGCGAGCAGGCCCTGGAGATCGTGGACATGCTGGTCCGCTCCGGCGCCCTCGACCTCATCGTCATCGACTCCGTCGCGGCGCTCGTCCCGCGCGCTGAGATCGAGGGCGAGATGGGCGACAGCCACGTGGGTCTGCAGGCCCGCCTGATGAGCCAGGCCCTGCGGAAGATCACCAGCGCGCTCAACCAGTCCAAGACCACCGCCATCTTCATCAACCAGCTCCGCGAGAAGATCGGCGTGATGTTCGGCTCCCCGGAGACCACGACCGGTGGCCGGGCCCTGAAGTTCTACGCCTCGGTGCGCATCGACATCCGCCGCATCGAGACCCTGAAGGACGGCACGGAGGCGGTCGGCAACCGCACCCGCTGCAAGGTCGTCAAGAACAAGGTCGCGCCGCCCTTCAAGCAGGCCGAGTTCGACATCCTCTACGGCCAGGGCATCAGCCGCGAGGGCGGTCTGATCGACATGGGCGTGGAGCACGGCTTCGTCCGCAAGGCCGGCGCCTGGTACACGTACGAGGGCGACCAGCTCGGCCAGGGCAAGGAGAACGCGCGCAACTTCCTCAAGGACAACCCCGACCTGGCGAACGAGATCGAGAAGAAGATCAAGGAGAAGCTGGGCGTCGGCGTGCGCCCCGCGGAGCCTGCCGCCCAGCAGGGCACGGACGCCGCGGTTCCCGCCCCGGCCGACGCGGCCCCGGCCGTCCCCGCCCCGGCAGCGGCCAAGGCCACCAAGTCCAAGGCCGCGGCAGCCAAGAGCTGACCCGTGACACGACGAACCGACTGGGCGGAGTACGAGTACGCCGCCTCCGGTGCCCCACGGGGGAGGGGCACCGGAGAGAGGACGGGCTCGGCCGTGGACGGGGCGGACACGCACGAGGACATCGCGCCAGACGCGGGGCTGGACGCGCGCGGCCGGCTGCACGGGGGCGACCGGCTGCACGGGGGCAGCGGTCCGCACGGGGATGATCCGTACGGGGGTGACGATCCGCACGCGCACGAGAGTCCGCACGGATATGCCGATCCCCACGGGTACGACGACCGGCGTGAGGACGAAGGAGCGTACGGGGGAGACACTCCCAGGCCTCCCCGGGGCGACTCGCGTGGCGGCGGGACGCGCCGGGGGCGTGGGCGGCGTCGGCGTGGTTTCGGTGAGGCGGCCGACGCCGAGGACGGAGGCGCCCTTGCCTCGTCGAGGGCCGAGCAGGAGGCGCCTCCGGGGGACCCGGTCGAGCAGGCCCGGGCGATCTGCCTGCGCCTGCTGACCGGGACCCCGCGAACGCGCAAACAGCTCGCCGACGCCCTGCGCAAGCGGCAGATCCCGGACGAGGCCGCGGAGGAGGTGCTGTCACGGTTCGAAGAGGTCGGCCTCATCAACGACAGCGCCTTCGCCGACGCCTGGGTGGAGTCCCGCCACCACGGCCGTGGGCTGGCCCGGCGGGCGCTCGCCCGGGAGCTGCGCACGAAAGGCGTCGACTCCACGCTGATCGACGAGGCCGTCTCCCGGCTCGACTCCGAGCAGGAGGAGGCGACCGCGCGGGAGCTCGTCGACCGGAAGCTGCGCTCCACCCGAGGGCTCGACCGGGACAAGCGGCTGCGCCGCCTCGCGGGCATGCTCGCCCGCAAGGGCTACCCCGAGGGCATGGCGCTGCGCGTGGTCCGACAGGCGCTGGAGGAGGAGGGCGAAGACCCGGACTTCCCGGTCGGCGACGAGTTCTGAGCCGGAAGCCGGCCGAAGCGCCCCTCCCCGGGCATCCGGCTCACTCCACCGGAAGTCCCGCTCCCCGCCACGCCTGGAAGCCGCCGACCAGGTCGGTGGCCCGGCGCAGCCCCAACTGGTGCAGGGACTGCACGGCCAGGCTGGAGGCGTATCCCTCGTTGCAGATCACGACCACGCGCAGGGCGTGACTCGTGGCCTCGGGAAGACGGTGGCTCCCCTGCGGGTCGAGGCGCCACTCCAGTTCGTTGCGCTCGACGACGACGGCACCGGGGATGAGACCGTCCCGTTCGCGCAGGGCGGCGTAGCGGATGTCCACCAGCAGCGCGTCGCCGGCCCGGGCGGCCTCGTACGCCTCCCGCGGCTCGATCCGCCGGTAGCTCGCGCGTACGCGCTCCAGCAGCGCGTCGATCCCCACGGGAGACCGACCCTCACTGTCCTGCCCGGACTCCGGGGCGCTCACTGCCAGTCCTCCGGCCGCTCCACCTGCTCCAGGCGCAGGATCGGCCCGCTGCGGCTGTAGCGGCGGATCTGCGGCAGTGGAGGGTAGTAGGCGTGGACGGAGATCGCGTGCCGGTCGCGGGACTCGTTGAGCACCTCGTGGACGTGATGGCGGCCGAAGGCGCGGCCCTGGCCGGCCGGCAGCCGCCGTTCCCGGTCGACGCCCTCGGTGAGTTCGAGGGTCTTCCAGCCGTCGGTGGGCAGCCGGGCCGCGAGTGAGTTCTCCTTGAGTTCGCCCGACGCGGTCAGGAAGGCGCCGATGGAGTCGGCGTGGTCGTGCCAGCCGGTGCCCGTACCGGGCGGCCAGCCGATCAGCCAGGCTTCGCTGCCGCCGGGGCCGTCCAGTCGCACCCAGGTGCGGCCCTCCGGGTCGAGCGGCAGGGAGGCGATGAGCTCACGGTCGGCGGCCGTGCGCCGGACGAAGTCGTAGAGGTCGGCCTGCGTCGGAGCCGAACGGGCGGTGGAGACAGAAGAGGGCGCGGAAGGGGATACAGACACGGGTGCCGTCCTGAAGCCTGGTGAGGGTTCGCGAAGAGGGCGCGGCAGCCGACGCGGACAGGGCGCGGCGCGCGCGGGAAGAAGGATGCGAAGTCAGCAGGACGGGCGACACACGCAGCCCGCATAGCGAAGGAGGTCCATATGGACCCTCCGCCACAGGCGCACACAGGTGTCGGTCACGCACCGGAGTGAACCATGGCCGCCCGGACGGGTCAACTCACTGTCACCATGCGGACGCACCGTGACAGTGAAGGCGTCACTCCACGTGCCGGTGTCAGGGAGAGCCGGCCGAGGCACCCGCTTCGGTCTGCGCCTCTGTCTGCGCCTTCGCCGGTCCGCCGACCGTGGCCTCGGCCGCCGCGTACAGCTCCTCGGGGCGGACACCGCCGAACGCCGTGACGAGGTGCCCGTCGGGGCGTACCAGGAGCACGGTGTGGGCGGCCGCGCCCGGATAGCTCTCGGCGACCAGCAGTTCGGCGGAGTACGGCAGGGCCGCCACGGCCGCCGCGAGCCGGGGCATGATGCCCGCCCGGGCCCAGTGCTTGCGTTCCCACACGCCCGTGCCCGGCGCGATCAGCACGACGAGCAGTGCTCCTCGGCCCAGCCGGTCGTGCAGCCGCACGAAGGTGCCGTCCTCGGCGGTGACCTGGACGTCGGTGACCGGAGCTCCGGGCGGGGTGTCGACGGGCACCGTCCCTTCCAGGGGCCCGGGTGCGAGCGGTGAGTCGGCGTACGCCCCCGGCGCGCCGAGTTGGCCCTGCCCCAGGTGACCGTCCGTGAGGAGCGCGTCGTGGCCCCGGGACGAGCCGGGGACGTAGGAGCGCAGGCCCCCACCGCCGCGCAGCAGCGGCAGCGCCTGGTCGGCGGCGCGGAGCCGGGCGGCGACGACCGCACGGCGTTCGGCCTGGTAGCTGTCGAGCAGTGCTTCGTGCGGGCCGTGGTGCCAGGCCAGGGCCAGTTTCCAGGCGAGGTTGTCGGCGTCCCGCAGCCCCTCGTCCAGCCCGTGCGTGCCGAGGGCGCCGAGCAGGTGGGCCGCATCCCCCGCGAGGAAGACGCGGTCGGCGCGCCAGCGGCGGGCCAGCCGGTGGTGAACCGTGTGGACGCCGGTGTCGAGCAGTTCGTAGGGCGGGGTCTCGCCGCCCGTCCAGCCGGCCAGGGTCTCCCGGATGCGGGTCAGCAGCAGTTCGGGAGTGACCAGGTCCTTGCCGGGCGGCAGGAGCCAGTCCAGGCGCCAGACGCCGTCGGGCAGCGGCCGGGCGCTGATCTCACCGGCCGAGGGGCCTGACGTGCGCCAGGGCGGCGAGCGGTGCAGCAACGCCTCGTGGGGCCAGGGCAGTTCCGTGCGCAGAGCCGCGACGGCGTGACGTTCCACCGCCGTACGGCCCGGGAAGCGGATGTCCTGGAGCTTGCGCACGGTGGAGCGGGGACCGTCGCAGCCGACCAGGTAACTGCCGCGCCACCAGGTGCCCTTGTCGCCGCGGGTGTGGGCCGTGACGCCCGAGGGCTCCTGTTCGATGCCGTCCAGGCGGCTGTCGACGGCGATCTTGACGAGCCGTTCGCCGGCGAGCGCGGAACGCAGGATGCCGGTCAGGACGTGCTGGGCGATGTGCAGCGGAATCGGTTCGCTGCCGTCGAAAAAGACCTCGCGCATCACCTGCTTGCGTCGCACCGACCGCCATCCGGCCCAGTGGGCGCCGACCTGGTCCAGGGGGACACCGGTCAGACGTTCGATGAGAGCGGCGGTGTCCTCACGCAGGACGACCGAGCGTGCCGCGCGGGGTTCGTCCTTGCCCGGGCCTTCGTCCAGGACGACGCAGGGCACTTCCTGGCGTGCCAGCGCCAGGGCGAGCGTGAGCCCGACGGGCCCCGCTCCCACGATGATCACCGGATCCACGGCGCGGCGCCCCCTGCCCGTGGTGTTGTCCTGAGAGACGTAGGTGAACACGAAGGTGGAGCAGGGTGCACGATCACAGAACGTATGCAACCCATTGCCGGTGCTTGCGTCAAGTGACGAGGGGCAGTGGCGATCATGCCACTGCCCCTGAGTGTGTCACGAGAGGTGAGAGAGCGTCAGACGAGCCCTGCCGAGTACCGGCCGACCGTCAGCGAGTAGTGCCGCCGGCGTCGGTTCCACCGCCCAGTTCGGCGGCATTGAGGTCGTCGACCTTCTCGGCGCCCAGAACCGCCCCGGTGCTCCGCTTGCTGCGCCGCAGCCTGCCCTCCAGCCAGGAGGCGAAGGACGTGAGGATGAAGTTCAGCACGATGAAGATGACCGCCACCACGATGAAGCTGGGGATGACGTTCGCGTAGTTGGCCGCGAGGGTGCTGCGCGTGTTGAGCAGCTCGGTGAACCCGAGCATCACGCCGCCCAGCGCGGTGTCCTTCACGATGACGACGAGCTGGCTGACGATGGCCGGCAGCATCGCCGTGACGGCCTGCGGCAGCAGAATGCTGCTCATCGTCTGGCTCTTGCGCAGGCCGATCGCCATGGCCGCCTCCGACTGCCCCTTCGGCAGGGAGAGGATGCCCGCGCGGACGACCTCGGCCAGGACCGAGGCGTTGTAGAGCACCAAGCCGGTGACGACCGCGTACAGGGGCCGTTCATCGCTGGGGATGCCGGTGGAGCGGACGTAGAACTCGTTGGCGAACAGCATCAGCAGCAGCACCGGGATGGCCCGGAAGAACTCGACCACCGCACCGGCCGGGACGCGCACCCAGCGGTGGTCCGACATGCGCGCGATGCCGAGGACGGCGCCCAGCGGAAGGGCGATGACCATGGAGAGCGCCGCGGCCTTCAGGGTATCGGCCAGTCCCGGCAGCAGATAGGTCGTCCAGGCCTCTGACGTGGTGAACGGCTTCCACAGGGACCACTTCAGCTGTCCCTTGTCGTCCAGCGTCTGCCACACCCACCACAGCAGCAGCGCGAGCAGGACGAAGAAGACCACCGAGAACAGCACATTGCGCCGCTTGGCCTTCGGCCCGGGGGTGTCATACAGAACGGAAGTCATCGCTTCACCGCCAGTCGCTTGCTCAGCCAGCCGAAGATCAGGCCGGTGGGCAGGGTCAGTACCACGAACCCGAAGGCGAAGACCGCGCCGATGAGCAGCGTCTGAGCCTCGTTCTCGATCATTTCCTTCATCAGGAGGGCGGCTTCCGCCACGCCGATGGTGGCCGCCACGGTGGTGTTCTTGGTCAGCGCGATGAGCACGTTGGCCAGTGGGCCGATGACCGAGCGGAACGCCTGTGGCAGTACCACGAGCCTCAACACCTGGCTGAAGCTGAGCCCGATGGCCCGTGCAGCCTCGGCCTGCCCGACGGGCACGGTGTTGATGCCGGAGCGGATCGCCTCGCAGACGAAGGCGGCCGTGTAGGCGATGAGGCCCAGCACAGCCAGCCGGAAGTACTTGAGCTCGAAGTCATCGGTCGCCCCCATCGTCACGCCGAAGATGTCGGCGAGGCCGAGCGAGGTGAAGACGATGATGACGGTCAGCGGGATGTTGCGGACGATGTTCACGTAGGCGGTGCCGAAACCGCGCATCAGCGGGACGGGGCTGACCCGCATGCCCGCCAGGAGGGTGCCCCAGATCAGGGAACCGATGGCTGAGAAGACGGTGAGCTGAATGGTGACCCAGAAAGCGCCCAGCACGGACGGGTCGTCATATTTTGAAAGAAAGTCGAACACGATCTCCCGCGCTTCCGGGTGGGTGGCGTAGGGGGCGGACGTGGCACGCTGCCGTCAGAGGAGCGACGGCAGCGCGCCTGCGGATCCCCGCAAGGGCTGCGGGGATCCTGCGTCGGCGGAGTCCCGCGTTACTGGACGATCTGGCCGATCTTCGGGGCGGGCTCGTTCTTGTAGTTCGCCGGGCCGAAGTTCTCCTGGACGGCCTTCTCCCACGCGCCGTCGCTGACCATCTTCTCGAGGGCCTTGTTGATCTTGTCGAGGGTCGCCTTGTCGCCCTTCTTGACCCCGATGCCGTAGTTCTCGTTGCTCAGCTTCAGGCCGGCCAGCTTGAACTGACCCTTGTACTGCTCCTGCGCGGCGTAACCCGCGAGGATCGAGTCGTCGGTGGTCAGCGCGTCCACGGCACCGCTCTGCAGGGCGGAGAGGCACTCCGAGTAGCCACCGCGCTCGCTCAGCTGGGCCTTCGGGGCGAAGTCGTCCTTGACGTTCTGCGCCGAGGTCGAACCGGCGACCGAGCACAGCTTCTTCTCGTTGAGGTCCGTGGCCTTGGTGATGTCCGAGTCCTTCTTCACCAGCAGGTCCTGGTGGGCCAGCAGGTACGGACCGGCGAAGTCGACCTTCTGCTTGCGCTCGTCGGTGATCGAGTAGGTGGCCGCGATCATCTTCACGTCGCCGCGGGACAGCGCGTTCTCACGGTCGGCGCTCTTGGTCTCGACCCACTCGATCTGGTTGGGCTCGTAACCCAGTTCCTTGGCCACGTACGTCGCCACGTCCACGTCGAAGCCGGAGAAGGAACCGTCGGGCTCCTTCAGGCCCAGACCGGGCTGGTCGTACTTGATGCCGATCTTGATCTTGTCGCCGCCGCCGGAGCCGGAGCCGTTCGAGTCACCGCCGTCGTCGCCGCCACAGGCAGTGGCAGTGAGAGCGAGGACGAGAGCGGTGGCGGCCGCAGCGGAGACCTTGCGGAGCTTCATTGGGAACATCCTTTGCCGTGAAGAGAAACCGTCGTTGCAGGTGACGCGGACCGTCGCGGGCGCGACGCGCGCCGTCAGTGGTGCAGGATCTTCGACAGGAAGTCCTTGGCGCGGTCGCTGCGCGGATTGCTGAAGAACTGGTCGGGCGCAGCCTCCTCGACGATTCGGCCGTCCGCCATGAACACCACGCGGTTTGCCGCCGATCGTGCGAAACCCATCTCGTGGGTGACGACGATCATGGTCATACCGTCGCGGGCGAGCTGCTGCATGACCTCCAGCACCTCGTTGATCATCTCGGGGTCGAGCGCGGAGGTGGGCTCGTCGAAGAGCATCACCTTCGGCTCCATGGCCAGCGCCCGGGCGATCGCGACACGCTGCTGCTGGCCGCCGGAGAGCTGTGCCGGGTACTTCTCGGCCTGCGCGCCCACGCCGACCCGGTCGAGCAGGGCGCGGGCCCGCTCCTCGGCCGCCTGCTTGTCCTTCTTGCGGACCTTGATCTGGCCGAGCATCACGTTCTCGAGCACGGTCTTGTGCGCGAAGAGGTTGAAGGACTGGAAGACCATGCCGACGTCGGCGCGCAGCTTCGCCAGGGCCTTGCCCTCGGCCGGCAGCGGCTTGCCGTCGATCGTGATCGAGCCGGAGTCGATCGTCTCCAGGCGGTTGATGGTGCGGCACAGCGTGGACTTGCCGGACCCGGACGGTCCGATGACCACGACGACTTCACCGCGGGCGATCGTCAGGTCGATGTCCTGGAGTACGTGCAACGCGCCGAAATGCTTGTTGACGCTCTTCAGGACGACCAGTTCTCCGGTCGCGGCCACATCTTCCTTGGCCACCGATACTTCGGTCATCGCTCTCAGGCTCCGTCCTCCTCGGTTTCGGAGGACAGTAGTAACCCTCTACGACCTGCGTCATTACATCTGAGGGGAATCTGAGCATCACGATCCGATAGCAATCGGACACATGTCGTAGCACTGGGGAGCGGCGCTCATACCAGCCGGGTAACGGAAGCCCTCAGCAACCGGAACCCTCTTGACGCCGTCCTCATCCATCAGCGTGACTGCACAGGGTGCACGCGCGCGCGTGCACGCGTTTTTGTACACACCTAGATCGTACGGCCAGTGAACCGAAGGGGGCCCGGGTGAGACTGCTGCTCGTCGAGGACGACAACCACGTCGCCGCCGCCCTGTCGGCGGTCCTGGCACGGCACGGCTTCGACGTCACGCACGCGCGCAGCGGCGAGGAGGCTCTCCAGGCCCTGGTCCCCGAGGGGGACGGCTTCGGTGTCGTCCTGCTCGACCTGGGCCTGCCCGACCAGGACGGGTACGAGGTCTGCGGCAAGATCCGCAAGCGCACCACCACCCCCGTGATCATGGTGACGGCCCGCTCCGACGTGCGCTCCCGCATCCACGGCCTCAATCTCGGCGCCGACGACTACGTCGTCAAGCCCTACGACACCGGCGAGCTGCTCGCCCGGATCCACGCGGTCAGCCGGCGCACCTCCCACGAGGACACCTCCAGCGGCATCGAGACCGCGCTGCGGCTCGGCCCGGTGCACATCGAGCTGCCCACCCGCCGGGTCAGCGTCGACGGGTCGGTGATCCAGCTGACCCGCAAGGAGTTCGATCTGCTGGCCCTGCTCGCGCAGCGGCCCGGGGTGGTCTTCCGCCGGGAGCAGATCATCAGCGAGGTGTGGCGCACCAGTTGGGAGGGGACCGGGCGCACCCTGGAGGTGCACGTCGCGTCCCTGCGCGCCAAGCTCCGCATGCCCGCCCTCATCGAGACCGTACGCGGGGTCGGCTACCGGCTCGTCGCGCCTGCCGGATAGCGGGGCCGGGTGCGCACTCGTCTGCTCCCGCTGCTCATCGTCCTGATGGCGGCCGTACTGCTCGCCCTCGGCGTGCCGCTCGCGGTCAGCCTGGCGGGCGCCCAGCAGCAGAAGGTCGTCGTCGACCGCATCGACGACACCGCGCGGTTCGCGGCCCTAGCGCAGTTCGTCACGGACTCGCCCGACGGGACCACCGGCGCGTTCGAGAACGAGCGCCTGGCCACGCTCAGCAGTGAACTCCGCAGCTACCACGAGGTCTACGGCATCCGCGCCGGTGTCTTCTACCGCAGCCGCAAGGCCATGGCCAAGGCACCGGCCAGGTGGACCCTGCCGGCGGCGGGCGAGGTGCGCGCCGCCTTCGACGAGGCGCTGCTCAGCCGCCGCAGCCATGACCCGAAGCAGGTGTGGCCCTGGCAGCGCCGCAACCTCGTGGTCGCCTCTCCGGTCATTCGGGACGGTGACGTCGTCGCGGTGGTCGTCACCGACTCCCCGACCGGGCAGATGCGCTCGCGGACGCTGCACGGCTGGCTGGTCATCGGCGCGGGCGAGTTCGGCGCGATGCTGCTGGCCGTCGGTGCCGCCCTGCGGCTGACCGGCTGGGTGCTCAAGCCCGTGCGGATCCTGGACGCCACCACGCACGACATCGCCACCGGACGGCTGAAGTCCCGGGTCGCCGCGGCCGGCGGTCCACCGGAACTGCAGCGGCTGGCCCGGTCGTTCAACGAGATGGCGGACAACGTCGAGGACGTCCTGGAGCAGCAGCGCGCCTTCGTCGCCGACGCCTCCCACCAGCTGCGCAACCCTCTCGCGGCGCTGCTCCTGCGCATCGAGCTGCTCTCCTTCGAGCTGCCCGAGGGCAACAAGGAGATCGCCTCCGTGCAGGCCGAGGGCAAGCGCCTCGCGCAGGTCCTGGACGACCTGCTGGACCTGGCGCTGGCCGAGCACACCGAGGCGGACCTGAGGATCACGGACGTCGGCGAGCTCGCCGCCGAACGGGTCGCGGCCTGGGCGCCGACCGCCGGGGCCAAGGGGGTGACCCTGGTCGGCGACTGCCCGCCGACGACCGCCTGGGCCGACCCGGTCGCCCTGTCCAGCGCCCTGGACGCGGTCATCGACAACGCGGTGAAGTTCACGCCCGAGGGCGAGACGGTCGAGGTGACGGTCGCCCCGGACGGCGACACCTCCACCGTCGTCGTCACCGACCACGGCCCCGGCCTCACCGACGAGGAACTGGCCCGCGTCGGCGACCGTTTCTGGCGCAGCGGCCGGCACCAGAACATCAAGGGCTCGGGCCTCGGCCTGTCCATCTCGCGGGCGCTGCTCGCGGCGGGCGGCGGCTCGATCGCCTACGACCACCACGAGCCGCACGGCCTGCGGGTGACCGTGCGCGTCCCGAGGTCGGCGCCTACGGCTTGACCGACTGGTAGTAGCGCTGGGCTCCCACGTGCAGCTGCAGCGGGTCGGTGTAGATCGCCGTGCGCACGTCGACCAGCTGGGCGGAGTGGACGGTGGAGCCGATGCCGTCGCGTCGGTCGATCACCGTGCGGGTCAGCCACTCGGTGAGGCGCGGATCCACGTCGCTGCGCGTGACCAGGAGGTTGGACACCGCCAGGGTCGGCACCGGCTTGCCCCGCTGGATCGTGGGGTAGGCCGACTCGGGCATCTTGGTGGCGCGGTAGTACCGGGTGGCACCGCCCTGTTCGTGCAGCTTGGCCACCAGCGTGGCGTCGATCGGCACGAACCGGAAGGCCGACGCCGACTTCTTCGCCAGCCGGCTGAGTCCGTCGGTGGGCAGCCCGCCGGACCAGAAGAAGGCGTCGAGCCCGTGGCCGAGCCGCTTGGGCCCGGTGTCGATGCCGTCCGAGGACGGCTCGATGTCCTTCTCCGGGTCGATGCCCGCCGCCCTGAGCACGCCGTTCGCGATCAGCCGCACACCCGAGTCGGGCAGCCCTATGGCCACGCGCTTGCCCCGCAGGTCCGCGACGGAGCGGATGTCCGAGCCGGGCGGCACGACGAGCTGCACGTAGTCGTCGTAGAGGCGGGCGACGCCGCGCAGCGCGTCGGCGCCCGTGCGGTTGTCGAGCTTGTACGTGGCGACCGCGTCGGCCGCGGCGATCGCGAAGTCGGCGTCGCCGGACGCCACGTCCGCGACGTTCTCCTGCGATCCGGCACTGGTCAGCAGCCGCACGCGCAGGTCGGGCATGTCCTTGACGATCTCGCGGCGCAGGAGTTCGCCGTACTCGTGGTAGACCCCGGCGCGTGTGCCGGTGCCGAAGTCGATCGCCCCGCCCGGCGGCTCCTCGGCCCAGGGGCGCAGCCACCACAGCAGCAGTCCGAGGACCACGAGGGCGGCGGCACCGCCCCGCAGGGCCCGGTGCCGGCCGAAACGGGGGAACGTCCTGGACATGCGGGCGATCCTGCCAGCCTGGGTACCCCCGTGACCAGGGCAGGGGTCACAGCAGGGGGCGGGAGCAGGGAGCGGGCGCAGAGACCGGGCGGTGTGTCAGTGGCGGCCACTACAGTCGCCCCCATGAGCTCCTCGCCCGCTGACCTGGTCCGTGCATTCCACCTGGCCTTCGGCCTGGACGCCCGCAGCACCCCGACGGAGGTCTCCCCGGAACTCGCCGCCCACCGCGGCGAACTCCTCGCGGAGGAGGCCGCGGAGGTCGCCGAGGTGTCGGTGACCGGCCCGCTCGACCGGCTCGCGCACGAACTGGCGGACGTGGTCTACGTCGCGTACGGCACGGCCCTGGTCCACGGCATCGACCTCGACGCGGTGCTCGCCGAGATCCACCGCTCCAACATGACGAAGATCGGCCCGGACGGCTCGGTCTCCCGCCGTGCCGACGGCAAGGTCCTCAAGGGGGAGCACTACGAGGCTCCGGACGTGCTCGGAGTGCTGCGAAAGCAGGGGTGGGAGCCGGGCGGGGGCGTCTGACCCGGGCGGCATCGGGTGTCGGATGGCGGGGGGCTGAACCTCCGAGTGGGGCCGCGCCTCGTGGCCGGTGGCCGCACCTCCGAGTGGGGCCGCGCCTCGTGGCCGGTGGCCGTACCGAGCCCCGGTGCCGGGCCATCAGGCCCGATCGCCCCGCGCGCCAGCCGGGCCGCCCCGGGCGCCAGGCCCGATCACCTCGGCCACCGGGGCCGATCGCCCCGCCCGCCAGCCGGACCGCCCCAGCCGCCGGGCCCGACCTCCTGGGCCATAAGGCGGCCGATCGCCCCGGCCGCCGGGCCCGACCTCCTGGGCCATAAGGCGGCCGACCGCCCCGGCCGCCGGGCCCGATCACCTGGGCCATAAGGCCGACCGCCCGGCCGCCGGGCCCGATCACCTCGGCCACCAGGCCCGACCGCCCCGCCCACCGGCCCGATCGCCCGGCCCCACCTCACTCGGCGACCGGAGCCTCCGTCTCCGCCCCCGTCGCCCGGGGCGTCGGCTCCGGCTCCGGATCCGGCCGGTTCCGCTCACGGCGTCGGCCCCACCAGGTCGCCACCGGCTCCGTGTACCGCGCGGTGAGCGGCCCCAGGACGACCAGGATCAGGACGTACGCCGTGGCCAGCGGGCCGAGGGACGGTTCGATGCCGGCGCCGACCGCAAGACCCGCGATGACGATGGAGAACTCGCCGCGGGCGACCAGCGCACCGCCCGCCCGCCAGCGGCCCTTGACGGAGATCCCGGCCCGCCGGGCCGCCCAGTAACCCGTGGCGATCTTCGTCATCGCGGTGACGACGGCCAGGCCCAGGGCCGGCAGCAGGACGGGCGGGATGCTCGACGGGTCGGTGTGCAGGCCGAAGAAGACGAAGAAGACCGCCGCGAACAGGTCGCGCAGCGGACTCAGCAGCGTGTGCGCGCCCTCCGCAACCTCCCCGGACAGCGCGATGCCCACCAGGAAGGCACCGACCGCCGCCGACACCTGCAGCTGCTGCGCGACGCCCGCGACCAGGATCGTCAGGCCCAGCACGACCAGCAGCAGCTTCTCCGGGTCGTCGCTGGAGACGAACCGCGAGATGACCCGGCCGTAGCGCAGGGCCAGGAACAGCACGAGCCCCGCCGCGCCCAGCGCGATCGCCAGGGTCACGCTGCCGGCCAGCAGCCCGGCGCCCGCGACCAGCGCGGTGACGATCGGCAGGTACACCGCCATCGCCAGGTCCTCCAGCACCAGCACGCTGAGGATCACCGGCGTCTCGCGGTTGCCGACCCGGCCCAGATCGCCGAGCACCTTCGCGATCACGCCGGACGAGGAGATCCAGGTGACACCGGCCAGGACGACCGCGGCCACCGGCCCCCAGCCGAGCAGCAGCGCCACCGCGGCCCCGGGCAGGGCGTTCAGCGCGCAGTCGACCAGACCGGACGGATAGTGCGTCTTGAGGTTGGAGACCAGATCGCTCGCCGTGTACTCCAGGCCGAGCATCAGCAGCAGCAGGATGACGCCGATCTCCGCGCCCGTGGCGACGAACTCCTCGCTCGCGCCCAGCGGCAGCAGCCCGCCCTCGCCGAACGCCAGACCGGCCAGGAGGTACAGCGGTATCGGCGAGAGCCGGAAACGGGCGGCGAACCGGCCGAGCAGGCCGAGGCCGAGAATGATGGAACCGAACTCGATCAGCAGAACCGCGGAGTGCACCGGCTCACTCCCGCCCGAGTATCGTCGCGGCCGCGTCGACGCCCTCGCGCGTGCCCACGACGATCAGCGTGTCCCCACCCGCCAGCCGGAAGTCCGGCGCCGGCGAGGGGATGGCCTCGGCCCGGCGCAGCACCGCCACCACCGACGCGCCCGTGTCCGTCCGCATCCGGGTCTCGCCCAGCACCCGCCCGTTCCAGCGCGAGGTCGCGGCCACCTCGATCCGCTCGGCGACCAGGCCCAGGTCCGTCGTGTACAGCAGGCTCGGGCTGTGGTGGGACGGCTTCAGCGCGTCGATCAGCGAGCCCGCCTCGGAGCTGGTCAGCCGCAGGGACTGCGCGCAGGAGTCGGGATCGTCGGACCGGTACACGTTCACCGTGCGCGTACCGTCGCGGTGCGCGACCACCGACAGATGCCGGTGTTCGCGGGTCTCCAGGTCGTACTGGACCCCGATGCCCGGCAGCGGCGTCGCCCTCAGGCGCGGAGCTGACACGTTTCTTCCCTTTGTTCGTCCGACTGGGTGGTGCCTGTGTCCGTGTCCTGAGCGGTGCCGTGAGCAGTGCCGATCGACGGACGGGCCACATCCGCATGCTGCCATCCGGCCGTACGGTGGCGACATGGGTGTCGTGACGGATATACGCAACGGCCGGCCGCCGGAGAGACTGGCCGGGGAGGTGTCGGACGCGAGCGCCGGAAGGAGCGGAGCCAGGAACGTGTCGCTGTTCTGGCGGATCTTCTCGCTCAACGCGGCCGGTCTGGTGGTGGCCACCGCGCTGCTGCTCGGCCCGGTCACCGTCTCCACCCCCGTCCTGGCCGGAGAGGCGCTCGTCCTGCTCGGCGGTCTGGCGCTGCTGCTGATCGGCAACGCGCTCGTCCTGCGCTTCGGGCTGGTGCCCCTGCAGCGGCTGGACCGCGCCATGGCCACTGCGGACCTGCTGCGCCCCGGCTCCCGCCCGGTGGTCGGCGGCCCGGCGGAGACGGCCGGGCTGATCACGACGTACAACACGATGCTCGACCGGCTGGAGGCCGAGCGGGCCGCGGGCGCCGCCCGCGCGCTGTCCGCGCAGGAGAGCGAACGGCACCGCATCGCGCGGGAGCTCCACGACGAGGTCGGGCAGACCCTGACCGCCGTCCTGCTCCAGCTCAAGCGCGTCGCCGACCGGGCCCCCGACGGACTGCGCGAGGAGGTCGGCCAGGCGCAGGAGGCGACCCGGGCCGGCCTGGACGAGATCCGCCGGATCGCCCGCCGGCTGCGCCCGGGTGTCCTGGAGGAGCTGGGCCTGGCCAGCGCCCTGCGCTCGCTCGCCGCCGAGTTCACCACGCACGGCCTGACCGTGCGTCACCACATCACCGGCGACCTGCCCGCCCTGACCCCGGAAGCGGAACTCGTCGTCTACCGGGTGGCCCAGGAGGGCCTGACCAACACGGCCCGGCACGCCGGCGCCGACCGCGCCGAACTCCGCCTCCGGCCCGTCCCGGGCGGCGTCGAACTCCTCGTCCGCGACAACGGCACGGGCCTCGGCACCGCCGCCGAGGGCTCCGGCATCACCGGCATGCGCGAACGCGCCCTCCTGGTCGGCGCCGCCCTCACCCTCGGACCGGCCCCGGACGGCGGCACCGACGTACGGCTGCGCCTGCCGGCGCCGGAAGGAGCACGCCGATGAGCACCCCGGCGACCACCCCGATCCGCGTTCTGCTCGCCGACGACCACACCCTGGTGCGCCGGGGCGTGCGCCTCATCCTGGACGGCGAGCCGGACCTGGCGGTCGTCGCCGAGGCCGGAGACGGCGCCGAGGCCGTCGCCAAGGCCCGGGAGACCCCCGTCGACCTGGCCGTCCTCGACGTAGCCATGCCCCGCATGACCGGCCTCCAGGCCGCCAGGGAACTCTCCCGCCGGCTGCCCGACCTGCACATCCTCATCCTGACGATGTACGACAACGAGGAGTACTTCTTCGAGGCGCTCAGGGCCGGGGCCAGCGGCTACGTCCTCAAGTCGGTCGCCGACCGCGACCTGGTCGAGGCGTGCCGGGCGGCCGTGCGGGACGAACCGTTCATCTACCCGGGCGCCGAGCGGGCCCTGGTCCGCTCCTATCTGGAGCGCCTCCACCGGGGCGACGGCCTGCCGGAACGGGCCATCACCGAACGCGAGGAGGAGATCCTCAAGCTGGTCGCCGAGGGGCACACCTCCAAGGAGATCGGCGAACTCCTCTTCATCAGCGCCAAGACCGTCGAACGCCACCGCGCCAACCTGCTGCAGAAGCTCGGCATGCGCGACCGGCTGGAGCTGACCAGGTACGCCATCAGGGCCGGGCTCATCGAGCCGTGAGCCCAGGGGCGGGGTTGTCCACAGGCGGCCGACCCACTGACGCCGACCGCCTACCCTTGTCCCCATGAGCAGCATCGACCGGAGCCAGTCAGTGGGCGGCACGCGCACGTACGAGGTACGCACCTACGGGTGCCAGATGAACGTCCACGACTCCGAGCGATTGTCCGGACTGCTGGAGGACGCGGGCTACGTCCGCGCCCCCGAGGGTGCCGACGGCGAGGCCGACGTCGTGGTCTTCAACACCTGCGCGGTCCGGGAGAACGCCGACAACAAGCTGTACGGCAACCTCGGCCACCTCGCGCCGAAGAAGGCCGCCCGCCCCGGCATGCAGATCGCCGTCGGCGGCTGCCTGGCGCAGAAGGACCGGGACACCATCGTGAAGAGGGCGCCCTGGGTGGACGTCGTCTTCGGCACGCACAACATCGGCAAGCTCCCGGTCCTGCTGGAGCGCGCCCGCGTGCAGGAGGAGGCGCAGGTCGAGATCGCCGAGTCGCTGGAGGCGTTCCCCTCGACGCTGCCCACGCGCCGCGAGAGCGCCTACGCGGCCTGGGTCTCCATCTCCGTCGGCTGCAACAACACCTGCACGTTCTGCATCGTCCCCGCCCTGCGCGGCAAGGAGAAGGACCGCCGGCCCGGCGACATCCTCGCCGAGATCGAGGCCCTGGTCGCCGAGGGCGTCTCCGAGATCACCCTGCTCGGGCAGAACGTCAACGCGTACGGCTCCGACATCGGCGACCGCGAGGCCTTCAGCAAGCTGCTGCGGGCCTGCGGGAAGATCGACGGCCTGGAGCGGGTCCGCTTCACCTCGCCCCACCCGCGCGACTTCACCGACGACGTCATCGCCGCCATGGCCGAGACGCCCAACGTGATGCCGCAGCTGCACATGCCGCTGCAGTCCGGCTCCGACCCGGTCCTGAAGGCGATGCGCCGCTCCTACCGCCAGGAGCGCTTCCTCGGGATCATCGAGAAGGTCCGCGCCGCCATCCCGCACGCCGCGATCAGCACGGACATCATCGTGGGCTTCCCCGGTGAGACCGAGGACGACTTCGAGCAGACGCTGCACGTGGTCCGCGAGGCCCGTTTCGCCCAGGCCTTCACCTTCCAGTACTCCAAGCGCCCCGGCACCCCGGCCGCGGAGATGGACGGCCAGATCCCGAAGAAGGTCGTCCAGGAGCGCTACGAGCGCCTGGTCGCGCTCCAGGAGAAGATCTCCTGGGAGGAGAACAAGAAGCAGGTCGGCCGCACGCTGGAGCTGATGGTCGCCGAGGGCGAGGGCCGCAAGGACGACACCACGCACCGCCTGTCCGGCCGCGCCCCCGACAACCGCCTCGTCCACTTCACCAAGCCGGACCAGGAGGTCCGCCCCGGCGACGTCGTCACGGTGGAGATCACCTACGCCGCCCCGCACCACCTGCTCGCCGAGGGGCCCGTCCTCGACGTGCGCCGCACCCGCGCGGGCGACGCGTGGGAGAAGCGCAACGCCGAGAAGGCTTCGAAGGCGTCCCAGCCGACGGGCGTCCTGCTCGGCCTGCCCAGGATCGGCGTCCCCGAGCCGCTGCCGGTGGCGGCGAGCGGCTGCGGCTGCGACTGAGCCCGGGGCACCGCCGCCCGCGCACGGCGACAGGCATCGGTGAGGGTTACCCTGCCGATCATGCTTGTCGCCGCCGCCGTCTGCCCCTGCCCGCCCCTGCTGGTCCCCGAGGTCGCCGCGGGTGCCGCTCCGGAACTGGACGCCGCGCGAGCCGCCTGCACGGACGCGCTGGGCGTGCTCGCCGCCGCCCGTCCTGACCGGCTGGTGGTGGTCGGACCGGACGACACCCCGGGGCCCCAGGCGTACCCGCAGGGCACCGGCGGGTCGTTCCGGGGCTTCGGCGTCGACCTGGGCGTACGGCTGGGACCGGCCGGGGCGGCGGACCCGGCCCGGCGGCTGCCGTACTCCCTGACGGTCGCCGCCTGGCTGCTGGAGCGGACCGGCTGGTCCGACGTCCCGGTCGAGGGCATCGGCGTGGGGGAGGAGCTCGCCCCCGAGGACTGCGCCCGAACCGGGCGGGACCTCGCGGCCGGTGCCGAGCGGCTCGCCCTGCTGGTGATGGGCGACGCGAGTGCGTGCCGGACGCTCAAGGCCCCGGGCTATCTCGACGAGCGGGCGGCCCCCTTCGACGCCGGGGTGGGGCGCGCGCTGGGCGCCGCGGACCTGCCGGCCCTGATGGCGCTGGACACCGGCCTCGCCCGCGAGCTGCAGGTGTCCGGCCGGGCCCCCTGGCAGGTCCTCGCAGGCGCGGCCGAGGGTGCCGGACTCGGGGGAGCATTGCTGTTCGAGGATGCGCCGTACGGCGTGGGATACGCCGTCGCCGCCTGGTCGTAGGCCGCACGCGGGCTCGGCTGCGGCCCTTGAAACGCCGGACGGCCGGGAGCCGATGCTCCACGGCCGTCCGGCGATGTGCCCTTCGGTGCGCTCTTCGATGTGCCCTTCTGGGTGCCGCCCCTCGGTGTGCCGACGCGCGGGTCAGGAAGTGGGCGGTGGCACGTCGTCCGGCGGCATGGTGCCGTCCGTCTCCCGCGGGGGTGCCGTACGGCCCGGGTCAGGCGGTGGGGCCGCCGCACCTGGAGGCGGATTCGCCGCACTCGGAGGCGGGGGCGCCGCACCAGGTGGGGAGGCGGCCGGGCCTGTTGCCCGAGTGGCCGTGGCCGTGTCCGCGGTCGGGGTGGCAGCACCCGGCGTCGGGGTGGCAGCACCGTGCGGTGGGGGCGTGCCGCCCGCTTCCGGTCCGACGTCGTGCGTGTGCCCGTGCGCGAGCCGGTCCACGGCGTGCTTGGCCTTGCCCGTGCCCGTCTGGATCCGGTGGCTGTACTTGCCCTTGGTCCTCTTGTCGACGACGTGGGCGGCCTTGTCGAGACCGTGCTGGATCTTGTCCTCGTGCCGGTGCGCGAGGTGCGAGACCTTGTCCTTCGCCGGGCCCAGCCTGGCCTTCACACTGCTCAGAAGACCCATGGTTCACCTTCCCTCGCGCGGGGCGGTCACGTACGGGCGCTGTCCCCGGCCTCGTTGTCGGCCGCCTTGTCGGTGGACTGCTGCTTGGGGATGTCGACGCCTTCGCTCTCGGTGCCCTTGGCGCTCTCGGCGCCCTCGGAGCCCTTGACCGCCGGCTCGGCGGCCTCCGGCGTCCCCTCGGCCGCCTTCACCTCGGCGGTCGACGCCGCCTCCGCCGCCTCGGACCCGGCCTGTGCCGTGTCACTCCCGGCCTCGGCGGCAGCTTCCTCCGTGGCCTTGGACCGCCGGAGAAGTCGTGCAAAAACGCCCATATCCACTCCATACGTTACTCGTGCGGGCGAAATCCCGCGTCGCCCGGTGCGTCCGTTTGCGCGGCCCGGGCCACCGCCTCTGCGATCCGGCGGCAGGAACCTCGCAACGGGCAACGACCCCGCGGCCGTGGCGTCACGTAACTCGTTCGAGAGAGGGGTCCGAGGTTTGGGAGACTGGGTCGGTGAGCAGCGCACCCCCCGCCCCCCGCGTCATCGCCGTCGTCGGACCGACTGCGGCCGGAAAGTCCGATCTGGGCGTCTTCCTGGCCCAGCGACTCGGCGGCGAGGTCGTCAACGCCGACTCCATGCAGCTCTACCGAGGGATGGACATCGGCACCGCCAAGCTGACGCCCGAGGAACGCGGCGAAGTGCCGCACCACCTCCTGGACATCTGGGACGTGACCGTCACGGCGTCCGTCGCCGAGTACCAGCGCCTGGCCCGCGCGCGCATCGACGCGCTGCTCGCCGAGGGTCGCTGGCCGATCCTGGTCGGCGGCTCGGGGCTGTACGTCCGCGGGGCCGTCGACAACCTGGAGTTCCCCGGGACCGACCCCGAGGTCCGCGCCCGCCTGGAGGAGGAACTCACCCTCCGCGGCTCCGGCGCGCTGCACGCCCGCCTGGCCGCCGCCGATCCCCAGGCGGCCCGTGCCATCCTGCCGAGCAACGGACGCCGGGTCGTGCGGGCCCTGGAGGTGATCGAGATCACTGGCAAGCCCTTCACCGCCAACCTTCCCGGCCACGACTCGGTCTACGACACGCTCCAGATCGGCGTCGACGTGGCCCGTCCCGAGCTGGACGAGCGCATCGCACGCCGGGTCGACCGGATGTGGGACGCCGGACTCGTGGACGAGGTGCGGGCACTGGAGGCGCAGGGGTTGCGCGAAGGGCGTACGGCCTCGCGCGCGCTCGGCTACCAGCAGGTCCTCGCGGCGCTCGCCGGGGAGTGCACCATGGAAGAGGCACGGACCGAGACCGTGCGTGCCACCAAACGCTTCGCGCGCCGTCAGGATTCATGGTTCAGGCGCGATCCGCGGGTGCACTGGTTGAGTGGGGCGGCAGCCGATCTGGCGGAACTTCCGCAGCTCGCGCTGTCCTTGGTCGAACGACCGGTTACAGCCTGATCACGTCATGGCATCGGGACGCCCAGGCCGTCATCCGGTCCTTCGGCGGCGTGCCATCATCGAGCTTCGATCGACCGAGTTGAGTCCTAGTTGGGAGGGCGCGTGGCGATGGAGGCCGGCCCTCGCGACACCGCACAAAGCACCGATCACATCACCGCCGAGCGGGACGTGCCGGAGCACCAGGACGCGCTGGAGCACCAGGACGGACCGGAGCAGGAGACGGACCGCCTCAGCTCCGACGGGCCCGACGAGACGCCGAGTGTGACGGACGACGGACCCGAGCCCGACGAGATGTTCGCGGACGAGGTCGAGGTCGAGCTGCGCCCGCAACGCCGGCTGCGGCTCTGGCAGCTCGCGCCCATCGTGGGTCTCGCGGCGCTCGGTTCCCTGATGTTCGCCTTCCCGCTCGCCTTCGACTTCGGCGACAGCGGTGCCGTCATCGCCATGCTCGGCCTGCTGATCTGCTCCTGCGCGGCCGGCTGGGGCATGATGGCCGCCCGTCGCGTCGGCTACACCTGGCCCGGCCTCCCGGCCAAGGGTTCCGGCCGCAGACCGGACTGGCGGGTCGTCGTCGCGTACGCGGTGATGGTGGCCGCGGTGGTCGTCCTGGCCGTGTGGCGGGTGGCCCGGCTCCGCTGAAGGCGCCCCGGCGCCCCGTCGGGTGCCGAGGACCTGCCGGCCCGTGGCCGCACGCCGCCACCACCCCGGCCCCGCCCCGTGGCGCGCGCCGTACGATCGGTGCATGAGCACGCGGATCGCCTTCCTCAAGGGTCACGGCACCGAGAACGACTTCGTGATCGTCCCGGACCCCGAGAACGTCATCGACCTGCCCCCGGCCGCCGTCGCCGCCCTGTGCGACCGCCGCGCGGGCATCGGCGGTGACGGACTGCTGCACGTGGTGCGGTCCGCCGCGCACCCCGAGGCCGCGGACATGGCGGCCGAGGCGGAGTGGTTCATGGACTACCGCAACGGCGACGGTTCGGTCGCCGAGATGTGCGGCAACGGCGTGCGCGTCTTCGCGCGCTACCTCCAGCGCGCCGGTCACGTGACCGAGGGGGACCTCGCGGTCGCCACCCGGGGCGGTGTGAAGACCGTGCACCTCGCCAAGGACGGTGACGTCACCGTCGGCATGGGCCGGGCACTGCTCCCCGAGGACGGCGTCACCGTGAGTGTCGGCGAGCGCAGCTGGCCCGCGCGGAACGTCAACATGGGGAACCCGCACGCGGTCGCCTTCGTCGACGACCTGGCGCACGCCGGTGACCTGTACGCCCCGCCGCCCGTCAGCCCGGCCTCCGTCTACCCGGACGGGGTGAACGTCGAGTTCGTCGTCGACCGCGGCCCCCGGCACGTCGCGCTGCGCGTGCACGAGCGCGGCTCGGGAGAGACCCGCTCGTGCGGCACGGGCGCGTGCGCGGTCGCCGTGGCCGCCGCGCGCCGCGACGGCACGGACCCCGCGGCCACCGGCACGCCGGTCACGTACACCGTGGACGTCCCCGGCGGCACCCTCGTGATCACCGAGCGGCCCGACGGCGAGATCGAGATGACCGGCCCGGCGGTGATCGTGGCCGAGGGCGAGATCGACGCGCAGTGGCTGGACGCCGCCACACGAGGGTGAGCTGGTACCGCTACCCGGAGTGAGCCGGTACCGCCACCCGGGGTGAGCCGCACCACTACCTGGGGGCGTGCCCGCGCCACCGCTCTGGAGGCGCCTCGACCCGAAACCGCCGTAGGGAACCGGCCACTTGGCGGGAACACGACCATTCGAGTCACCATGCATGACGGTGCAAACCTCACATTCGTCCCTCGAATGGGTGATCAGTTTCACGCTCGGCGAGAGGCGGTCAGCCACGCGTGGTGGGCTCGATAGCATCAAGCACCGGCCCGGACGGGGGACCGAAGCCGCCCCCTGAGCCGTGTCCGCCCTGGGGCACCCGTCCGCCGGTTGACGCAGCCGGAGGTGCCCATGAGTGCGGAGGCCACGAATCCCGTGACCCCAGGCCCGATGCCGGGCGCGGTGTCGGGGCCGGTGATGCCGACAGCGCCGCGCAGAAAGGCCCGCCCCCGGATCGACCTGCGGCGCCTCGGCAGA
Organism: Streptomyces sp. DT190; assembly: GCF_049846985.1. Classification (NCBI taxonomy): domain Bacteria; kingdom Bacillati; phylum Actinomycetota; class Actinomycetes; order Kitasatosporales; family Streptomycetaceae; genus Streptomyces; species Streptomyces sp. DT190. The sequence goes on along the minus strand of NZ_JBNCNM010000003.1, from coordinate 604,491 downwards.
GCCGCGCTGCTCGGCCCCGCCGCCCGCGACCGGCTGCCCGACGCCATCGGCCACGTCGTCGAGGCCCACCGCGCCCACCACCCCGACGCGGACCTCGACCCCCTGCGCCGCGCCTACGTCCTCGCCGAGTCCTCGCACCGCGGCCAGATGCGCAAGAGTGGCGAGCCGTACATCACGCACCCCCTGGCCGTGACGCTGATCCTCGCCGAACTGGGCGCGGAGACCACGACGTTGACCGCGTCCCTGCTCCACGACACCGTCGAGGACACGGATGTGACGCTCGACCAGGTACGCGAGCAGTTCGGCGAGGAGGTGCGCTACCTCGTCGACGGCGTCACCAAGCTGGAGAAGGTCGACTACGGCGCCGCCGCCGAGCCCGAGACGTTCCGCAAGATGCTCGTCGCCACGGGCAACGACGTCCGCGTCATGTCGATCAAACTCGCCGACCGGCTGCACAACATGCGCACCCTCGGCGTCATGCGCCCCGAGAAACAGGAGCGCATCGCGAAGGTGACACGTGACGTGCTCATCCCGCTCGCCGAACGGCTCGGTGTCCAGGCGCTCAAGACCGAGCTCGAGGACCTGGTCTTCGCGATCCTGCACCCCGAGGAGTACGCGCACACCAGGGAGTTGATCGTCCGCAACGCCGACCGCGCCGACGACCCGCTCGCCGAGGTCGCCGACGAGGTGCGTGCCGTACTGCGCGAGGCGGGCATCACCGCCGAAGTCCTCATCCGCCCCCGCCACTTCGTCTCCGTGCACCGCGTCTCCCGCAAACGCGGCCGGCTCCGCGGCTCCGACTTCGGCCGCGTACTGGTCCTGGTCGGCGAGGACGCCGACTGCTACGGCGTCCTGGGCGAGCTGCACACCTGCATGACTCCGGTGGTCTCGGAGTTCAAGGACTTCATCGCCGTACCGAAGTTCAACCTGTACCAGTCGCTGCACACGGCCGTCGCCCGTGAGGACGGCCAGGTCGTCGAAGTCCTCATCCGCACCCACCAGATGCACAAGGTCGCCGAGGCCGGAGTCGTCGCCCTCGGCAACCCGTACGCGCCGGCCCCCGACGACCCGGCCGACGGCGAGCGCGTCGACCCCACCCGCCCCGGCTGGCTCTCCCGGCTCCTCGACTGGCAGGAGGCGGCGCCCGACCCCGACCACTTCTGGTCGACCCTGCGCGAGGACCTCGCCCAGGACCGCGAGATCACCGTCTTCCGGCCCGACGGCGGCACGATCGGCCTGCCCGAGGGAGCGACCTGCGTGGACGCCGCGTACGCCCAGTACGGGGAGGACGCGCACGCCTGTATCGGCGCCCGGGTCAACGGCCGCCTGGCGACGCTGTCCACGGTGCTGCGCGACGGCGACACCGTCCAGCTCCTCATGGGCCAGGACCCGGCTTCCGAGCCCTCCAGGGAGTGGCTGGAGCACGCCCACACCCCCGCGGCCCGGATCGCCATCCAGCGGTGGCTGGCCGCCCACCCGGCCCAGGCCGAGGCCCAGGCCGAGGCCCAGGCCCAGGCGAACGAGGCCCGGACCGCCGGGACCGACCGGCCCTCCGGGGACCGTGCGACCGCGCCCCGCCCCGCCGACCCGTCCGGCACGGACGCACCGGCCGCCGCCACCTCCGGGCAGCCCGGCACCCGCCCCGCCGACGGCGACGTCCTCACGGACCGGCCGGGCGCGACCGTACGGCTCGCACGGTGCTGCACGCCCGTACCGCCCGACGGGATCACCGGCTTCGCCGTACGCGGGGGAGCGGTCACGGTGCACCGCGTCGAGTGCCCGGCGGTGGCGCGCATGAGGGACGGGGGGCGTGAGGAGATCGGCGTGCGCTGGGGTGAGGCCACCGAGTGCCGGGTCACGCTGGTCGCCGAATCGTTCGTCCGTCCCCATCTGCTCGCCGATCTCACCGAGGCCATGGCCCTCGAAGGCGCCGAGATCGTCTCCGCCACCGTCGAACCTCCGACCCAGCAGCAGGTCCGGCACACCTACACCGTGCAGCTCCCGGACGCGGCCCACCTGCCCGCCCTGATGCGCGCGATGCGGAACGTGGCCGGGGTGTACGACGTGAGCCGGGCACAGCCGCAGCCGCAGCCGTAGACGCATCCGTACCCGTACTGCAGACGCGGGGTGCCTGAGCGGCAGGCGGCGCAGGGCCCGGTCCCCGGTTCGGGTGGGCCGGACGCGCGCCGCCCGTGGCGCGCCCGCGCGCGCTGATAGCCGTGAGGACATGCCCCTCACCAGTCACACCAGCCACGCCCGCCTCCCGGGTGTCCGTCCCCCTCGGGCCGGTCGCAGCCGTGGCCGGCGGACGTCCGCCGCCCTGCTCGCCTCGGCCGTCTCCGTATGCCTCCTCGCCGCGAGCGCCCCCGCCGTCCCCCTCGGCGTCGGCGACCGCCTCTTCCCGTACCTGGGCAACCCCGGCTACGACGTCGCCTCGTACGACCTGTCCTTCACCTACCCGGGCACGAACAGCGAGCCGCTGCGGGCCGTCACCACGATCGACGCCTGGACCACCGCGGACCTGGACCGGATCAACCTGGACTTCGCCCACGGCAAGGTCGACTCCGTCGAGGTCGACGGCGACCCCGCGAGGTTCCGCACCGCCGGCGAGGACCTGGTGATCACCCCCGAGGACTCCGTGTCGGACGACAGGTGGATGCGGATCACCGTGCGCCACACCAGCGACCCCGTGCCCGCCGAGGGCCGCGAAGGCGGCTGGGTGCGCACCGGGGACGGCCTCGCCATGGCCAACCAGGCCGACGCCGCGCACCTGGTCTTCCCGTGCAACGACCACCCCTCCGACAAGGCCATGTTCACCATCCGGGTCACCGCGCCGGACGGCCACACGGCCGTGGCCAACGGTCTGCCCGCCGGGGTGGACCGGTCCGGCGGGAAGACCACCTGGACGTACCGCACCCGGCACCCCATGGCCACCGAGCTCACCCAGGTCTCCATCGGCCGCTCCACGGTGCTGCACCGCACCGGCCCGCACGGCCTGCCCGTGCGGGACGTCGTCCCCTCCCGGTACCGCGAGGCGCTGGAGCCGTGGCTGGAGAAGACACCCGCGCAGATCGCCTGGATGGAGAACAAGGTCGGCCGCTACCCCTTCGAGACCTACGGTGTCCTCGCGGCCGACGCCTCCACCGGCTTCGAACTGGAGACCCAGACGCTCTCCCTCTTCGAACGGGAGCTGTTCACCGAGCCGGTCTACCCCGCCTGGTACGTCGAGTCGATCATGGTCCATGAGCTGGCCCACCAGTGGTTCGGCGACAGCGTGACCCCCCGCACCTGGTCCGACCTGTGGCTCAACGAGGGACACGCCACCTGGTACGAGGCCCTCTACGCCGAGGAGCAGGCCGGCAAGCCCCTGCGGGACCGGATGAAGCTCGCGTACGCGGCCTCCGACCGCTGGCGCGCGACCGGCGGACCGCCCGCCGCGCCCAAGGCACCCGAGCCCGGGCAGAAGACCGACATCTTCCGGCCCAACGTCTACGACGGCTCCGCGCTCGTCCTGTACGCCCTGCGCCAGGAGATCGGCCGCCCGGCCTTCGAGCGCCTCCAGCGCGCGTGGGTCGTCCGCCACCGGGACGGCACGGCCGGCACGCAGGACTTCGTCCGGTTGGCCGGCGAGATCTCCGGACGCGACCTGGACGGCTTCTTCCGGGGCTGGCTGTACGGAGAGAAGACCCCGCCGATGCCGGGGCACCCGGACTGGAAGCCGGAGACGCCCGTGAAGTCGGAGACACCCGCGGAGCCGGGGGCGCCCGCGAAGCCCGCGGCGGCGGGCGCGCGATAACACGGTGACGAGACGCCCCGTGCCGTGCGACCATCGTGAGGTCGGCGCGGCGCGGGACGCCGGGAATCTCCCGGAGCGCCCCTGCGTTGTGCACAGTGACGGATGAGCTGCGGCTCGTCGTCGCCGACATCGGTTTCCCAGCTACGTAAGGATCCAATGACCTCCTCTTCTTCCCCTTCCCAGGACACCAAGCGCTTCGCGCACAGCCACCCCGAGGGTCTTCGGGCCGATGCCCTGATGGAAGAGGACGTCGCCTGGAGCCACGAGATCGACGGAGAGCGGGACGGCGACCAGCTCGACCGCTCCGAGCGCGCGGCTCTGCGCCGCGTGGCGGGCCTCTCCACCGAGCTCGAGGACGTCACCGAGGTCGAGTACCGCCAGCTCCGCCTGGAGCGGGTCGTGCTCGTCGGCGTCTGGACCTCGGGAACCGCCCAGGACGCGGAGAACTCCCTCGCGGAGCTCGCGGCCCTCGCCGAGACGGCGGGCGCGCTGGTGCTCGACGGCGTGATCCAGCGCCGCGACAAGCCCGACGCGGCCACCTACATCGGCTCCGGCAAGGCCGAGGAGCTGCGGGACATCGTCCTCGACTCCGGCGCGGACACCGTCATCTGCGACGGTGAGCTCAGCCCGGGCCAGCTCATCCACCTCGAAGACGTCGTCAAGGTCAAGGTCATCGACCGTACGGCCCTGATCCTGGACATCTTCGCCCAGCACGCCAAGTCCCGAGAGGGCAAGGCGCAGGTCGCGCTCGCGCAGATGCAGTACATGCTGCCGAGGCTCCGCGGCTGGGGTCAGTCGCTGTCCCGTCAGATGGGCGGCGGCAAGGGCGGCGGCCTCGCCACCCGTGGTCCCGGTGAGACCAAGATCGAGACGGACCGGCGGCGGATCCGCGAGAAGATGGCGAAGATGCGCCGGGAGATCGCGGAGATGAAGACCGGCCGCGAGATCAAGCGCCAGGAGCGCAAGCGCAACAAGGTGCCGTCCGTCGCCATCGCGGGCTACACCAACGCCGGAAAGTCCTCGCTGCTCAACCGCCTCACGGGCGCGGGCGTGCTGGTCGAGAACGCCCTGTTCGCGACCCTCGACCCGACCGTGCGCCGGGCCGAGACCCCGAGCGGACGGCTGTACACCCTGGCCGACACGGTCGGGTTCGTGCGCCATCTGCCGCACCACCTGGTCGAGGCGTTCCGCTCCACGATGGAGGAGGTCGGCGAGTCCGACCTGATCCTGCACGTGGTGGACGGTTCGCACCCGAACCCGGAGGAGCAGCTGGCCGCCGTGCGCGAGGTGATCAGGGACGTCGGCGCCACCGGCGTGCCCGAGATCGTCGTGATCAACAAGGCGGACGCGGCCGACCCGCTGACGCTGCAGCGGCTGCTGCGCGTCGAGAAGCGGTCCATGGCCGTCTCGGCCCGCACCGGCCAGGGCATCGAGGAACTCCTCGCGCTCATCGACAACGAGCTGCCGCGTCCCTCGGTCGAGATCGAGGCGCTCGTGCCGTACACGCACGGCAAGCTGGTCGCCCGTGCCCACGACGAGGGCGACGTAATCTCCGAGGAGCACACCCCGGAGGGCACGCTGCTCAAGGTGCGGGTGCACGAGGAACTGGCGGCGGAACTCACGCCGTACGTTCCGGCGTCGCTCGCCTGACCGACGCGCAGATCGTAGAAAAGGCCCGTCCCCGATCAGATCGGGGACGGGCCTTCTCCATGGGCATTCATGGGTCCGGGTCAGCGGCCGTTCTGCATGGTGCGGGTCAGCGGCCGTTCTGCATGGTGCGGGTCAGCGGCCGCCGTAGGTCTTGCTCATGTTCTGGTAGAGCGCCTCGGCGTCCCGGCCCAGCTGCGGACCCGCCAGCCAGGTGTTGTCGGCCGGACCGATCGAGGTGTTGGAAACCAGCACGGACTTGCCGTTCAGCACCCGGAACCAGCCGCCGCCGGACGAGCCGCCGGTCATGGTGCAGCCGATGCGGTACATCGTCGGCAGGCTCGTGCTGAGCGAGAACCGGCCCGGGACGTCGACGCACTTGAACATCTTCAGGCCGTTGTAGGGCGGAGCGGCCGGGTAGCCCCAGGCGCCCATCTCGGCGGCCTCGGCGGCCGACGGTGCGCTGAAGTCCACGTCCAGCGCGGCGCCGACGGTCTCCTCCAGCGACTTCGCCCCCTGCTCGGGCTTGACGTGCAGCACCGCGTAGTCGTACGCGGCCCCGTCACCGCCCGTCTCCGAACCGCCCTGGATCCACTGGTTCGACGTCGAGGCCCAGTCCGCCCACCAGTTGCCGTACGGGGCGATCTCCGCCGGGTTCGCGTTGCTCAGCTCGGCGTCGGACTTGCCGAGGTCGTTGTAGGCCGGGACGAACACGATGTTGCGGAACCAGCCGCCGTTGCCGCCGGCGTGCACACAGTGGCCCGCCGTCCACACCAGGTTGGACCTGCCCGGGTGGTTGACGTCCTTGATCACCGTGCCGGAGCAGACCGCCGGGCCGTCCGGGGAGTCGAAGAAGACCTTCCCGACCGGCGCCGCGTTGCGGTGGTAGGGCGTCTTCTCGGCCTGCGCGCTCACCGGCGCCGGGTCCGGGTCGCTGACGCCCTGGCCGGCCGCGGCGTCCTTGGTCGTGACCGTCTTGTTCGCCTCTTCCGCGGACTGCATCCGCTCCGGCTTCCACAAGCCCTCGATCACCGGGTTGACGAAGTCCTTGGCCTCACTGAGCCACTGGTCGCGGTCCCAGTTCTTCCAGCCGCCGTCCTTCCACTTGTCCACGTCGATCCCGTGCTCCTTGAGCCTGCCCGCGAGGTCGGCCGGGATCTTGACCTTGCCGCCACCGGCGGCGTCCGCCGACTGCGACGCGGTGGCGTCGGGCTTGTCGCTCGCCGAGTCCGCCGAACCGCCACAGGCGGTCGCGGTGAGCGCCAGGGCGGCGACGAGCCCGGTGGCGGCGAGGACGGTGCGCCGCCCGCGCCTCGGTGCGGGCGCATGTGTGGAACGCATGGTGCGATGACCCCCGTTGATGCGTACGTCAGTGGTGCTGTGCGTTTTCTGTCTGGTCTGGTCCGGTCGCTGCGCTGCGCTGCGCTGCGCTGCGCTGCGCTGCGCTGCGGTGGCGTGCCGGAGTGTGTGCATGGCTGGGTGCCGTGCATGCCGTACGTGCCGTGCACGCCCGCGCCGGGCCCGGATCGACACCCCACTATGCCCGGGGAGTCGAGGGCGAACCGGGGTGGGGCGGTGAAGGTTTCCGCGAGCCGGCGGGCCCGTGTACCGGGGTGCTCCACCGATGCTCGGGTCGGGCCCGCCCCTCCGTCGCGCGCGGCCTACTGGCCCGCGAACTTCCCGCTGACCGAGTCGAACACGCCCTCGGCGACCTCGCCCAGGCGCGGACCGGCCAGCCAGCCCGAGGTCACCGGGCCGATCGAGGTGTTGGACACCAGGGCCGGCCTGCCGTCCGAGCCGGTCGCGACCCAGCCGCCGCCGGACGAACCCCCGGTCATGGTGCAGCCGATGCGGTACATCGTCGGGTCCGACGCCGTGATCGACAGCCGCCCCGGCCGGTCCTCGCACCGGTACAGCTTCTGCCCGTCGTACGGAGGCGCAGCCGGGTAGCCGATCGCCGTGACGCTCTCGACCTGCGGCACCGCGGGAGCCTTGAAGTCGACCGGCAGCGCCGCACCGACCGTCTCCTCCAGCGACTTGCCGCCGCTGCCCTTCTCCGGCGTCACATGGATGACCGCGAAGTCGTACGGCGCGCCGTCGCCCCCGGTCGAACCGCCCTTCTCGATCCACTGGTCCGAGGTCTGCGCCCAGTCACCCCACCAGACCCCGTAGGGAGCGACGTCCTCGCGGGTGGCGTTCTCCAGCTCCTGGACCGACTTGCCGGCGTCGTTGTACGACGGCACGAACGCGATGTTGCGGTACCAGCCGCCCTTCTTGCCCGCGTGCACGCAGTGGCCCGCCGTCCACACCAGGTTGGACTTGCCCGGGTGCGCGGGGTCCTTCACGACCGTCGCCGAGCAGACGGCCGAGCCCTTGGGGGAGTCGAAGAACACCTTGCCCGCCGTGGGCGCGGCAGCGTGGTACGACGGCTGCACGGCCCGCGCCCGGACCGGCTGCGGCGTCGGATCGGTGACGCCCTGGTCGCCGGAGAGGTCGGTCTCGTCGACGCCCTGATCGGGCTCCTCCGCCTCCCGCATCCGGTCCGGGTTCCACAGGCCCTCGATGATCGGGTTGACGTACTCGTGGGCCTCGCGCAGCCAGTCGTCCCGGTCCCAGTTCTTCCAGGCGCCGTCCTTCCACTTGTCTATGTCGATCCCGTGCTCGCGGAGCCGGTCCCTGATGTCGTCCGGGATCCGGAGCTTGCCGTCGTCCGAGGCGGTGGCGGACGCCGAGGCCTCCCCGCTCGCCGCGGTGTCCCCCGAGTCGCAGGCGGTGGCGGTCAGGGCGAGCGCCGAGGCGAGGGCCATGGCGGCCAGCACGGGGGAGTTGCCGCGGCGCGCCCTCCCCTCTCGGCGTGTGGTGGACGACGGCCGGATGGATCGCATGATCTGACTCCCCCTGATGGTGACGAACGTGGACGAAACCGGTCCCTCGGCCCTTCGATTCCGCTGCTGCACGGGGACTTCGGGCCGACTCACCGCGTCCGGGAACGGCACCACACACTATGCGGTGGCTGTGGGGGAGGCCCGACGGAACAGCAACAGTTCCGTCACGGAAAGGATCTTGAGGCAACCCGTAACCCGGTGAGCGGTCCGGGGTTGGTAGCGGTGGGGGGTCTGCTGTCTGTGCGCGGTCCCTGGTGCCCGTGCCCAGTGGGAGGTCAGGGAAGTCGTGGCGGAATCCGTCCTTGGGGGTTGTGCGTCAGAGGAGGCCGCTGTGGGGCATGCCCAGCTGAAGACCCTCTCCGGTGGTCCCGTCGCCGATACCGCGTCGGAAGCGGACGAGGGCGTCCCACGAGGGGGCGGTGGAGTCCCGCGGGTGGGTGGGGGCGCGCTGGGTGTCGATGAGGGCGTGCCGGGAGCGCGCCTCACGCGGGACGGACTCCTGCGGCGTCAGTCCGCCCGCGACTCCGCCGCCCGGACCTACACCCGTGCCCTGCCCATCGTGCCGGTGCGGGCGCGTGGCATGACGATCGAGGGCGCGGACGGCCGCCGTTATCTGGACTGTCTCTCGGGCGCGGGCGCCCTCGCCCTCGGGCACAACCACCCCGTCGTCCTGGAAGCCATCCGCAGGGTCCTCGACTCGGGCGCACCCCTGAACGCGCTCGACCTCGCGACCCCCGTCAAGGACGCCTTCGTCACCGAACTCTTCAGTACCCTGCCCCCCGGACTCGCCGACCGGGCCCGCGTACGCTTCTGCGGCCCGACCGGGAGCGACGCGGTGCAGACGGCTTACGAGCTGGTCCGCGCAGCGACAGCGACAGGGCGGACCGGCTTCGAGGCTCAGGAGGACGCAGGACTTGTCCGTGTGGTCCATCCGCAGGACTGTCACGACCTGCTCCCTGCCGATGCCGCGGTGCCTCCGGCAGGAGTCCTCGTCGAAGCCGTCCAGGGCGAGGGCGTCCTCCCCGCCCCGGACGCCTGGGTGCGACGGGTACGGCAGCTCACCGCCGACCGGTCCGTCCCGCTGATCGCCGACGAGATCCAGACGGGCGTCGGGCGGACCGGCACCTTCTGGGCGATGGAGCACAGCGGTGTGACCCCGGACGTGATGGTCCTCTCCGAGGCCATCGGTGGCAGCCTGCCTCTGGCTGTCGTGGTCTACCGGGACGACCTCGACACCGGGGAACCCGGGACCCACACCGGGACCTTCCGCGGCAACCAGCTCGCCATGGCCGCGGGCACGGCGACCCTCGCCCACGTCCGTGAGAACCGCCTCGCCGAACGCGCGTCGGCCCTCGGGGCGCGCATGCTGCGCCGACTGCGCGCTGCGGCGCAGCAGTTCGCGTGCGTCGGTGCGGTGCGGGGGAGAGGGCTGATGATCGGGGTCGAGCTGGTGGACCCGGAGGGGGCGGGGGCACCGTCGGCGACGAGGGGCGGTTCTCTTCCGGAGCGTCCCACCGTGAGGGAGCAGTCTCTTCATCAGTCGGCTGTTCAGGATGCGGCAGGTCAGGATTCGGCCGTCCAGGAAGCTGCTGCTCCCGTTCCGGCCGCCTCCCAACTGGCCGCCATGGTCCAGCGGGAGTGCCTTCGACGCGGGCTCATCGTCGGACTCGGCGGCCGCCATGCGAATGTCGTGCGGCTGTTGCCGCCCCTGACGATCACCGACGAGCAGGCAGCCGCCGTACTGGACCGCCTGACCGACGCCATTCGGGCGGCGGCGAGCTGCCCGGGAGTCACAGCGCGGCAGCGAGGTGGTGCAGCGCATCGTGCCCTGCCGTGAGGCCTCAAGTCCGGGCGCTCACGAGCCTCTTCGGGGCGAGCCCTGCCCCCGCTTCCGGCCCATGCCGGTCCAGACGATCCGCACCACCCCCCTCCGAGGTCCTCCTTTGAACGCCACGCCCACCTCCACGCCCGACGACCACACCACCGTTGGGGAAGGAACCCCCGCCGACACTCAGCTGCCCGGGGAATCGGTGGCCTCGATGGCGTCCGTGGCATCGGTTGCGTCGGCCGAATCGGCGCCGTCGGCGGTGCCTCTCCCGCGGCTTGAGGCCGCACGGCCCGGCCGGGGGACGGACGGAGGTGAATCTGCCACCGACCCCTTGGGGCATCCGGACCCGTATCTCGTCGCTCACTACGCAGCCGTGGAGACCTTGCTGCGCTGCTGGGTCCGCGAAACCGACCAGCCTCCTCCCTCCGATGGCGTCCTCCGAATCCCCCTTCCCGCCAGCGGCACAACCCTCCTCGCTCCGGTTCGCTACTGGTCCCCGACAGGCTGGCACCGCTTCGGTCTCCCTCGCCTCGCCGACGCGCCCGATGACGCCCCACCGGTCGACGCCGTGCTGGTAGCCGCCCTGCTCACCCGGGAGGGTCCGGCTGTCGGATCTGCCCCGGGCGGCGTCTCCGACGCCCAGGCCGGCGCTGTCGCGTCGGGCCGTGACGACGGCATCGGTCTCGCCGCGGGTGTCGCCGACTCCCTCCGCCGTATCGCCACCTTCGTCAGCGACCGTCGGGAACACCCGTCCGACACCCCCGACCTCTTCCTGTCCGCGGAGCAGGCACTCCTCCTCGGACACCCCCTGCACCCGACGCCGAAGAGCCGCGAAGGTCTCTCCGAAGCCGAAGCCCGGCAGTACTCACCCGAACTGCGCGGCTTCTTCCCCCTGCACTGGATGGCTGTCGCCCCCTCCGTACTGGCCGCCGACTCCTGTTGGACCGAGCGCGGCCGCCCGGTCCCGGCCTCCGCTCTCACCGCCCGCCTGGCCGGCCCCGGACTGCCGTTGCCCGACGGCCATGCCCTGCTGCCGCTGCACCCGTGGCAGGCACGCGAGATCCGACACCGTCCCGAGGCCGCCGCCCTGTTGGACAGCGGGCAGCTCCGCGACCTCGGGCCCCATGGGGCACCCTGGCATCCCACCTCCTCCGTACGCACGGTCTACCGGCCCGGCGCCTCCGCTATGTTCAAGCTGTCCCTCGGCTTGCGCATCACCAACTCCCGTCGAGAGAACCTCCGTAAGGAACTGCACCGAGGCGTCGAGATCCATCGCCTGCTCCGCAGCGGCCTCGGGGCGAAGTGGCGGGCCGCGCACCCGTCTTTCGACATCGTGCGTGACCCGGCCTGGCTGGCTGTCGACAGGCCGGACGGCAGCCCGCTGCCAGGACTGGATGTGGTGATCCGCCACAATCCGTTCGCCCCTTCCGACGACGTCTCCTGTGTCGCAGGACTCGTCTCGCCACGTCTGTGCTCACCCCTCCGGACGGACTACGAGTCCTACCGCTCCGAGGGGCACGACCCGATCACGGCCTCCCGGCTGGCGGAACTCGTCACCGGCATCGCCCGCCGGACCGGCCGGCCCCGCGGAGCCGTCGCCACCGAGTGGTTCCTGCGCTACCTGGAGCACGTGGTGCGTCCGGTCCTGTGGCTGGACGGGGAGGCCGGCATCGCCCTGGAGGCCCACCAGCAGAACACCCTGCTCCTACTGGACGCCGACGGCTGGCCCAAGGGCGGTCGCTACCGAGACAACCAGGGCTACTACTTCCGCGAGTCCCGGCGCGCGGAGCTCGACGCGCGGCTGCCCGGCATCGGAGAGCGCAGCGACACCTTCGTCTCTGACGAGGTCGCCGACGAGCGCTTCGCGTACTACCTGGGGGCCAACAACGTGCTCGGTCTCATCGGCGCGTTCGGCTCCCAAAGGCTGGCGGACGAGCGGCTGCTGCTCGCCGCGTTCCGTCGGTTCCTCGGGACCGTCGCCTCAGGCCCGTCCCGGCTGCGCACCTCGCTGCCCGCCCGGCTGCTCGACTCACCCATGCTGCGCTGCAAGGCCAACCTGCTCACCCGGCTGCACGGCCTCGACGAACTCGTCGGCCCGGTCGACACCCAGTCCGTCTACGTCACCATCGCCAACCCCCTGCACCGTTGATCACCCTGACCTTCCTGTCCATGACCGACCTCCTTCATCCCTGAGGACACGCCCCATCCGCCTTGCTGAGAGGAGCCCTTGGTGCCTTCCGCCGACCCGTCCGCCCCTACGGGTGCCACTGCCTCTGCCGGAGCCCGTCTCCCCGCCGGACCTGATGCCGGCCTCGGCGGCGAGTCCGGGCCGGCGCACGAGCCCGGCCGCGGTGTCGTCTCTGGAGCCGGTGGCGATGCCGACCCGGGCACGGACACCGGTGAGGGCTCGGGCAGCGGCGGGTTCCGCGTGGGCATCGACGACACCGGCACTGTCGCGGACGCCGACACGGAGTACGTGGACACCGGCGTAGAAACCGATGCCGGGTACACAGACGCCGACATCGAGAACACCGACGCCGAGGACACCATGGACCTTCGGCTCCCGGACGAACTCCTGGCCCTGATCGCGGAGGAGGCGAACGAGGTAGGTGGTTCCGGGTGGGGCGGCGAGCAGGCCGCGGCGACGTCCTACGCACCCCTCACCGCACCCAGGGCCGCATCCCGCACGCCGTACGAGGACCTGCTCGATCAGGTCGCCGACTGGGGGCCGGTCAGCACCTCCGTGGGTCTGTTCCACCTCGTCACCGTGAGCGTCGAGCGCGACCTTCCGCTCATCAGCCGCTGGATGAACGACCCCGCCGCCGCGGCGTTCTGGCAACTGTCAGGCTCGCCGAGTGTGGCCGAGGACCACGTGCGGGCCCAGCTCACCGGTGACGGACGCAGCGTGCCGTGCGTCGGTGTGCTGGACGGAACGCCGATGAGTTACTGGGAGATCTACCGGGCGGATCTGGACCCGCTGGCCCGCCACTATCCCGCCCGGCCCCATGACACCGGAATCCATCTTCTGGTGGGTGCTGTGGCCGACCGAGGGCGTGGTCTTGGCAACGTACTGCTCAGGGCCGTGGCCGATCTCGTTCTGGCGCGTCGCCCCTTCTGCGCGCGCGTCATCGCGGAACCCGACATTCGCAACACCCCCTCCGTCGCCGCTTTCCTGACCGCCGGCTTCCGGTTCTCCGCCGAGGTCGACCTGCCCACCAAGCGGGCCGCCCTCATGGTCAGAGACCGATCCCTCCGGCACCTTCTGTAGCGCTGTGTCACCGCGCCATCACTCATTGAACGCGGCGCGCGCCGCCGCGGTTCCCGCAGATCGCAGAAAAATCTCGATCGCGCGCCGATCACCTGACCACATGCGGGCGCCGGCGGATCCCCTGATGCCGGCACCCCGGCGATCCACGCGCACCCGGCAGTCCGCCCACTCCCGCCTCACTCCGGCCGGCTCATCCACTCTCACCACCGAGGAGTCCACGGTCTTGATCGCGCCCCCAGCTCTCGCCTTGATCACCCGTTTGTCAGTGCTGGGTCGTAGGGTGGTCGCGCTATGACGAAGCCCTCACTCCCCGAACTCCTGCATGCTGCCGTCACTGCCGTCGGCGGTACGGAGCGTCCCGGCCAGGTGGCCATGGCCGAAGCCGTCGCGGAAGCGATCGACGACGGTTCCCACCTGCTGGTCCAGGCCGGCACCGGCACCGGCAAGTCGCTGGGTTACCTGGTGCCCGCGCTCGCGCACGGGGAGCGAGTGGTCGTGGCGACCGCCACCCTGGCCCTGCAGCGCCAGCTCGTGGAGCGCGACCTGCCGAGAACGGTCGAGTCGCTGCATCCGCTGCTGCGCCGCCGCCCGGAGTTCGCCATGCTCAAGGGCCGGTCGAACTACCTCTGCCTGCACCGCCTCCACGAGGGCGTCCCGCAGGACGAGGAGGACGGCCTCTTCGACCAGTTCGAGGCGGCAGCGCCCACCAGCAAGCTGGGGCAGGACCTGCTGCGGGTCCGTGACTGGGCCGACGAGACCGAGACGGGCGACCGTGACAACCTCACGCCCGGTATCTCCGACCGCGCCTGGGCCCAGGTGTCGGTGTCCTCGCGAGAGTGCCTGGGCGCTTCGAAGTGTGCCTACGGCGCGGAGTGCTTCGCCGAGATGGCCCGTGAGCGCGCCAAGCTCGCCGATGTCGTCGTCACCAACCACGCCCTGCTCGCGATCGACGCCATCGAGGGCGCCCCGGTCCTCCCGCAGCACGAGGTGCTGATCGTCGACGAGGCGCACGAACTGGTGTCGAGGGTCACGGGCGTCGCCACCGGAGAACTCACCCCGGGGCAGGTCAACCGCGCGGTGCGCCGTGCCGCGAAACTCGCCAACGAGAAGGCCGCGGATCAGCTGCAGACCGCCGCCGAGGGTTTCGAGCGGCTCATGGAGCTGGCCCTGCCGGGCCGCCTGGAGGAGATCCCCGAGGACCTGGGGTACGCGCTGATGGCGCTGCGCGACGCGTGCCGGACCGTCATCTCCGCGATCGGAACGACCCGCGACAAGTCCGTCCAGGACGAGGACGCGGTGCGCAAGCAGGCCCTGGCCGCCGTGGAGAACGTCCACGACGTGGCGGAGCGGATCACCAACGGCTCCGAGTGGGACGTGGTCTGGTACGAGCGCCACGACCGGTTCGGTGCATCGCTGCGCGTCGCGCCCATGTCCGTGTCGGGACTGCTGCGCGAGAAGCTCTTCGCGGACCGCTCGGTCGTCCTAACCTCCGCGACACTGAAGCTGGGCGGCGACTTCAACGGCGTAGGGGCCTCTCTGGGCCTCGCCCCGGAGGGCACCGAGGGCGACGATGTCCCGCAGTGGAAGGGCATCGACGTCGGCTCGCCCTTCGACTACCGCAAGCAGGGCATCCTGTACGTCGCCAAGCACCTGGCGCGTCCCGCCCGGGACGGCGACCGCGCGGACATGCTCGACGAGCTCACGGAGCTGATCCAGGCGGCGGGCGGTCGCACCCTGGGCCTGTTCTCCTCCATGAGGGGCGCCCAGCTGGCCGCCGAGGAGCTGCGGTCGCGGATCCCCGAGTTCCCGATCCTCCTCCAGGGCGAGGAGACGCTCGGCGAGCTCATCAAGAACTTCGCGGCCGATCCCAAGACCTGCCTGTTCGGCACACTGTCGCTGTGGCAGGGCGTGGACGTGCCCGGGCCCAGCTGCCAGCTGGTCGTCATGGACAAGATCCCGTTCCCGCGCCCGGACGACCCCCTGATGAGCGCCCGCCAGAAGGCCGTGGAGGACGCGGGCGGCAACGGGTTCATGGCGGTCGCCGCCACGCACGCGGCCCTCCTGATGGCGCAGGGAGCCGGCCGTCTCGTACGTGCGTCGGGTGACCGAGGCGTGGTCGCGGTGCTGGACCAGCGGCTGGCGACGGCTCGGTACGGCGGGTACCTGAAGGCGTCCCTGCCCGACTTCTGGTACACCACGGACCGCAACCAGGTACGGAAGTCGCTCGCGGCGATCGACGCGGTGGCCAAGCAGGCGGAAGCGGCGGAATGAACCCGGAGCCGGGCCTCGGCCTGCGGCCACGCAGCCGCAAGCCGAGCCCGAGCCCGAGCCCGAGCGCGGGCCCGAGCTGAAGGGCCGGGCTCGGCCCCGGACAGCGCAGGACCCCGGAACCGGCGCAGGGGTTCCGGGGCCCGGTCAGGGGGCAGGCCTGCTCGGCCCGCCCGACGCGGTGCGCGCTGTCGGATGCGCGGTGTGCGCTGTCAGACGCGGCGCAGTACGGCCACCACCTTGCCGAGGATGGTCGCGTCGTCGCCGGGGATTGGCTCGTACGCCGCGTTGTGCGGCAGCAGCCAGACATGGCCGTCCTCGCGCTTGAAGCGCTTGACCGTGGCCTCGCCGTCGAGCATCGCGGCCACGATGTCGCCGTTCTCGGCGACCGGCTGACGGCGGACCGTGACCCAGTCGCCGTCGCAGATCGCGGCCTCGATCATCGAGTCACCGACGACCTTCAGGACGAACAGCTCGCCGTCGCCGACGAGCTGGCGGGGCAGGGGGAAGACGTCCTCGACGGACTCCTCGGCGAGGATCGGGCCACCGGCGGCGATGCGGCCGACCAGCGGTACGTACGACGCGGCCGGCTTGCCCGCCGTGTCCGTGGGCTGCACCGAGGCGGCCTGGTCGGAACCGCGCACCTCGTAGGCGCGGGGGCGGTGCGGGTCGCGGCGCAGGAAGCCCTTGCGCTCCAGCGCCATCAGCTGGTGCGCCACCGAGGAGGTGCTGGAGAGCCCGACGGCCTGGCCGATCTCGCGCATCGACGGCGGGTAGCCGCGCCGCTGCACGGAGTCCCTGATGACCTCGATCACGCGGCGCTGGCGGTCGGTGAGGCCCGAGCTGTCCGCCCGGATGCCGGGAGGTCGGCCCGGCAGGGAGCGCTTGTGCCCCTCAGGGTTCGTGGCTTCGTTCATCGCATGCACCGGCTCCAGTCGGCCCTGGGAGCGGTCCTGGGCAGTGATGGTGGCACTGTCTGCGGTGGTGGTCACGTCGGCCCCTCTCGATGGTCTCCCTGCTAGCCAACGGTAGTTGCTTTCGAAAGGTTGCGCCAAACACACGTTCGAGTGAAAAAACGCGAATTACCGGACGCGATCGAGTGTCCGGGTGTATTGGCGGCCGGGCCACCTGGCGGACAAAAGGGCCCATTGCTGTACTCTTCACCGCCGGGGTGATCGCCTCGTGGACTGTTGCCCCAGTCTGCCATCCGGCATTCCCCTGCCCCGGGGTGAGCCCTCATCTGTGCGGGAGTCCCACGTCCCCTCCTCGCGGCGCCCACCGTATCTCCGCATGTGTCGCAGCGATACGGCCGTGCACGAACGGATGCGGCCGTGTCGGGTCGGGGCGTGGGTGCTCGGCGGTGTACGGCGGCGTTCCGGCGGCACGCGGGGCCGGTGTGGGTCCGTCCGCCGGGTGTCACCTGCGGCTACGCGTGCGACACGCGCGTAAGGCCTGGATGTATGAGCCAATCCCCACATCTAGTGGTTGGATTGCAGCAGCAGCCCACAAGTTGTGGTCCCCCCGGTCTACGCGGCCATGGTCATCGCCTATGCTTGGGGCTGCTTCGTGGGACGCGAGACGTCCAGCGAGGCTAATGAGTCTGCTGTGAGGAGGGTTGGGAGATCATGCACTGCCCC
This sequence comes from Streptomyces sp. DT190, assembly GCF_049846985.1. Classification (NCBI taxonomy): domain Bacteria; kingdom Bacillati; phylum Actinomycetota; class Actinomycetes; order Kitasatosporales; family Streptomycetaceae; genus Streptomyces; species Streptomyces sp. DT190. The sequence continues at coordinate 587,162 of NZ_JBNCNM010000003.1, read as the reverse complement.
TTCTGCAGGCACCCCGACAGCCGGGTCGTCGACAGCCGTACCACCGACGACGGCACGTCGATCCGCAGGCGCCGCCAGTGCCCTGACTGCTCCCGTCGTTTCACGACCGTGGAGACGTGCTCGCTCATGGTGGTGAAGCGGTCCGGCGTCACCGAACCCTTCAGTCGCACGAAGATCATCAATGGTGTGCGCAAGGCGTGCCAGGGACGGCCCGTCACCGAGGACGCGCTCGCCCAGCTGGGCCAGCGGGTCGAGGAGGCGGTGCGGGCCACCGGAAGCGCCGAGCTGACCACCCACGACGTGGGGCTGGCCATACTCGGCCCGTTGCAGGAACTCGATCTCGTCGCCTACCTGCGCTTCGCCTCCGTCTACCGGGCCTTCGACTCGCTCGAGGACTTCGAGGCGGCCATCGCGCAGCTCAGGGAAGAGACGGGACGCCCCGACGCGGACGACGGCGACCGCGAGGACGCGGGTGCGGGGAGCCAGGAAGACGACCGCGGGCCCGGAGGGACTCCACAGGTCCCCGAGCCCGCAGGCGCCGCCGACTGACCGGCGGGCCGGACCCGGCGGCAGTTCCGGGACCGGCCGGGCGGCGGCGATGTGAAGACCTGTTGCGGGTGACGTGAGCGGACACCCGCAGCACCAGACAGAACACCGTGCACCGGAACAACGGGGCACTTCAGGGCGTTTTCGCCCGTACAGGGAGGCGGCATGACAGAGACGGCGAGCGGTCCGGCACGGAGTTCCCGCGCCAAGAGCCCCAAGGCGAGCAAGGGCCTGCGTATCGAGCGCATCCACACCACCCCTGGGGTCCACCCCTACGACGAGGTGGCCTGGGAGAGCCGTGACGTCGTCATGACCAACTGGCGCGACGGCTCGGTCAACTTCGAGCAGCGCGGCGTCGAGTTCCCCGACTTCTGGTCGGTGAATGCGGTCAACATCGTCACCAGCAAGTACTTCCGCGGTGCCGTCGGCACCCCGCAGCGCGAGACCAGCCTCAGGCAGCTGATCGACCGCATCGTGAAGACGTACCGGAAGGCCGGTGAGGACCACAAGTACTTCGCCTCGCCCGCCGACGCCGAGATCTTCGAGCACGAGCTGGCCTACGCCCTCCTGCACCAGATCTTCAGCTTCAACAGCCCCGTCTGGTTCAACGTCGGCACCAAGCAGCCCCAGCAGGTGTCCGCCTGCTTCATCCTGTCCGTCGACGACTCCATGGAGTCGATCCTCGACTGGTACAAGGAAGAGGGCATGATCTTCAAGGGCGGCTCCGGCGCCGGCCTGAACCTCTCCCGGATCCGCTCCTCCAAGGAGCTGCTGTCCTCCGGCGGCAACGCCTCCGGCCCGGTCTCCTTCATGCGCGGCGCCGACGCCTCCGCGGGAACGATCAAGTCCGGTGGCGCGACCCGCCGCGCCGCCAAGATGGTCGTCCTCGACGTCGACCACCCGGACATCGAGGACTTCATCGAGACCAAGGTCAAGGAAGAGGAGAAGATCCGCGTCCTGCGCGACGCGGGCTTCGACATGGACCTGGGCGGCGACGACATCACGTCCGTCCAGTACCAGAACGCCAACAACTCCGTCCGCGTGAACGACGAGTTCATGAAGGCGGTCGAGGACGGCGGCCAGTTCGGCCTGCGTGCCCGGATGACCGGCGAGGTCATCGAGGAGGTCGACGCCAAGCAGCTGTTCCGCAAGATCGCGGAGGCCGCCTGGGCATGCGCCGACCCCGGCATCCAGTACGACGACACGATCAACAACTGGCACACCTGCCCCGAGTCCGGCCGGATCACCGCGTCGAACCCGTGCAGCGAGTACATGCACCTGGACAACACGTCCTGCAACCTCGCCTCGCTGAACCTGATGAAGTTCCTCAAGGACGACGGCCAGGGCAACCAGTCCTTCCAGGCCGAGCGGTTCCAGAAGGTCGTCGAGCTGGTCATCACCGCGATGGACATCTCGATCTGCTTCGCGGACTTCCCGACCCAGAAGATCGGCGAGAACACGCGCGCGTTCCGCCAGCTCGGCATCGGCTACGCCAACCTCGGCGCCCTGCTGATGGCCACCGGCCACGCCTACGACTCGGACGGCGGTCGCGCCCTCGCCGGCGCCATCACCTCCCTGATGACCGGCACGGCCTACCGCCGCTCCGCCGAGCTCGCCTCGGTGGTCGGCCCGTACGACGGGTACGCCCGCAACGCGGACGCCCACAAGCGCGTCATGAAGCAGCACGCCGACGCCAACGACAAGGCCGTCCGCATGGACGACCTGGACACCCCGGTGTGGGCCGCCGCCAGCGAGGCCTGGGGCGACGTCCTGCGCCTCGGCGAGAAGAACGGTTTCCGTAACGCGCAGGCGTCCGTGCTCGCCCCGACCGGCACCATCGGTCTCGCGATGTCCTGCGACACCACCGGTGTCGAGCCCGACCTGGCGCTGGTCAAGTTCAAGAAGCTCGTCGGCGGCGGCTCGATGCAGATCGTCAACGGCACCGTGCCGCAGGCCCTGCGCCGCCTCGGCTACCTCGAGGAGCAGATCGAGGCGATCGTCGCCCACATCGCCGACAACGGCAACGTGATCGACGCCCCCGGCCTCAAGCCCGAGCACTACGAGGTCTTCGACTGCGCCATGGGCGAGCGGGCCATCTCCCCGATGGGCCACGTCCGCATGATGGCCGCGATCCAGCCGTGGATCTCCGGCGCCATCTCCAAGACGGTCAACATGCCGGAGACGGCGACCGTCGAGGAGGTCGAGGAGATCTACTTCGAGGCCTGGAAGCTCGGCGTCAAGGCGCTCGCGATCTACCGCGACAACTGCAAGGTCGGCCAGCCCCTCTCCGCCAAGACCAAGGAGAAGGAGAAGGCGGAGATCACGGAGAAGACCGAGGAGACGATCCGTACCGCGGTCGAGAAGGTCGTCGAGTACCGCCCGGTCCGCAAGCGCCTCCCGAAGGGACGTCCCGGCATCACCACGTCCTTCACCGTCGGCGGCGCCGAGGGCTACATGACGGCCAACTCCTACCCGGACGACGGCCTCGGTGAGGTCTTCCTGAAGATGTCCAAGCAGGGCTCGACCCTCGCGGGCATGATGGACGCCTTCTCCATCGCCGTCTCGGTCGGCCTGCAGTACGGGGTGCCGCTGGAGACGTACGTCTCGAAGTTCACGAACATGCGCTTCGAGCCGGCCGGTATGACGGACGACCCGGACGTGCGGATGGCGCAGTCGATCGTCGACTACATCTTCCGCCGCCTGGCGCTGGACTTCCTGCCCTTCGAGACGCGCTCCGCGCTCGGCATCCACTCCGCCGAGGAGCGTCAGCGTCACCTGGAGACCGGTTCGTACGAGCCCTCCGAGGACGAGGTCGACGTCGAGGGCCTGGCCCAGTCGGCGCCGCGTGCGCAGGAGCTGAAGGCCGTTTCCGCTCCGAAGGCGGAGGAGGCGGCCAAGCCCGCCCCGCAGCAGGCCCACACCAGTGCCGAACTGGTCGAGATGCAGCTGGGCATCCAGGCCGACGCCCCGCTGTGCTTCTCCTGCGGGACGAAGATGCAGCGTGCCGGTTCCTGCTACATCTGCGAGGGCTGCGGCTCCACCAGCGGCTGCAGCTGACGCCGGGCGCCTGAGCCGATGACAGAGGGGCACCGCCTTCGGGCCGGTGCCCCTCTCGTCGTCACTGAGCTGTCACAGAGCCTCGTGGGCGTCCGCGCGGGACGCTCCGGAGGGCGGCGTCAGGACCGGCCCACCGCGCCCATCGTCCTGGTGAACGCCACGGGGTCGCCCTCGAAGCCGCGCAGGCCGGGACGGAAGCGCCAAGGGCCGGTGCCTTCCCGGACGAACTCCGCGACCGTGGCCGCCGTGGCGCCCAGGACGCCGCCGAAGTCGTCCTCGGCGAGGACGTCGTACCCCTCGCGGATGCGCAGACCGGGATTGACGACACTGACGAAGGTCCGCTCAGCGGGGCGCTGCTGGATGATGACCCCGACTACCACGCGCGCGTACCGGTCGGCGAGCCGCTCCAGCTCCAGCATCATGACCTCGTCGAAGCCGAAGCCCTGACCGTCCTTGCTGTCCCGGTTGAGGTAGATCGTCCCGTCGGGGGAGCGGCTGTCGAAGTGCACCACGTAGGCGGGGTCGCCGTGCGGATCGTCCGCCGTGTACGTCGCCGCGACGAGATCCAGGTCGGTGGAGGGCTGCCCCGCCGGGCTGGGATCCCACCGCACCGCGATCTCGACCTTGCGCAGCCCCTTGTTGAGCCCGTCCACCGGCGTCCCCTTCCCCGTTCCGACCCGCCCGTTCAACCCCAACTGACGGGCACTCACGACTGTTTGTCCATCCTGCCACGCGCGCGGGTGCCCGCGGGGCAGAGCGGTCCAGCCGGGAGTGACCGGCGCCACGCTCCCTGGCCTTACCATGGCGCGGTGCTGGTCAAGTGGATTCGCTGCACCGTGGTGGACCGCCGCGGGTTCGAGCGGGGGCAGCGGAAGTGGGCGGGGCTTCTGGGGGAGCCGGGATTTCGCGGGCAGGGGGGTGGCTGGAGCCGGAGACGACCGGACGTGGCGCACATCTTCGCGTTCTGGGAGAGCCGCGCCTTCTACGACTCTTTCATGGCGCGGTCCCACGACCGGCTCGCGTCGGCGCAGTCGGGCACCTTCAAGGACGCCCAGGTCAGGCTCTTCGACTACCGCTTCGATGTGAAGACCGGCTTCGAGCCGCGCTTCACGGACGCCGACCTGCTGCGCGTCGCTCTCTGCCGTGTCCACGAGGAACGGGCCGAGCACTTCGTGCTGATGCAGGAGAAGGTCTGGAACCCGGCCATGGCCGGTTCGCCCGGCATGGTGCGCGGGCTGTTCGGCGAGGCGCCGGGCAACGAGTACCTGGTGCTGTCGATGTGGCGGTCGGCCGCCGAGCACGGCAAGTACCGCACCGAGCGGGTGGAGCGGCTCGCCCTGCGGGCCCAGACGGAGGCCGACGTGGCGGCCCTGACCGGTGACGTCGTGGACATGGAGCCGAGCTGGACCGTCTGACCGCGGCCGGTGCTGGACCGGCGACGTCTGACTGGGCCGGTGTGGGAGCGGCGACGTCTCACCGCGCTCGGCTCGGGAGCGGCGATGTCCGATCGCGGCCGGCTCGGGAGCGGGCGATGTCTGACCTCAGTCGGCGCTCGGGGCCGGCGACCCCGCGTGCGCGCCTCGCGTGCGCGCCCCCCGGTGCGGAATTCGTGTGACCTACGCCGTAAGGGTACGGTCCGGGTGCTCGGCGAGCCCTGACCCGATCTAGGGTTTCGGCATGGCACGACCACGGCGCATCGTCCTTGTCCGGCACGGCGAGTCAACGGGCAATGTTGATGACTCCGTGTACGAGCGTGAACCCGACCACGCCCTGGCCCTGACCGACCGCGGTCGACGGCAGGCGGAGGCGACGGGCGAGCGGCTGCGCGAGCTGTTCGGCGGCGAACGCGTCAGCGTCTACGTCTCCCCGTACCGGCGCACTCACGAGACACTGCGCTCCTTCCACCTGGACCCCGGGCTCATACGCGTACGCGAGGAGCCACGGCTGCGCGAGCAGGACTGGGGGAACTGGCAGGACCGGGACGAGGTCCGCCTGCAGAAGGCCTACCGGGACGCGTACGGCCACTTCTTCTACCGTTTCGCCCAGGGCGAGTCCGGCGCCGACGTCTACGACCGGGTCGGCGGCTTCCTGGAGAGCCTGTTCCGCAGTTTCGAGGACCCCGACCACCCGCCGAACGTCCTCATCGTGACCCACGGGCTGGCGATGCGGCTGTTCTGCATGAGGTGGTTCCACTGGACGGTCGCGGAGTTCGAGTCACTGTCGAATCCGGGGAACGGCGAGATGCGGATGCTCGTTCTGGGAGACGACGGCAAGTACACACTGGACCGGCCGTTCGATCGCTGGCGTGATCCCGAGCCGTACGGGATCTCCGGATAGAGTGGCAGGGCGATGACCGCTGACTTCTCCCCCGAGGTGCGCCTGGACCGCGCCCTGGCCGCCCTGCGCGGACTGTCCGTCGGGGACGCCCTGGGCTCCCAGTACTTCGTGCCGGTGAACTACCCGCTGCTGAAGCGCCGCGAGCTCCCGCCCGGGCCCTGGCAGTGGACCGACGACACGGAGATGGCGGGTTCCGTCGTCGCGGTGCTGGCGGCCCATCACCGCATCGACCAGGACGCGCTCGCCCGGTCCTTCGCCGAGCACCACGACTTCGACCGGGGCTACAGTCCGGCGGTCAACCGCCTCCTGCGACTCGTCCGGGAGGGCGGCGACTGGCGCGAGCTCGCCGCCGGGCTGTTCAACGGCCAGGGATCCTGGGGCAACGGCGCGGCGATGCGGATCGCCCCGCTGGGCGCCTGGTACGCGGACGACCCCGAGCAGGCCACCCACCAAGCGGAGATCTCCGCCTACACCACCCACCAGCACCGCGAGGCCGTGGTCGGCGCCATGGCCGTCGCCGCGGCCGCCGCCTTCGTCGCGGCGCCGGGCGGACCGCCCAGCGCCGAAGCACTCCTCGACGGAGTGATCGACCTGGTCCCCAAGAGCGCGGTGGGCGCGGGGCTGCGCCGGGCCCGCGACATGCTGGACTACGGCGACGCCGCCACGGTCGCGGCGGTGCTGGGCTGCGGGCGGCGGACGACGGCCCACGACACCGTGCCCTTCGCCCTCTGGTCGGCCGCGAGGAGTCTCCACGACTACGAGAGGGCGTTCTGGACGACCGCCCAGGTCGGCGGTGACGTCGACACGACCTGCGCCATCGTCGGTGGCGTGATCGCCTCGGGCAAGGCGGGGACGCCGCCCGCCGAATGGGTTCAGCGGACCGAGGCCCTTCCGGACTGGGTGCCGACGTCGATCTGAGGGACAGGCACCCCCCGCGTGCCGACCGCACGGCCTGGGCGCGGCCCCTCGGATGCCTTCGCAGTCCGGGTCGGCACCGCTTCTTTGCGCACTCTGCGTATTCATGGGAACTCTGCGTGACGGCCCGCTCGTTGTCCTGACAACCGCTGCGTGGCGGCGGGGGGTGGGATGACCGGGCAGGCGATCCCGGGAGTCCGTGCTGGATGCGAGGGGGTGATCATGAAGGCGTTGCTCGCCGTTCTGCTCCACTGCTGGAGTGCTGCCGTGCGCCTCGTCGGGGCCGGGCCGGCCGCGGTCCGGCCCGGCAGCGGCCGGCAGGACTCGGTCGGTCCTGCCGGCGAGCCGCAGCAGCCGGTTCGTGACGTCCCGGTGTCAGCCCATCCCCGGCCCGGCCGAGCCGGCCAGTGCCTCCAGGTCGCTCTTGCGGACCCGGATCACCAGCCAGGCCGTGACCACGGCCAGGACGGCCATGGCGGCGGCCGGGACGAAGGCCGCGGAGATGCCCTGGGCCAGTACCTCGTGCCCCCAGGGCGCCGGCAGCTGGTGGGTGGTGGCGAACTCCGCCTTCTGCTGCGCGGAGCCCTCCGCCATGAACTGCGGAAGCTGCTTCTCCGCCTCGTTCCTGGTGGCCGAGCCGAAGACCGTCGTCAGGATGGACAGACCCAGCGCTCCACCCACCTGCTGTGTGGCGTTGAGCAGCCCGGACGCCGCGCCCGCCTCGTGCTGGGCGACGCCGGAGACGGCGGTGAGCGTCAGCGTCACGAAGTTCAGCCCCATGCCGAAGCCGAACACCAGCATCGGGCCGAGGACCCCGCCGACGTAGGAGCTGTCGGAGCTGATGAGCGCCTGCCAGGCCAGTCCGATCATCGCGAGCACCGAGCCCACGACCATGAACGGCTTGGGGCCCAGCACCGGCAGGAACCGCTGGGACAGACCCGCGCCCAGCGCGATCACGACCGTGACGGGCAGGAAGGCCAGTCCTGCTTCGATCGGGGTGTAGCCGAGCACGTTCTGCACGAACAGCACGATGTAGAAGAACATCCCGAACATGGCCGCAGCCAGGCTCAGCATGATCACGTAGGTGCCCGAGCGGTTCCGGTCGGCGAACATCCGCAGGGGTGTGATGGGGTCCTTGGCCCGGGACTCGACGATCGCGAACGCCACCAGCAGGATCACCGCGGCTGCGAAGGAGCCGATGGTGAGGCTGTCTCCCCAACCCTCGTCCGCCGCGCGTATGAAGCCGTAGACGAGGGCCGCCATGCCCGCCGTCGACGTCACCGCGCCGGCGATGTCGAAGCGGCCGGGGTGCCGCTCGGACTCGCTGATGTAGAGCGGTGTCAGTACCGCGATCAGCACGCCGATCGGCACGTTCACGAAGAGCACCCAGCGCCAGTCGAGCCACTCGGTGAGCATGCCGCCCGCGAGCAGGCCGATGGCGCCGCCACCGGCCGAGACGGCGGCGAAGACACCGAAGGCCCGGTTGCGCTCCGGCCCCTCGGGGAACGTGGTGGTGATGAGCGCCAGCGAAGTGGGCGACGCGATCGCGCCTCCCACACCCTGCAGGACGCGCGCGGCCAGCAGCTGCCAGGGCTCCTGAGCGAACCCGCCGAGCAGCGAGGCGAAGGTGAACAGCAGGATGCCGGCCATGAAGACGCGGCGACGGCCGAGGATGTCGCCGGCACGGCCGCCGAGGAGCAGCAGGCCGCCGAAGGTGAGCGTGTAGGAGCTGACGACCCAGGTGAGGTCGGTGGTGCTGAATCGGAGTGCGTCTTGAATGTGCGGGAGCGCGATGTTCACAATCGTCGCGTCGAGTACCACCATGAGTTGGCAGGCCGCGATGACTGCGAGGGCGATGCCGGGGTGTCCCTCCCGACGGGCCGCACCCGGCTTCTTCTGGTCTTGGAGCAAAGGAGAGGTTGTCACTATGGGTCCCCCACGAGTGCCTTAGTGAACGCTCGCGTTCACTGTCGCGTCAACGGTAGTGAGTCCCCGACAGTGAACGCAAGCGTTCACTTACGGCGGCGTCGCTCGGCACGTCCCCCTGTGGTGCCGCCCGGCGCGCGCCCCATCCCCGGAATCCCCGCTTCCTCTGCTCGTTGGAGAGAGTCCGATGGTTACCCCGAGCTGGGCGGATGCCCCCGCTCAGACGGCCCGCCGCCGCGGCGCCGTGCTCGAACGCGCGATCCTCGACGCCGCGCTGGACCAACTCAGCACCGTCGGCTGGAACGGCCTGACGATGGAAGGTGTCGCCGCCGGCGCCCAGACCGGAAAGGCGGCCGTCTACCGGCGCTGGCCCTCCAAGGAGGACCTCGTCGCCGACGCCCTGCGCGCCGGGCTGCCGGAGTTCGACCAGGCGCCCGACGAAGGGGGTGTGCGCGAGGACCTCTTGGCGCTGTGCCTGCGCGCCCGTGACGCGATGTTCTCCCGCCCCGGTTTCGCGCTTCGCTCGGTCATTCACGAATGCGACACGACTCAGGCCGAACGCTTCCACGCGGTCATCTTCGACGGTGTCGTGGAGCCCACCATCAAGATGCTCCGTGAGGTGATCGAGCGAGGCATCGCCCGAGGTGAGGTGCGTTCCGACGCTGCCAACGGGTACGTCTTCGACGCCATCCCGGCCATGATGATGTACCGCTCCAAGATGTGCGGCTGCGAATGGAGTGACGACGAAATCACGGAGATGATCGACCAGTTGATGGTTCCGCTGCTGCGGCCGGACGGTTCCTGAACCGCGTTGCTGAAGGCCCTGGCGCCACAGGGTGGCCCAGGGTGTCGCGGCTGGTTCGGGGCGGCGTAATCTAGGGGCGCCATGCCGTACGAACCGCCTACTCACACCGTCGAGCGCTCCCTTCGCGCCACGACCGGAGCGAAGATCGTTGCAGGTGTCGACGAGGTGGGGCGCGGCGCGTGGGCCGGTCCCGTCACCGTCTGCGCGGCGATCACCGGACTGCGCCGCCCGCCCGAGGGCCTCACGGACTCGAAGCTGCTCACCATCAAGCGACGCACCGAACTCGCCGAGACCCTGCGGACGTGGGTGACGTCCTATGCCCTGGGGCATGCGTCACCCGAGGAGATAGACGATCTGGGCATGACCGCCGCTCTGCGGCTTGCGGCCGAACGCGCTTTGAACGGCCTGCCGGTCCGTCCCGATGCCGTCATCCTCGACGGCAAGCACGACTATCTCGGCACGCCCTGGCGGGTCCGTACGGTGATCAAGGGCGACCAGTCCTGTGTGGCCGTCGCCGCGGCCTCGGTGATCGCCAAGGTCCAGCGCGACAAAATGATGGCCGAACTGGGTATCGACCATGCAGACTTCGGTTTTGCGGACAACGCCGGGTATCCATCACCCGTGCACAAGGCCGCATTGGCGGAGCGGGGCCCCACCCCCTACCACCGGTTGTCGTGGGCGTATCTTGATGCGCTGCCCCAGTGGCGGCACCTCAAGAAGGCCCGCAGCTGGGCGGACGGAAAGGTTCCGGAAATCGAGGGTCAGCTGGGCTTCGATTTCTGACGGTTTCGTTCGCACGCGTGTGCCACCCGCTGACGCGGGCCGTACTAACGTTTGATAAATATCAACCCATGCCTCTCATTCCCGAGGAGCCTCAGATTCACGAGAGTGCCCAGGGTCCCCGCGCCACTCCGGCCAGCGGCCGCACCGCGCCGACCCCCCGTCCCGTACCCGGCCCCCGTCCCGCGGCTCCGTCGCGTCCCGGTCGTCCCGGACCTGTCCGGCCCACGCCGCCGGTGCAGCGAACCCCGCGTGACGTGGCCGCCAAGCCCGCTCCGTCGGGCCCCGCAGCCGGTGCCGCCGCCCCGGCCACCCCGCAGATCCAGCTGATCCCGGCCTCCGTGGAAGGCGCGCTCGACGCCGCCGAGGAGGCCGTGGACCTGCTTCTGGACTCCGGTCGTGCCCCCGGCGACATCCTGGTGATCACGACCGGCGAGCAGCACCCGTGGGCCACCCACGAGCTGTCGTTCGGTGAAGCCTCCTACTGGGCCCAGCACGACGCCCGCGACGACGTCTTCTACACGGACGCCACCGTCGCGGCCCGCGCCGCGTCGCGCCCGGTGGTCGTCGTCGCCGTCAACGGCGGTTCCGAGGCCGCTGCCGCCGGCGCGCTGGCCCTGGCCCACACGCGCGCCAACGCCCTGCTGATCGTCTGCGGGGATCCGCAGCGGATCAACGCGGTGCTCGGCGCGGGCGTCTGAGCCGGCGCCGCAGCGTCCGCCAGGGCGTCGACGGCTGACATCGGACGCCGCTTCGGCGGCTCTCGCACAGCGGACCCTTCGGCCTGCCCTGAGAGCGGAACGTCTTGGCGTCAAGGGGTGAAGGCTGTCATGTGGTTCGGGCTGCCCGGGTCCGTGTCGTCGTTCCGCCGTGCCCAGGTGGCGTCAGGCCGGTGCCCAGAGGGTGCCGTGCCCGTGTCCGGGTGGTGCTGTGCCGCTGTCCAGGTGATGTCGCGTCACGGCTTCCAGGTGATGGCGTGTTGCCCGCGGCGCTGCCGCGGGCAGTCGGACGAGCGCGGGAGAGCGGGGTGCCGGTGTGCCGCGCCGTGGGGCGCGGCACCGGAGCCGAGGACCGGCGGGTGCTCGGCCGGGACCTCAGCGAGCCGCCGCTGCGCGGCGCAGTATCTCGGAGGCGGCGCCACCGGTACGCGGCTGCGGCGGTGGTGCGTCCGACGTGTCGAACGGCTCCGGTGCCGAGGCCGAGTGCGGGCGGCGTCCGCCGCGGTCCTCGCCCAGGACCTGCCAGCCGTCACGGGTCAGCGTGATGTACGCCCCGCACCGGAGCCCGTGCAGGGTGCAGGCGTCACGCAGTCCCCACATCCACGCCCCGTCCTCCTCCGTCCAACGCGCGTCTCCCTCACGGCAGTAGAGCAGCACCGCGGTCCGCACCGGGGTGCGCCGCCGCAGGTCGTGGGGGATGATGCGGCGCAGCTGCGCCAGCAGCACGTTGCGGAACATCCAGCCGTCGGCCGGGGCCGGACGGCGGACGAACGAGGCGCTCGCCCGCAGCCGCTCGTCCGGATCCAGCACGGCGATGACAGCCGTCGCCGGCTGCGGATGGTGCCGGGCGTGCAGTCCGCTGACCACCTCACGGGGGCTGCGCAGCAGGGGGATCCCCGCGGCGGCCCATTCCGCGGGTTCGAGCAGGCGGTTGGCGGAAGCGGCGGACGTCGACGCCGCTGCCGAGGCCGGAGCGAATCCGAAGGTCACGGTCCTCCCTTCGGCTACGCGCCCACACTGCGGGCGGGGTCGGATTCCTGGGAGCGCGCACCGCAGGGAAGCCCTACCGAGCGGCAGGCGAACCGTGCGGGGAGCGGACCTCAATTCTTCCTGTCGAACTTGAATGCGGCAACGAGCAATTGAGGCACCCGACCGTTATCAGATGATGCGCGGCTAATATCCCCACCCCGTGTGTCACCGAGCCACCCATGGGGCGTTCGAGCACGACACGTTCGTACGCCACGGAGGCGTGCGGCGTCCAGGGGGCGTGCGCGAGGAGCCCGTGGCCGGTGCCTCGCGCCGGGGTTCGGGCCGACGGCTGTCAGCCCTGCACGGCCAGCACCAGCGGCAACACCCCCTGCGCCCCGGATCGTCGGAGCAACCGGGCCGCGACCGCGAGGGTCCAGCCGGTCTCCGTGTAGTCGTCCACCAGGAGGACCGGACCTTGGGCCTGGGCGAGGACGGAGGCCAGATCGGGTGGCACGGTCAGCGCCCCGTCGAGCGCCTTCAACCGCTGGGCGCTGTTGCTGCGGGGGCCCGGGAACGTCTCACCCGTGTACTCGACGGTGCCCAGCAGCGGCAGCCGGCCGACCTCCGCGATGCGCGCCCCCAGGGAGTGGATCAGCCGGGGACGAGTGCGTGACGCCACGGTGACCACGCCGACCGGGCGCGGCGGGGCGTCGGGGGACTGCGAAGCCCAACCGCCGGGCCCCCTGGCCCAGTCGGCCAGGACGTCCACCACGGCCTTCGCCACGTCGTCCGGCACCGGCTCGTCGGGGGCCTGGGGCGTGAGCAGGGGCCGCAACCGGTTGCCCCAGCCGATGTCCGACAGCCGACCCAGCGCACGCCCGGATGCAGCCTGTTCGCCGGCCGGGATGCGGCCCTTGAGGTCCACGCCGATCGCCGGCAGGCCGGTCGGCCACATCCGGCGGGGTTCCACCTCCACACCCGCACGTCCCAGATCGACGCGCGCGGCGTCCAGCGCCTCCACGGAGGTGTCGGCGCTGAAGCGCGGGCCCGCGCAGTTGTCACAGCGGCCGCAGGGCTTCGCGGCCTCGTCGTCCAGCTGGCGCTGCAGGAACTCCATGCGGCAGTCCGTCGTCGACGCGTAGGCGCGCATGGCCTGCTGTTCGGTCTCGCGCTGACGCGCCACCCACGCGTACCGCTCGGCGTCGTACGTCCACGGCTGCCCGGTCGCGATCCAGCCGCCCTTGACCCGCTTGACCGCACCGTCCACGTCCAGGACCTTGAGCATCGTCTCCAGGCGGGAGCGGCGCAGCTCCACCAAGGGCTCCAGGGCGGGCAGTGACAGTGGCTTCTCCGCGTGGGCGAGGACATCGAGCGTGCGGCGCACCAGGTCCTCGGAGGGGAAGGCGAGGGACGCGAAGTACTTCCAGATCGCCTCGTCCTCCTTCCCGGGCAGCAGGAGCACCTCGGCGTGCGCGACACCGCGTCCCGCGCGCCCCACCTGCTGGTAGTAGGCGATGGGGGAGGAGGGTGAGCCGAGGTGCACCACGAACCCCAGGTCGGGCTTGTCGAAGCCCATGCCGAGCGCGGAGGTGGCGACCAGCGCCTTCACCTTGTTGGCGAGCAGGTCCTCCTCGGCCTGCTGGCGGTCGGCGTTCTCCGTCTTGCCCGTGTAGGACGCGACCGTGTGCCCGCGCTGCCGGAGGAAGGCGGTGACCTCCTCTGCGGCGGCCACCGTGAGCGTGTAGATGATCCCCGAGCCCGGCAGGTCGTCGAGGTGTTCGGCGAGCCACGCCATCCGGTGCGCGGCGTCCGGCAGCCGCAGCACGTTCAGGCTGAGGCTGTCCCGGTCCAGCGGCCCTCGCAGCACGAGCGCGTCCGAGCCGCCGCCCGTGCCGAGCTGCTCGGCGACGTCGGCCGTCACACGCGCGTTGGCCGTGGCGGTGGTCGCGAGCACGGGCACACCGGGCGGCAGGTCGGCGAGCATCGTGCGCAGCCGGCGGTAGTCCGGCCGGAAGTCGTGGCCCCAGTCGGAGATGCAGTGCGCCTCGTCCACCACCAGCAGCCCGGTGGCGGCCGCGAGCCTGGGCAGCACCTGGTCGCGGAAGTCCGGGTTGTTGAGCCGCTCGGGGCTGACCAGCAGGACGTCGACCTGACCCGCGGCGATCTCGTCCTGTACGGCTTCCCACTCCTCGGTGTTGGAGGAGTTGATGGTCCGGGCGTGGATGCCGGCCCTGGCGGCCGCCTCGACCTGGTTCCGCATGAGCGCGAGCAGCGGGGACACGATCACCGTGGGGCCGCTGCCCTGCGCCCGCAGCAGTGAGGTCGCCACGAAGTACACCGCGGACTTGCCCCAGCCCGTGCGCTGGACGACCAGGGCACGGCGTCTGTCGGCGACCAGCGCCTCGATCGCCCGCCACTGGTCCTCGCGCAGCCGGGCCGCTCCCGAGTCGTCCCCGACCAGACGAGTGAGGACGGCGTCGGCCGCCGCCCGGAGATCCGCGTTGCTCGTGTGCTCCATGCGTCCCATACAACAGGACGGCGGTGACAGCGGGCGCGGTGCCTGTGGACGGGCGACGCCGCGTCGCCCCGGGTGACGTGTGCCTGATACGAGTTATCCACAGGGCAAAGCGGAGTCCTGAGTTCTGCGAGATCGTCTTCGCATGACGAACCACGGCGAAACGACTGGATCCCCTGAAAACGGTGACATCGGGGGGTCCGTCCCACACCACGCACAGGGAAGCGCCCGACCGAGCAGCGAATCGAAGAAGCGGACGGGCGGCGCGGCCGGCCCGCACGTCCCCGGCCAGGCGTACGGCGGTCACGGCGGCGAGCACCAGGTCACCCTGCGCACACCGGCCGAACTGGCCGATGCCCTGCCCTACCTGCTCGGATACCGCCCGGAGGACAGCATCGTCCTGGTCGCACTGCACGACAAGGACGGCCGGGGACGGTTCGGGGGCCGGGCCCGGCTCGGCATCCCCACGCAGGAGTACGACTGGCCGTCCGCAGCCCGCCAGCTGGCGCACGGCCTGGTGAAGGGCAGCGAGCGCAGAGGAGCCCGTCCCGAGTCGATGGTGGCCTTCCTGTGCCAGGAGCCGGGGAAGGACGAGACCGGCCGCCAGGTCATGGAGCGGCTGAGGCCACTGGCGCAGAGGCTGCGCGTCGAGTGCGGTTCGCTCGACGTGGTGGTGGTCGAGGCGCTGTGCATCTCGGAAGGACGTTACTGGTCGTACTGCTGCGACAACCCCGTCTGCTGCTCGCCCGAGGGTGCGCCCATGGGCCTGCCCGGCACCTCCGTGCTCGCCGCCGCGGCCGCCTACGCCGGAATCCAGGTCCGCGGCACGCTGCGGGAGTTGCGGGCTCGCCTGCAGCCGTGGGAGAGCGCGGCCGCGCTGGAACAGGAGGCCGCCCTGGACGCCGCGAGCATGGCGCTCGTCCCGCGCATCCTGGACGAGTCCGGCCGTGCCGAGGTCGCCGACGAGACGCTCGACCTCGCCGAGCGGATCCTCGACCGCCTGGCCGCGACCCAGCCCGTCTCCGGCATGCTCCTGGCCGACCTTCGCGATGACGACCTGATCGGACACGACGAGGCCGCCCGGCTGATCCTCGGCCTCCAGGACCGCACCACCCGTGACCGGGCGGCCGAGTGGATGGAGGGCGACGAGGCCGCCCGCGCCCTGCGCCTGTGGCGGTCCCTGGCCCGCCGTTGCGTCGGTCCCTACGGCGAACACGCGGCCGCACCGCTCACCCTCGCCGGTTGGGTCGCATGGTCGACCGGCGACGAACTGGAGGCACGGGAAGCCCTCGCCATGGCCCTGGGCGCGGATCCCGACTACCTCTTCGCCCGCCTCCTGCACCAGGCCTGCAACGAAGGGCTCGAACCGGAGTCGATCCGCCGCTGCCTGCGAGCGGAGCGCGACGGGCGCGGGCGGGCGGTGGGCACCCGGGGTGGTGCGGGTGAGGAGAGCCCGGGGGTGCCTGGCGAGGACTTGGTGGCGCGGGAGGAACAGCCGGGAGCGCCGGGGGAGGACTTGGTGGCGCGGGAGGAGGGTCCGCGAGTGCTGGAGGAGGACTTGGTGGCGCGGGAGGAAGGTTCGCGAGCTCCTGGGGAGGGCTCGGGAGCCCGAGCGGCCGGTTCCGCGGCGCGCCCGGACGTCGGCCAAGCCGTCGGGAACGGGGGGAGGACGGATGCGCCTCCTCGGGACGACTGCGAACCCTCGACCGCAACGGCGGCCACCCGTCGACGCCGCCGTGTCCGTTCGGCCGGCACGTCTCCCGGGCGTACTCAGCTGGCCGGCGGTGTCCCGAGCCCGCGGACATCCCTCCGGCGTACGCCGGAGGGGCCCACACGGCCTGCAGGCGCTGCCGAAGCTGTCAGGCGCCCTGGCCGCGCGGCACCGCCGAAGACCGGGCGATCCGGGGTTGCACGACCCGGGATTGCACGACCCGATACTGCTCGATCCGGGACTGCACGTACGAGCGGCAAGCGTGCGCGCGAGGTGCACAAGACGGTCCTGCCCAACCGCGACAACGGACAGGAAGACACCCGCCCCGGACGCCCCACGGAGGCAGAGGAGTGAGTACCTGGAGGACCTGACTGGCCCGTGTGACCCATGCGGCCCGCGTTCGTGTGGCCTGGGCGGGCCGCATGGCCCGGCCGGCCTGGGCCGCCGGTGCGGCCCGGGCGGGCAAGGGGCCGGGGTGCGGGCGTGACCCCGGCGGTGTCCCCGCCGTTCACCTGAGTGGCGGAACGCCTCGACCGGCCGGCCCGCCGCCCTGCCCCTGCCCCGTCGGAGCCCTCCGGCGCCGAACCCGATCGAGGCGCACCGAGCGCAGAGGAAGCCTCCCCATGCACCAGCCGACTCCGCCCTCCGCCGCCGACAGCCGTCCTTCCCCGGGCATGCCCCCGCGACCTCCCGAGGCCGTGTCGGCGGCCGGGCCCGGGCCCGGGCCCGGCTCCGAGGCTGGGCCGGGCGCAGCGCCGCCGGGCGACATCGGCGCACCTCCGCGCGCGGCAACCCGGGTCGACGGCTTCGGGCCCAGGTTCCCGGGCTCGTCCGCCGACGCCTCACCCTCACGGCCGCCGGCTCAGGGCCGGGCCCCGACCTCCACCGGACAGGTGCCCTCACCGCCTCCCCGAGGAGCCACGATCCCCGGTCTGCGCTGGTCCGCCGATCTGCCGCCCGCTCACGCGGTGATGATCTGCGTCGCCCTTCCCGGCCTGGCCATCTCGACCGAGGAGGGACAACTGACCGGACGGGGGCTGGAGGGGTTCTACCGAGCCGGCCGCCGCGTGCTCTCCCGGTGTGAGATCCGTGTGGCCGGGCGGGAGCCCTTGGCAGTGCAGGCCCGGATGGCCGCCGCCGACCGGGCCCGCTTCGTGGGCACGCTGCGCACCTCACCGCAGGCGGGCCCGGACCCGGACGTGGTCGTGGAACGCAACCGCTACGCGGACGGCACCGAGCGGATCACCCTGTACAGCGCGGCTTCCCGGCCGCTGCGCCTGCCGGTCGAGGTGTCCCTGGGCACGGACCTCGCCGACCTCGGGGCGATCGCCTCGGGCCACGCGGGGCCCGAACTCCCCGCCAGCGTCCACGACTCCGGCCTGCGCTGGTCCTGTGCCGCCGGCAACGCGTCCGTGACGGCCGAACCGCCTCCCTCGGACGCCCTCGCCTCGGCCGGGCTGCTCCGCTGGGAGCTGGACCTGCCCGCGGGCGGCAGCAGAAGCGTGGAACTGCGGGTACGGCCGGACGGCGCGGGCCCCCTCCGCGCCGTGGGCCGCGCGGCGATCAGTCCCCTCGCCGCGGCGCGTGCGGAAGGCGACGATCCCACAGCCCCCGCTCTGCTGCGGACGAGCATCGAGGACCTCCAGGCCCTCCTGCTGCGAGACTCCGCCCACCCCGCCGACACCCACCTCGCGGCCGGCGCGCCCTGGCGCTGCGGTCTGGCCCCGGCGGACGCGCTCGTCGCCGCCCGCATGGCCCTGCCCCTCGGCACCGGCCTGGCCGCGGGGACACTGCGGATCCTCGCCCGCACCCAACTCACCGGCGCCGGGCCGCAGTCCGGAATGATCCCCGGCCCGAGACGGGACGCCGGCCCGCTCCTGCCGCCGCAGTGCACCGGCATGGAAGCCACGCTGCTGTTCCCGGCCCTGCTCGCCGAGGCCCGCCGCTGGGGCCTGTCCGAGAAGGAGACGGAGGCCCTGCTCCCCGCCGCCGAGCGGTGTCTGACCTGGCTCCGGACCACCGTCGGCGACGCCCCGTACCTGCGCGACCCGCACCCCGGCCCTCTCAGCCGCTGCGAGACACAGGCACACGCCCACCGGGCCGCGCTGCTCGGTGCCGACCTGCTCGACGCGTACGGACGTACGGGCGGGGAGGAACTCCGGCAGTGGGCTCAGGCCTCACGGACGGCGTTCCGGCGCGACTTCTGGGTGGAGGACCCGGGAGGCGGGAGGCCTGCGGTGGCCCGTTCCCCGGACGGCAGGCCCGTGCCGTATCTGACCTCGGCCGCGGTTCACCTCCTCGACACCGGCTTGCTGGGCGGAGGAGAGATGGCACCCGGACTGCTCGACAAGGTGCAGACCGAGCACCTGGCCCGGCTGCTCGGCAGCCCTGTCATGGACTCGGGCTGGGGCCTGCGCGGTCTCGGTGCGAAGGAGCCGGGCTTCAATCCGTTCGGGCACCGCGCCGGGGCGGTGCGGGTCCAGGAGACGGCGCTCGCCGTCGCGGGGCTGGCCGCCGCCGGCTACGAGAGGGAGGCGAGTTCGCTGCTGCGTGGCGTCCTCGCGGCCGCCGGGGCCTTCGAGCACCGTCTGCCGGAGATGTACGCGGGGGAGCAGCGCACGGAGGGCAGCGCCCCGCTCCCGCACCCCGCGGCCTGCCGCCCGGCGGCCACCGCGGCGGCCGCCGGAGTCCTGCTGCTGACCACTCTGGCCGGCATCCGCCCCGACGCCCCGGCCGGCACGGTCACCCTGAAACCCGTACGCAGCGCACCCCTCGGGGAGATCGGCTTCACCGGACTGCGCGTGGCCGGTGCACCGTTCTCCGTGCGGGTCAGCAGGCTGGGCCTCGCCATGGTCGAAGAGGCGGCCGACGGGTTGCAACTGGGGGTGTGACCTGGCACGACCTGTCATCTTCCGGCCGGCGGGCACAGACAGTCGAGCTCATATCGGACGCAAGTGGATCAGTAAGCGAAGCGACCGGTGAAAGGAGTGTTTATCGTCAGGCAGACGACTATGATCGCGCCATGCCCTACGACCCGTCAGCGTTTCCGCCCTTCGCCGTCACCGTGGACCTGGTCGTGCTGACCGTGCGCCGCCATGCCCTGTGTGCGCTGGCGGTACGCAGGGGTGAACCGCCGTTCCAGGGGCGGTGGGCGCTGCCCGGCGGTTTCGTGCGGGCCGACGAGGACCTGGCGCAGGCGGCGGCACGCGAGCTGGCCGAGGAGACCGGGCTGCGAGTCCATGATCCTGCCGTGCCCGCTCAGGACAACGGCGCTCATCTGGAGCAGCTCGCCACGTACGGCGACCCCAAGCGCGACCCCCGGATGCGGGTCGTCAGCGTCGCTCACCTCGCCCTCGCGCCCGATCTGCCCGCGCCCAGGGCCGGTGGTGACGCCAGCAACGCCCGGTGGGCTCCGGTCGAGGAACTGCTGCAGCAGGGCGGCTACGGGCGGGACGCCGAGCCGGTCGCGCCGCTGGCCTTCGATCACGCGCAGATCCTCGCGGACGGGGTCGAACGGGCCCGCTCGAAGATCGAGTACTCGTCGCTGGCCACGGCGTTCTGCCCGCCCGAGTTCACCGTGGGGGAGCTGCGCCGTGTCTACGAGGCGGTGTGGGGCGTGGCGCTCGACCCGCGCAACTTCCACCGCAAGGTGACGGGCACACCCGGCTTCCTCGTCCCCACCGGTGGGACGACCACCAGGCAGGGTGGCCGCCCGGCGCAGTTGTTCCGTGCGGGCGGGGCGACTCTGCTCAACCCTCCGATGCTGCGCCCCGAGGTCTGAGCGGGCACGCGTGGCGCGACGGGTCTCCGACCGAGAGCCGTGTGTGGCCGGGTTGAGGTCGCAACCGCGCCGGGCAGACCGTGTGGGAGAGGGCCAGGTGCCCGAAAAACCGGACATAGCGCGCTATCTTGCTGCGGGTGATCGAGGCCTTCGGACTGACCAGCAACCCCCGTAAAGAGCTTCCGCCCGCGGCCGACGACGTCTCCTTCCAGGCGCGAGCGGGCCGTGTCACCGCGCTGCTCGGTGCACCGGGCGCCGGAAAGACAACGGTCCTCAGGCTCATGCTGGAGCTCCAACAGGGCCGGGGCATCACCTACTTCCGGGGCCGCCCCCTGCATCGCATCGCCCACCCCTCACGCGAGGTCGGCGTCCTGCTCGGAGACGTGCCGGGGCACCCGGCCCGGACGGTCCGTGGGCACCTGCGCATGCTGTGCGCCGCGGCGGGGGTCCCGGTCCGGCGCGCCGACGAAGTCCTCGAAGCGGTCGGGCTCGTGAGCCTGCGCGAGGAGCGTCTCGGCACTCTCTCGCGCGGCATGGACCGCCGGCTCGGCCTCGCGTGCGTGCTCCTGGCAGACCCGCACACCCTCGTTCTCGACGACCCCGCCGGGAACCTCTCCGCGCGCGAGAGCGCCTGGCTGCACGGCATGCTGCGGGCCCACGCCGCCCAGGGCGGAACGGTCCTGTTCACCACGGCCGACCCCAAGGAGGCCGCCCGCACCGCCGACCGCGTCGTCACTCTGGAGCAGGGCAGGCTGGTGGCCGACCAGGAGGCCGCGGAGTTCGCACGGACCCGGCTGCGTCCCCGGGTCGCCGTACGCAGCCCGCACGCGGCCCGTCTCGCCGCATTGCTGGCCAAACAGGCCCGCACGGCGCAGCGCTCCGTCGAAGTCGTGCGCGAGGGCGGCAACCGCCTTTCCGTGTACGGCAGTACCTGCGCGGACATTGGGGAGATCGCATTCCGTCACAACATCGTCGTCCATCAACTCGCGGACGAGATCGGGGACATGGGGCCCGGCGCCGGAGTCGCTCCTGCCGTGCCGAGCCCGACCGCCGCGCAGCCCGTCACCGTCACCGCCGAGCGGCGCCCCACGCTGGACTCGCCTCCCAGCGCCCAGTCCCCGGAGGCAGACGCGGAGGAGGCGTCGGCCCCCACCCCACCCGTCCAGCGCGTCGGTGAGCCCCACGAGTGCTCGGACGCCGCCGTCCCGGCCTCCAGCACTCCAAGCGGCGGAGCGCCGGAGGCCGGGACGACACCCTCACCGCAGTGTGTGCCGGATGAGACGGCCGCACCGATCGACGGCCGTGGATTCTCGCCGCAGCCGCAGCCGCAGCCGCAGCCGCAGCCGCAGCCGCAGCCGGAGTCGGAATCGGAGTCGGAACCGCAGCCGCAGTCGGAGTCGGAGCCGCAGTGGCAGCCGCCGGTCGGTACGGAGGCCCCGGCCGGTGAGCCGGGCCTGCCGCAGCCTTCCCTCGTCGGCACGGAACCCGCGAGCGGCAGCTCCGGCCCCCGCTCATCTGGCGGCGCCACAACCCGTGCCACGAACGCCCTCGAAGTCCACACGCTCGACTCCGGTCCTTTCGACGCCCGCGAGCTCAAGGCCCGATCTCTGGACGCCCGCGCCCCAGAAGCCCGCACCCTCGACGCGCGTCCCCACGATGCCCTTCCCCCGCTGCCGCCCCCCATCTCCGTGCGGCCCGCGCCGAGCCCCCTGCGCCCGCTGCGCTACGAGATCCGGCGTGCCGCCGGGATCGGGACCGGGTTCCTCACCGGGGCCGTCGTGCTCGTCGTGTCCGCCGTGACCGCCGTCGTGCTCGCCCGCATCGGGCACACCCCGCAGCCGCGCCTGCTGGCGGCGTGGCCCCAGGAACTGCCCCTGCCGCCGGCGGCGCTCGGCGCGGGCCTGCTCGGCGCGCTGGCCTTCGGGGACGAGTTCCGCCACCCCGCCCTGGCGGCGGACCGCGGCACCGTGCCCCGCCGGCTGGGGCTGCTGGTCGCCAAACTGCTCGTCGCCTCGGCCACCGCGCTGACACTGGCCGTCCTCACCGTCGGCTGCGACGCCGAAGTGCTCTATCTCGTCTACGGACGGGAACTCGCCCAGGTTCCCGCCGACTGGTTGCCCCTCACCGCGAGTTGGATCGGGCTGGTGGTGGGCTGTGCCTGGGCGGGGGTGCTGGCCGCTGGAGTCTTCCGGTCCACCACGGCCGGTCTCGCCGCCGTGGCCGCCGTGCCCCTGCTCGTGGTGCCCGTCGTACACCAGCTCCTGAACGGACCGTCCGTGCGAACAGCGGCCGGGCTCCCCATGCGGCTGCGCGAGACCCTGGTGCCGCGATGGCCCTTCGGGGGAGAGCGCTATCTGGAAGCCGCCCTGCGCATGGTCTCCCAACCCGTGGGCGGTGCGCTGGCGTTGTCGCTGGCCGCTCTGCTCTGCGCCTACCTGCTCACCGGCCTGCGCAGCCGGCTCCGGTGACGACTGTCCGTAACCCTTAGTTCGGCCCTGCGCACAACTCCCCGCAGAACGCCCATTTCTTTCCGATAAGGCGTCAATTGCGACGGGGTGAGCGATCACCCTTTCGTGTGCTTTTCACCAAAGACCTCAAGGGAGTTGGAGACGACGCCGACAAAGGATGCGTGAGTACCCTTGCGCACACCATGATGACCGCCGCCCGCTCCGCTGACTCCGGCCTCGCGAGCCCGGGCGAACTCGACCGCTACCCCTACGCCGAGGCGCCCGCCGTCGACCGTGTCGGCGCCCCTGTCTGGGACGGCGGAGACCCGGAGCTGGGCCGTGTCGGCCGGCGCGCGGCGGGCAGCCGCGGGCGCGGGCTGCACGGCCAACTCGTTCAGCAGCTGGGTCAGATGATCGTCTCCGGCGATCTGGGCGCCGACCGTCCGCTGGTGCCCGAGGAGATCGGCCAGCGCTTCGAGGTCTCCCGCACCGTCGTCCGCGAGTCGCTCCGCGTCCTGGAGGCCAAGGGCCTGGTCAGCGCCCGACCGAACGTCGGCACGCGCGTGCGCCCCGTCAGTGACTGGAACCTCCTCGACCCGGACATCATCGAGTGGCGGGCCTTCGGGCCGCAGCGCGACGATCAGCGCCGTGAGCTGAGCGAGCTGCGCTGGACGATCGAGCCGCTCGCCGCCCGCCTCGCCGCGGGGCACGGGCGCGAGGAGGTCCAGCAGCGCCTCGGCGACATGGTCGAGATCATGGGGCACGCGCTGGCCCAGGGTGACGCGCTCACCTTCTCCCGCGCCGACTCCGAGTTCCACTCGCTGCTCATCCAGATCGCGGGCAACCGCATGCTGGAGCACCTCTCCGGGATCGTCTCCTCCGCCCTCCAGGTCTCCGGCGGCCCGGTCACCGGCTGTGACCGGCCGAACGAGGCGTCCCTGGCGCACCACGGCCGCATCTGTGACGCCCTCGCCACCGGCGACGGCGCCGGGGCCGAGGCGGCCATGCGGCAACTGCTCACGGTCCACCCCGAGGTGGAACGCGTGGTGCCCGCCCCGCGCGAGCACTGACCGCGTTCCACGGGCGGCGCGGTCGGGTGTGCCACCCCCCTCCTGTGGCAGCGCCCGCTCGGTGAACCGCCTCCCGTCGGACCCCGTGGGATCCTTGGTGATCCTGCGGGGTCCGACGGCGCGAAGGGGCCGTGGAACCACCAGGGCGGCCGGGGCGGTGCCAGAGGTGACATCCTTTGCCCGCGTCTGACCGTTTTTGTTCGCTTACGGGGTGTGACTCGGGCCACGCAGATTGGGCGTAACGCTCGTGGGAAGAACGCGATGACCTAAGAGGTGACAGCCGCGGAGGGAATACGGACGCCGTTCACGGCGCTGTGCATCTCCCCGGCCCCCGCCCGCGCCGTCGGCCCATCCCCAAGCCGGCGGTCGGCTCCTGTCCCTGTGGACGGGGCCGGAAGCCGTTTTCCAACGTTCCGAGAGGTTGTTCGTGTCGGCCAGCACATCCCGTACGCTCCCGCCGGAGATCGCCGAGTCCGTCTCTGTCATGGCGCTCATTGAGCGGGGAAAGGCTGAGGGGCAGATCGCCGGCGATGACGTGCGTCGGGCCTTCGAAGCTGACCAGATTCCGGCCACTCAGTGGAAGAACGTACTGCGCAGCCTCAACCAGATCCTCGAGGAAGAGGGTGTGACGCTGATGGTCAGTGCCGCAGAGCCCAAGCGCACCCGAAAGAGCGTCGCAGCGAAGAGTCCCGCCAAGCGCACCGCCACCAAGACGGTCGCTGCCAAGGCGGTGACCACCAGGAAGGCCGCCACCACCGCCACGCCGGCGGCCCCCGCAGCGGAGCCCGCCGCCGAGGAGGAGGCGCCCGCCAAGAAGGCAGCCGCCAAGAAGACCACCGCCAAGAAGGCGGCGGCGAAGAAGACCACCGCCGCCACGAAGAAGACGGCGGCCAAGAAGACCAGCGCCAAGAAGGACGACGCCGAGCTCCTCGAAGAGGAGGTGCTCGAGGAAGCAGCCCCCGGCAAGGCCGGCGAGGAGCCCGAGGGCACCGAGGCCGCGGGCTTCGTGCTGTCCGACGAGGACGAGGACGACGCGCCCGCGCAGCAGGTCGCCGCCGCCGGTGCCACCGCCGACCCGGTCAAGGACTACCTCAAGCAGATCGGCAAGGTCCCGCTGCTCAACGCCGAGCAGGAGGTCGAGCTCGCCAAGCGCATCGAGGCGGGCCTGTTCGCCGAGGACAAGCTGGCCAACGCCGACAAGCTGGCACCCAAGCTCAAGCGCGAGCTGGAGATCATCGCCGAGGACGGCCGCCGCGCCAAGAACCACCTGCTGGAGGCCAACCTCCGCCTGGTGGTCTCCCTGGCCAAGCGCTACACCGGCCGCGGCATGCTCTTCCTGGACCTCATCCAGGAGGGCAACCTCGGTCTGATCCGCGCGGTCGAGAAGTTCGACTACACCAAGGGCTACAAGTTCTCCACGTACGCCACCTGGTGGATCCGGCAGGCGATCACCCGCGCCATGGCCGACCAGGCCCGCACCATCCGTATCCCGGTGCACATGGTCGAGGTCATCAACAAGCTCGCGCGCGTGCAGCGCCAGATGCTCCAGGACCTGGGCCGCGAGCCCACCCCGGAGGAGCTGGCCAAGGAGCTCGACATGACCCCGGAGAAGGTCATCGAGGTCCAGAAGTACGGTCGCGAACCCATCTCGCTGCACACGCCCCTCGGCGAGGACGGCGACAGCGAGTTCGGTGACCTCATCGAGGACTCCGAGGCGGTCGTCCCGGCCGACGCGGTCAGCTTCACGCTCCTCCAGGAGCAGCTGCACTCCGTCCTGGACACCCTGTCCGAGCGCGAGGCGGGCGTCGTCTCGATGCGCTTCGGTCTCACCGACGGTCAGCCGAAGACCCTCGACGAGATCGGCAAGGTCTACGGCGTGACGCGTGAGCGCATCCGTCAGATCGAGTCCAAGACCATGTCGAAGCTGCGCCACCCGTCCCGTTCGCAGGTGCTGCGCGACTACCTCGACTGATCGAGCTCGTACGACGCGCAAGGCCCGGTCCCTCAGGGGGCCGGGCCTTCGTCGTGCGCGCGCCGCGCACCCGTGGCGGGCGGCGCGGGGCGGGGCGCAGGCTCGCGTGGGTGCCGGGCGCAGGCTCGCGCGGGTGCGGGGCGCTGCCCGGTGGATCACCCTGGGTGTCTCGCCGACATCACGGAGTGAGGAGAGCGCATGCGTCGTCGCCTGGTCCGAGCCCTGGTCCGCCCCTTGGCCGTGGCAGCCGCCGCAGCCGCCCTGTCAGCGGGCTCCAGCACCCCTGTGGCCGCCGACAGTGTGGTCATAGGCGGATTCCCCGTCGACGCGTCGCAGAGCCCCTGGACGGTGGCCCTGTCCAGCCGTGACCGGTTCGGAGGTACGCGCGCCGGACAGTTCTGCGGCGGGGTGGTGGTCGGCCGCACCACCGTTCTCACGGCGGCGCACTGCCTGGACAGGGCGGTCCTGGGCGGGCCCGCGGAGCAGCTGAAGGACCTCAAGGTCATAACCGGCCGCACGGACCTGCTCTCCGACCGCGGCGGTCAGGAGATCACCGTGCGTTCCACGTGGGTGAACCCTGCCTACGACAGCGTGAGCAACATCGGGGACTTCGCGGTGCTCAGTCTGGCCCGGCCGCTTCCCGCCGACTCCGTCATCGCCATGGCGCCCCCCGGTGACCCGGCGTACACGGCCGGCGGTGTCGCGACGGTGTACGGGTGGGGTGATGTCTCCGGTGCCGGGGAGTACCCCAGCGATCTGCGCGCGGCACGGGTACGCGTACTCCCCGACGCTCTGTGTGAGGAGGCGTATCCGGGCGGGGCCGACGGCACCTACGACGCCGGGAGCATGCTGTGCGCCGGGGAACCGGAAGGGGGCCGGGACGCCTGCCAGGGCGACAGCGGGGGGCCGCTGGTCGCTCAGGGGCGGCTGATCGGCCTGGTGTCCTGGGGGATCGGCTGCGGGCGGGCCGGCAGCCCCGGTGTGTACATGCGGGTGTCCGACATCATGCGGACGCTCGGCTGGGCCCGGGGCTGAGGAACCCCCAAGCAGGGGGCGGGGCCGGTCCGCAAGAAGACCGGCCCCTAAAGAGAGCCCGCCCCGGAAGTGCACCGATTCCGGGCGGGGAAGTGTGTGAGGCGTCCAGCGCGGCGCGCACGGCTCCGTGGGATGAGGGCGGGCGGCTGCCTCGGGGAGGCAGCCGCCCGTTCACCGGCCTGTGCCGGGCTGGCTCGTCGTCGGACGCGCGGTGTCAGCGGTCTTCTTCGGAGGCGG
This sequence comes from Streptomyces sp. DT190, assembly GCF_049846985.1. Taxonomy (NCBI): domain Bacteria; kingdom Bacillati; phylum Actinomycetota; class Actinomycetes; order Kitasatosporales; family Streptomycetaceae; genus Streptomyces; species Streptomyces sp. DT190. Next base: position 560,340 of record NZ_JBNCNM010000003.1, on the reverse strand, counting down.
TCGCGGGAGCGGCCGTCAGTCGCTCCGTCTCGTCCTGTATCTCAGCGGCGATCTTCTTGAGTTCCGGCTCGAACTTGCGCCCGTGGTGGGCGCAGAAGAGCAGCTCTCCGCCGCTGAGCAGGACGACGCGCAGGTACGCCTGGGCGCCGCAGCGGTCGCAGCGATCAGCGGCCGTCAACTGGCTCGCAGGGGTCAGAACAGTAGTCACGTCGCCTCTTCTCTAGCTCGACGAGCTGTCGTACCAGGGTCAACATCCAACCAGCCCCAAAACGTTCCCGCTCGTGGCTTTTCCTCGAAAAAATCTTCCGAGGCGGCTGTCTGCTGCCGGTTGGCGGCGAATGTGCCGTATTGCGTGTCTATGTGTCTTACGGGGCTTCGCGTCGTATCGGTGGTCGGTCCTCCCGGCTGGGTTGCCGGTTGTTCATGAGGACGTGCCCGGAGCCTAAATGGTTCATGCCTGGAAGGGAACGTGATGTGGACTTCACTCCATCGAGGGATCGAACAGACATGCGAGTCTGGACTAGTCTGAGTTTCCCGACGAGGGTGGCGTTACAAGGGCTCTACCAGGCCTGGGTACCCTCTCACCGGTGACTGAAGCCGCGCCCTTACCCATGAGGGCCCCATCTGAAATTCAGCGAGGAGCGAACCGCGTGACCGCCGAGACGTCCGTGCCGTCCACAGCTCTGCTGGCAGGAGCAGACCGGGACGGTTCCAACTACACCGCGCGGCACCTGCTCGTCCTCGAGGGGCTCGAGGCCGTGCGCAAGCGCCCTGGCATGTACATCGGATCGACCGACAGCCGCGGTCTGATGCACTGCCTCTGGGAGATCATCGACAATTCCGTCGACGAGGCCCTCGGTGGTTACTGCGACCACATCGAGGTCATCCTCCATGACGACGGCTCGGTCGAGGTCCGGGACAACGGCCGGGGCATCCCCGTCGACGTCGAGCCCAAGACCGGCCTCTCCGGCGTCGAGGTCGTCATGACCAAGCTGCATGCCGGCGGCAAGTTCGGCGGCGGCTCGTACGCGGCCTCCGGCGGTCTGCACGGCGTGGGCGCCTCCGTGGTGAACGCCCTGTCCGCCCGGCTGGACGTCGAGGTGGACCGCGGTGGCCACACCCACGCGATCAGCTTCCGGCGCGGTGTCCCCGGTGCCTTCGCCGGCAACGGCCAGGACGCCAAGTTCGAGGCGAAGAGCGGCCTGCGCAAGGCCAGGAAGATCCCGAAGAACCGCACCGGCACGCGCGTGCGCTACTGGGCCGACCGCCAGATCTTCCTCAAGGACGCCAAGCTCAACCTGGAGACGCTGCACCAGCGCGCCCGCCAGACCGCGTTCCTGGTGCCCGGCCTGACCATCGTCGTCCGGGACGAGTACGGGCTCGGCGAGGGCGGCAGCAAGGGTGAGGAGTCCTTCCGCTTCGACGGCGGCATCAGCGAGTTCTGCGAGTACCTGGCCACCGACAAGCCGGTTTGCGACGTCCTCCGGTTCTCCGGGCAGGGCACGTTCAGGGAGACCGTGCCGGTCCTGGACGAGCACGGCCAGATGACCCCGACCCAGGTCACCCGCGAGCTCGACGTCGACGTCGCCATGCGCTGGGGCACCGGGTACGACACGACCCTGAAGTCGTTCGTGAACATCATCGCCACGCCCAAGGGCGGCACCCACGTCGCCGGCTTCGAGCAGGCCGTGGCCGCCACGATGAACGAGGTGCTGCGCGCCAAGAAGCTGCTGCGCGTCGCCGAGGACGACATCGTCAAGGACGACGCGCTGGAGGGCCTGACCGCGGTCGTCACCGTACGGCTTGCCGAACCTCAGTTCGAGGGTCAGACGAAGGAGGTCCTGGGGACCTCGGCGGCCCGCCGGATCGTGAACAACGTGATCAGCAAGGAACTCAAGGCCTTCCTGACGTCCACGAAGCGCGACGCCGCCCAGCAGGCCCGTGTCGTCATGGAGAAGGCCGTCGCCGCGGCCCGTACGCGCATCGCGGCCCGGCAGCACAAGGACGCGCAGCGCCGCAAGACGGCCCTGGAGTCCTCGTCCCTGCCGGCCAAGCTCGCCGACTGCCGCAGCGACGACGTCGACCGCAGCGAGCTGTTCATCGTCGAGGGCGACTCCGCGCTCGGCACGGCGAAGCTCGCCCGGAACTCCGAGTTCCAGGCGCTGCTGCCGATCCGCGGCAAGATCCTCAACGTCCAGAAGTCGTCCGTCACGGACATGCTGAAGAACGCCGAGTGCGGCGCGATCATCCAGGTCATAGGGGCCGGCTCCGGGCGGACCTTCGACATCGACGCGGCCCGCTACGGCAAGATCATCATGATGACCGACGCCGATGTCGACGGCTCCCACATCCGCACGCTGCTGCTGACCCTCTTCCACCGCTACATGCGGCCCATGGTCGAGGCCGGCCGGGTGTTCGCGGCGGTGCCGCCGCTGCACCGGATCGAGATCAGCCAGCCCAAGAAGGGCCAGGACAAGTACGTCTACACGTACTCGGACCGGGAACTGCGCGACAAGCTCATGGAGTTCCAGAGCAAGGGCATCCGGTACAAGGACTCGATCCAGCGTTACAAGGGCCTCGGTGAGATGGACGCCGACCAGCTGGCCGAGACCACCATGGACCCGCGCCACCGCACGCTGCGCCGGATCAACCTCTCCGACCTGGAGGCCGCCGAGCAGGTCTTCGACCTGCTGATGGGCAACGACGTCGCGCCGCGCAAGGAGTTCATCTCCAACTCGGCGGCGACGCTGGACCGGTCGCGCATCGACGCGTAACGGCTTCGCCGGGCTCAGCGCCCGCCGGGAGCGCGACTGCCGCTCCCGGCGGGCGTTCGGCGTTCCTGGCCGAGGAAGGGCGAGGGGCGGCGGATGCCGGGGCGTGCGGCGCTCCTGCAGGGCGCCGGCGCGGGCTCCCGGGGTCCGGGTCACCTGATGGGGTGAAGAGCGGGGGGAAGAAGAGTCGGGGATCTTCCCGTTCTGTCCATCCTTGGGCATGCAGTCAAGCAAGGGCCGTCCTCACGACGTCGGGGCCGGTCGGGAGAGTTCGGTCGAGTGGCTCGACGGTCATGCCCCGGAGTACGCCGAGGAGGCCGTACGGCCGAGGTACGACGACCCCTGGTACGACGCCCTCGCCTCCGGCTGGGGCGAGCCGGAGGGCGCCGGAGCGCCCGCCCCGGCGACGGTGCCCACGGCGCGCGAGGGGGGCTCGACCGGCGCCGCGGCGGCCGACGTGTACCTGGAGGTGCAGCGCAGCGCGGCCTTCCAGGAGGTGCGGCGGCGGTACCGGAGATTCGTGGTGCCGGCCTTCGCGGCCTTCTTCGCCTGGTACGTGGGCTACGTCGTGGCGGCCACGACCGTGCCGGAGATCATGGCCAGGCCCGTGGCGGGCGCCGTGAACGTGGCCCTGGTGGCCGGGCTCGGCCAGTTCCTGACCACGTTCCTGCTGACCTGGGCGTACGCGCGGCACGCGCGGCTGCGCCGGGACCGGGCGGCGCTGGAACTGCGCTGGGACACGCAGGAACTGACGCGCGGAGCGAGCGGCGGTGCCTCATGACGGATGAGCATCAGACCCTGGCGCTGCTGCTGTTCGCCGCGTTCGTCGCGGTCACGCTGGCGATCACGACGTGGGTGGGGCGCAACCGGCGTGGTTCAGCCGAGGAGTTCTACGCGGGCGGGCGGCTGTTCACGCCCATGGAGAATGGTTTTGCCATCGCGGGTGACTACATGTCGGCCGCCTCCTTCCTGGGTGTCACCGGACTCATCGCGCTGTTCGGGTACGACGGGCTGCTGTACGTCGTCGGATTCCTGGTGGCCTGGCTGGTGGTGCTGTTCTTCGTCGCCGAACTGGTCCGCAACTGCGGCCGGTTCACGCTCGCCGACGTCGTGGCGGCCCGGATGAGGGAGCGGCCGGTGCGGATCGCTGCGGGAACCTCCTCCGTCACCGTGTCCGTTCTGTACCTGGTGGCACAGATGGTCGGGGCGGGCAGCCTGGTGGCGCTGCTGCTCGGCGGCACGAGCGGAGCGGCACGCGCCTGGACCGTCATCGGCGTCGGGGCGCTCATGGTCGTCTACGTGTCGCTGGGAGGGATGCGGGCGACCACCTGGATCCAGATCGTCAAGGCCGTCCTGCTGCTCGGCGGCACCGTCGCGCTGACGGTGCTCGTCCTCCTGCGCTTCCACGGCGACCTCAACCGGCTGCTGCTCACGGCGGCCGAGCGCAGCGGACACGGGCAGGCGTTCCTGGCGCCCGGGCTGAAGTTCGGCGGCGACTGGACCGCGCGGCTCGACCTCATCAGCCTGGGACTGGCCCTGGTCCTGGGCACGGCGGGACTGCCGCACATCCTGTCCCGCTTCTACACCGTGCCCACCGCGCGCGCCGCACGCCGTTCGGTCGTGTGGGCGGTGGGGCTCATCGGCGGCTTCTACCTGATGACGATCGTGCTCGGGTTCGGTGCGGCCGCGATCGTGGGCCCTGATGCGGTGCGCGGGTCGAACGCGGCGGGCAACACGGCGGTTCCGCTGCTGGCGCTCGACCTCGGCGGTGGTGCGGGAAGCACCGGGGGAACGGTTCTCTTCGCCGTCGTCGCCGCGATCGCCTTCGCCACGATCCTGGCCGTGGTCGCCGGGATCACGCTCGCGTCCTCGGCGTCGGTGGCCCACGATCTGTACGCCTCCCTGCGGCGCAAGGGCGGCAAGCCGCGCAGCGAGGTGGCGGTGGCCCGTCTCGCCGCGGTCGGGGTCGGCGTGGTGGCGATCGCGCTCGGCCTGCTGGCGCGGGACCTCAACGTCGCGTTCCTGGTGGGTCTCGCCTTCGCCGTCGCCGCGTCGTCGAACCTGCCCGTCCTGGCCTACTCCCTGTTCTGGCGCGGTTTCACCACCCGGGGTGCCGTGTGGGCCGTCTACGGCGGTCTGGTCCCGGCGGTCGTGCTGGTGGTGCTGTCCCCGGTCGTCTCGGGCAGCCCCGACTCGCTCTTCCCGGACGTCGACCTGCAGTACTTCCCGCTGCAGAACCCGGGGTTGGTCTCGATCCCGCTGGGCTTCCTCGCGGGCTGGCTGGGCACGGTCACCTCGCCGGAGGTCCCGGACGAGGCCCGGCACGCGGAGAGCGAGGTGCGGTCGCTGACGGGCGCCGGAGCGGCGTAGCGGCGTAGCGGCGCGACGGCCGGTTCCGCGCCGGCAAGCGCCCTACGAGCGGGTCGCCCACACGTAACGGTGTTCCGGGCGGCCCGCGTCGCCGTACTTCAGGGTGAGCCGGGCCCGGCCCGTGCGCTCCAGGAGCTTGAGGTAGCGCTGGGCGGTCTGGCGGCTCACCCCGGTGCGTTCGGCGATCTCCTGGGCGGACAGGGGCCCGTCGGCGTTCATGAGGGACTGCCGGACCAGCTCCGCGGTGGTGGGGGAGTGCCCCTTGGGCAGGGCGGGCTCCGCGCCGGCGGACAGCGCCCCGAAGATGCGGTCCACCTCCGCCTGCTCCGCCTCCCCGCCGCCGTCGAGGGTGCGGCGCAGCTCCGCGTACGCCTCCAGCTTCGCGCGCAGTCCGGCGAAGGCGAACGGCTTGACGAGGTACTGCAGTGCTCCGTGCCGCATCGCGGCCTGCACCGTGGAGACGTCCCGGGCCGCCGTCACCATGATCACGTCCGTCTGGTGGCCGCGCCGCCGCATCTCCTGGACGACCGCCAGCCCCGTCTCGTCGGGCAGGTAGTGGTCCAGCAGTACCAGGTCGAGCCGGGGCAGCGTCTCCAGCTGGCGCAGCGCGTCCGCCGCGCTGTGGGCCTCGCCCGCGACGTGGAAGCCGGGCACCTTCTCGACGTAGGCGGCGTTGACCCGCGCGACCCTGGTGTCGTCGTCCACGACCAGGACCTCGATCATCACGACCCCTCCTCGGCGTTCTCTGCGACGGACGGCGCGGTCAGGGCCGGCTCGGGACCCGGACCGGTCAGCGCCTCGGGCAGGACGACCGTGAACTCCGCGCCCCCGCCCCGCGCCTCGCCGACGGTCGCGCTGCCGCCCTGCCGTTCCGCGAGCCTGCGCACCAGGGACAACCCGATGCCCCGCTCCCGGTGGGCCGGCGGCTTCTTGGTCGACCATCCCTCGGTGAAGATCAACTCGCGGTGCTCCGGGGCGATTCCCGGCCCCGTGTCGCGCACCCGGAGGGTCGCCGTACGGCCCTCGGCGCGCAGTTCGACCTCCACGCGCGCGTGGGGCGTGCCCGCCACGGCGTCGAGGGCGTTGTCCACGAGGTTGCCCACGACCGTGACGAGCCCCTGCGGGTCCACCAGCCGGTCGGGCAGCCGGGTCCGGTCCGACACCCCCAGGGCGACACCCCGCTCCGCCGCGACGGTCGCCTTGCCGACCAGCAGGGCGGCGAGCAGCGGATCCTCGACGCGCTCGGTGATCTGCTCGGAGGTGGCACGGTGGTCGCCGACCACCTCGCCCACGAAGTCGACGGCGTCGTCGTACATCTCCAGCTCCAGCAGCCCCAGGAGCGTGTGCATCCGGTTGGCGTGTTCGTGGTCCTGGGCGCGCAGGGCGTCGATCAGACCGCGGGTGGAGTCGAGTTCACGGCCCAGTTGCTCCAGCTCGGTGCGGTCGCGCAGGGTGGCCACGGCGCCGCCGTCGTCGGTGGGCATCCGGTTGGCGACCAGCACGCGCTGGCCGCGCACCGTGAGCAGGTCCGTGCCCGTCACGCGGCCGGCCAGGACGTCGGCCGTACGGCCCGCGCCCAGCGCCTCGTCGGGGGTGCGGCCCACCACCGCCTCCCCGAGGCCCAGCAGGCGCTGTGCCTCGTCGTTGACCAGACGGATGCGGCCGCTGCGGTCCAGGGCGACCACGCCCTCCCGGATGCCGTGCAGCATCGCCTCCCGCTCCGACAGCAGCGCGGCGATGTCCGAGAAGGCCAGGTCCCTGGTCTGCCGGTGCACCCGCCGGGAGATGAGCCACGCCGCCAGCGCGCCCACGGCCAGGGCACCCCCGGCGTACGCCAGCAGGCCCGGGATCGCGTGGATGAGCCGGGCCCGGACACTGTCATAGGCGATGCCGACCGAGACCGCGCCGACGACCCTGCCGTCGCCGTCGCGCAGCGGTACCTTGCCCCGGGCGGAACGGCCGAGGGTCCCCTCGTCGATCTCCATGACCTCGTGGCCGGCCAGGGCCTGGCCGGGGTCGGTGGAGACGATGCCGCCGATCTGCCTCGGGTCGGTGTGCGACCAGCGCACGCCCCGCCAGTCCATCACCACGACGTACTCGGCCCGGGTGGCCTTCCGGATGCGCTCCGTCTCCTGCTGCACCGGGCCGTTCGGCGAGGGCGGCGTCTCCCGCAGGTCCCGCGCGAGTCCGGGCTGCTGCGCGGTGGTCTGCGCGATCGCCAGCGCGCGGCGCATCGCCTGGTCGTCCAGCTGGTCACCGAGGGGCGCCAGGAACAGCCCGGTCGCGAGGACCGCGACTCCCGCGGCGATGGCCACCTGCATCAGCAGGACCTGCGAGAACACCCGCCGGGGCAGGCCGAGGCGCAGGCGGCGTGCGGAGGGAGTGGGGCTCATACCCAAGACGGTACGTGCGGCTGCCTACCGGCCGTAACCGTTGTGGTGTGGATCTCTTGATCAATACGTGCACGCCGCGAGGGCCGCCGTCATGCTCAGCTCGCGCACCGCCACCACGTCCATCCGCGCGGGCGAGCCCAGGACCGACGCCCCGCAGCTCTCCGGACGGGGCGGCAGGGCCGCGCTCTGGGCCACCTCGACCTGCCAGCGGCGTCCGTCGGCGTGGGCGACGGTCACCTCCCAGTGCGGAGCGGCGCCGTCCGTCCGTACGACGCTCAGGGCCTCCGCGGCGTACTCGCCGATGCCGGTGCGCACGGCGAGCTCCGCGGCCTGGCCCGGACGCTCCCAGGCCGACCTGCCGCGGCAGCCCTCCACGACGACACGTTCCTCGCCCGCGCCCTGCAGGACCTCCTTGAGCAGGTGGGCCTCGGCCCGCCCGTAGGCGTAGCCGTACGGCAGCACCAGCACGGTGGGAGAGAAACGGTGACCACCCAGATGGGTGACCTCCCAGACGCCCTCGGCGCCGGAGCTGGCGAGTTCGGCCGCCAGGGGGCGGCCGAGGAGGGCGCAGCAGCGGTCGCGCTTGCCGTTGGTGCACACGAGCGCCAGCGGGCCGCCCTCGTGCGGCTTCGCGCCGAGCACCGCGTCGAAGGTCTGGTGGTCGCCCCGGCCGAGCGCGGCGAAGTCGAGGTCGAGCAGCCGTGCGGGATCCGCGGTCGTGGCGGCGTGCAGCCAGCCGTTGCCGGGGACGGTGTGCGCCGCGTACACCCGGCGGGTGGCGGGCATACGGCGGTCGGCGTGGCGCCCGGGGCGGCGGATGAGCACGATCCGTACGCCCGTGCCCTGCGCGGCCGCCTCCAGGGCACGGCCCAGCCCGGGGTCCAGGTGGCTCGAGGTGAGCGCCTTGGCACCCCACGGACCGGGCTGCTCCAGCAGCAGCCAGGTCCTCGCGGTGGCCGCGGTTCCCGAAACGGGCTCGTCGGAGTCCCGGGAGACGCTTGAGCACGTACTCACAGAGGTGAGCCTAACCTGAGTTGGCCCGGGTCTCCTCCTGGGGCCACCCCGGCTACTCCGGCAGTGGCTGAGGCGGTTTCGGACCGGCGTAGAGGCCGCTCGGGCGCATCCGCAGCGGGCGTTCCCCGTACTCCTCCAGGGCGTGGGCGATCCACCCCGCCGTACGGGCCACGGCGAAGATCGTCTCGCCCGCGGTCGGAGGCATGCCGCAGGACGCGGTGAGCACGGCGAGGGCGAGGTCGACGTTGGCGTGCAGCGGGGCGTGCCGGGCGGCGGTGTCGACGATGTCGCGGGCCGCGAGGAGCGCCGGCTCGGCCCGCGGGACGTCCTCCAGGAGGGCGAACAGGGCACGCGCGCGTGGGTCCTCGCCCTGGTACAGCCGGTGCCCGAGCCCCGGGATGCGGCGTCCGGCACGCAGTTCGTCCGCGATCACCGGCCCGGCCTCGCCCTGGTCGAGCACGTCCTGGAGCATCCGGTGGGCGAGCCCGCTGGCCGCGCCGTGCAGCGGGCCCTCGATCACGCCGAGCCCGGCGGAGACGGCCGCGTACGGGTGGGCACGGGCCGACGCGGCGACGCGCACCGCGAGGGTGGAGGCGGCCAGGTCGTGGTCGACGAGGAGGGCGAGGGCGGTGTCCAGGGCGCGCAGGGACACCTCGTCGGCCTCCCGCAGGGACAGCCGGGTCCACAGGCGGTGGGCCAGGGGACCCGGGTCACGGTCGTCCCCGCGGCGGTCGTCGCGGCGGTCACGGCCCGCCGGTGGCAGGGCGGCGACGAGGGTCGGGATGAGGGTGCGCGCGGTACCGAGCACGGCGTCCTCGGACAGGTCGAAGCGCAGCGGGTCCGCGGTCGCGGCGGCGGTCGTGGCGACGCGCAGCAGGTCCGCGGGCGCGGCGTGTTCGGGCAGGGCGTCGACGGCGCGGCGGGCGACGGCCACGGAGCCGGAGGGTGCGGCGAAGGCGCTGCCCGGGTGCATCCGGCCCGTCCACAGCCATTCGGCGACCTCCTCGTAGCTGTGCCGCGTGGCCAGCTCGACCGCGTCGACGCCGCGGAAGTAGTACCGGTCGCTCTCGATGAGGGTGAGGCGGGTCCGCACGGACAGCTCACCGCCGGTCCCCGGCGTGCCCGCGCTCTCCCGTCTGTTGCGCCGGGCGAGCGCCTCGACCTCCCGGGCGTCGAAGGTGCTGCCCCGGCCGCCGCTGCCGCGCCGGCTGCTGAGCTGGCCGCGGCTGACGTACGCGTAGACCGTCTCCGGCTTCACGCCGAGCAGCTCGGCGGCCTCCTTGGTGCTCAGCCGCCGCCCCGGTTCGGCGGGAGCGGGTTCTTGATCGCGCATGGGGGCCACCGTATCCGCCTACCGGCCCATTGACCGGCGTATTGATTGGATCAATGTTGACAGGAGTCAAGTCAAGCATGGACAGTCGAATCAAGTCCAGGGAGGAAAGACATGTCCGTCAACAGGTCCGCAGCCACTCTTGTCGAGGTACCGCGAGGACTCGCCGGTGTCGTCGTCACCGACACCCGGATCGGCGACGTCCGCGGTCGCGAGGGCTTCTACCACTACCGCCAGTACTCGGCCGTCGACCTGGCGCACACGCGCGGCTTCGAGGACGTCTGGCACCTGCTCGTGCACGGTGAACTGCCCGATCCCGGCCGGAGCGCGGCCTTCGCGCAGGAGACCGCCGCACTGCGGCGACTGCCCGACGAGGTGCGCGTCGCGCTGCCGGCCATCGCCGCGGCCGGCGGGCGCTCCGGCCCGCTCGCCGGAATGCGCACGGCGCTGTCGCTGCTGGGCGCGGCGAAGGGCTTCCGCCCGGTGTACGACATCGACGCCGAGCAGCGCCGGCGGGACACGCTCCAGGCGGCGGCGGCCGTGCCCACGCTGCTCACCGCCCTGTACCGGCTGGGGCAGGGGCTCGATCCCGTCGAGCCGTGTGAGGATCTGTCCTTCGCGGCGAACTACCTGTACATGCTGACCGGCTCGGTACCGGACGACGAGCGTGCCCGGGCCGTCGAGCAATATCTGATCTCAACCATTGACCATGGATTCAATGCATCAACCTTCACGGCCCGGGTGATCGCCTCGACGGGCGCGGACGTGGCGGCCTGCCTCGCGGGCGCGGTGGCGGCGCTGTCCGGGCCGCTGCACGGAGGCGCGCCCAGCCGCGCGCTGGACACGCTGGACGCGATCGGCACCCCGGACCGCATCGACTCCTGGGTGCGCGAGAGGGTGCTCGCCGGTGAGCGCATCATGGGCTTCGGACACGCGATCTACCGCACGGAGGACCCCCGGTCGCGGATGCTGCGCGAGGTCGCCCAGAAGTTCGGCGGACCGCGGGTGGACTTCGCCGTGGAGGTCGAGCGGCACGTCGAGGCGATCCTGGCGGAGCTGAAGCCCGGCCGTGAACTCCACACCAACGTCGAGTACTACGCGGGCGTGGTCATGGAACTCTGCGGCCTGCCCCGCGAGATGTTCACCCCGACCTTCGCCGCCGCCCGGGTGGTGGGCTGGAGCGCCAACATCCTGGAACAGGCGGAGGACACGAAGATCATCCGGCCCGTGGCGCGTTACGTGGGGCCGCAGGCACCGGCGCCGGTGCCTGCCTGAGAGGCCACCACCGCCGGTGTCCGGCCGACGCGACGGCACGGGACGTCGCGCGGGGGTGGCGCGATGCCCCGCCCGGTGCACCGGGATGCCGCCCCTCGCGTCGAGTGCGGCACGCGCGTGTGGCGTGTGTGGCGCGTGGCGCTGTGCGGCGGGCACGAACAGGAGCGCGGTCGCACGGGTGCTGCGGCGCAGGGGCGCACCGTGCGGTGCCCCAGGGCCTGGGCCGGCCCGCCAGGCGACCTGGTGGCGCACTGGCGCCCTGGAGGCGGGTGAACCGGTGGACCGGCACCACCACGCCCGCGGCACACCCCACCCGGCTCGTATCCTGGCCCCGCATCCCCAACTCGTGCGTGTGCCGGTGACGCGAACCGGTGCGCGCGTCGGCGTGAAAGAGGTCGCACGGTGCGTCAGCCGAGCCCGAAACCGCAGCAGATCCCGGTCGTCGTCCTGGCCGGATTCCTCGGCTCGGGGAAGACCACGCTGCTCAACCACCTCCTGCACCGCAGCGGCGGGAGCCGGATCGGTGCCATCGTCAACGACTTCGGGGCCATCGAGATCGACGCGATGGCCGTCGCCGGGGCGCTCGGTGACTCGACCGTCTCCCTGGGCAACGGCTGCCTGTGCTGCGCGGTCGACGCGAGCGAACTCGACCAGTACCTGGAGAAGCTCGCGGAACCCTCCCTCGGCCTCGACGTCATCGTCATCGAGGCCAGCGGCCTGGCCGAACCGCAGGAGCTCGTGCGGATGCTGCTCGCCAGCGAGCACCCGGGCATCGTGTACGGCGGGCTCGTCGAGGTCGTCGACGCCGCCGAGTTCGACGCCACCCGGTCCCGGCATCCCGAGATCGACCGGCACCTCGCGCTGGCCGACCTCGTCGTCGTCAACAAGCTGGACCGGGCGGCGGACGGCGAACGCGTCCTCGACCTCGTCACCTCACTCGTCGACCGCGCCGCCGTCGTCCCGGCCGTCCACGGCCGGATCGACCCCGAGTTCCTCTTCGACTGCCGGCCGAGCGAGGAACGCGTCGGGCAGCTGTCCTTCGACGACCTGCACGAACACGGCGAGGACGACGACCACGCGGGGCACCTGCACAGCGCCTACGACAGCCTGTCGTTCACCTCGGCCGAGCCCCTCGACCCGCGCCGGCTGATGGAGTTCCTCGACAGCCGTCCCGAGGGGCTGTACCGCATCAAGGGGTACGTGGACTTCGGCCCGTACGACGTCCGCAACCGCTACGCCGTCCACGCCGTCGGGCGGTTCCTGCGGTTCTACCCGGAGCCCTGGCCGGCCGGCGAGGAGCGCCTCACCCAGCTGGTCCTCATCGGCGCGGGCATCGACGCCCCCGCTCTCGGCGCGCAGCTCGAAGCCTGCCGGAGCGACGCCCCGCACGCCGACGAGCACGGCATGTGGGGCGTCCTGCGGTACGTGCGCGACGCCGGCGAGGAGACCGCCGAACCGGCCTAGACCGGCCCGGCCACCACCGAGACCGTCTTCGCCAGCGACACGCCGGAGCCGTCCCTGCGGGGGTCCATCTCCGGCAGCTCGGCCGGGCTGCCGTTCTTCTGGGCGGCGAGCGCGGGGCCGGGGCCCGCCCAGGCCAGGGACAGGCAGTCCTCGCCCTTCAGGAACCGCTGGCAGCGGACGCCGCCGGTGGCCCGGCCCTTGCGCGGGTACTGGTCGAACGGGGTCAGCTTGGCCGTCGTCTGGACCGAGTCGTCCAGCGTGCCGCGCGAGCCCGCGACCGTGAAGACGACCGCGTCCGCGGCCGGGTCCACCGCCGTGAAGGAGATGACCTTCGCGCCCTCGGCGAGCTTGATGCCGGCCACACCGCCGGCCGGACGGCCCTGCGGGCGCACCTGGGCGGCCTGGAAGCGCAGCAACTGGGCGTCGTCGGTGATGAAGACCAGGTCCTCGTCGCCCGTGCGCAGCTCGATCGCGCCGACGATCCGGTCACCCTCCTTGAGGGTGATCACCTCGAGCTCTTCCTTGTTGGCCGGATAGTCCGGCACCACGCGCTTGACGACACCCTGGGCCGTACCGAGCGCCAGCCCCGGCGACGACTCGTCGAGCGTCGTGAGGCAGACCACCGTCTCGTCGTCGTCCAGGGAGACGAACTCCGCCAGCGGGGCGCCTCCCGCGAGGTTCGGCGTCGGCATCGACTCGGGAAGCATGGGCAGGTCGACCACGTTGAGCCGCAGCAGCCGGCCCGCCGAGGTGACCGCGCCGATCTCGCCGCGCGCGGTGGCCGGCACCGCCGAGACGATCACGTCGTGCTTCACGCGCTTGGCTCCGGCGTCCTCCGGGAACGGCTCGCCGTTCGCCGTACGGGCCAGCAGCCCCGTCGACGACAGCAGCACCCGGCACGGGTCGTCGGCCACCTGCAGCGGCACGGCCGCGACCGGGGCACCGCCCGACTCCAGCAGGACCGTGCGCCGGTCGGTGCCGAACTTCTTGGCGACCGTGGCCAGTTCGGAGGAGACCAGCTTGCGCAGCTCCGCGTCCGAGTCGAGGATCCGGGTCAGCTCCTCGATCTCCGCGGTGAGGCGCTCCTTCTCCGTCTCCAGTTCGATGCGGTCGTACTTGGTGAGGCGGCGCAGCGGCGTGTCGAGGATGTACTGCGTCTGCACCTCGCTCAGCGAGAACTGCTCCATCAGGCGCTGCTTCGCCTGCGCGGAGTTCTCACTGGAGCGGATCAGCCGGATGACCTCGTCGATGTCCAGCAGGGCCGTCAGCAGGCCCTCGACCAGGTGCAGCCGGTCGCGCTTCTTGCCGCGGCGGAACTCCGAACGCCGCCGGACGACGTTGAACCGGTGGTCGAGGTAGACCTCCAGCAGTTCCTTGAGGCCCAGCGTGAGCGGCTGGCCGTCGACCAGGGCGACGTTGTTGATGCCGAAGGACTCCTCCATCGGCGTCAGCTTGTACAGCTGCTCCAGCACCGCCTCCGGCACGAAGCCGTTCTTGATCTCGATGACCAGGCGCAGACCGTGCTCGCGGTCGGTGAGGTCCTTGACGTCGGCGATGCCCTGGAGCTTCTTCGAACCGACCAGGTCCTTGATCTTGGCGATGACCTTCTCCGGGCCGACCGCGAAGGGCAGCTCCGTGACGATGAGGCCCTTGCGGCGGACCGTCACCTGCTCAACGGAGACGGTCGCCCGGATCTTGAACGTGCCGCGGCCCGTCTCGTAGGCGTCCCGGATGCCGGACAGGCCGACGATGCGGCCGCCGGTCGGCAGGTCGGGGCCCGGGACGTGCTTCATCAGCGCGTCGAGGTCCGCGTTCGGGTGCCTGATCAGGTGCCGGGCGGCGGCGATGACCTCGCGCAGGTTGTGCGGCGGCATGTTCGTGGCCATGCCGACCGCGATGCCCGAGGCGCCGTTGACCAGGAGGTTCGGGAAGGCGGCGGGCAGGGCGGCCGGTTCCTGCTCCTGGCCGTCGTAGTTGGGGTTGAAGTCGACGGTGTCCTCGTCGATCGACTCCGTCATCAGGCTCGTGGCCTCGGCCATCCGGCACTCGGTGTACCGCATGGCGGCCGGCGGGTCGTCGTTGCCCAGCGAGCCGAAGTTGCCGTGGCCGTCGACCAGGGGGACGCGCATCGAGAAGGGCTGCGCCATGCGCACGAGGGCGTCGTAGATCGACGCGTCGCCGTGCGGGTGCAGCTTGCCCATCACCTCGCCGACGACACGGGCGCACTTGACGTACCCGCGCTCGGGGCGCAGGCCCATCTCGCTCATCTGGTACACGATGCGGCGGTGCACCGGCTTCAGGCCGTCACGGGCGTCCGGCAGGGCCCGGGAGTAGATGACCGAGTACGCGTACTCGAGGAAGGAGCCCTGCATCTCGTCGACGACGTCGATGTCGAGGATCCGCTCCTCGTACGAGTCGTCGGGCGGCGGGGTCTTCGTGCTGCGGCGGGCCATCGCTGCCGGCTCCTCCTGTTACTGGTCGCTCGCCTACGGGGCTTGACGCCGGTGACGATACGGCGGCCGGGCTCGGCCCCTTCGGGCCTCCGCGCGCTCGCCCACTCGTCATCGGCCGCCCCTGCGGCTCGCTCGTGCTGCTGCGATCCGGATCTGACGCCGACCATTGTGGACCGCCGCACTGACAAGCGGGACCAGGACCCTGTCCTCGAGGTCTTCCGGGAGGCCGGGAGCAGGTCGAGGGCGGGAACTTCACCAGGGCTCCGCACGCTTGCATACAGTGGCAGGACCGGCAGGAATCCGCGGTTGTGAAGACCGCTCCGCGATCGAAGGGACGTACATGCCCATGGGTCACACGGCCACAGCCCAGGCAGGCTCCGGGGGCCTGACAGCGACCGAGCACCGCCTGGCCAACGGTCTGCGCGTGGTGCTCTCCGAGGACCACCTGACCCCGGTCGCGGCGGTGTGCCTCTGGTACGACGTCGGCTCGCGCCACGAAGTCAAGGGGCGTACCGGCCTGGCTCACCTTTTCGAGCACTTGATGTTCCAGGGCTCCGGCCAGGTCAAGGGCAACGGCCACTTCGAGCTCGTCCAAGGCGCGGGCGGCTCGCTGAACGGCACGACGAGCTTCGAGCGGACCAACTACTTCGAGACCATGCCCGCCCACCAGCTGGAGCTCGCGCTCTGGCTGGAGGCCGACCGGATGGGCTCCCTGCTCGCCGCCCTCGACGACGAGTCGATGGAGAACCAGCGGGACGTCGTGAAGAACGAGCGCCGCCAGCGCTACGACAACGTCCCCTACGGCACCGCCTTCGAGAAGCTCACCGCCCTCGCCTACCCCGAGGGCCACCCCTACCACCACACCCCCATCGGCTCCATGGCCGACCTGGACGCGGCCACCCTGGAGGACGCGCGCGCGTTCTTCCGCACGTACTACGCGCCGAACAACGCCGTGCTCTCCGTGGTCGGGGACATCGACCCGGAGCAGACCCTGGCCTGGATCGAGAAGTACTTCGGCTCCATCCCCGGCCACGACGGCAAGCCCGCGCCGCGTGACGGCTCGCTGCCCGAGATCATCGGCGAGCAGCTGCGCGAGGTCGTCGAGGAGGACGTCCCGGCGCGCGCCCTGATGGCCGCCTACCGCCTGCCGCACGACGGCACGCGCGCGTGCGACGCGGCCGACCTGGCCCTCACGGTCCTCGGCGGCGGCGAGTCCTCCCGCCTGTACAACCGCCTGGTACGGCGCGACCGTACGGCCGTCGCGGCGGGCTTCGGCCTGCTGCGGCTCGCCGGGGCGCCCTCCCTGGGCTGGCTGGACGTGAAGACGTCCGGCGACGTGGAGGTGCCGGTCATCGAGGCCGCCATCGACGAGGAGCTCGCCCGGTTCGCCGAGGAGGGCCCCACGGCCGAGGAGATGGAGCGCGCCCAGGCCCAGCTGGAGCGCGAATGGCTGGACCGGCTCGGCACGGTCGCCGGCCGCGCCGACGAACTGTGCCGCTACGCCGTGCTGTTCGGCGACCCGCAGCTGGCGCTCACCGCCGTGCAGCGTGTCCTGGAGGTGACGGCGGAGGAGGTCCAGGAGGTCGCCAAGGCCCGCCTGCGCCCCGACAACCGCGCGGTGCTCGTCTACGAGCCCGTCGCCGACGAGAACGACGAGACCGCTGACGAGACCGACGACGCCGACACCGCCGGGGACACCGCAGCCGCGGCCGGCGACGAGAACGAGGAGGCGGCCAAGTGACCGAGCTCGCCACGATGGACTTCCACCCCCGGCCGCAGGCGGGCGAGGCCCGGCCGTGGGCCTTCCCGGCCCCCGAGCGCGGCACGCTCGGCAACGGCCTGACGGTGCTGCGCTGCCACCGCCCGGGCCAGCAGGTCGTCGCCGTGGAGGTGCTGCTGGACGCGCCCCTGGAGGCCGAGCCGGCCGCCCTGGACGGCGTGGCCACGATCATGGCGCGCGCCTTCTCCGAGGGCACCGACAAGCACTCCGCCGAGGAGTTCGCGGCCGAGCTGGAGCGGGCCGGCGCGACCCTGGACGCGCACGCCGACCACCCCGGTGTCCGGATCAGCCTGGAGGTCCCGGCCTCCCGGCTCGCGAAGGGGCTCGGTCTGGTCGCCGACGCCCTCAGGGCGCCCGCGTTCGCGGACAGCGAGGTCGAGCGGCTGGTCCGCAACCGCCTCGACGAGATCCCGCACGAACTGGCCAACCCCTCCCGCCGCGCCGCCAAGGAGCTCTCCAAGGAGCTGTTCCCGGCCGGTTCGCGCATGTCGCGGCCCCGGCAGGGCACCGAGGAGACGGTCGCCGCGATCGACTCCGCCGCCGTCCGCGCCTTCTACGAGAAGCACGTCCGTCCCGCCACGGCGACCGCCGTGGTCGTCGGCGACCTCACGGGCATCGACCTGGACGCCCTGCTCGCCGACACCCTGGGCTCCTGGACCGGTTCGTCGGCCGAGCCGCGGCCGGTGCCGCCGGTGACCGCCGACGACACCGGCCGGGTCGTCATCGTGGACCGCCCGGGCGCCGTCCAGACGCAGTTGCTGATCGGCCGGATCGGCCCGGACCGGCACGACCGTGTCTGGCCCGCGCAGGTGCTCGGCACGTACTGCCTCGGCGGCACCCTCACCTCCCGCCTGGACCGGGTCCTGCGCGAGGAGAAGGGCTACACCTACGGGGTGCGGTCCTTCGCCCAGGTGCTGCGGTCCGCGCCGGACGGGACCGGTGCCTCGATGCTCGCCATCAGCGGTTCCGTGGACACCCCCAACACCGGCCCCGCCCTGCAGGACCTGTGGACGGTGCTGCGCACCCTCGCCGCCGAGGGGCTGACCGACGCCGAGCGGGACGTGGCCGTGCAGAACCTGGTCGGCGTGGCACCGCTGAAGTACGAGACCGCGGCGGCCGTCGCGAGCACGCTGGCCGACCAGGTCGAGCAGCACCTGCCCGACGACTACCAGGCCACGCTCTACCGCCGGCTCACCGAGACCGGCACGGTGGAGGCCACGGCGGCGGTCGTCAGCGCCTTCCCCGTGGACCGTCTGGTGACCGTCCTCGTGGGCGACGCGGCGCAGATCAAGGCCCCGGTGGAGGCCCTCGGCATCGGCGCCGTCACGGTCGTGGCCGCCGAGTAGCGGCCCGCGCGCAGGGGCCCTGGTTGTCTTCTAAGGCACCAGGGCTCCTTTATGCCCGAATTGGGGCGGGAGTTGCCCGTCTGCCCTGTGGGATGCGCTACAAAAGCCGCGATCCGTTTGGGAATTGAAAGTGGCCCCGCTTAGCGTCGTCCGGGCTGTTCGTCAGGCAGTGCGCCGCACCCGCGGCACCGGACAGTCATCGCCGAGTCCCCGTACGGCGCGAGCCAGGGGAGCCGGGGACCCACGCAGTCCCTGGGGTGAATCGGGCGCCCGCGCGAGTCGCGAGGGGGCCCGTAGGAGACCTTCCTGCTCCGAACCCGTCAGCTAACCCGGTAGGCGAGAGGGAAGGAAAGGACCAGCCACTTCATGGCGTTCACTCGCGCCACCGGCAAGCATCGCCGCCCCAGCAGGATCCAGCGCGGCACGGCCCGCGCGGCGGGCGTCGCGGCTCTCGCCACCACCGGTGTGATCGGCACCGTCGCCGGCCCGGCCTTCGCCGCCAATGAGCCCGCCGTCGAGCAGACCGGCCTCACCCCCGTCATCACCATGGGCGACACGGTGGCCCAGCAGATCGACGCCCAGGCGGTCGCGCAGAAGCAGGCGGCCGAGGAGGCCGCCGCCAAGAAGAAGGCCGAGGAGGCCGCGCGCGAGCGCGCCGCCGAGGTGGCCCGGAAGGCCAAGGAGGCCGCCGAGAAGGCCCGCGAGGCCAAGGAGCGCGCCGCCCGCGAGGCCGAGCGCAAGCGCCTCAACAGCTTCGTGTCCCCGATCCCGGGCTCCTACGTCTCCACCGGCTACAAGGCCGGCGGCGCCGTCTGGTCCTCCGGCAGCCACACCGGCATCGACTTCCACGCCGCCACCGGCACCTCCGTCCACGCGGTCGGCATGGGCACGGTCGTCGAGGCCGGCTGGGGCGGCGCCTACGGCAACCAGGTCGTGATCAAAATGAACGACGGGACGTACACCCAGTACGGCCACCTGTCGTCCGTCGGCGTCTCGGTGGGCCAGCAGGTCACCCCGGGCCAGCAGATCGGCCTGTCCGGCGCGACCGGCAACGTGACCGGCCCGCACCTGCACTTCGAGGCCCGGACCAGCCCCGAGTACGGCTCGGACATCGATCCCCTCGCCTACCTCCGCTCGCACGGCGTGAACCTCTGACGCCACCTCCTGCGCATCCGAAAGGCCCCGGCTCGCCGAGCCGGGGCCTTTCGGCATTCTCCGGACGCCGTGTCCAAAAAATATCCATGGATTCCGGGCTGCCGTCGGAAATTCCGGCTGATTGCAATAGAGTCACGGAACACGCGTCACTCTTCGACGTTTCACGGGGATTAAGCGGAGGTCGGGTCATGCGTATTCCCGCGCACTCGGTGTGCACGGCCATCCGGGACGACATCGTCGCGGGTGTCCACGAGCGCGGCAGCCGGCTCACCGAGGAGCTCCTGGCACGCCGCTACGGCGTCTCGCGCGTCCCCGTCCGGGAGGCCCTGCGCACGCTGGAGGCCGAGGGCTTCGTGGTGACCCGGCGGCACGCGGGCGCGTGCGTGGCCGAGCCCACCGAGCAGGAGGCCGCCGATCTGCTGGAGATGCGCGCGCTGCTGGAGCCGCTCGGCGCGGCCCGTGCCGCCCAGCGCCGCACCGAGGCCCATCTGAAGGTCCTGCGCGGCCTGGTCCGGCTGGGCCAGGAGCGCGCCCGCCGGGGCACCAGCGACGATCTGCGCTCCCTGGGCGGCTGGTTCCACGAGACGCTGGCCCAGGCCTCCGGCAGTCCCGCCCTGATCGCGATGCTCACCCAGCTGCGCCACAAGATCGCCTGGATGTACGCGGTGGAGGCGCCGGCCGATCCGGTGGAGTCCTGGACCGAGCACGGCGCGATCGTGGACGCGGTGGCGCGCGGCGACAGCGAGCGCGCGCGGGCGGTCACGGTGCTGCACGCCGAGCGCGCGAGGTCCGCCCACCGGCTGCGGCCGGGCGCCCCGGGGGACCGCGGCGAGCGTGTGAGGAACTCGCAACATCCCGTAAACACGGCGAGCCTGCGGCATTAACACGGAAGCCGTATACAAAGAGTGGCAGTTTCGCGGGGGATTTATTCTGCTGCCTTTTTCGGGCGGTCCGGTGCGCCGCGTGAATTCGAGGCGCTCCGCTTCCCGGAAATGAGTGAAGCCGCGCCGGCCCGAAAGGCCGGCGCGGCTTCACCCGTGAAAGCCGCTCGAACGACTCAGACGGTCTCGGGCAGCTCCTCCAGGCCCTCGGAAACCAGCTTCGCCAGCCGGTCCAGGGCGGCGTCCGCGCCTTCGGCGTCGGACGCGAGGACGATCTCCTCGCCACCCTGGGCGCCGAGGCCCAGGACGGCGAGCATGGAGGCCGCGTTGACGGGGTTGCCGTCTGCCTTGGCGATCGTCACCGGGACGCCTGCGGCCGTGGCGGCTCGGACGAAGATGGAGGCGGGGCGGGCGTGGAGGCCCTCGGCCCAGCCGACGTTGACGCGGCGCTCAGCCATGTGTTGCTGCCCTTCGCTGTTCAGGGTTGTCTAGACCAGTTTCCCACACGTGAAGCCCGGGGCGGGACCTGTCGTTCCGCCCCGCGGGTGCCGTCGGGTCGCGGCCTCGACCCGACTGACGCCCTCCACAGACTGCCTCGCGCCGTTGTCAGGCGCTAGCCGTACTCTGGGGCCCATGCAGACCTCGCCGGACCGGCACGAGTATCCCGCCCACTGGGAAGCCGACGTGGTGCTGCGCGACGGGGGTACCGCGCGCGTCCGGCCCATCACCGTCGATGACGCCGAGCGTCTGGTCAGCTTCTACGAGCAGGTCTCCGACGAGTCGAAGTACTACCGCTTCTTCGCGCCGTACCCTCGCCTGTCCGCCAAGGATGTCCACCGCTTCACGCACCACGACTTTGTGGACCGGGTGGGACTCGCGGCCACGGTCGGCGGCGAGTTCATCGCCACCGTACGCTACGACCGGATCGGCGCCGACGGAACGCCCGCGTCCGCACCCGCCGACGAGGCCGAGGTCGCCTTCCTCGTGCAGGACGCCCACCAGGGCCGCGGCGTCGCCTCCGCCCTCCTGGAGCACATCGCCGCCGTCGCCCGGGAGCGCGGCATCCGCCGTTTCGCCGCCGAGGTGCTGCCCGCCAACACCAAGATGATCAAGGTGTTCACGGACGCCGGGTACACCCAGAAGCGCAGCTTCGAGGACGGCGTGGTCCGCCTGGAGTTCGACCTGGAGCCCACCGACCGCTCCCTGGCCGTGCAGTACGCGCGCGAACACCGCGCGGAGGCACGGTCCGTGCAGCGGCTGCTCGCCCCCGGCTCGGTCGCCGTCATCGGCGCCGGACGCACCCCGGGCGGGGTGGGCCGCAGCGTCCTCGGCAACATCCGGGACGCCGGCTTCACCGGCCGCCTCCACGCCGTGAACAAGGCCCTCCCCGACGACCAGAAGGAGCTCGACGGGGTGCCGGCCCACCGTTCCGTGCGGGACATCGACGGCCCCGTGGACCTCGCGGTCGTCGCCGTACCCGCCGAGCAGGTCCCCGAGGTCGTCACCGAGTGCGGCGAACACGGCGTGCAGGGACTCGTCGTCGTCTCCGCCGGGTACGCCGAGAGCGGCCCCGAGGGGCGCGACCGCCAGCGGGCCCTCGTGCGCCAGGCGCGCACGTACGGCATGCGCATCATCGGCCCGAACGCCTTCGGCATCATCAACACCTCCCCCCGGGTGCGGCTCAACGCCTCCCTCGCCCCCGAGGTGCCCCGCCCGGGCCGGATCGGCCTGTTCGCCCAGTCCGGCGCCATCGGCGTCGCCCTGCTGTCCCGGCTGCACCGGCGCGGCGGCGGCGTCACGGGCGTGACGGGCGTCTCCACCTTCGTCTCCTCCGGCAACCGCGCGGACGTCTCCGGCAACGACGTCCTGCAGTACTGGTACGAGGACCCCGACACCGACGTCGTCCTCATGTACCTGGAGTCCATCGGCAACCCCCGCAAGTTCACCCGCCTCGCCCGCCGGACCGCCGCCGCGAAGCCGCTGGTCGTGGTCCAGGGCGCCCGGCACGGAGCGGCGCCGCAGGGGCACGCCGTACGGGCGACCCGGCTGCCGCACGCCACGGTCTCGGCCCTGCTGCGGCAGGCCGGCGTGATCCGGGTGGACACCATCACCGAGCTGGTGGACGCGGGCCTGCTCCTCGCCCGTCAGCCCCTGCCCGCCGGCCCCCGGGTGGCGATCCTCGGCAACTCCGAGTCCCTCGGCCTGCTCACGTACGACGCCTGCCTCGCCGAAGGACTGCGGCCGCACCCCCCGCAGGACCTGACCACGGCCGCCTCCGCCGCCGATTTCCACGCGGCCCTCTCACGCGCCCTGGCCGACGACCGGTGCGACGCGGTGGTCGTCACCGCCATCCCGGCGGTGGGGGAGGGCTCGGTCGCGGACGCGGCCCTGGCCCAGGCCCTGCGCTCGGCCGCGGCAGCCGCCCCGGCCAAGCCGGTCCTGGTGGTCCACGTGGAGCTCGGCGGCCTCGCGGAGGCCCTGTCGGCGGCGGCGAGCACGGCGCCCCAGGCGGAGGCGGACAAACCCCCGCTGCCCACCACCTCCGAACCGGCGTCCGCGGGGGCCGCATCTCCGGCGGCCGGGTCCGCCACGGCCGGGACTGCCGCGGCCGGGTCCGCCACCGCCGGACCTCCCGCGGCCGGGTCCGCCACGGCCGGGCCGGCCGCCGCCGGGTCCGCCACCGCCGGGTCTGCCACGGCCGGGTCCGCCACCGCCGGGCCGGCCGCCGCCGAGGCTCCCGAGGACGCCCACCTCATCCCCGCCTACCCCGCCGCCGAACGCGCCGTCCGCGCCCTCGGCCAGGCCGTCCGGTACGCGCTGTGGCGGCGCGACGCCGCCGACCCGGGCAAGGTGCCCGAGTACGACGACATCGACGAGAAGGGCGCCGCCGCCCTGATCGACGGGCTGCTCGCGCGCGGGCAGGGACTCACGCTCGGCACGGACGAGACCTGCGACCTGCTCGGGCACTACGGCATCGACGTCCACCGCGCCCTGCCGGCCCCGACCGCGGACGCCGCGGCGGACGCCGCCCGCGCCCTCGGCTACCCCGTGGCCCTCAAGGCCACCGCCCCGCACCTCAGGCACCGCGCCGACCTGGGCGGCGTCCGCCTCGACCTCGCGCACGAGGAGCAACTGCGCCGCTCGTACGCCGAATTGACCGAGCTGTTCGGCGCGCCGGACGAGCTGCGCCCCGTGGTGCAGCGGATGGCGCCACGCGGCGTGGACGTCGTCGTACGGGCGGTCATCGACCCGGCGGCCGGCGCGGTGCTCTCCTTCGGGCTGGCCGGGGCCGCCTCGCAGCTGCTCGGCGACACGGCGCACCGGCTGATTCCGGTCACCGACCGCGAGGCGGGCTCGCTGGTGCGCTCCATCCGCACGGCACCCCTGCTGTTCGGCTGGCGCGGCTCCGCACCGGCCGACACCCGCGCCCTGGAGGAGCTGCTGCTGCGGGTCTCCCGGCTGGTCGACGACCACCCCGAGGTCGTGGCGGTCACCCTGGAACCGGTGGTCGTGGCCTCGCAGGGCCTGAGCGTCCTGGGCGCCTCGGTCCGTCTCGCGCCGCCGCCCGCCCGCGACGACCTCGGCCCGCGGACCCTCCCCGCGTACTGACAGGGGGCGAGCGGTGCCTCGCAGTCAGTGGTCCCCCGTAGGATGGGCGTCATGGCCAAGACCAGTACGACGACCCAGGGGCTGCGGGCGGCGATCGAGCGCAGCGGCTACTACCCGGCCCTCGTGGCCGAGGCGGTGGAGGCCGCCGTGGGCGGCGAGCCCATCCGGTCGTACCTGGTCCACCAGGAGACGACGTTCGACCAGAACGAGGTGCGCCGGCACGTGACGGTGCTCGTCCTCACCGACAACCGCTTCATCGTCAGCCACACCGACGAACAGGCCGCCGACAGCACGTCCCCGACGCCGTACGCCACGACGTCCACGGAGTCCGTCAAGATCGGCCGCATCTCGTCGATCGTGGTCAGCCGCGTGGTCGCCAACCCGGAGTCCTACAAGCCGGGCACCCTCCCGCGCGAGGTGGTGCTCACCATCGGCTGGGGCGCCGTCTCCCGCATCGACCTGGAGCCGGCCGCCTGCGGCGACCCCAACTGCGAGGCGGACCACGGCTACACCGGCAACTCCACGGCGGACGACCTCAGCCTGCGCGTCAGCGAGGCCGGGGACGGACCGGAGACGGTGCGCCAGGCACTGGACTTCGCGCAGGCCCTCTCCGAGGCGACCGCGGACAGTACCCGCTGATGGCACAGCCCAAGACGGCCTGGGACCAGCACCCCGAACCGCTCACCGTGGCCTCCGCGCCGGCGCCCGAGTACGGCAGCGGCTCCCTCGCCGACCTGCTGCCCACGCTGGCCGCCGGCCTCGGCGTGCCGGGCATGACCGCCGCGATCCCGGAGCTCGCTCCCGCCGACCGGAACTGCGTCTTCCTGATCGACGGCCTCGGCTGGGAGCAGCTCAAGGCGCACCCCGAGGACGCCCCGTTCATGACGTCCCTGCTCGCCACCTCGCGCGGCGGCACCGGACGCCCGCTCACCGCCGGCTACCCGGCGACCACGGCGACCTCCCTCGCCTCCGTCGGCACCGGCCTGCCACCCGGCGCGCACGGCCTGCCCGGCTACACCGTGCGCAACCCCGACACGGGCGAGCTCATGAACCAGCTGCGCTGGCAGCCCTGGACCCCGCCGGGCCCCTGGCAGCCGTACCCCACGGTCTTCCAGCTGGCCCACCAGGCGGGCGTGCACGCCGCGCAGGTGTCCTCCCCGACCTTCGAGAACACCCCGCTGACCCGGGTGGCGCTCAGTGGCGGAACGTTCCTCGGGCGGCTGACCGGCGAGGACCGCATGGACCTGGCGGCCGAGCAACTGGCCGCGGGCGACCGCTCCCTGGTCTACACGTACTTCGCCGAGGTCGACGGCGCCGGCCACCGCTTCGGCGTCGACTCCGACGCCTGGCGCGGCCAGCTCATGTACGCCGACCGCCTGGTCCAGCGCCTCGCGGAGCAACTGCCCCCGCGCAGCGCCCTCTACGTCACCGCCGACCACGGCATGATCGACGTGCCCTTCGACGAGCAGCACCGCATCGACTTCGACGAGGACTGGGAGCTCAGCGCCGGAGTGGCCCTGCTCGGCGGCGAGGGCCGCGCCCGGCATGTCTACGCGGTGCCGGGCGCCGCCAACGACGTGCTGACCTGCTGGCGCGAGGTGCTCGGCGAGCAGTTCTGGGTCGCCTCCCGCGACCAGGCCATCGAGGCGGGCTGGTTCGGCCCGCGGATCGACGCGCGGGTCTACGACCGGATCGGCGACGTGGTCGCCGCCGCGCGCGACGACGTCCTGCTCATCGCCTCCGAGCGGGAGCCCAAGGAGTCGGCGATGGTCGGCAACCACGGTTCGATGACCCCCGCCGAGCAGCTGGTCCCCCTGCTCGAAGTACGCTCCTGAGACCGCACGCCGCCCTCTTCCACCGAAAGGTGCTCAACCCGTCATGCCCGAGCTGGTGTTCTTCTCCGGAACGATGGACTGCGGGAAGTCGACACTGGCTCTCCAGATCGAGCACAACCGCTCCGCGCGCGGCCTGGTGGGCATGATCTTCTCCCGCGACGACCGCGCCGGCCACGGCAAGCTCTCCTCGCGCCTGGGCCTGGTCACGGACGCCGTGGAGGTCGAGGACGGCCAGGATCTCTACGCCTACCTCGTCGAGCACCTCTCGCAGGGCGGCCGCGCGGACTACGTGATCGCCGACGAGGCGCAGTTCCTCGCCCCGGAGCAGATCGACCAACTGGCCCGGGTCGTCGACGACCTGGGGCTCGACGTCTACGCCTTCGGCATCACCACCGACTTCCGCTCCAAGCTCTTCCCCGGCTCACAGCGGCTGGTGGAACTGGCCGACCGGGTCGAGGTGCTCCAGGTCGAGGCGCTGTGCTGGTGCGGTGCGCGCGCCACGCACAACGCCCGCACGATAGGCGGCGTCATGGTCGTCGAGGGCGCCCAGGTGGTCGTCGGCGACGTCACCCGCTCCGCCGACGAGGTCGGCTACGAGGTGCTGTGCCGCCGCCACCACCGCCGCCGCATGACGGCCGCGACGGCCCGCGCGGCGGCGCTGTCCCCGGACGTGCTGCCGGTGACGTCCGCCTGACGCCCACGGGCGCCCCGCACCCCGCCGTCCGTCAGCCGGTCCGCTGCAGCAGCGCGAACCGGGCTCCCTCCGGATCCGCCACCGCCGCCACACGCCCGTGCGGGGTGTCCCGCACCGGCTTCAGGACGCTCCCGCCCAGGTGGACGAGATGGTCCAGGGCGTCCGCCACGTCGTCGACCTGGAAGTACGTGACCCAGTGCGGACCCCGGTCGCGCGGCAGCGACTGCCCCATGCCGTGGACGCCTGCGACGGGCCGGCCGTCGAGGTGGAGGGTCACGTAGTCGAAGTCGGCGGAGACCACCGGCTCCTCCTCGTAGCCGAACACCGTCCGGTAGAACTTGGCGACGGTCGCCGACTCGAAGGTGAGCAACTCGTTCCAGGCGGGTGTGCCGGGGACGTCCGCGACGGCCGTGCCGAGGTGCGCGGCCGCCTGCCAGACGCCGAAGACCGCGCCGGACGGGTCGGAGCCGATCGCCATCCGGCCGGCGTCGGCGGCGTCCAGCGGGCCGACGCCGATCGTGCCGCCGCAGCTGCGCACCGTCTCGGCCGTCAGATCGGCGTTCCGCGAGGCGAAGTAGGGGGTCCACGCGATCGGCAGGTGCCGGTCCGGCGGCAGTTGCCCGATGCCGGCCACCTCACGGCCGTCGAGCAGGGCCCGCGCGTACGGGCCGAGTTGCCGGGGGCCGGGCCGGAACTCCCATCCGAACAGCGCTGCGTAGAACTCCTCGGTCGCGGCCAGCCCGTGCACCATCAGGCTCACCCAGCAGGGCGTGCCGGGCGTGTACCGAGGGGGTGTTGCGCCGTTCGGGCCGGTGGACCCCGGTGCGTCGGTCATCGTCACTCTCTTCTCGGCCTCGCTGTGGCCGTGTTCTCCGCAGCCCTCGTGGGGCTCGCCCTGCGGGACGATCCTTGTCGGGAGAATGCCCGATGTGCGGGGCCCTGTCCCTTGCGGCGCGCTTGTCGGGAGGTGTCGTTCAGCTGTACAGCACGTGCCTGTTCCCGTACGCCGCGTGATCGACCCGGTTCGGCGGAGCAGAGTAGCCGGACGGCGGCGGCTCGGCCACCCGGTGCGCGAGGATGGGGAGCATGAACGCGATCCTCTCCGCATCCGACCTCGCGAGCGAGCTGACGGGCCCCCACCCGCCGGTCCTGCTCGACGTCCGCTGGCAGCTCACCGCGGCCAAGGCGTCCGGTGAACCCCCCTACGACGGCCGGGCCGCGTACGAGGCCGGACATCTGCCGGGGGCCGTATTCGTCGACCTGGACCGGGAGTTGGCCTCCGCTCCGGGTGCGGGTGGCCGGCATCCGCTGCCCGACCTCACGCGCTTCGGTGCGGCGATGCGCCGGGCGGGCGTGTCGTCGCGGACGCCGGTGGTCGTCTACGACGGTGGGCAGGGCTGGGCGGCGGCCCGGGCGTGGTGGCTGCTGCGCTGGACGGGTCACCCGGACGTGCGGGTCCTCGACGGCGGGTTGCCGGCCTGGGAGGGGCCGCTGGAGAAGACCGTGCCGGCTCCGGAGGAGGGTGACTTCACCCCCGAGCCGGGGGGACTGGGGCTGCTCGACGCGGACGCCGCGGCGGCGCTGGCGCGGTCCGGGGTGCTGCTGGACGCGCGGGCGGGGGAGCGGTACCGGGGCGAGGTGGAGCCGATCGATCCGGTGGCCGGGCACATCCCGGGAGCGGTGTCGGCTCCCACGACGGAGAACGTGGGGGCGGACGGCTGCTTCCTCCCCGCCGAGGAACTCCGGGACCGCTTCAAAAGGTTCGGCGTGTCGGAGGGTTCACGGGTCGGCGTGTACTGCGGGTCGGGCGTGTCGGCGGCGCACCAGGTACTGGCGCTCGCGGTCGCGGGCATCCCGGCGGAGCTGTACGTGGGCTCCTGGTCGGAGTGGTCCTCGGACCCGGAGCGTCCGGTCGCGGTGGGTCCCGACCCGCAGTGACCGGACGCGCGTGAGGGCCGCGCCCGGCAAGGCGCGGCCCTCACGCGTACTCACGTGCCTCACGCGTACTCACGTGCCTCACGCGTACTCACGTGCCTCACACGTACGACGGTGGCCCCGGCTACTCCTGCTTCTTGCGCCGTGTCCCGAACACGATCTCGTCCCAGCTCGGCACGGCGGCTCTGCGTCCGGGACGGACGCCGTCGGCCTCCGCCTGGCGGTCGGTCGCGCCGATGAGCCGGTCGCGGTGGCTGCCGACGGAGCGCGGCATGAGGACGTCCGCGTAGGCGGAACCGGCCGAGGCGGCGGGAGCCGGGGGCTCCTCCTCCTCGGGTTCGACGACGGGCTCCTCGTCGGGTTCCGGCGCGGGCCGCTCCGGCACCACGAGGTCGCCGCGGAAGCTCGGCACCGCCTCCAGCAGGCTGGTCAGCGAGTCCCGTTCGCTGGAGGCCGTGATGGCCAGGGTCTCCTCGTCGGGTTCCGCGGCCTGCGCGGGCAGGCTGGGCCGCTCGCGGTCGCCGGTACGGTCCAGCGGCCGGTCGCGGGGCAGCCGGGCGATGCGCGGCACGAACGGGAAGCTGGGCTCGGGCGCGGCCAGGTCGTCGGACTCGCCGATCAGCGAGCGGGCCTCGTCGTCCACGGCCTGGACGAGCCGCCGGGGCGGGTCGTACGTCCAGCTCGCCGAGTGCGGCTCGCCCGCGACGCGGTAGACCAGCATGACTTCCCACGTGCCGTCGTCACGACGCCACGAGTCCCACTGGACGGTGTCCTTGTCGGCCCCGCGCAGCAGCAACCGCTCCTGCACGGCCTCGCCCAGCGGCGGACCGGAGTTCTCACCGGGACGGCGGACCGGGGTCTTGCGGGCCCGCTCGGCCATGAACGCCCGCTCGGCGAGCACCGGGCCCTCGAAGCGGCGGACCCGGTCGACGGGGATGCCGGCCATCTGCGCGACCTCTTCCGCGGTCGCGCCGGCACGTATACGCGCCTGGATGTCGCGGGGGCGGAGATGGCTCTCCACCTCGATCTCGATCTGGCCGAGGCGAGGACGGTCGCCGCGCACGGCGGCGCGGAGCCGTTCGTCGATCGGAAGCGTGTACTCCGTGCTGTCCGCAGCCTTCAGCACCAGCCGTGTGCCGTCATTCGAGACGGCCACGACACGCAGTTCGGGCATGGGGACCTCCCGGGTGGTGCCTGCCGACGTCACGTGCGTCGCTGCTTCCGCTAGTCGAGTGTGGCCTGCCCGGGTGCAGCCTGCCACAACCTTGCCGAGTTGCCCGGCGTGTCGGGCGCGGGCCCTGGATCGCCGTTATGGCACGGTTACCTATTCGCAACGCTAAGTGACGAACCCTGTCACCCTGTGCAACTAGCCCCCTCCCGGCGGTCCTTAAAGGCCCCGTGCACCCCGACGGGAGACCGGACCCAGGGCTCGCAACAGTACTCCATTCGGGCCACCTGCGTGGATTGGCACGCCGCCCAACTTCTGGCAAGAGGGGGTACTTGGCCGCCCCATGCCCCGGTTACGCGATCTTGAACGTGGGGAACTTCACGTAATCGCCGGAATCGGAACTAAGGGTTTCGGTCGCACGTCCTCAAGAGGTTCGGCTTGAGCGTGCCGCAAGTCGCCCCGGCACTTCTTCAAGCGGACCGGTGAGCAGTTGCGCGGCGCGACGGCCGTGGCGTCCGCATCTGCGTCCGTACCGGCGGAACAACCCCCTCCGCAGCCGGGCGAGTTCAGCAGGGGCACCGTCTACCGTGCCCGGGCCGGGGGCTGGAAGCGGCCGGTGCTCGCGGCGGCCGTCGTCTTCGGCGTCACCATGGCCGGAATCACCACCTACGAGCTGGTGTCCGGCCACGCCATCGGCGGCGGACGCAGCACCACCGTCGGTGACGCCTTCTCCGGCGGCGACTCCTCGTCCGGCTCAGGGGGTTCGCAGACGTCCGGGACCTCCGGCGACTCCGACACCTCCGGCGGTTCCGACGCGGGTTCGGAAGGTGACACGGGCGCCACGGAGGTTCCGTCCACCGGTTCCTCGCCGGGCGCGGACGCCTCGCCCGCCCCCACTTCTGCCGGTGCCGGCGCCGACTCGGACGGCGGGACGGATCCCGCCCCGGCCCCGACACCGAGCACCAGCGCGAGCGAGGACCCGGGGCGCACCACCCCCAGCGCGTCGCCTACGCCCCCAGGACCCTCCGCAAGTAGTCGTTCCGGAACCGCCGGTCAGGATCCAGACGGTCCCGCAGCGCCGTGAACTCGCCGAAGCGGGGGTACACCCGGGAGAAGTACTCCGCGTCCCGGGTGTGGATCTTGCCCCAGTGCGGACGGCCCTCGTGGGCGGTGAAGATGCGCTCGGCCGCGGTGAAGTAGCGGTGATACGGCGTGCCCCGGAACATGTGGACCGCGATGTAGGCGCTGTCGCGGCCGGAGGCGGTGGAGAGCGTGATGTCGTCGGCCGGGGCGGTGCGCACCTCGACGGGGAAGCTGACCCTGAGGCCCGAGCGGTCGACCATCCTCCTCAGCTCGCGCAGCGTCTCGACGACGGCCGCGCGCGGCACGGCGTACTCCATCTCCACGAAGCGCACCCGGCGCGGGGACGTGAAGACCTTGTAAGGGATGTCGGTGTAGGTCCGCGCGGACAGGGCCTTGCTGGAGATCCGGGCGATCGCGGGGATCGTCGCGGGCACCGCCCGGCCCACCCAGTTGGCCACGTGGAAGACCCCGTTGGAGAGGAACTCGTCCTCGATCCAGCCCTTGAGCTGCGGCACGGGCTGCTCCGGGCCGGCGCTGCGGTTGTTGCGCTTGGTGTTGGTACTGCCGGTGTGCGGGAACCAGTAGAACTCGAAGTGCTCGTTCTCGGCCCAGAGTTCCTCGAAGTCCGCGAGGACCCGCTCGAACGGCATCGGCTCCTCCCGCGCGGTGAGCAGGAAGAGCGGCTCGACGGCGAAGGTGATGGCGGTGACGACGCCCAGGGCGCCCAGGCCGACGCGGGCGGCCGCGAAGACCTCCGGGTTCTCCTTCTCGGAGCAGGTGAGGACCGAGCCGTCCGCCGTGACCAGTTCCAGGCCCTTGATCTGGGCGGCGATCGAACCGGAGTCGCGGCCCGTGCCGTGCGTGCCGGTGCCGGTGGCGCCGGAGACGGTCTGCTCCATGATGTCGCCCATGTTCGTCAGCGACAGGCCCTCGCGCGCCAGGGCGACATTGAGTCTCTTGAGCGGGGTGCCTGCCTCCACCGTGACCGTCATGTTCTCCCGGTCCACCCTGCGGATGCCGGTCAACAGTTGAGGGCGTATCAACACGCCGTCCGTCGCCGCTATGGAGGTGAAGGAGTGCCCCGCCCCGACGGCCTTCACCGTCAGGCCGTCCTCGGCGGCCCGACGCACGGCGTCGGCCAGCTCGTCGACGGACGCCGGGGTGACCTCCCGCGCGGGGCGCATCGAGACGTTGCCGCCCCAGTTACGCCACGTGCCGTTCTTTCCGTTCGCTGTGCTGCTCAACGGAGCCTCCCCGACCCGGAGCCGGCCGCGTGAGCCGGCGGTAACCGAGGAAACCCACCGCGACCGCGACGGCCCCGGACACCGCCGGAACCCCGTACCCGGCGCGCGCCCCGGCGGCGTCGATGACCCAGCCGGCCGCGGAGGAGCCGAGCGCGACCCCGACCGCGAGCCCGGTGCTCACCCAGGTCATGCCCTCGGTGAGCTGCGCGCGTGGTACGTGCTCTTCGATGAGGGACATCGTCGTGATCATCGTCGGCGCGATGGACAGACCCGCAACGAACAGCGCCACGGCCAGGAACGGCAAGTTTCCGACCAGTAGGAGTGGGATCATACTCACGGCCATGGCGCACACGCCCAGCAACCACCGGCGTTCCGGCGCCCCGGCGAAGTGCATCAACCCGAAGACCATGCCCGCCACACAGGAACCCGCCGCGTACAGCGCGAGGACGATGCTCGCGGCCGCCTTGTGCCCCTCCTCGTCGGCGAAGGCCACGGTCACCACGTCGACGGCGCCGAAGATCGCGCCGGTGGCGACGAAGGTGGCCACCAGCACCTGCAGCCCCGGCGCGCGCAGTGGGCTGCCGCCGCCCTTGCGCTCGCGCGGATGCGGCTCGGGCTCGGTGGCGCGCTGCGCGGTCAGCCAGAAGACACCCACCGCGAGGAAGCAGGCGGCGAGCAGTGGACCGGCCTCGGGGAACCAGGCCGTGGACAGGCCGATGGAGATGATCGGCCCGAAGATGAAGCACACCTCGTCCACCACGGACTCGAAGGAGTACGCGGTGTGCAGCTGCGGCGTGCCCCGGTACAGCGTGGCCCAGCGGGCCCTGATCATCGCGCCCACGCTCGGCACGCAGCCGATGCCGACGCAGGCCACGTACAGGACCCAGTCCGGCCACCGGTAGTGCGCGGCGAGCAGCAGGAGGGCCGCCGCCGCGAGCGAGACCAGCGTCGCCGGGCGCAGCACCCGCCGCTGCCCGTACTGGTCCACCAGCCGCGAGACCTGCGGTCCGGCCACCGCCGCGGCCAGCGCGATCGTCGCCGACAGCGCACCGGCCAGGCCGTACCGCCCGGTGAGCTGGGAGACCATCGTCACCACGCCGATGCCCATCATCGACAGCGGCATCCGGCCGAGGAGGCCCGCGGCGGTGAAGCCCTTGGTGCCGGGTGCGGCGAACAGGGCGCGGTAAGGGCTGGGCAACGAGGTCTCCGAAAAGGCTCAGTAAGCTGCGAACGCAGTCGACACAGCTTACGGCTCCGGATGTCTCTGGCGCACCTGTTCGACCCGTTCCGTGACGGACCCCGAGGGCGCCGCGCGGGAGCCCCCGCCGGTTCCCGGCTGTCGGTGCAGGGTGGCAGGATCGGAGCCATGCCTGACGCGCGCGATGTCACCCCCTACGACGCCCTTCTCCTGCTCTCCTTCGGCGGCCCGGAAGGCCCGGACGACGTGGTCCCGTTCCTGGAGAACGTGACGCGCGGACGCGGCATCCCCAAGGAGCGCCTCAAGGAGGTGGGGCAGCACTACTTCCTGTTCGGCGGGGTCAGCCCGATCAACGACCAGAACCGCGCCCTGCTGGAGGTACTGCGCAAGGACTTCGCCGAGCACGGCCTGGACCTGCCCGTCTACTGGGGCAACCGCAACTGGGCGCCGTACCTCACCGACACGCTGCGCGAGATGGTCCGCGACGGGCGCCGCCGCGTCCTGGTCCTGGCCACCAGCGCCTACGCCTCCTACTCGGGCTGCCGGCAGTACCGCGAGAACCTCGCCGACGCGCTGGCCGCCCTGCAAAGCGAGGGCCTGGAGCTGCCGAGGATCGACAAGCTGCGGCACTACTTCAACCACCCCGGCTTCGTGGAGCCCATGGTCGACGGGGTGATCCGTGCCCTGGAGGAGCTGCCCGCGGACGTGCGCGACGGGGCGCATCTGGCGTTCTCGACACATTCGATCCCGACGGCCGCCGCCGACACCTCCGGGCCGGTACAGGAGCACGGGGACGGCGGGGCGTACGTGCGGCAGCACCTGGACGTGGCGAAGCTGATCGCCGAGGCGGTCCGGGAGCGCACCGGCATCGACCACCCCTGGCAGCTGGTCTACCAGTCGCGCTCCGGCGCGCCGCACATCCCGTGGCTGGAGCCGGACATCTGCGACCACCTCGCCGAGCGGCACGCGGCCGGTGTGCCGGCGGTGGTGATCGCGCCGATCGGTTTCGTCTCCGACCACATGGAGGTCCTGTACGACCTCGACACCGAGGCCCGGGCCAAGGCCGAGGAGCTGGGACTGCCGATGCGCCGCTCGGCCACCGTCGGGGACGACGCGCGGTTCGCCGCCGCCGTGCGCGAGCTCGTGCTGGAGCGTGCCGCCGCCGAACGCGGGCAGGAGATCCGGCCGTGCGCCCTGGGCGCGCTCGGCGCGAGCCACGATGTGTGTCCCGTCGGCTGCTGCCCGGCCCGCGCCCCCCGGCCCGCCGCCGCGGGCGCCGACAGCCCCTACGCGTGAGGAACCCCGTGACCGACCCCCTGCACACCGACCTGCTCGCTCTCGCCCAGGAGGCCGCCCGCCGCGCCGGTGCGCTGCTGCGGGACGGCCGCCCGGCCGACCTCGCGGTCGCCGCGACCAAGTCCAGCCCCATCGATGTCGTCACGGAGATGGACATCGCGGCCGAGAAGCTGATCACCGGCCTGATCGCCGAGCACCGCCCGGACGACGGCATCCTCGGTGAGGAGGGCGCCTCCACCGAGGGCACCAGTGGCGTCCGCTGGGTGATCGACCCGCTCGACGGCACGGTCAACTACCTCTACGGGCTGCCCACCTGGTCCGTCTCCATCGCCGCCGAACAGGACGGCGAGACCGTCGTCGGCGTGGTCACGGCCCCGATGCGCGGCGAGACCTTCCACGCGGTGCGCGGCCACGGCGCCTGGGCCACCGGCGCCTGGGACGGCGAGCGCAGGCTGGCCTGCCGCCCGGCACCGCCCCTGGACCAGGCCCTGGTCTCCACGGGCTTCAACTACGTCGCCGAGGTCCGCGCCCACCAGGCCGACGTCGCCCGGCGGCTGATCCCGCTGCTGCGTGACATCCGGCGCGGCGGCTCGGCCGCGGTCGACCTGTGCGACCTGGCCGCGGGGCGCCTCGACGGCTACTACGAGCGCGGCCTGCACGCCTGGGACCTCGCGGCGGGCGACCTGATCGCCCGGGAGGCGGGCGCGCTGACCGGTGGACGCCCCGGGGAGCGCCCCTCGGGCGACCTGACGGTCGCCGGTACCCCGGGCGTCTTCGAGCCCCTCCAGCGCCTCCTGGAGGACTTCGGCGCCTGGCACGACTGAGGCCGGCCGGCGGCACGCCGGACGCGGTGTGCCCACCGCCGCGAAAACGACGGAGCGGGCCCCGGCGCTGGATTCGCCGGGGCCCGCTCCGCAGGCCTGATCAGACGCTCGTCGCGCTGACCTCCACACCGTGCTCGGCGGCGAGACGGCGCAGGTCGTCGAGCTCACCCTGCTCCACCTCGACGAGGAACTCGTCGCCCTCGTCGCGAGCCCGGGACAGATCGGACTCGGTCGCCCTTATGCGCTGCAGAAGTCCTGCGGTGAATGCGTCCATGCTGCGCCCCCTCGTCCTGGGTCGTGGGTCGATGGCACAGGGGTGTGCCGTTCGGAAGGGACGATCACGTCTCCTGCGGATGCCCGGCGCCGCTCGGCTGGGCGGCGACGGTGCCGGACACCCACGCCCGCCCTGCGGAAAAGCGGATGGTGCGCACCGCATGGTGGTGCGGTACCTGCAGAGGGTGATCGTGGGATGTAAAGCCGTCCTCCCCAAGCTCCCTTCCGTGGAAACCTAACCGCGGGAGAAAATCTCCTATTCCCCGCGGGCGGCGGGCTCCCGCACCCGCCTTACCTCGGACTTATGGCCGAAAAGGGCAGGATGGAGGCAACACACCGACACGGTCGAAGACCCCTGCCCGCGTGCGCCCGAAGCGCGCTGCGCGGGTGGACATCAGGAAGGACAAGGGACGTGCGCGTACTCGTCGTCGAGGACGAGCAACTGCTCGCCGATGCGGTGGCCACCGGACTGCGCCGGGAGGCCATGGCGGTCGACGTCGTCTACGACGGTGCGGCCGCCCTGGAGCGCATCGGCGTCAACGACTACGACGTGGTCGTCCTCGACCGCGACCTCCCGCTCGTGCACGGTGACGACGTCTGCCGCAAGATCGTCGAACTGGGCATGCCCACGCGCGTGCTCATGCTCACGGCCTCCGGCGACGTCAGCGACCGCGTGGAAGGCCTGGAGATCGGCGCGGACGACTACCTGCCCAAGCCGTTCGCGTTCAGCGAGCTCATCGCCCGCGTGCGCGCCCTCGGCCGACGCACCAGCGTGCCCCTGCCCCCGGTGCTGGAGCGCGCCGGCATCAAGCTCGACCCCAACCGCCGCGAGGTCTTCCGCGACGGCAAGGAGGTCCAGCTCGCGCCGAAGGAGTTCGCCGTCCTGGAAGTGCTGATGCGCAGCGAGGGCGCCGTGGTCTCGGCCGAGCAGCTGCTGGAGAAGGCCTGGGACGAGAACACCGACCCCTTCACCAACGTCGTGCGCGTGACGGTCATGACCCTGCGCCGCAAGCTCGGCGAGCCGCCCGTCATCGTCACCGTCCCCGGCTCCGGCTACCGGATCTGATCCCCCGTGGCAGCCACCCCCGCGCCTCCGCAGGCGCCCCCGAAGCCCACGTGGGACCCGAGACGGCCCGTACCGCCCTTCCCGTGGCTGCGCCCGACCATCCGCATACGGCTCACGCTGCTGTACGGCGGCATGTTCCTGATCGCCGGCATCCTGCTGCTGTCGATCATCTACCTGCTGGCGGCGCAGGCACTGAACGTGGGCAGCGACCTGCCGTTCAAGATCGTCGAGGGCAAGGTCACCAGCGACATCTGCAACCTGCCCGACCAGGCCTCGCCCAGCGAGTTCAACAACGCCATGAACCACTGCGTCAACGAGCAGCGCCAGAACGCCCTGGACAACCTGCTCAGCCGCTCGCTGCTGGCGCTGCTGGGCCTCGCGGTCATCGCCTTCGCCTTCGGCTACGCCATGGCCGGGCGCGTCCTGTCGCCGCTGGGCCGGATCACCCGCACCGCCCGCGCGGTGGCGGGCTCGGACCTCTCCCGCCGGATCGAGCTGGACGGCCCGGACGACGAGCTGAAGGAGCTGGCGGACACCTTCGACGACATGCTGGAGCGGCTCCAGCGGGCCTTCACCGCCCAGCAGCGCTTCGTCGGCAACGCCTCGCACGAGCTGAGGACGCCCCTGGCGATCAACCGCACCCTGCTGGAGGTGCACCTGTCGGACCCGGGCGCCCCGGTGGAGCTCCAGCAGCTGGGCAAGACGCTGCTGGCCACCAACGAACGCAGCGAGCAGCTCGTGGAGGGTCTGCTGCTGCTCGCCCGCAGCGACAACCAGATCGTCGAGCGGGGCCCGGTGGACCTGGCCGAGGTCGCCGGGCAGGCCATCGACCAGGTGCACGGCGAGGCCGAGAGCAAGGGCGTGACCATCCGCGGCGAGCAGAAGCCCGCGGTCGTCCAGGGCAACGGCGTGCTGCTGGAGCGGATCGCGCTCAACCTGCTGCAGAACGCCGTGCGCTACAACGTGCCCGAGGGCGGCTGGGTCGAGGTCACCACCGACGTCCAGCACGGCCAGGCGGTCCTGGTGGTGTCCAACACGGGTCCGGTGGTGCCGGCGTACGAGATCGACAACCTCTTCGAGCCGTTCCGGCGGCTGCGCACCGAGCGCACGGGCAGTGACAAGGGCGTCGGACTCGGTCTGTCCATCGTCCGGTCCGTGGCCCGGGCGCACGGCGGGCACATCTACGCACAGCCGCGCGAGGGAGGAGGGCTCGTGATGCGAGTCACGCTGCCCATCTGAGATCATGGCGCCGATCAACTCGGCGACACCCGGGGATGTTCGCTTTGCGCGTAATTTCGCAAGGTTCGCCGTAGCAGCCTCGTGTGCGATCGATCACAGGGACGCCTTTCCGGCCATCTACTCTCCGTGATCATGCACCCTGTCGGAAAGCCGGGAAAATCCCGGTTTTCGAGGGTCTTGATCACGGGAAGTACACGGTGAGACGCCTTTGTAGTGCGGCATTCGGACCGTGTACGGTCCCCATCGCCATCCAAGCCGATCACTCGTGAGGAGTCCGGTTGGGTGTCGATTGAGTAACAGACCTTGATGTGAGGCAAAATCTCCGCCTCAGGTCGGGCACAAGTCCGGCCTCTCACGCGTTACGTGCGCTGGAGACACCGCAGACACCCAGAGGGGGAGAGCGACATGGCAACCGATTACGACACTCCACGCAAGACCGACGACGACGTCGACTCGGACAGTCTTGAAGAACTGAAGGCCCGGAGGAACGACAAGTCGGCCTCCGCCGTGGACGTCGACGAGTTCGAGGCCGCAGAAGGCCTCGAACTGCCCGGAGCCGACCTCTCGAACGAGGAGCTGGCCGTCCGGGTGCTCCCGAAGCAGCAGGACGAGTTCACGTGCATGAGCTGCTTCCTGGTGCACCACCGCAGCCAGCTGGCCCGGGAGAAGAACGGTCAGCCGATCTGCCGCGACTGCGACTGAGGGCGGGTCGGCCGTGACTGGCTCGACCCCTCCCTGGAAGCGCCGCTTCTCCAAGCGGAAGGCGGACGAAGGGCCGATCGGTATCGGCCCGCAGCACGGCGCGCGTGACGACGAGCGAGGCTCCACCGATACGGGGGCGGCCTCGCTCGAACCGGCAGCGGACCGGGGTGACCGCCCGGCCTCCGTGGACGTCCCCGCACCCGTCGCCCGACGGCGGGCGGGGGCGATCCGGGAGCGGGCCGGGCAGAGCATGCGCAAGGGCGGCGAGAAGGCCCGCGCGGGCCTCGCCTATCTCGCCGACCGGATCATCGACCTGGCCCCGCGGGTCCCCGTGCGGGACCTGGCGACGCTCCGCAGACAGTTCCCCGGTCTGGGGCCCGAGGAGCTCGCCGACCGGCTCGTCGCGGGCGCGACGAGGGCGACGGCGACGGTCGGAGCCGGCGTCGGTGCGGCGGCCATGCTGCCCGTGCCGCCGGCGATGCCCACCGAACTGGCCGCGGAGGTCACCGGTGTCGCCGCGATCGAGCTGAAGCTGATCGCCGAACTCCACGAGGTCTACGGGGTGCGGCCGCCCGGCAACCTCAAGCAGCGCAGCACCGCCTACCTCGACTCCTGGTCGGGGGAGCGCGGCATCGACGCCACGCAGCCGTCGACCTTCAGCACGGCGGTGAACAGCCGCATGAAGCGCGAACTGCGCCAGCGGATCATGAAGCGGATGGTCCGCAACATGCCCAATCTGATGCCGTTCCTGGTGGGCGCCGTCGTGGGCGCGGCCATGAACCGCAGCGAGACGAGAAAGCTCGCCGACCGCATCCGCCGGGACCTGCGCAGGATCCAGGTGCCCTGGGACGCCCTGGAGGCGCTGCCCGCCCTGGAGCAGCCGCAGGACGCCCTGGAGATGGGCGAGATCACCCACGACCCCATGGGCCACCACGACGACCGCCCCGGCGGCGAGGACGAGGGCGGCGAGGGCCGGGGCCCCGGCGGGCACTGAGACCCGCCGGTCCGCCTCCCGGCTGGGGACCGCCTCCCGGCTGGGGACCGCCTCCCGGCTGGGGACCGCCTCCCGCGTCCCGGGTTCCGCGTCCCGTGTCCCGGGTGAAGCCCCGCGCGGCTGTGCTACTGCGCCTTCGCCGCGCGCAGCGCCTGCGCCAGCCGCTCCGGCTCGCGCGTCGACAGGTACAGGTACGGCGTCGGGTCCTGCGGGTCCGTGACCTCCACGCGCAGGGCCGTGGGGATGTAGGCGCGCAGCAGGAGGAAGGCGCGCGGGTCCGCCTTGTGCGTGCGCCAGGCGCGGGCCTCCTCCGCGTCCAGCACCTCCGCCTCGCCCAGTGCCGCCAGCGGGATCCGCGCCTCCCCGGCGATCAGGGCGTCGCCGACGACACGGATGCGGACCGAGCCGTACGAACTCGCGGCGACGGCCGCGACCGCGGTGCCCCCGGCCAGGCCGCCGAGCATCGGCAGCGTGCCGAACGGGAGCAGGACCAGGGCCATGGAGACGCCCACGAGGAACGAGATCAGCCACCAGGTCCGCGGGGCGGTGAGGCGTTCTTCGTAGGGGGCGGCGGAGAGCTGCATGGAGCCAAGCTTGGCACGGTGTCCGTAAGGGGCCGACGCGCGGGTAAGGTCTGCGCCTGTGAGTGGTACTTCCGCAGCTCTTCAGCCCCCGGCCGACGCCGTGCCGCCCGTACGTCATCCCGATGCCCCGGCACCGGGAGAACTCCTCGGCGCGCACTACGGCCAGTGTTTCGGCTGTGGCGGGGACCAGCCGCACGGGCTGCACCTGGAGGCCCGGGCCGGCGAGGGCGTCTCCCTCACCGCCGAGTTCACCGTGCAGCCCGCCCACCAGGGGGCGCCGGGTCTCGCGCACGGCGGTGTGCTCGCCAGCGCCCTGGACGAGACCCTCGGCTCGCTGAACTGGCTGCTGCGCACGATCGCCGTGACCGGACGGCTGGAGACCGACTTCGTACGGCCGGTGCCGGTCGGCACCACGCTGCACCTGGAGGCGGAGGTGACGGCGGTGGCCGGGCGGAAGATCTACTCGTCCGCGACCGGCCGGGTCGGCGGCCCCGAGGGCCCCGTCGCGGTGCGCGCGGACGCGCTCTTCATCGAGGTGAAGGTCGACCACTTCGTCGACCACGGCCGCAAGGAGGAGATCCAGGCGGCCATGGAGGACCCGGACCAGGTCCGGCGCGCGCGTGCCTTCGAGGTCAACCCGTGAGCCGCCGGCCCGTGGACGTGCTGATCCGGCGCGTCGACCCGGACGTACCGCTCCCGTCGTACGCGCATCCCGGGGACGCCGGAGCCGATCTGCGCACCACCGAGGCGTGCGAACTGGCGCCCGGCGAACGGGCCGTGCTGCCCACGGGGGTGTCTGTGGCGCTGCCCGAGGGGTACGCGGCCTTCGTGCACCCGCGATCCGGCCTGGCCGCGCGCTGCGGCGTCGCCCTGGTGAATGCCCCGGGGACGGTTGATGCCGGGTACCGTGGGGAGATCAAGGTGATCGTGGTGAATCTCGACCCGCGCGAGGCCGTGCGGTTCGAGCGCTTCGACCGGATCGCCCAACTGGTCGTCCAGCAGGTCGAGAGGGTCCGCTTCCAGGAGGTGGCGGAGCTTCCCGGCTCCGTGCGGGCCGAGGGGGGCTTCGGGTCCACCGGAGGCCACGCGGCGGTGGACGGGACGAGCGGCACAAGCGGTCAGGCCGCCCTGGGCGGCCAGGCGGGTGGGAATCGATACGCTTCGGTCGTATCCGACCGGGAAGGACAGTGACGTGTTCGGACGTCGCAAGAAGAGGGATGCCGCCGAGGACGCGGCCGGCGAGGCCGAGCAGGTCGTCGACGGTGTCGACACTGAGGCGGACGAAGAGGGCGGGCGCCTGAGGCTCGAACCGGCGCCGCGCCCCGACGGACCCTGGGACAGCACCGAGGTGCGCGACCCGGCCGAGGGCCGCGTCGACCTGGGAGGCATCTTCGTGCCGGGCGTCGACGGCATGGAGCTCAGGGTCGAGGTCGCGGGCGACGCGATCGTCGCCGCGACGGTCGTGCTGCGCGACAGCGCCATCCAGCTGCAGGCCTTCGCCGCTCCCAAGCGCGAGGGCATCTGGGGCGAGGTGCGCGAGGAGATCGGCACCGGCATCACCCAGCAGGGCGGCATCGTCGACGAGGTCGAGGGTCCGCTGGGCTGGGAGCTGCGGGCCCAGGTCCCCGTCCAGCTGCCGGACGGCACCGGCGGCTTCCAGGTCGTGCGGTTCGTCGGCGTGGACGGCCCCCGCTGGTTCCTGCGCG
This sequence comes from Streptomyces sp. DT190, assembly GCF_049846985.1. Classification (NCBI taxonomy): domain Bacteria; kingdom Bacillati; phylum Actinomycetota; class Actinomycetes; order Kitasatosporales; family Streptomycetaceae; genus Streptomyces; species Streptomyces sp. DT190. Next base: position 518,658 of record NZ_JBNCNM010000003.1, on the reverse strand, counting down.
GGGTCATCTCGGGCCAGGGCGCGGTGCAGCCGCAGGCCGCCGGGCTGCTGGAGCAGATCTTCCGGGACACCGTCGTGGTCCGCGGCGAGGGCCCGATGGCGCCCCGCGACCCGATCGTCCTGAAGCTGCCGAACGACGCCCAGATGGTCCCCGAGGGTGTGCAGCAGGAGGAGGGCTCCCGTTTCGCGGGTGGAATGGGCCAGCTCCAGCGCGGACCGGAGATCACCGAGGTCCGCTGACCCACGAAGTACCGCAGGGCCGCATCCCGGCAGGGGTGCGGCCCTTTCTCGTGCGCGGAACCTTGACGGCGGATTGGTCTGTACCTACCGTCTCCGACCACGCGCCCGTTCATAAAGGCGCTTCACGTTCACATACGAGAACGGAAGGCCCCCCACACATGCGCAGAACCGCTCTCCTCACGGCCGCGGCCGCCCTCGTCGCCGGTGTCCTCGCCTGGCCCGCCGGCGCCGCCCCCAGCGCCCCCACCACCTTCGTGCACCCCGGAGTCACCGTCTCCAAGGGCCAGTTGGACTTCGCCCGGTCCAAGGTCACCGCAGGCGCCCAGCCCTGGAAGGGCGCCTTCGACCAGATGATGGCGAGCAGGTACGCCGACCTGAACCGCACGCCCAAGCCCCGGGCGATCGTCGAGTGCGGCTCGTACTCCAACCCCAACTACGGCTGCACCGACGAACGCGAGGACGCGATCGCCGCGTACACTCACGCCCTGGCCTGGTACTTCACCCGCGACGAACGGCACGCGCGCAAGGCCATCGAGCTGATGGACGCCTGGTCCGCCGTGCTCCGCGACCACACCAACAGCAACGCGCCCCTGCAGACCGGCTGGGCCGGCTCCTCCTGGCCCAAGGCCGCCGAGATCATCAAGTACACGTACACCGGCACCTGGGCCAACTCCGGCCGCTTCGCCACCATGCTCCGCACCGTCTACCTGCCGGAGATCATCAACGGTTCCAACTCCAACGGGAACTGGGAGCTGTCGATGATGGAGGCCGCCGTCGGCATCTCCGTCTTCCTGGAGGACAAGACGTCGTACGACAAGGCCATGGCGAAGTTCCGCACCCGTACGGCCGCCTATGTCTACCTGGAGTCCGACGGCGCGCTGCCGAAGACCGTGCCCAGCCAGAACCTGGACACCCGGGACAAGGTCGTCAAGTACTGGCAGGGGCAGACGACCTTCGTCAACGGGCTCAGCCAGGAGACCTGCCGCGACTTCACGCACACCGGCTACGGCCTCTCGGCCATCTCGCACGTCGCCGAGACCAGCCGGATCCAGGGCCAGGACCTCTACGGCACGGACGTGGGAGAGCGACTGCGGCACGGCCTCGGCTTCCACGCCAGGTACGAGCTCGGCACCGCCGCCCCCGGCTGGCTGTGCGGCGGCTCGCTCAAGCCCGGACTCGGGCCGATCACCGAGGTCGGCCACAACGCCCTCGCCCACCGCCTCGGGCACGCCATGACCAACACCGAGACGCTGACCCTGCGCGGCCGCCCCGCCGGCAGCAACAACCTCTTCGTCGCCTGGGAGACCCTCACCCACGGCGACAACCCCGCCTGAGCCCTCCTCGGCCGGCCGGGCGCGTCAGGGTTCCGTCAAGGACCGGCCCGCGGACGCGCCCGGCACCGGCACGCCGCCCCGGCCGGCCGTAAGGTCGACGCTGCGCAGGCAGCAGACCGGAAGACAATGGGGCCATGGCACGCGGCAAGCTACGGATCTACCTCGGGGCGGCACCGGGCGTCGGCAAGACGTACGCGATGCTGTCCGAGGCGCACCGCCGTGTCGAGCGGGGCACCGACTGCGTGGTCGCCTTCGTCGAGCACCACGACCGGCATCGCACCGAGGTGCTGCTGCACGGTCTGGAGCAGGTGCCGCGCCGGGAGCTGGAGTACCGCGGGAGCGTCTTCCCCGAGATGGACCTCGACGCCGTGCTCGCCCGCCGCCCCCGGGTCGCCCTGGTGGACGAGCTCGCCCACACCAACGTCCCCGGCTCCCGCAACGCCAAGCGCTGGCAGGACGTGGAGGAACTGCTGGCCGCCGGCATCGACGTCGTCTCGACCGTCAACATCCAGCACCTGGAGTCCCTCGGGGACGTCGTCGAGTCGATCACCGGCGTCCGGCAGCAGGAGACCGTGCCGGACGAGGTGGTGCGGCGGGCGGACCAGATCGAGCTGGTCGACATGTCGCCCGAGGCGCTGCGGCGGCGGATGGCACACGGCAACATCTACCGGCCCGACAAGGTCGACGCGGCCCTGTCGAACTACTTCCGCCCCGGCAACCTCACCGCCCTGCGCGAGCTGGCGCTGCTGTGGGTGGCCGACCGGGTCGACGCCTACCTCACCCAGTACCGCAGTGAGCACCGGGTGTCGCGCATCTGGGGCTCGCGCGAGCGGATCGTGGTCGGCCTGACCGGCGGCCCCGAGGGCCGTACGCTCATCCGCCGCGCCGCCCGGCTGGCCGAGAAGGGCGCCGGCGGCGAGGTGCTCGCCGTCTACATAGCGCGCAGTGACGGGCTGACCTCCGCCTCGCCCAAGGAACTGGCCCTCCAGCGGACCCTGGTGGAGGACCTCGGCGGCACCTTCCACCACGTGGTCGGCGACGACATACCGGCCGCGCTGCTCTCCTTCGCCCGCGGCGTGAACGCCACCCAGATCGTGCTGGGCTCCTCCCGCCGCAAGACCTGGCAGTACGTCTTCGGACCCGGAGTCGGCGCCACCGTCGCCCGGGAGTCCGGGCCCGACCTCGACGTGCACATCGTCACCCACGACGAGGTCGCCAAGGGCCGTGGCCTGCCGGTGGCCCGGGGCGCGCGCCTCGGGCGGTCCCGGCGGGTGTGGGGGTGGATCACCGGTGTCGCCGGGCCGCCGCTGCTGACGGTGCTGCTGAGCGCCGTCGACCTCGGCCTCGCCAACGACATGCTGCTGTTCCTGGCGCTCACCGTCGCCGCGGCCCTGCTCGGCGGGCTGCTGCCCGCGCTGACCTCGGCCGCGGTCGGGTCGCTGCTGCTGAACTACTTCTACGCACCGCCCCTGCACCAGTGGACCATCGCCGACCCGAAGAACATCGTCGCCATCGTGATCTTCGTGGCCGTCGGCGCGGCGGTCGCCTCCGTCGTCGACCTCGCCGCCCGCCGCACCCAGCAGGCGGCCCGGCTGCGGGCCGAGTCGGAGATCCTGTCGTTCCTCGCCGGGAACGTGCTGCGCGGGGAGACCGGCCTGGAGGAACTGCTGGAGCGGGTCCGGGAGACCTTCGGCATGGAGTCCGCCGCCCTGCTGGAACGGGCGGGCGACGTCGAGCCCTGGACCTGCGCGGGCCGCGCCGGCCAGGGGCGGCCCGTCGAACGGCCCGACCAGGCGGACGTGGACATGCCGGTCGGGGACCACATGGCCCTCGCGCTGACCGGCCGCGTCCTGCCCGCCGAGGACCGCCGGGTGCTGGCCGCCTTCGCCGCCCAGGCCGCCGTCGTCCTGGACCGGCGCCGGCTGCGCGAGGAGGCCGACCGGGCCCGCGGGCTCGCCGAGGGCAACCGCATCCGTACGGCGCTGCTGGCCGCCGTCAGCCACGACCTGCGCACGCCGCTGGCCGGGATCAAGGCGGCGGTGTCCTCGCTGCGCTCCGAGGACGTCGAGTGGTCCGAGGAGGACCGGGCCGAGCTGCTGGAGGGCATCGAGGAGGGCGCCGACCGGCTCGACCACCTCGTCGGCAACCTGCTCGACATGTCCCGCCTCCAGACCGGCACCGTCACCCCGCTGATCCGCGAGATCGACGTCGACGAGGTGGCGCCGATGGCGCTCGGCGGCGTGCCCGAGGGCAGTGTCGACCTGGACGTGCCGGAGAGCCTGCCCATGGTCGAGGTCGACCCCGGGCTGCTGGAGCGCGCGATGGCGAACCTCGTCGAGAACGCCGTCAAGTACAGTCCGCCCGGGGTGCCCGTGCTGGTCGCGGCGAGCGCGCTCGCCGACCGGGTCGAGGTGCGGGTGGTCGACCGGGGACCGGGCGTCCCGGACACGGCGAAGGAACGTATCTTCGAGCCCTTCCAGCGTTACGGCGACGCCCCGCGCGGCGCCGGGGTGGGACTGGGGCTCGCGGTGGCGCGCGGCTTCGCCGAGGCCATGGGCGGCACCCTGAACGCCGAGGACACCCCCGGCGGCGGGCTCACCATGGTCCTCACCCTCCGCGCGGCGGGCACCCGCCCGGAGCCCCTGTCGGCAGAACCCCTGGCAGAACCGGAAAGGCAGGCCTCATGACCCGCGTCCTGGTGGTCGACGACGAGCCGCAGATCGTGCGCGCCCTCGTGATCAACCTCAAGGCACGCACCTACGAGGTCGACGCGGCCCACGACGGTGCCACGGCCCTCCAGCTCGCCGTGGCCCGCCACCCCGACGTCGTCGTCCTCGACCTCGGGCTGCCCGACATGGACGGCGTCGAGGTGATCAGGGGGCTGCGCGGCTGGACCCGGGTGCCGATCCTGGTGCTGTCCGCGCGGCACTCCTCCGACGAGAAGGTCGAGGCGCTGGACGCGGGCGCCGACGACTACGTCACCAAGCCCTTCGGCATGGACGAGCTGCTGGCGCGGCTGCGGGCCGCCGTGCGCCGGGCCGAGCCCGCCGGCGGTGAGGGCGAGGTGATCGTGGAGACCGGCGAGTTCACCGTCGACCTGGCCGCGAAGAAGGTGCAGCGCGCCGGGAAGGACGTCCGGCTTACCCCCACCGAGTGGCACCTGCTGGAGGTCCTGGTGCGCAACAGCGGCCGCCTGGTCGGGCAGAAGCAGCTGCTGCAGGAGGTGTGGGGGCCCTCGTACGGGACGGAGACCAACTACCTGCGCGTGTACATGGCGCAGCTGCGGCGCAAGCTGGAGGCGGACCCCTCGCATCCGAAGCACTTCATCACCGAGCCCGGGATGGGCTACCGGTTCGAGAAGTGAGCCGTGCCCGCCGGGCGGGGTCCCCGCCCCAGGGCTACGGAGTTGTCGGCACGCCCCGGTACGCTTCAGATATGAGTGGTGTTCCTCGTTCCGAAAAGCCGGCGGGCCGGTTCCGGCGCATGCTCGACCGGCTTTCCTCGTCGCAGGAGGACCTGGAGTCCGAGGAACTGCGGGAGGACACCGAGACCGCCGGCTGCATCCGGATCGGAGACTGCCAGGACCGCCAGATCGTGACGGTTACTGGTACCTTGCGCACGGTCACCCTGCGGCCGCGGGCCGGAGTGCCGGCCCTGGAGGCGGAGCTGTTCGACGGCTCGGCCGCGCTGGACGTGGTGTGGCTCGGCCGGCGCTCCATCGTGGGCATAGAGCCGGGCCGCAAGCTGATCGCATCGGGCCGGATCTCCATGAGCCGGGGCCGCCGGGTGCTGTTCAATCCCAAGTACGAACTGAGACCCCTCGGACGGGAGTAGCCGGTGACGTCGCTCGACAAGCCGACCGAAGAGAATTCTGCGGACGACGCCCGGGCGGTGACCGAGGCCGCCCTGTTCGAGGCGTTCGGCGGCGTGCGGGGCATGGTCGAGACGGTGGTGCCCGGCCTGCTCTTCGTCACCATCTACACGATCAACAAGGACCTGCACCTGTCGGCGATCGCGGCGCTGGCCGTGTCGCTCGTGCTGGTCGTGGTCCGGCTGGTGATGAAGGACACCGTCAAGCACGCCTTCAGCGGTGTCTTCGGTGTGGCCTTCGGTGTCGTCTTCGCGATGATGACCGGCAACGCCAAGGACTTCTACCTGCCCGGCATGCTCTACACGCTGGGCCTCGGACTCGCGTACGTGATCACGGCCGTGTGCGGGGTGCCGCTCATCGGGCTGATCCTCGGCCCGGTCTTCAAGGAGAACCTCTCCTGGCGCACGCGGAACCCTGGACGCAAGAAGGCGTACACGAAGGCCAGTTACGCCTGGGGCGCGATCCTGCTCGCCAAGTGCGCGATCCTCTTCCCGCTGTACTGGTGGGCCGACACGACCCAGCTGGGCTGGGTCCTGGTCGCCCTGAAGATCCCGCCCTTCCTGCTCGCGGTCTGGCTGACCTGGGTCTTCCTGGCGAAGGCGCCCGCGCCGATCGACGTGTTCGCGGAGATGGAGGCGGAGGAGAAGGCCGCCGAGGAGCGGGAACGGCAGGCCGCCGCCCGGTCCGCCGAGCAGTGAGCCCGTCCAGCTGAGGCGAGCGAGCCCGTGGAGCTGAGGCAAGGGGCGTCCCGAGTGGTTCGGGACGCCCCTTCCGCTTGCTCCCCGTGGGGCCCGATCAGCTCGCCGCGCTGTCCCGGCGCACCGACAGCAGGTCCTCCAGCTGCTCCTCGCGGGCCTGCGCGGCCACGAAGAGGAGCTCGTCACCGGCCTCCAGGGAGTCCTCCCGGGAGGGCGTCAGGACGCGGGTGCCCCGGATGATCGTGACCAGGGACGTGTCCTCGGGCCACTCGACGTCGCCCACCTGCGTGCCGGCCAGGGCCGACTCCTCCGGCAGGGTCAGCTCGACGAGGTTGGCGTCGCCGTGGCTGAAGCGGAGCAGGCGGACCAGGTCGCCCACGCTCACCGCCTCCTCGACGAGGGCCGACATCAGGCGCGGCGTGGAGACGGCGACGTCCACGCCCCACGACTCGTTGAACAGCCACTCGTTCTTCGGGTTGTTCACCCGGGCGACGACGCGCGGGACGCCGTACTCCGTCTTGGCCAGCAGGGAGACGACCAGGTTGACCTTGTCGTCGCCCGTCGCGGCGATCACCACGTTGCAGCGCTGGAGCGCGGCCTCGTCCAGGGACGTGATCTCGCACGCGTCGGCCAGCAGCCACTCGGCCTGCGGGACGCGTTCGACCGAGATGGCGGTAGGGGCCTTGTCGATCAGCAGGATCTCGTGGCCGTTCTCCAGCAGTTCGCCCGCGATCGAGCGGCCGACCGCGCCGGCTCCGGCAATGGCGACCCTCATCAGTGACCGCCCTCCTCTTCGGGACCCTTGGCGAACGCCGCCTCGACCTTGTCGACCTCGTCGGTGCGCATCATCACGTGCACCAGGTCGCCCTCCTGCAGGACCGTCTGGGAGGTGGGCAGGACCGCCTCACCGAGCCGGGTCAGGAACGCCACGCGCACGCCCGTCTCCTCCTGGATCCGGCTGATCTTGTGACCGACCCAGGCGGTGGAGGTGTGCACCTCGGCGAGCTGGACACCGCCGGTGGGGTCGCGCCACAGCGGCTCGGCGCCGGAGGGCAGCAGCCGGCGCAGCATCTGGTCGGCCGTCCAGCGGACGGTCGCGACGGTCGGGATGCCCAGGCGCTGGTACACCTCGGCGCGGCGCGGGTCGTAGATGCGCGCCGCGACGTTCTCGATGCCGAACATCTCGCGGGCCACGCGGGCGGCGATGATGTTGGAGTTGTCACCGCTGGAGACGGCGGCGAAGGCACCGGCCTCCTCGATGCCCGCCTCCTTCAGGGTGCCCTGGTCGAAGCCGACCCCGGTGACACGGCGGCCGCCGAAGGAGGACCCCAGGCGGCGGAAGGCGGTGGGGTCCTGGTCGACCACGGCGACGGTGTGGCCCTGCTGCTCCAGGTTCTGGGCCAGGGCGGAGCCGACCCTTCCACAACCCATGATGACAATATGCATCGCGTCACACCGCGCTTCCTGCAGGCCCTCTGACCTTCATGACTGTCGTGCTCATGTCTCTCTTTCGGCTCGCCAGGCAACACGTCGCGGCCGGAGTGCGGACCGCCAGGCAACATCATGCCGGTGGAATCAGGCCATGATGCCCTCCGGGGGCGTGCCGCCGTTCGGCTGCCCGACTCCAACGTATCGGCAAAGACGGGGGCGTTGCCGAGGGCCCTGCCGGGGCCCCGGCGGCGGTCCGGACGGGGGAGGAAACTGCCATGACCACCGAGATCGACGTCCTGGTGCTGGGCGGCGCGGGCGTGGACACGATCGTGCACGTGCCCGAACTGCCCGTGCCGTACGCGGACAGCCACATGATCCGGCCCGGCATCGTCACGCGCGCCGGCCAGAGCGGGGACTTCGTCGCCCTGGCGCTGAGCGCGCTGGGGCTGCGCACCCACCACCTCGACATGCTCGGCGACGACCCCGAGGGCGAACTCGTCCGGGCGCTCCACCGCGACCGGGGCATCCCGCTCACGGCCGTCCCGCAGCCGCTCGGCACCAAACGCGCGGTCAACCTCGTGGACCCCGAGGGCCGGCGGCTGTCCCTGTACGACGCCACCCGCGCGGCCGACACGGACCGGCTGCCCGAGACCACGGTGCGGGAACTGGCCGCCGTCAGCCGGCACGCCCATGTCGTCATCACCCAGCCCTGCGTCCACGCCCTTCCGGTGCTGCGGGCGGCGGGCGTCACGATCTCCACCGACCTGCACGACTGGGACGGCGAGAACCCCTACCACGAGGCCTTCGCCCACCAGGCCGACCTGGTCTTCCTCTCCGGCGCGGCGCTCGCCGACCCGGAGGCCACCCTGCGCCGGATCGCCGAGCGGGGCCGCGCCCGGGCCGTCGTCGCCACCGCCGGGGCGCGGGGGGCGTACCTGCTGGCCGACGGCGCGCTGACCCGCGTACCCGCCGCCGTGCCCCCGGCGCCGGTCGTCGACTCCAACGGCGCGGGCGACGCCTTCGCGGCCGCGTTCCTGCACGCCTGGCTCGCCGGCGAACCGCCCCACCGCTGCGCCCTGCACGGCGCGGTCGCCGGCGCCTACGCCTGCACGGTGCCGTCGACCCGGACGGACAGCATCGGAGGGGAGGAACTGGCGGCCGGGGTGGCCCGGCTGCTCACCGGCGGCTGATGCTGCGCACGCTCGCCAAGGTGAGGATTCCGAGGACGACGAGTGTGGCTGCGGCGCCGATCAGTTCCGCGGACGCGTGCATGAGGCCTCCTGGGGCGATGACGGCCAGGTCGGGGACGGGCTTAGTCATATAGGCATGGAAGCGGCGTGACCTGCGGAATCCGCAGCCGCACGCGCCTCGTGATTCACCCGGAGAGCAGAGGGAACACCGATGAGGGGTGGCGGGTGGGCGAGCCCGCGTTCGAACGCTTACGATCCTCTGTTGTGTCCAAACTGACCGACGTGCCCAAACGGATCCTGATCGGGCGCGCACTGCGCAGCGACCGGCTGGGGGAAACGCTCCTGCCGAAGCGCATCGCACTCCCCGTCTTCGCCTCCGACCCGCTGTCCTCCGTGGCGTACGCGCCCGGCGAGGTGCTGCTCGTCCTGTCGATCGCGGGTGTGACGGCGTACCACTTCAGTCCGTGGATCGCGGTCGCGGTCGTCGTCCTGATGTTCACCGTCGTGGCCTCCTACCGGCAGAACGTGCACGCCTACCCCAGCGGCGGCGGCGACTACGAGGTGGCCAACACCAACCTCGGCCCCAAGGCTGGCCTGACCGTCGCCAGCGCGCTGCTCGTCGACTACGTCCTCACCGTCGCCGTCTCGATCTCCTCCGGCATCGAGAACCTCGGCTCCGCCATCCCCTTCGTCGTCGAGCACAAGGTCGCCTGCGCGATCGCCGTCATCGTGCTGCTGACGCTGATGAACCTGCGCGGAGTGAAGGAATCCGGCTCGCTGTTCGCGATCCCCACCTACGTCTTCGTCGCCGGCGTCTTCACCATGCTGGCCTGGGGCGCCTTCCGCGGACTCGTCCTGGACGACACCATGCGGGCACCCACCGCGGACTACGTCATCAAGCCCGAGCACCAGGGCCTGGCCGGCTTCGCGCTGGTCTTCCTGCTGCTGCGCGCCTTCTCCTCCGGCTGCGCCGCCCTCACCGGCGTCGAGGCGATCTCCAACGGCGTCCCGGCCTTCCGCAAGCCCAAGTCGAAGAACGCCGCCACCACCCTGGCGATGATGGGCCTGCTGGCCGTCACCATGTTCTGCGGCATCATCGCCCTGGCCGCCGCCACCGACGTCCGCATGGCCGAGAACCCGGCCAAGGACCTCGTCCACAACGGCGTCCCGCTCGGCCCGGACTACGTGCAGAACCCGGTGATCTCCCAGGTCGCCGAGGCCGTCTTCGGCAAGGGCAGCTTCCTGTTCATCGTCCTCGCGGCGGCCACCGCACTGGTGCTGTTCCTCGCCGCGAACACCGCCTACAACGGCTTCCCGCTGCTCGGCTCGATCCTCGCCCAGGACCGCTACCTGCCGCGGCAGCTGCACACCCGCGGCGACCGGCTGGCCTTCTCCAACGGCATCGTGCTCCTCGCGGGCGCCGCCGCCCTGCTGGTCGGGATCTACGGGGCCGACTCCACGCGCCTGATCCAGCTCTACATCGTCGGCGTCTTCGTGTCCTTCACGCTCAGCCAGATCGGCATGGTCCGCCACTGGAACCGCCACCTGGCCACCGAGAGGGACCAGGCCAAGCGCCGCCACATGATCCGCTCGCGCGCCATCAACGCCTTCGGCGCGTTCTTCACCGGCCTGGTGCTGGTGGTCGTCCTCGTCACCAAGTTCACGCACGGCGCGTGGGTCGCCCTGCTCGGCATGGTGATCTTCTTCGCGACGATGACGGCCATCCGCAAGCACTACGACCGCGTCGCCGCCGAGATCGCCGCCCCCGAGGGCCCGAGCGACGACAGCGTGCGGCCCTCCCGCGTCCACTCGGTCGTGCTGATCTCCAAGATCCACCGCCCGACGCTGCGTGCCCTGGCCTACGCCAAGCTGATGCGCTCGGACACCCTGGAGGCCCTCAGCGTCAACGTCGACCCGGCGGAGACCAAGGCGCTCCAGGAGGAGTGGAACCGGCGCGGCATCGACGTACCGCTGAAGGTCCTGGACTCGCCCTACCGCGAGATCACGCGGCCGATCATCGAGTACGTCAAGAGCCTGCGCAAGGAGTCGCCGCGCGACGCGGTCTCCGTGATCATCCCCGAGTACGTCGTCGGCCACTGGTACGAGCACCTGCTGCACAACCAGAGCGCCCTGCGGCTGAAGGGCCGGCTGCTGTTCACGCCGGGCATCATGGTGACCTCCGTCCCCTACCAGCTGCAGTCCTCCGAGGCCGCCAAGCGGCGGGCCCGCAGGCAGCAGGAGTGGACCGCGCCGGGATCGGTGCGGCGGGGACCCGCCCAGGTGCGGCCCAGGGAGTCCTCCGACCGCAAGTCGTGAGGCGACGGCTCGTGTGAAACGGCCGGGCGGCAGCCACGTAGACTGGTGGGCTGTTGTCCGGCCGTCTTCCGTACGGCCCGTCGCCCCCTCGTATTTTGGAGTCACCCCGCCATGCAGGCAGAACCGAGGAAGTCACTGGTGGGGGAGGAGTACGAGGTCGAGATCGGCCCCGTCGCCCACGGCGGCCACTGCATCGCCCGTACGTCCGAGGGGCAGGTGCTGTTCGTACGGCACGCCCTGCCCGGTGAGCGGGTCGTGGCCCGGGTGACCGAGGGCGAGGAGGGCGCGCGCTTCCTGCGGGCCGACGCGGTGCGCGTGCTCGACGCCTCCAAGGACCGGATCGACGAGCCCTGCCCGTACGCCGGGCCCGGCCGCTGCGGCGGCTGCGACTGGCAGCACGCCAAGCCCGGGGCGCAGCGGCGGCTGAAGGCCGACGTGATCGCCGAGCAGCTCCAGCGGCTCGCCGGGCTCACCCCGGAGGAGGCCGGCTGGGACGGCACGGTGGTGCCCGCCGAGGGCGACAAGGTGCCCGCGGGTCAGGTCCCGGCCTGGCGCACGCGCGTGCAGTACGCCGTCACGGCCGACGGCCGGGCCGGACTGCGCCGGCACCGCTCGCACGAGGTCGAGCCGATCGACCACTGCATGATCGCCGCGGACGGCGTCAGTGAGCTGGGCATCGAGAAGCGCGACTGGACGGGCATGGACTCCGTCGAGGCGATCGCGGCGACGGGCTCCCAGGACCGGCAGGTCATCCTCACGCCGAAGCCGGGCGCGCGCCTGCCGCTGGTCGAGCTGGACCGCCCGGTGTCTGTGCTGCGCGTCGACGAGCGCTCCGGCGGCGTCCACCGCGTCCACGGCCGCCCGTTCGTCCGCGAGCGCGCCGACGGCCGGACCCATCGGGTGGCCAACGGCGGCTTCTGGCAGGTCCACCCGATGGCGGCGGACACCCTGGTGACGGCGGTCATGCAGGGCCTGCTGCCGCGCAAGGGCGACATGGCGCTCGACCTCTACTGCGGCGTCGGCCTCTTCGCCGGCGCCCTCGCCGACCGGGTCGGCGAGCAGGGCGCGGTGCTCGGCATCGAGTCCGGCAAGCGCGCGGTGGAGGACGCCCGCCACAACCTCGCCGACTTCGACCGCGTGCGGATCGAGCAGGGCAAGGTCGAGAGCGTGCTGCCGCGGACGGGCATCTCGGAGGTCGACCTGATCGTCCTGGACCCGCCGCGGGCCGGGGCGGGGCGCAAGACGGTCGAACACCTGTCGTCGCTGCGGGCACGCCGCATCGCGTACGTGGCGTGCGATCCGGCGGCGCTGGCGCGGGACCTGGGGTACTTCAGGGACGGCGGGTACCGGGTGCGGACGCTGCGGGCGTTCGACCTGTTCCCGATGACCCATCACGTGGAGTGCGTGGCGATTCTGGAGCCCGCCGCGAAGGGCTCCTGACCCGTTCCCCTGATTGCCCTGACTGTCGTGAAGTTTCGGCGCATGACCGTCGGGCCCCGGGGTATACGCGACTCTGCTGCCCCGTGGTCCGGTGGCGGGCAGGTCGATCTACTGGGAGGGGTGCGTCATGGCGGCGACGACCGTGCACGCTGTCGAGCATGTGGTGGATGTTCCGGAGATAGCGGAACCCACCAAGGTGGCCCCCAAGGACGCGCGGGAGCTGTCCCGGGTCTTCTTCGACCAGCTGGCCGTGCTGGAGGAGGGGACGCCCGAGTACCAGTACGCCCGCAACACGCTGATCGAGATGAACATGTCCCTGGTCCGCTACGCGGCCGGCCGGTTCCGCAGTCGCGGGCCGGAGGAGATGGAGGACATCGTCCAGGTCGGCATGATCGGTCTGATCAAGGCGATCGACCGGTTCGAGCTGACGCGTGAGGTCGAGTTCACCTCGTTCGCCGTGCCCTACATCGTGGGGGAGATCAAGCGGTTCTTCCGCGACACCTCCTGGGCCGTGCACGTCCCGCGCCGTCTCCAGGAAGCCCGGGTGCAGCTCGCCCGCGCCAACGAGGAACTGCGCAGCCGGCTCGGCCGGACGCCGACGACCGGCGAACTGGCGGAGCTGATGTGCCTGCCGCAGAACGAGGTCGTCGAGGCCCAGCTCGCCTCCAACGGCTACACGTCGGCCTCCCTCGACGCGGCGATCAGCGGCAGCGAGGACGGCGAGGCCGCGCTGGCGGACTTCATCGGGGACGAGGACGCCGCCCTCGGCCTGGTCGAGGACTTCCACGCCCTCGCTCCGATGCTCGCCGAACTCGACGAGCGCGACCGCAAGATCATCCACTGGCGGTTCGTCGAGGAGCTCACCCAGGCCCAGATCGGTGAGCGCCTCGGTGTCTCCCAGATGCACGTCTCGCGTCTCATCACCCGCCTGCTGGCCCGCCTGCGCGAAGGCATGCTGAGCACCTCCTGACCTACGCCGCCGACGGGCGGTGCGAAGGGGCCGGTGACCCACGTCACCGGCCCCTTCGGCGTGCCGTCGACACCCGCGGGAGGCGGGGGCGAGTGACCCGGCCGGGACGGCGGCCGCGTATGAGGGCCGTCAAGACGCAGGCCCCCGCCGTATGGGAGCCGTCAACGGACGTCCTGATCCGGCCATCGAGGCGCTTTTCTGTACGGGTCCGTCTCAACCGAACCTCATTCAGGAGTTCGCGATGGCCGATCCGGCCTTCGTCATCACCGTGCTCGCGGGTTTCGCGCTGGTGGCCCTCATAGCCAAGGGGGTGACCAGGCTGTGACCGCCGAGAACGTCGTCGGCCTGATCGTGGCCGTCTCCCTGCTGGGTTATCTCGTCCTCGCCCTGATCTTCCCGGAGAGGTTCTGAGCTCAGCATGGGTCCCGTAACCGCCGGCGTGCTCCAACTGCTCGCCCTGACGGGCGCGCTGGCGCTCGTCCACATCCCCCTCGGCACCTACATGGCCAGGGTCTACTCCTCCACGCGGCACCTGCGGGTGGAGAAGTGGATCTACAAGGGCATCGGTGCCGACCCCGACACCGGGATGCGCTGGCCCGCCTACCTGCGTGGAGTGCTGGCCTTCTCCGTGACCGGCGTCCTCTTCCTCTACGCCCTCCAGCGGCTCCAGGGCGTCCTGCCCGGCTCGCTGGGCTTCGCCTCGATCGACCCGGACCAGGCGTTCAACACGGCCGTCTCCTTCGTGACCAACACGAACTGGCAGTCGTACTACGGCGAACAGGCCATGGGCCATGTCGTGCAGACCGCCGGGCTGGCCGTGCAGAACTTCGTCTCCGCCGCCGTCGGCATGGCCGTCGCGGTGGCGCTGGTGCGCGGCTTCGCCCGGTCCCGCTCGGGTGATCTCGGCAACTTCTGGGCCGACCTGGTGCGCGGTGTCGTGCGCATCCTCGTGCCGCTGGCGTTCGCCGGCGCGATCGTGCTCGTCGCCTGCGGCGTGATCCAGAACTTCTCCGGGATCCACGAGGTCGGCCAGTTCATGGGCGGACCGCAGCAGTGGAACGGCGGCGCGGTCGCCTCGCAGGAGGCCATCAAGGAACTGGGCACCAACGGCGGCGGCTACTTCAACGCCAACTCAGCCCACCCGTTCGAGAACCCCACCCCGTTCTCCAACCTCTTCGAGATCTTCCTCATCCTGCTCATCCCGTTCGCCCTGACCCGCACCTTCGGCGTCATGGTCGGCTCCGTGCGGCAGGGCTACGCCATCCTCGCCACGATGGCCACCATCTGGCTCGGGTTCGTCGCCCTGATGATGTGGACCGAGTTCTCCCACCACGGCCCGGCCTTCGAGCTGGCGAACGGGGCGATGGAGGGCAAGGAGGTCCGTTTCGGCATCGGCGGCTCGTCCCTCTTCGCCGTGTCGACCACGCTCACGTCGACCGGTGCGGTGGACTCCTTCCACTCCTCGTTCACCGGGCTGGGCGGCGGCCTCACCATGCTCGGCATGATGCTGGGCGAGATCGCGCCCGGCGGCGTCGGCTCCGGCCTCTACGGCATGCTGATCATGGCGATCATCGCGGTGTTCATCGCCGGCCTGATGGTCGGACGCACCCCCGAGTACCTGGGCAAGAAGATCGGCACCCGCGAGATCAAGCTGGCGGCCTGCTACATCCTGGTCACCCCGGCACTGGTGCTCGTCTTCACCGCCGCCGCGATGGCCCTGCCCACCCCGGCGCACTCCATGACCAACAGCGGCGCGCACGGCTTCTCCGAGATCCTCTACGCCTACACCTCCGCCTCGAACAACAACGGCTCGGCCTTCGCCGGGCTCGACGCCGACACCCAGTGGTTCAACAGCACGCTGGGACTGGCCATGCTCTTCGGCCGCTTCGTGCCGATGGTGTTCGTGCTGGCGCTGGCCGGCTCGCTCGCCGGGCAGAAGCCGGTCCCGGTCACCGCCGGCACGCTGCGTACCGAGGCACCGCTGTTCACCGGCCTGCTGGTCGGCGCGATCCTCATCATCACCGGTCTGACCTACTTCCCGGCCCTCGCGCTGGGCCCGCTGGCCGAGGGGCTGGCGGCATGAGCACCGACCTACAGAAGCAGGACCCCATGCCCACACCCACCCTCGCGCCCCACCAGGACGCCCCCACCGGGCACAAGGCCCCCGAGGGCCGCGTCGGCGCGGGCCTGTTCGACCCCGCGCAGCTGGTGAGGTCGCTGCCGGACGCCTTCCGCAAGCTCGACCCGCGCCTGATGGTCAGGTCGCCGGTCATGTTCGTGGTCCTCGTCGGCTCCGTGCTGACGACGGTCTTCTCCCTCAAGGACCCGGGCGACTGGTTCGGCTGGACGATCAGCGCCTGGCTCTGGCTCACCGTGATCTTCGCGAACCTCGCCGAGGCCGTCGCCGAGGGCCGCGGCAAGGCGCAGGCGGACACGCTGCGCAAGGCCAAGACCGACTCCGTGGCCCGCAAGGCCGACGGGACCCGGGTGCCCGGCACCGAGCTGAGGGTCGGTGACCTCGTCGTCTGCGAGGCCGGTGACGTCATCCCGGGGGACGGCGACGTCGTCGAGGGTGTGGCGTCGGTCGACGAGTCCGCGATCACCGGTGAGTCGGCCCCGGTCATCCGCGAGTCCGGAGGCGACCGCTCGGCCGTCACCGGCGGTACGAAGGTGCTCTCCGACCGGATCGTCATCAGGATCACGACGAAGCCGGGCGAGACCTTCATCGACCGGATGATCAACCTGGTCGAGGGCGCGGCCCGGCAGAAGACCCCCAACGAGATCGCGCTCAACATCCTGCTCGCCTCGCTGACGATCGTCTTCCTGCTGGCGGTGGCGACCCTGCCGCCGTTCGCGCACTACGCCGGCTCCGAACTCGGCATGGTCGTGCTGGTCGCCCTGCTGGTCTGCCTCATCCCCACCACCATCGGCGCGCTGCTGTCCGCGATCGGCATCGCGGGCATGGACCGGCTGGTGCAGCGCAACGTCCTGGCGATGTCCGGGCGCGCGGTCGAGGCCGCCGGCGACGTCTCCACCCTGCTGCTGGACAAGACGGGCACCATCACGTTCGGCAACCGCCAGGCCGCCGAGTTCGTGCCGGTGCGCGGTGTGACGCAGGCCGAGGTCGCCGACGCCGCCCAGCTGTCGTCGCTGGCCGACGAGACGCCCGAGGGGCGCTCGATCGTCGTCCTGGCGAAGCAGAAGTACGGGCTGCGCGAGCGGCACCAGGGCGAGCTGGTGGGCGCGGAGTGGATCGCGTTCACCGCCCAGACCCGGATGTCGGGTGTCGACGTCGACGGGCGCAGCATCCGCAAGGGTGCGGCCGGTTCGGTCATCGCCTGGGTCGAGGGGCGCGGCGGCCAGGTCTCCGGGGACGCCGGTACCGTCGCCGACGGGATCTCGGCGGCCGGTGGCACCCCGCTGCTGGTCGCGGTCGAGGACGCCGCCGGCGCCCGGGTCCTGGGCGTCATCCACCTCAAGGACGTCGTCAAGGACGGCATGCGCAAGCGGTTCGAGGAACTGCGCCGCATGGGCATCAGGACCGTCATGATCACCGGCGACAACCCGCTGACCGCGAAGGCGATAGCCGAGGAGGCGGGCGTCGACGACTTCCTCGCGGAGGCCACTCCCGAGGACAAGATGGCGCTGATCCGGCGGGAGCAGGCGGGCGGGAAACTGGTCGCGATGACCGGGGACGGCACCAACGACGCCCCCGCGCTCGCCCAGGCGGACGTCGGCGTGGCGATGAACACGGGTACGTCGGCCGCCAAGGAGGCCGGCAACATGGTCGACCTCGACTCCGACCCGACCAAGCTGATCGAGATCGTGGAGATCGGCAAGCAGCTCCTCATCACCCGGGGCGCGCTCACGACGTTCTCCATCGCCAACGACGTCGCCAAGTACTTCGCGATCATCCCGGCGCTGTTCGCGGCCGTCCATCCGGGCCTGGACAAGCTCAACATCATGGGCCTGTCCTCGCCCGACTCCGCGATCCTGTCCGCGGTCGTCTTCAACGCGCTGATCATCATCGCGCTGGTGCCGTTGTCCCTGAAGGGCGTGCGGTACCGGCCGGTCAGCGCCGACCGGCTGCTCCGGCGCAACCTGGGGATCTACGGCCTCGGCGGCCTGGTCGCGCCCTTCCTCGGCATCAAGGCCATCGACATGCTCCTGTCCCTCATCC
Organism: Streptomyces sp. DT190; assembly: GCF_049846985.1. Classification (NCBI taxonomy): domain Bacteria; kingdom Bacillati; phylum Actinomycetota; class Actinomycetes; order Kitasatosporales; family Streptomycetaceae; genus Streptomyces; species Streptomyces sp. DT190. The sequence continues at coordinate 500,989 of NZ_JBNCNM010000003.1, read as the reverse complement.
CCGGAATCGGCTGACTGCCATGAACAACTCCGTCATCAACACCGCCCGTCTGCTCGGGGCCGGCCTGCGTGCCCTCCTCGTGCTCACCCTGGTGACCGGCGTCGTCTACCCGCTGGCCGTCACCGGCATCGCGCAGGGACTGTTCGGCGACAAGGCGAACGGCTCGGAGATCAGCTCCGGCGGCAGGGTCGTCGGCTCCTCCCTGATCGGCCAGGCGTACGACCTGCCGTTGAAGAAGGGCGAGAAGACCCCGGCCGCCGACCTGAAATGGTTCCAGGGCCGCCCGCAGAACGGCCTCGGCACCAACACCGTCAACACCCGGTACGAGCTCATCCTGTCCGGCGCGACCAACCGGTCGGGGGACAACGCCGAGCTGATCCGGTGGGTGAAGGACGCCAAGGCCGCCGTCGTCAGGGACAACTCGACCGCCCACCACGAGGTCGAGCCGGGCGACGTGCCCGCCGACGCGGTGACGTCCTCCGGGTCCGGCCTCGACCCGGACATCTCCCCCCGGTACGCGGACCTCCAGGTCCACCGGGTCGCCGAGAGGAACGGCTTGTCCGTCACCGAGGTCCGGAGGCTGGTCGACCAGCACACCGAGGGCCGGACCCTCGGCTTCATCGGCGAGCCCCGCGTGAACGTGCTGGAGCTCAACGTCGCCCTCAAGGAGCTGGTGGCGAAGGGCTGACGGCGTCCCGTGTCCCCGCGGGAGCCGGCGGCCGGGAGGAGCGCGTTGTCCGGCCCTCCCGGGGCGGCGCCTGGGAGCGACGGTGTCAGGCGGAGTGCGAGGACCGGGAGCGCAGGGCTCCCGGGCTCCTGATCGGCTCAGGTCACCGGGTGAGCCGGTTGATCGCCTCCAGCGTGAAGGCGCGGTCGTGGGGCTCGGTGGACAAGGCGCTGTGCAGGGTCAGGCCCTCGATCAGCGCGTCGAGCCGGCGTGCCGTGTCCGGGTCGAAGTGCTTCTCCAGGTGGGCCCGGCTGCGGCGCATCCACGCCTGCGTGAGCTCCCGGTAGGCGGGCCGGCGGGCGGCCAGGGTGTACAGCTCCTGGGTGAGGACCAGGTCGCGCCGGCTGCCCTCGGACAGGGTGTGGATGAGGTCGGCGACGGCCTCGCGGGCCTGGCCGGGGTCGGCCGGTGCGCCGAGGTGCGCGTCGAAGACGGCGACGATGTGGTCGGTGAAGCGGCTGAAGGCTGCCCGCAGCAGGTCGTCGATGCCGTCGAAGTGGTACGTCAGCGACCCCAGCGGGACGCCCGCGCGGGCGGCGATCCTGCGGTGGGAGACGCGCGCGATGCCCTCCTCCGCCAGGACGTCGAGGGCCGCGTCCAGGATGCGCGTGCGGCGCCGCGGGTCGGTGTGTCCGGTGGCCATGGCGACAGCCCTACAGGGTGCGCACCACGCGGGCGGGGTTGCCGACGGCGACGACCCCGGCGGGGACGTCCTTCGTCACGACGGCACCCGCGCCGATCACCGAGTCGTCGCCGATGGTCACCCCCGGGCAGACGATCACCCCGCCGCCCAGCCAGACGTTGTCGCCGATGGTGATCGGCCGCGCCGCCTCCAGCTTGTCGCGGCGGGGACCCGGTTCCAGCGGGTGGGTGGGCGTGAGCAACTGGACGTTCGGGCCGATCTGGCAGTCCTCGCCGATGGTGATGGCGGCGACGTCGAGGGCGGTGAGGTGGTAGTTGACGAAGGTGCGCGCGCCGATGGTGATGTTGCTGCCGTAGTCGACGTACAGCGGCGGACGGACGTGCGCCCCGGCGGCGACGGAGCCCAGCAGCTCGGCCAGGACCGGCTGGGCGGCCTCGGCGTCCTCGGCGTAGACGGCCTGGTACCGGGTGGCCAGGCGGACGGCCCGCTGCTGGCGGTGGGCGATCTCCGGGTCGTCGGCGATGTAGAGGTCGCCGGCCTCCATGCGTTCCAGGTTCGAGCGCGGGTCGTCCGCGAAGTGGTCCATCGGCATGCTCCCGAGCGTACCGGGCCGAGTGTACGAACGTACGCTCCTCGGCGGTGGTACCACCACTCGGTGCCCGGTGCCCGGTGCCCGGTGCCCGGTGCCCGGTGCCCGGTGCCCGGTCCCGCGGTACCGCCTGACACGATGCAGGGGGCGCACCGCTCGGAGTGCGCGGCGACACGGAAGGCGCAGCACCATGACGGACCGCGACGTCCCGGCCCTCGACGACCCGGTGGGCCAGTCCCTCGGCGGCCGGCACGCGCATCTCGCCCGCCGGTCCGGCCGGGCGGTGAGCTACCTGCCGGACGTCGCGTCGTTCTCGGCGGTCTCCGCCGACCCGGACGCGGCCGAATGGGACGACCTGGCCGGACTGCTCGGTTCGGGCGGGCTCGCCGACCTGTTCAGCGCCCCGGCCACGCCGCCGCCGGACTGGGAGCCCGTCTTCCGCATGGCGGGGCGTCAGATGGTGTGGTCCGGCGGCGTCCCGTCCGGGCCGGGGCAGGACGGGCCCGCCGTCGTCGAACTGGGCGCGGCCGACGTGCCCGAGATGCTCGACCTCGTCGCGCGGACGCAGCCGGGGCCGTTCCGCAAACGCACCCACGAACTCGGCACCTACCTCGGCATCCGCGAGCACGGCCGGCTGGTGGCGATGACCGGGGAGCGGCTGCGGCCCCCCGGCTGGACCGAGATCAGTGCCGTCTGCACCGCTCCGGAGGCGCGCGGGCGCGGTCACGCCGCACGTCTGATCACCGCGGTCGCCGCGCGCGTCGCGGCCCGTGGCGAGCGTCCGTTCCTGCACGTGGCCGAGGCGAACGCGGGTGCGATCGCCCTGTACGAGCGCCTCGGCTTCACCACTCGCAAGCAGGTGACCTTCCGCGGATTCCGCATCCCCTGAGGCGGCCCCCGCCGGCGCCGACGTCAGTCGGCCAGCCGGTCCTCGACGAGGGCCTTGAACTCCTCGTAGGAGGCGGGGACCCGGATCAGCTCACCGTCGACGAAGAACGTCGGGGTGCCCTGGACGCCCAGGCCCAGGCCGTCGCGCTGGTCGTCCTGGATACGTCCGGCCACCTCGGGGTCGGCGAGGGCGGCGTCGAACTCCGCCATGTTGAGGCCCAGTTCCTCGGCGTAGCCGCGGAAGACGTCCTGCTTCCAGTCCTGCGACTCGCCCCATGCGCGCTGGGTGGTGAAGAGCTTGACGTACATCTCCTCGAACCTGCCCTGCCGGGCCGCGGCCTCGGCGGTGCGGGCGGCGAGCTCGCCGTTGCGGTGACCGGGCATGGGGAAGTAGCGCGCGACGAAGGTGACGCGGTCGCCGTACTCCTCGCGCAGCCTCTCCACGACCGGGAACATCGCGCCGCACCCCTCGCACTCGAAGTCGAGGAACTCCACCACGGTCAGCTCGCTCCTGTCCGGCGAGGTCAGCCGGTGGCTGTCGGCGCGGACGGGCAGTGCCTCGGCGGCGGGCCGCACGTCCGGGCCGCCGCTGCCGCGGCCGTCGGGGGAGAGCAGCAGAAAAGAGGTCAGGGCGGCGGCGAAGCCGGCGACGAGCACGGCGGCGGCGTAGAGGTTCTTCCTGAACTTGCTCATGATTCCTTCCACGGGGGAAGCCGGGGTGCTCCGGCGTCGCCGGCCCGCGTGGAGGGCGCCCGGGGGCGCGGGGTGCGGGTGCGCGGCGTCAGCCGGAGAAGGGCGGGACGGGGGTGATGCCGGGCAGCGGCGGCGCCCGTCCCTCGTGCAGCCGGACCAGGAGCGCCGACCGCAGGGGCGAGGCGCTCGCGCGGACGGTGACGCGCGGCCCCGGGCCGTGAACGCGGCCGAGCAGGGGCCGGACGAACAGCAGCAGCCGCGGCACGGCGGCCGGCAGCGGCCGGCTCCGGCCGAGCAGCCGCTCCGTGACGCCGAGCAGCCGGGCGGCGACGACCGCGGTGATCAGGTGCCCGGCGAGCAGCACACCCGCCGGGGGCGTGGCGTGCTCGGCCGCGCGGCAGGCGCCCGGCAGCGCGTACGCGGTGTGCGCGGCGGCCTGGGCGGCCAGCAGGGCGCCCAGCACCTGCGCGTCCGTCAGCCGGCGGCGTGTCAGATACCGGCAGCCGGGCACCGCCACACCGGCGACCGTGGCGACGGCGATCCACCGGGGCGCGTGGCACCGGTCCAGGACGTGACAGGCCGACGGCAGCAGCACGCACAGCACCGCGAGGACCCCGGCGCGCAGTCCGCGCAGGGCGCCGAAGGCCGGGGAGACGGATCCGGTCGGCCGCAGCGGTCGCATCGGGTCGGGCTCTCCGGGGTGGTTCGGGCGGTGGTTCGGGTGGTGGTCCGGATGGTGGTGCGGGCTGTGGTTCGGGCGCCCGGTGCGCGGGGAGCGGGGCACGGCTGCGGTGTCCCGGGCCTCGGGCAGCGTACCGGCCGTCTCCCGGCGGCGGCCGGGCGGTCCCTCGTCCTCGGTACGTCTCCCTCCTGCCCGGCGGCGCTCGCCCTGCCAGCGGACCGTCCGCGGACACTGACGACGCCCGCCCCCGCTGCCGCGACGTCGTAATCCCGCCGTTTTTCGGCGGGAGCGCACGACGAGGTGAGCGACGGCCCGCGCGGCGGAAGAATGAGGAACACCCGACGAGTTCGCCGGCTCGCACCCGGCGGGACGACCCCCCACCATTCCCCCCCACCACCCCCACCCCCTGCACGGCACAGCAGTTCGGCAGACCTGTCCACTCCCCGGACGCGGCCCTTCCGCAACTGCCGCCGCGGTGGCTTCAGATCGGCCCGCGCGCGCCGAAACGGAGGACCGAAACCATGGCCACACCGCTCACCGCCTCCCGGCTCGTCGCCGCGCTGCGCGCCGAGGGCTGCTCCGTGCGCGAGGTCGACGGCTGGCGCACCAACAACCGCAATCACGTGGGCCCTTGGGGACCCGTGCACGGAGTGATGGTCCACCACACCGTCACCGGCCCGGACACGGACGTCGTCGGTCTCATCTACCGCGGCCACAGCGCCCTGCCCGGCCCGCTCGCCACCGGCTGCATCACCAAGGACGGGGTCGTCCACCTGACGGGCAACGGCCGGGCCAACCACGCCGGCGGCGGCGACGGGGACGTCCTGAACGCCGTCATCGGCGAGTCGTACGGCGCCTACCCGCCGCCGACGCACGAGCACGACGGTTCGGGCGGCGCGGTCGACGGCAACGCCCGGTTCTACGGCTGGGAGTGCGAGAACCGGGGCGACGGCAGGGACCCGTGGCCGCCGGCGCAGTACCTCGCCATGGTCAAGGCCACCGCCGCGGTCTGCCGCGCCCACGGCTGGGGCCCCAAGAGCGCGATAGGCCACCTGGAATGGAGCGACTGGAAGGTCGACCCGCGCGGGTTCGACATGGCCGACTTCCGCCGTGACGTCGCCGACGCCCTGGCCCTTCCGGCGGGCGTGTGGGAAGGAGAGGACATGCCCCAGTACGTCAACCTCGGTATCGCCGGTCCCTACCAACTCGGCCCCGGCGCCTGGGACTCCGTCGAGTTCGCGGCGGAGTGGACCGACGAGACCGGTGACCACGCGGCCGGCGGCAGCGTCTTCGCGCGCGGCCCGGCCCGGTTCAGCGGGACCTTCAGCGTGCACATCGACGGCCTGCCGGCCGGTGCGGTCGTCCAGGCGCGGATGTCGGAGTACCAGGGCGAGGAGCTGCGCGCCGACCATCCGATCCACGAGGTCGCCGGGACCGGCGGCGGCACCTTCGTGGTCCTGCCCGTCACCAAGCGGCTGGCGTCCGGTCGCGGCATGCGGGTGCGGCTGCTGAACCAGTCCGCCGTCCCCGTCACCGTCGCCGGTGCCGTGCTCACCGTGCTGGTGTGGAAGGAGCCCTAGGCGGAGGGCACCGCGGCGCCGGCGGGCCGTCGCCCACGCCCCGGCGTGTCCTCGGCCGGGGGACCGGAAGCCGGCGTCGGCGTGGCCGCCCGCCGGGAGGGCACCCGGGTGACGTCCGTCGAGCTGCGGCGCGCAGGCCGCGGACGCACCCTGGGGGGACAGCACACCCGCACGTCCGCGAGGGAGCACCGGCATGGCGAAGAACCGCAGTGAGGGTGGCACGCCGAAGAAGGGCGACAAGGTCACCTGGAGCAGTCACGGCAGCCGCACGGAGGGCAAGGTCGAGCGGAAGATCACCGAACGGACGGAGGCGGCGGGCCGGACGGTCGACGCCTCGCCCGACGACCCCCAGTACGAGGTGCGCAGCGACAAGTCCGGCCGGACCGCGGTGCACAAGCCGTCCGCGCTCAAGAAGAAGAAGTGAGGCGGCGTGGACGACGAGGAGCGCGAGGAGACCTGGAGCGACTTCCGTGAGCTGGTGAACATGACACCGGCCGAACTGGAGAAGTGGCTGCAGTCGGACGATTCCCGGAGCGCCGGCCAGCACCAGGACGGGGGCGAGTCCACCGGGCACGCCTCGGGCCGCCGGATCGTGGAGATCCTGCGCGCCAGGAAGGGCGACCTCTCGGACGACGACTACCGGCACATGCGCAAGGTCGTCGGCTACGTCCGCCGCCATCAGGCCCAGCGGCCCTCGGGGGACGTCGAGGACACCCGGTGGCGGCACTCCCTGATGAACTGGGGCCACGACCCGCTCAACGAGTGACCGCACCGCTTCCGGGGTCAGTGCCCGGCGGGCTCCGGCCGGTCCGCGCCGTGGCCGCTCAGCGCCTGGCTCATCCGGTGCTGGGTCTCCTCGGCGACCGCACGGGCCTCCTCGACGACGTCACCGCGTTCGCGTATGAGGCTTTCGTAGATGGGCATTTCTCCGGTCCGGGTCGCGTCGAATGTCACAGCGGTCTTCCTGTCTCTTGCACAGCCGGTTCCTGAGGGATCCGGGTAAGTCTGCGTCACGGCCCTGAACGGCGTCACCCACCCCCTTGATGTCCATGGCCCGGTCACGTACTCCGCACCTTCTCCACGTTTGTGACCATGGCCCGAGTGGCCATCGACCGAATGACCCGGTCGCAGGCCGTGGTCCGGGTGATTTCCGGCACGGGGAAGGGCCCCGGGGTGATGTCCCGGGGCCCTTCGTGTGCCGCTCGTCTCGTCAGAGCGCGGTGGTGTGCACGCCCGCGTGCCCGCCCGCCGCGACGCCCTCCGCCGACAGGGTCGCCTGCACCGTGGCGCAGACCTCGCCGGTCAGGGGTCCGACCAGGCCGGCGGAGAGGCCGCCCACGAGGCCCGCGGAGGCGCTGACGCCCGCGTTGCCGCCGGAGATCTGCTCCAGGTCCGCGTCGGACAGCTCGGCGACGTCGACCCGAGGAGTGAGGTTCATGGGGGAGTTTCCCTTCGCGTGAATGTCTCGCAATGGCGGTGAGCGAGTGCCGGTGGACACCGGAATTCCCGGAGGCCCGGAAATCCGGGCGTGCGGATTCCCGGAATTCCACGAACCGGGATCGCGCCCGGCTGCTCCGCCGTGCGCAGGATCAAAGCACTCCCCGGAGAAGAGGGCCAGCCGCCCACCGGCCGTGCGCGGGGCATTCCGGCGGCCGTCTTCACCGCTATGACCGCCGCGTCTCCGGATATGGACATTCCTTCACAGGGCCCGCCGCCCCGCGGCGCGCCGCGGGGGTTGCGCCCGCCGTTGCGAAGCGGGCACTTCGGCACCAAGTCCCCGCGCGGCGGAAGCACAGGGGCGGCGGGCCGCCGCGGCCCGCCGCCCTGCGGCGCGCGGTGTGCAGATGTGCGGGAGGTTCCGGCCCTCGCCGCGTCAGGTCACCGGGTCGCCACCGGGTCAGCCCGCCGCGTCAGGCCACCGGGTCAGCCCGCCGCGTCAGGTCACCGGGTCAGCCCGCCGGGTCAGGTCACCGCGTCAGGCCGCCGCGGCCGGCTGCATCAGGCGGGCCAGCAGGTCGTCCAGCGTGACCAGGCCGGTGAGCCGGCCGGAGCCGTCGCGCACCACGGCCAGGGAGGACCGGCGGCGGCGCAGTAACTCGATGGCGTCGGCGACCGTCGTGGCCTCCGTCAGCTCCGGTACCGGCCGGGCCAGATCCCGCGCGGTCGTCGCCCGCCCCCGGGCCCGGGCGACCAGGGCGTCCCGGGCGTGCACGGACCCCAGGACCACGCCGTCCTCCCGGACGAGCAGCCGGGTCCGGTCGTGCTCGGCGGCCAGCCGCAGCAGCGCCTCCACGTCCCAGCCGCCCTCGACCCAGGTGATGTCGGCCGCGGGGATCCGCAGCGCGGCCACCGGTGTCTCCGGCTCGGTCAGCGAGCGGGTCAGCAGCTCCGAGTCGGTCGCGCTGATCAGGCCCAGCCGCTCGGACTCCTCCACCAGGTGGGTCAGCTGCTCCCGGTTGTGCACCGCGGCCAGCTCGTCGCGCGGGGCCACCCGGCACAGCCGTACCAGGCCGTTGCTGACCCGGTTGAGCAGCCGGATCAGCGGGCGCACGGCCCGCACCACGGCCCGGAAGGGCGGGGAGAGCAGCATCGCCGACCGCTCGGGGTGGGCGATGGCCCAGGACTTGGGGGCCATCTCGCCGACCACCATGTGCAGGAACACCACCACGATCATCGCCACGGCGAAGGCGACGCCGTACGAGACGGCGGCGGGCAGTCCCAGCCGGTGCAGCAGCGGGTCCAGCTCGTGCGAGATGGCCGGCTTGGACACCGAGCCCAGCCCCAGCGTGCAGATGGTGATGCCCAGCTGGGCGCCGGCCAGCATCAGCGACAGCTCGCGCATGCCGGCCAGGGCCGCGCCGGCGCCGCGCCGCCCCTCGGCCGCCGCCTTCTCCATGCGGTGCCGCTTGGCGGCGACCAGCGCGAACTCCGCCGCCACGAAGAAGCCGCTGCCGGTCAGCAGCAGCACGGTCACGAAGACCGCCATCGGGAAACTCACGCCAGCTCCTCGGCTTCCTCGGTGTCCCCGGCGTCCTCGAGCCGGCTCAGGCGGACGCGGTCGGCCACGTGCCGGTCCAGCGTGCGCACGTCGATCACGGCGCGGCCGCCCGCGGGCAGCTCGACCGTGACGCGGTCGCCGACCGTCGGGAAACGGCCGAGCCGGTCCACGACCAGGCCGGCCACGGTGTCGTAGTCGTCGTCCTCCGGCAGCCGGACACCGGTCGCCTCGGCCACCTCGTCCAGGCGGCGGCCGGCGTCGACCAGCCACCCGTCGCCGACCGCGACGGCCAGGAGCGTGACCTTGTCGGACTCGTCGGCGATGTCACCGACCAGCTCCTCGGCGATGTCCTCGTACGTGACGAGCCCCGCCACGCCGCCGTGCTCGTCCAGCACGACCGCGAACTCGTCGTCCTGCTCGCGCATCCGCGCCACCGCGTCGGGCAGCGCCAGGGTGTCCGGCAGCAGCAGCGGCCGCCGGGCCACCTCGCCCGCCCGCGCGCCGGCGAGCCGGGCCGCGGGCAGCGCCATCAGCTCGCGCACGCCCAGCACGCCCGCGATGTCGTCGGGGTGGTCGCCGAGCACCGGGTAGTTGGAGTGGCCGTGCCGGGCGATCAGGCCGACCGCCTCGTCGGCGCCGGCGTCCTTGCGGACGAACACGGCGTCCGCGCGCGGCACCATCACCTCGTCGAGGGTGCGCTCGGAGAACTCCAGCGCGTGGTCGAGCAGCGCGGCGGTGTCCTTGGGCAGCGCGCCCTGCTCGTGGGACTCGCCGATCAGATGGCCCAGCTCCTCCAGCGTGGCGCCGTGGTGCAGTTCCTCGACCGGTTCGATGCCCACCTTGCGCAGCAGCCTGTTCGCCGCTCCGTCGAAGACGCGGACGACGGGTCCGACGACCTTGAGATAGGCCAGCGTGGACGGGGCGAGCGCCTTCGCCAGCCGCTCGGGCACGGCGATGGCGAGGTTCTTCGGGGCGAGCTCGCCCAGCACCATCTGCACGACCGTGGCCAGCACGAAGGCCAGCACCACGGAGACGCCGCTCACCGCCGCGCCGGGCAGGCCGAGCCCGGACAGGGCGGGCCGGAGCAGCGCGGACACCGACGGCTCGGCGATGAAGCCGACGACCAGTCCGGTCACGGTGATGCCGAGCTGCGCGCCCGACAGCATGAACGACAGCCGCTCCAGCACCGTCAGGGCACGGGCGGCCCCGCGGTCCCCGGCCTCGGCCTCCCGCGCGAGGGTGAGCCGGTCAGCGGAGACGTAGGCGAACTCCTGGGCGACGAAGTAGCCGGTGCCGGCGGTCAGCACGAACACGGCGAGCAGGCCCAGCAGGGCCTCGGCGGCACTCATCGAACACCACCCCGCCGTGTGCCGCGATCAGTGATGCCGTGGCGGGATGGTCGGGGACTGTGCCCCGGGGGGTCCGTCGGTCTGGCGGACAAGGACGTGCTCCTCATGTGTGGTCTGTACCCGGCACAACGCTCGTCGTCGCGCTCGTGTTCCCGCCGATTCTACGACGGTGTAGAAAACAGCCGCGGGTGCGTCGGCCCGTCGCCTCAGTACACGTCCCGCACGTACCGCTTGTCCGCCGCCAGCTGCTTCACGTACGCCGCGGCCTCCGTCTCGCTCAGCCCGCCGTGCGCCCTGACGACGTCCCTCAGCGCCCGGTCGACGTCCTTGGCCATCCGGGAGGCGTCCCCGCACACGTAGAGGCGCGCACCGTCGCGCAGCCAGTGCCACAGCTCCGGCCCGTGCTCGCGCATCCGGTCCTGCACGTACACCTTGTTGCGCTGGTCGCGCGAGAAGGCCGTGTCCAGCCGGGTCAGGGTGCCCGCGTCGAGCAGCGCGGTCAGCTCGTCCTCGTGGTAGAAGTCCGTCGCGCGGTGCTGCTCGCCGAAGAACAACCAGTTGGGGCCGTGGTGGCCGAGCGCCCGCCGCTCCTGGAGGAAGCCGACGAAGGGCGCGACGCCGGTGCCGGGACCGACCATGACCATCGGCGCCGAGGCGTCGGACGGGGGCCGGAAGTGCGGTGAGCGCCGTACGAACACCGGCACCTCGGTGCCCGCGCCGGCGTCGGCGAGGAACGGCGAGCAGACCCCGCCCCGGGCCCGGCCGCGCAGGTTCTCGTAGCGCACCACCGACACCGTCAGCGACACCCGGTGCGGGTCGGCCAGCGGGCTGGACGAGATGGAGTACAGCCGCGGCTGGAGTGTCCTGAGCACCCCGGCCCACTCGGCGGCGCTCGCCCGCACCGCGTACTCGGCGACCACGTCCACGGCCTGCCGCCCCCAGCTCCACTGCGCGAGCCCGTCCTTGTTGTCGGGCCGCAGCAGCCGGCGCAGTTCGTGGTCGTCGCGGGTCCGTTCGGCGACGAAGCGGAGCAGATCGGGGGTGATCCGCGTGATGTCCAGGTGCCGGTGCAGCGCCTCGCCGAAGGGGACGTCCCCGACTCCGCCGACCGGCACGGGGGCGGCCGCGTCCAGGCCGGTCACCGCCAGCCACTCCGCCACCAGCGCCGGCGCGTTGACCGGCCGCACCCCGAGCGCGTCCCCGGCCTCGTACGTCAGGCCCGTACCGCTCGTGTCGAAGGTGAACCGCCGGACCTCCTTGCCCGCGCCGGGCCGGCTGAGCAGCTCGTTGCCCACCAGCCGGGCCGTGGTGAGCGCGGGTCCGGACCGGGCCGGGGACGCGGCGGTGGGCGCCGGCGGTTCCGGCCGCCGCGTGACGGTGCCGCCCAGCGCCGAGAGCACCTCGTCGAGCCAGGCCCCGGCCGAGGGCGCGTAGTCCGGCTCGCAGTCGGTGCGCGGGGCCAGCCGCACCCCGCCCAGCTCGCCGAGCCGCGCGTCCAGCCGCCGCCCGTGCCCGCAGAAGTCGTCGTACGCGGAGTCGCCGAAGGCCAGCACGGCGTACCGCACCCCGTCCAGCCGCGGGGCCCGCTCCCCGCTGAGGGCGTCCCAGAGGCCGGAGCCGTTGTCGGGCGCGTCGCCGTCCCCGAAGGTGCTGGTGATGAAGAGCAGGTCGGCCGTGCGGGCGAGGGTCGCGACGTCGGCCTCGTCCATGCCGACCAGGGTCGTACGGTGCCCGGTCGCCATCAGCCGCTCGGCGGTGGCGGCGGCGAACTCCTCGGCGTTGCCCGTCTGCGAGGCCCACAGCACCACGACCTCACGCCCGGCCGGCTCGGCCCCGGGCACCTCCGGCGGCGCCGCGCGCGAGTACATGCCGGCGAGGACGCCGTCGACCCACAGGGCGTGCCCGGGCGAGAAGGGCGCGTCCGGCGGCAGCACCGGGACGCCCGGGGCGCCCGAGCCGAGCCCGGCGAGGAAGCCGGTGAGGTACTGGCGCTCCCGCGCGGACAGCACCGGGGGAGGGGAGGGCTCCAGCCCGAAGGGGCTCGCGGCGCCGGGCGTGACGGCCGTGGGCGTCAGGGCCCCGCCGGGAGCGGCGGGGACGGACGACGCGGGCGGCGGGGCCTCGGCGGCGGGCGCCGCTGCCACGGAGGCCGCTGCTGCGGGGGCCGTCACCTTCGCCAGCGACACCGCGCACACCTTGAACTCCGGCTGGAACGACAGCGGGTCCACCGCGTCGCTCGTCACCGCGTTGACACTGAGGTACTCGCCGAACAGGTCGTTCCAGTGGAACGGCGCGAAGCAGCACCCCGGCCGCACGCGGTCCGTGACCACCGCAGGCAGCACGGCCCGGCCGCGCCGCGAGGCGACCTCGACCAGATCCCCCTCGGCGATCCCGAGCGCCGCGGCGTCCTCGGGGTGCAGCTCCACGAACGGCCCGGGGTTCAGCCGCGTCAGCTTGGCGACCCTGCCGGTCTTGGTCAGGGTGTGCCACTGGTGCTGAACCCGCCCGGTGTTGAGCGTGAACGGATAGTCCTCGTCCGGCAGTTCCGCGGGCGGCAGATGGGGCCGGGCGAAGAACGCGGCGCGGCCGCTCGCCGTCGGGAAGCGCAGCTCACCGTCCGCGACGTACCGGACCGGATTGCGCTCCGGCCCGTCCGGCCGCGCGGCCGGCCACTGCACGGGCGTCCGCCGCAGCCGCTCGTAGGTCACACCGCGCAGGTCCCACCCCGTCACCGGGTTGTGGAAGCGCCGGATCTCCTCGAAGACCTGCTCGGCACTGTCGTACGAAAACCCCTTCTCGTACCCCATCGCGCGGGCGACCTCCGCGATGATCCGCCAGTCGGCCATCGCCTCCCCGGGCGGATCGGCGGCAGGGGAGGTGAGCGTGAGGTTGCGCTCGCTGTTGACGAAGACGCCCTCCGCCTCGGTCCACATCGCGCCGGGCAGGACGACATCGGCGTAGGCGTTCGTCTCCGTGTCCGCGAACACGTCCTGCGTGACGACGAACTCGGCGGCCTCCAGGCCCTCGATGACGGTGCGGCGGTTGGCGACCGAGGCGACCGGGTTGGTGCAGATGATCCAGCAGGCCTTGATCGCGCCGTCGGCCAGCTGCCGGAACATCTCGACGGTGCCCTTGCCGACGCCGTCCGCCCGGAGGGTGCCCGGCGGCAGCTCCCACACCTGCTCGGTGAACGCCCGCTCCTCCGCCACGAGCACCGACCGCTGCCCCGGCAGGCCCGGGCCCATGTAGCCCATCTCCCGGCCGCCCATGGCGTTGGGCTGGCCGGTCAGGGAGAAGGGCCCGGCTCCGGGACGGCAGATCGCGCCCGTCGCCAGATGCAGGTTGACCAGGGCGTTGGTGTTCCAGGTGCCGTGGGTGGACTGGTTCAGACCCATCGTCCAGCAGCTCATCCAGCGGGCGCCCGCCCCGCCGATCAGCCGCGCCGCCGCCCGCAGGTCCTCCTCCGCGAGCCCGGTGATCCCGGCCACCGCCGCCGGGGTGCAGTCGGCGAGGAACGCGGGCAGCGCCTCCCAGCCCTCGGTGTGCGCCGCGACGAACTCCGCGTCGACGTGTCCCTCCTCGTGCAGCAGATGCAGCAGACCGTTGAGCAGCGCCAGGTCGGTGCCCGGCCGGACCTGCAGGAACAGGTCGGCCTTGGCGGCCGTGGCGGTCCGGCGCGGATCGACCACGATCAGCTTGGCGCCCGCCTTGACCCGCTCCATCATCCGCAGGAAGAGGATCGGATGGCAGTCGGCCATGTTCGAGCCGATGACGAGGAAGAGATCGGCATGGTCGAAGTCGTCGTACGAGCCGGGCGGCCCGTCCGCGCCCAGCGACAGTTTGTAGCCCGTGCCGGCGCTCGCCATGCACAGCCGCGAGTTCGACTCGATCCGGTTCGTCCGCACGAACCCCTTGGCCAGTTTGTTCGCCAGGTACTGCGCCTCCAGGCTCAGCTGCCCCGACACGTAGAAGGCCACCGCGTCCGGCCCGTGCTCGTCGACGACGGCCCGCAGCCGGGCCGCGGTCTCGGCGATCGCGTCGGCCACCGGCGTCGGGACCCCCTCCTCGCCCCGGTCGCCCCGCACCAGCGCGGTGGTCAGCCGGCCGGGCGCGGCCAGCATGTCGGCCGTCGTCGCGCCCTTGGTGCACAGCCGGCCGGCGTTCGCCGGGTGGTCCTTGTCGCCGGAGGCCTTCAGGACGGTGCGCCGGCCGTCCGGGCCCATGGCCACATCGAGCACGAGACCGCAGCCGACACCGCAGTAGGAGCAGACGGTGCGCACCTGCCGCGTGTCCGGCCGGCTCTCGGGGGTCGTGGTCATGCCCTCGACGGTACGAATCGCCCGTTACGCCACTGTCACGCGGCTCGATCATCGGGAGTTACGCCCGTCACACAGCCGCCGACCGGCCGTTGTGAGGTGCATTGACGTCGCGGAGCGTGTCGTAGTTGGGCCGAACGGGTGACTCTGCGCAAGAATTGCCCGATGCAGACAGTCAGTGCGAGCCAGGACGGAGCATGCCGGTGAACAGCCACGATGTCACCGACGAACAGTGGGAGGGGCTCGCCCAGGTCGTGCCGCTGCGGGGCCGGGACGCCTGGCCCTCCTCCGTCGGCCACCGCTCCATACCCGAAGCAGAGACCGAGGCGCGGCGCCGTTTCGTGGTGCTGCGCGTAAACGTCTTCGCCGACGCCCGTGACGTCGCGGAGACCCTGATGGCGGGCGTGCCGGTGCTGCTCGACCTGACCGGCGCGGAGACGGAGGTGGCCAAGCGGGTCCTCGACTTCAGCACCGGTGTCGTCTTCGGCCTGGCCAGCGGGATGCACCGGGTCGACCGCAACGTGTTCCTGCTGACGCCGGCCGGGACCGAGGTCACGGGGCTGATGGAAGGGGTCGGGGTCCCCGGGACATGACGATCGGCGGCCTCCGGGACCGCCGCCAGGGCGCGGAGATCGCTCGATCGTAGGAACGCCCCGGAGGCGGAACGGTTCGGCCTGCGCGCGGAGTCCTACGGTCCGGATATGACGCCGCCCGCCGTCCCCGCCACACCCCCCATCCGTCCCGGCACCCCCTCGCCCCGTCCCGGCACCCCCTCGCCCCGTCCCGGCACACCCCCCACCGGTTCCGGCACGTCCCCGACGCGTCCCGGAACGTCCCCGGCTCCCGCGCGGCCCGACCGGCCCCACCTCACCGAGGTGTGCCTGTCCGCCTTCGCCGGGCACCGCCGGGCGGTGCTCCCGCTGGGGCGGCTCACCCTGCTGGCCGGCCCCAGCGGCTCGGGCAAGACCAGCGCGCTGCGGGCGTACGAGGCGCTCGCCCGGCTCGGGGGCGGCGCCGAACTCGGCGAGGCGTTCCCGGACCCCGCCGGCTGCGTCCCGGAGCGGGCCCGCCCCGACGCCCAGGGCCGTCGTGGCTTCCGCATCGGCTGTACGGCCGACGGCCCCGCGGGCCCGGTCCGGCTCGACGTCGCCGTACAGGCCGAGCCCGAACCCCGCATCGTGGGCGAACGGCTGACCTCCGGCGGACTCGTCCTGCTGGAGACCGCCCTGCGCGACCCCGGCACGCGCACCGTCCAGGCCGCCTGGCACACGGCCGGACCGGCCCCCGTGACCCGCGGCCCGCTCCCCGACGACCGGCTCGGCACCGCCCTGCTGCCGTTGCGCGTGGCGGGCCGGACACCGGGGCAGCGCCGGGTGCTGGCCGCCGCCGAGCAGATGGTCGTCGCCCTGCGCTCCGTCTTCTCCTGCGACCCCGAACCCGCCCGGATGCGCGGCCCCGTACCGGCCGGCCCCGGCCGCCTGCTCGGCGACTGCGGCAACCTCGCCGAGGTGCTGTGGCGCACCCGCGCCGAATGCGGGCGGCGGCACACCCGGTTCGTGACGGCGGTGCGGGCGGGGTGCGCCGGGCCCGTGGCGGACGTCCTCGCCCGCACCGACGGCGCGGGCGCCGTGCGCGCGGCGCTCGACCGCGGCGACGGCGTCGTCACGGACCTGGGGCGGCTCGGTGACGGCGAACTCCGCTACCTCGCCCTCGCCCTGGTCCTGCTGACCGGCCCCGGTGTCCTGGAGGTCGACCCCGCCGGCGAGGTGCCCGCCGCGCTCCAGACGCTCACCGTCCTCGCCGACGGACTCGACCGCGCGCTGGACCCGGGGCAGCGGCGGGAACTGCTCGGCCTCGCGGCCCTGATGTGCGAGCGGGGGCACATCCGGCTGGTCGGCGCGGTCGGCGACGCCTCCTGGGCCGCCGGGACCGAAGGCGTCACGGTGGTACACCTGGACCGTGACTGATCCCCTGGACGTGGCGGCCCTGCAACGCCGGCTGGCCGATTTCGCCGCCGCGCGGAACTGGCAGCAGTACCACACCCCCAAGAACCTGGTCGCCGCGCTCAGCGTGGAGGCGTCCGAACTGGTCGAGATCTTCCAGTGGTTGACGCCCGAGGAGTCGGCGGACGTGATGGCCGACCCGGGCACCGCGCACCGCGTCACCGACGAGGTCGCCGACGTGCTCGCGTACCTGCTCCAGCTGTGCGAGGTGCTCGGCATCGACCCGCTGGCGGCGCTGGACGCGAAGATCGACCGGAACGAACGGCGGTTCCCGCGGCCGTAGCGGGCCGGTCGGGCACGGCTGGGAGTCGCGCAGTCCACTTGTACGCTGTGTAACCAAAAGGCGGCTCGAATCCGAATTGTTGTCCGCTAATTTCCGTCTTCCTCTGGCTTTTGGTCTCACGGGCCTTCACTCTGGGTAGTGAACAAGGGAGTTCGGGCAGGCGGACGCGCGGGGCGCGTCGGACAAGACGGGGGCAGCGCATGGACGCGGTGCGGCTCATCGTGACGAGCAGGCGGTCCCTGGCCGCGGGCGGCGAGGCAGGGGAGGTCATGGCCGAGGTGTGGCAGGCGCAGGCCCTCGCACAGGCGATAGGGAGCCGCCTCGCGGTCGCCGGGCCACCCGAACTCCGCGATGAGGCCCTGGGGTTGACGGAGCTGGCGGGCCGCGGCTGCGGCGTCCTGGACGCGCCCGAACTGGCCCCGGGCGAGCTGCGGGCGGGCCAGCTCACGGAGCTGGGCGACGCCCGCCACACCTTGATGTACCTCGGCGGCCTCCTCGGCGAGGTCGGCATCGCCCTGGTCGCCCTGGCCTGCGCCGCGGCCGACGAGGGCACGTACTGGCAGTGCATGGAGGCCATCGACGCGGCGGACGAGTCCCGCGACCGCGTCCTCGAGATGCTCCGCAGACTCGCGGACCGCGAACAGGCGCTGCCGGCGCGGGAGGCGGGCTGAGGCGGAGACGCACCACCGCAGCGGAAGGCAGGCGAGGACGGGTGCCGCCGTCCCGGTGAACGGGCCGGGGCCCGATCCCGCCGCCCCGCCGCACGGGGCCGGAGGGCGTTTCCGCCGCTCCGGTGATTGGGCCGGGGCCTGCCTCCGCTGTCTCGGTGAACGGGCCGGGGCCCCATCCCACCGCCCCGCCGCCCGGGCCGGAGCCCGATCCCACCGCCCCCGCCCCCGCCCCCGCCCCCCGGGGGGACACGGCGTTCTAGCCGGCCTGCCCCTCCCCGACGGTCTCCCGCCCCGCGTCCCCCGACGCCTGAAGGTCCGCGTCCAACGCCGACAGGTCCGCGTTCAACGCCGCCATCAGCTCCTCCATCTGCTGCAACAGCCCTTTCGGCTGTCCGGTCCCGCCCTGCTGCGGCACGGTCTCTTCGGACATGACGGCCTCCTCGGCCCCCGGCCCCCGGGGAGGCCGACGCGGGTGACGCCCCGGCGGTGACGGGCCGGCGCGGAAGCCGGGGGCTCCGGCTCCGCCCGAGCAAACGATCACCGCCGGGGGCGGTCACTGGCCCGGTCCGGCCGGTCCTGCGGTATTGACGTAATTTCACCCGACCGGGGTCCGGGTGGGACGGGGGACCGATCGCGTGATCCGGCGCCCCGGCGTGCAGGATGGAAGCATGGATCTTCGCATCTTCACCGAGCCCCAGCAGGGGGCCACCTACGACACTCTGCTCGCCGTCGCCAAGGCCACCGAGGACCTCGGCTTCGACGCCTTCTTCCGCTCCGACCATTACCTCCGCATGGGCAACGTGGACGGCCTGCCCGGCCCCACCGACGCCTGGATCACCCTGGCCGGACTCGCCCGCGAGACCAAGCGCATCCGCCTCGGCACGCTGATGACCGCCGGCACGTTCCGGCTGCCCGGCGTGCTCGCCATCCAGGTCGCCCAGGTGGACCAGATGTCCGGCGGCCGCGTCGAACTCGGCCTGGGCGCGGGCTGGTTCGAGGAGGAGCACAAGGCCTACGGCATCCCCTTCCCCAAGGAGAAGTTCGCCCGGCTCGAGGAGCAGCTGGAGATCGTCACCGGCCTGTGGGCGACGCCCGCCGGCAAGACCTACGACTTCCACGGCACCTACTACGACCTCACGGACTCGCCCGCCCTGCCCAAGCCGGCGCAGGCGAGGATCCCCGTGCTCGTCGGCGGCCACGGCCCGACCCGCACCCCGCGGCTGGCCGCCCGGTACGCCGACGAGTTCAACATGCCGTTCGCCTCCGTCGAGGACAGTGAGCGGCAGTTCGGCCGGGTGCGCGCCGCCGCCGAGGAGGCCGGCCGCAAGGGCGACGACCTGACGTACTCCAACGCCCTGGTCGTCTGCGTCGGCCGGGACGACCAGGAGGTCGCCCGCCGGGCCGCCGCGATCGGCCGCGAGGTCGAGGAGCTCAAGCTCAACGGCCTGGCCGGTTCCCCGGCCGAGGTCGTCGACAAGATCGGCCGCTACGCCGAGGCCGGCTCCAGCCGCATCTACCTCCAGGTCCTCGACCTGGACGACCTGGACCACCTGGAGCTGATCTCCTCGCAGGTGCAGTCGCAGCTGCCGTAGCGGGCCGGGTCCAGCCGCCTCGATAAACGAAGGCGCAGGTGGGCACAGCTGTGCGAAGCTGTGGGCGTCGTCCTGCCGAGCCCCCAGGATCACCACTCCTGGGGGCTTTCGCGCGCACGGCACCGCAGTCATCCGACCCGCCGGAGAGGCCCTCCGCATGTTCCTCACGATCAGTACCACCGGTACCCCTGAGCGTCCCGCGACCGACCTCGGCTACCTGCTGCACAAGCATCCCGACAAGGCGCAGACGTTCTCCACCTCCTCCGGCACGGCGCACGTCCTCTACCCCGAGGCCGACGCCCAGCGCTGCACGGCGGCCCTGCTGCTGGAAGTGGACACGGTGGCCCTGGTCAGGAAGGGCAAGGGCAAGGGCCGCGGCGGCGCCCCGGACGCGGCACTCGCCCAGTACGTCAACGACCGCCCCTACGCGGCCTCCTCGCTGCTCGCCGTGGCGCTGGCCAACGTCTTCTCCAGCGCGATGAAGGGCGTCTGCAACGCCCGCCCGGAGCTGCCCGGCCAGGCCAGGCCGCTGCGCGTGGAGGTGCCCGCGCTGCCCGCCCGCGGCGGCCCCGGCCTCGTCGCGAAGCTCTTCGAGCCGCTCGGCTGGACGGTCACCGCCGAACCCGTCCCGCTGGACACCGAGTTCCCCGCCTGGGGCGACTCGCGCTACGTCGGCCTCGTCCTGGAATCCGGCACGCTCACCGTCGCCGAGGCCCTGCGCCACCTCTACGTCCTGCTCCCCGTCCTCGACGACGCCAAGCACTACTGGGTCGCCCCCGACGAGGTCGACAAACTGCTGCGCGTCGGCGAAGGCTGGCTGCCCGGCCACCCGGAGCAGCGGCTGATCACCAGCCGCTACCTCTCGCGCCGCTGGTCGCTGACCCGCCGGGCGACCGAGCGGCTGGAGCTCGTGCGGCTCGCCGAGGCCGACGACAGCGAGGTCGAGGCGATCGACAACGCCGTCGAGGCGGAGACCGAGACCGAGGAGAAGCCCACCCCACTGGCCGTGCAGCGCCGCGAGGCGATCGTCACCGCCCTGCGCGACTTTGGGGCCGCCCGGGTGCTCGACCTCGGCTGCGGCCAGGGCCAGTTGGTGCAGACGCTCCTCAAGGACCCGGCGTTCACCGAGATCGTCGGCGTCGACGTGTCGATGCGCGCGCTGACCATCGCCTCCCGGCGGCTGAAGCTGGACCGCATGGGCGAGCGGCAGGCCTCCCGCGTCACGCTTCTCCAGGGCTCGCTCGCCTACACCGACAAGCGGCTCAAGGGCTACGACGCCGCCGTGCTCAGCGAGGTGATCGAGCACCTCGACCTGCCCCGGCTGCCCGCCCTGGAGTACGCCGTGTTCGGCTCGGCCCGCCCGCGCACGGTCCTCGTGACCACCCCGAACGTCGAGTACAACGTGCGCTGGGAGACCCTCCCGGCCGGCCACGTCCGGCACGGCGACCACCGCTTCGAGTGGACCCGTGCCGAGTTCCGGACCTGGGCCGAGGCGGTGGCCGAACGCCACGGCTACGGCGTCGCGTTCGCACCCGTGGGCCCCGACGACCCCGAGGTGGGACCGCCCACCCAGATGGCCCTGTTCACCCTGGCCGGCCCGAAGGAGGCGAAGGCGGCATGACCGACACACACGAGGGGCGCGTGCTGCCCGTCACCGACCTGTCCCTGGTGGTGCTGATCGGCGCCTCCGGCTCCGGCAAGTCCACCTTCGCCCGCAGGCACTTCAAGCCCACCGAGGTCATCTCCTCCGACTTCTGCCGCGGC
Source organism: Streptomyces sp. DT190 (assembly GCF_049846985.1). Lineage (NCBI taxonomy): Bacteria > Bacillati > Actinomycetota > Actinomycetes > Kitasatosporales > Streptomycetaceae > Streptomyces > Streptomyces sp. DT190. The sequence goes on along the minus strand of NZ_JBNCNM010000003.1, from coordinate 480,211 downwards.
CTCGTCTCGGACGACGAGAACGACCAGAGCGCCACCAGGGACGCCTTCGACGTCCTGCACTACATCGCGGGCAAGCGCCTGGCCGCCGGCCGCCGCACCGTCGTGGACGCCACCAGCGTGCAGTCCGAGGCCCGCCGTCAGCTGATCGACCTGGCCCGGCAGTACGACGTGCTCCCCATCGCCATCGTGCTCGACGTGCCCGAGGAGGTGTGCGCCGAGCGCAACGCGGCCCGCACCGACCGCGCCGACATGCCCCGCCGCGTCATCCAGCGCCACACCCGCGAACTCCGCCGCTCCCTCAGGCACCTGGAGCGCGAGGGCTTCCGCAAGGTGCACGTGCTGCGCGGGGTGGAGGAGGTCGAGCACGCCACGGTCGTCACCGAGAAGCGCTTCAACGACCTGACCCACCTCACCGGCCCGTTCGACATCATCGGCGACATCCACGGCTGCGCGGCCGAACTGGAGGCCCTGCTCGACAAGTTGGGCTACACCGACGGCGTCCACCCGGAGGGCCGCACGGCCGTCTTCGTCGGCGACCTCGTCGACCGCGGCCCCGACAGCCCCGGCGTGCTGCGCCGCGTGATGTCCATGGTGAAGTCCGGCAACGCCCTGTGCGTCCCCGGCAACCACGAGAACAAGTACGGCCGCTACCTGCGCGGCCGCAACGTCCAGCACACCCACGGCCTCGCCGAGACCATCGAGCAGATGGCGGGCCGGAGCGAGGAGTTCGTCGCCGAGGTACGGCGGTTCCTCGACGGGCTCGTCAGCCACTACGTCCTCGACGGCGGCCGGCTCGTCGTCTGCCACGCCGGCCTGCCCGAGAAGTACCACGGCCGCACCTCCGGCCGGGTCCGCAGCCACGCCCTGTACGGCGACACGACCGGGGAGACCGACGAGTTCGGCCTGCCGGTGCGCTACCCGTGGGCGGAGGAGTACCGGGGCCGGGCCGCGGTCGTCTACGGCCACACCCCGGTCCCGGAGGCGACCTGGCTCAACAACACCATCTGCCTGGACACCGGCGCCGTCTTCGGTGGCAAGCTCACCGCGCTGCGCTGGCCGGAGCGCGAGCTGGTCGACGTACCCGCCGAGCGGGTCTGGTACGAGCCGCTGAAGCCGCTGCGCAGCGAGGCACCCGGCGGGCACGACGGCCGCCCGCTCGACCTCGCCGACGTGCACGGCCGGCGGGTCGTGGAGACCCGGTACCAGGGGCGGATCTCGGTCCGTGAGGAGAACGCGGCGGCGGCCCTGGAGGTCATGAGCCGCTTCGCGGTGGACCCGCGGCTGCTGCCGTACCTCCCGCCGACCATGGCGCCGACCGCCACGAGCCACGTCGACGGGTACCTGGAGCACCCGGCCGAGGCGTTCGCCCAGTACGAGCGGGACGGCGTCGCGCGGGTCGTGTGCGAGGAGAAGCACATGGGCTCGCGGGCGGTGGCTCTGGTGTGCCGCGACGCGGAGGCGGCCCGCAGGCGCTTCGGCGTCGGGGACGGGATCACCGGATCCCTCTACACGCGCACCGGCCGCCCGTTCCTGGACGACGACGCCCTCACCGAGGGCATCCTCGGCCGGCTGCGCACGGCCATCGGCGCGGCGGGCCTCTGGGACGACCTGGAGACCGACTGGCTGCTGCTCGACGCCGAGCTGATGCCCTGGTCCCTGAAGGCGTCCGGGCTGCTGCGCTCGCAGTACGCCGCCGTGGGTGCCGCGTCCGGCGCGGTGTTCCCCGGGGCGCTGGACGCCCTGCGGGGCGCCGCGCAGCGGGGGGTCGACGTGTCCGGGCTGCTGGCCCGCACCGGTGAACGCGCCGCCGAGGCAGCCGCGTTCACCGCGGCCTACCGCCGCTACTGCTGGACCACCGACGGCCTGGACGGCGTCCGCCTGGCACCGTTCCAGCTCCTCGCCGTCCAGGGCCGCAGCCTGGCCGCCCTGCCGCACGACGAGCAGCTCGCCCTGCTCGACCGGCTCGTCGAGCACGACGGCAGCGGCCTGCTGCAGACCACCCGCCGGCTCTACGTCGACACCGCCGACCCCGAGTCGGTGCGGGCCGGCGTCGACTGGTGGCTGGAGATGACCGGCCGCGGCGGCGAGGGCATGGTCGTCAAGCCGCTCGGCGCGGTCGTCCGCGACGGCCAGGGCCGCCTGGTCCAGCCCGGCATCAAGTGCCGCGGCCGGGAGTACCTGCGGATCATCTACGGCCCCGAGTACACCCGCCCGGAGAACCTGTCCCGCTTGCGCTCCCGCTTCCTCAACCACAAGCGCTCCCTGGCGATCCGCGAGTACGCGCTCGGCCTGGAGGCCCTGGACCGCCTGGCCGAGGGCGAGCCGCTGTGGCGGGTGCACGAAGCGGTGTTCGGGGTCCTGGCCCTGGAGTCGGAGCCGGTGGACCCGCGGTTGTGACCCCGCACGACGGCCCCCGGCCGGCTCGCGCCACCCCGGCGCGAGCCGGCCGGCGGCTTGTGCGGCCCCTGCCCGGCGCCTGACACCCGAGCTCCCCGCCACCGCCCCCTCCTTGTCGTCAGCCCGACGCGAACAGAACCGCGTCGAAACGTGCGAGGAGCGCGTCAAGGTGCGTCTTCGCGGTCAGGATGAAGGCATGGCATACCACGTCCACTCCGAGGCCGGGCGGCTGCGCCGCGTCATCCTGCACCGGCCCGACCTGGAGCTCAAAAGGCTCACCCCGAGCAACAAGACCTCGCTGCTCTTCGACGACGTGCTGTGGGTGCGCAGGGCACGGGCCGAGCACGACGGCTTCGCCGACGTGCTGCGCGACCGGGGCGTCGCCGTCCACCTCTTCGGCGACCTGCTGGCCGAGACGCTGGAGGTCCCCGAGGCCAGATCCCTCGTCCTGGACCGGGTCTTCGACGAGAAGGAGTACGGCCCGCTGGCCACCGACCACCTCAGAGCCGCCTTCGAGAACCTGCCCGGCCGGCAGCTCGCCGAGGTGCTGGTCGGCGGGATGACCAAGCGGGAGTTCCTCGACGAGCACCCCGAGCCGACCTCCGTGCGCTTCCACGCCATGGAGCTCGACGACTTCCTGCTGGGCCCCCTGCCCAACCACCTGTTCACCCGGGACACCTCCGCCTGGATCTACGACGGCGTCTCCATCAACGCCATGCGCTGGCCCGCCCGGCAGCGCGAGACCGTGCACTTCGAGGCGATCTACCGGCACCACCCGCTGTTCCGCGACGAGAGCTTCCGCGTCTGGTCGCAGGGGCAGGCCGACTACCCGTCCACGATCGAGGGCGGTGACGTGCTGGTCATCGGCAACGGGGCCGTGCTCATCGGCATGAGCGAGCGGACCACCCCGCAGGCCGTGGAGATGCTCGCGCACAAGCTGTTCGCGGCCGGTTCGGCCGAGACGATCGTCGCCCTCGACATGCCGAAGCGCCGTGCGTTCATGCACCTCGACACCGTGATGACCATGGTCGACGGCGACACCTTCACCCAGTACGCGGGCCTGGGCATGCTCCGCTCGTACACCATCGAGCCGGGCGTGGGGGAGAAGGAGCTGAAGGTCACCGACCATCCGCCGGAGCACATGCACCGCGCGATCGCGGCGGCCCTCGGCCTGAACCAGATCCGCGTGCTGACCGCGACGCAGGACGTGCACGCGGCCGAGCGCGAGCAGTGGGACGACGGCTGCAACGTGCTGGCCGTCGAGCCCGGCGTCGTGGTCGCCTACGAGCGCAACGCGACCACCAACACGCACCTGCGCAAACAGGGCATCGAGGTGATAGAGATCCCGGGCAGCGAGCTGGGCCGGGGCAGGGGCGGACCGCGGTGCATGAGCTGCCCGGTCGAGCGCGACCCCGTGTGAGCGCATTCGGCCCCGTATAGGCATGCTGAGCTTCGTATAGTATTCCAGGAGTCTGTGGTCCCCGATCCCGTTCCCGTTTCCGCAACCGCACCCTGGAGCACCCCATGGCGACTGTCCCGACCGCCCTCGCCGGCCGCCACTTCCTCAAGGAGCTGGACTTCACCGAGGAGGAGTTCCGCGGGCTGGTCGAGCTGGCCGCCGAGCTGAAGGCCGCCAAGAAGGCCGGGACCGAGACCCGGTACCTGCGGGGCCGGAACATCGCGCTGATCTTCGAGAAGACCTCCACCCGCACCCGCTGCGCGTTCGAGGTCGCGGCCGCCGACCAGGGCGCCTCGACCACGTACCTGGACCCCTCCGGCTCCCAGATCGGGCACAAGGAGTCGGTCAAGGACACCGCGCGGGTGCTGGGGCGGATGTACGACGCGATCGAGTACCGGGGCGACAGCCAGCAGAAGGTGGAGGAACTGGCCGCGCACGCCGGGGTGCCCGTCTACAACGGGCTCACCGACGACTGGCACCCCACCCAGATGCTCGCCGACGTGCTGACCATGACCGAGCACTGCGCCAAGCCGCTGACCGAGGTCGCCTTCGCCTACCTCGGCGACGCCCGCTTCAACATGGGCAACTCCTACCTGGTGACCGGCGCGCTGCTCGGCATGGACGTACGGCTAGTCGCGCCGAAGGCCTACTGGCCCGCCGAGGAGGTCGTCGACCGGGCCCGCGCGCTCGCCGAGAGCAGCGGCGCCCGGGTCACGCTCACCGAGACCGTGGACGAGGGCGTGCGCGGCGCCGACTTCGTCGCCACCGACGTGTGGGTCTCCATGGGTGAGCCGAAGGAGGTCTGGGACGAGCGCATCACCGCCCTCGCCCCGTACGCCGTGACCATGGACGTCCTGCGCGCCACCGGCAACCCGGACGTGAGGTTCCTGCACTGCCTGCCCGCCTTCCACGACCTCGGCACGAAGGTCGGCCGGGAGATCCACGCCTCGCACGGCCTGGACCACCTGGAGGTCTCCGACGAGGTCTTCGAGTCGGCCCACTCGGTCGTCTTCGACGAGGCGGAGAACCGGATGCACACCATCAAGGCGGTCCTGGTGGCGACCCTGGCCTGAACCGGCCGCGGCGACCCTCGCCTGAACAGGCCTTATGCTGACCGGCGGTCCGGAACCACCCCTCCTCCGTGGCCGTCCGCGCGACACACCCGTCGCACTCCGCACCACCAGAAACGAGCACCACCCGCATGCCCCGCTACAAGTCGCCCCATCTGCTGGTGGCCGAATCCGGCGCCGACCGCGAAGGCCACGGCCTCAAGCGCACGATGGGCCTCTTCCAGCTCGTCTGCTTCGGCGTCGGCGCGATCGTCGGCACCGGCATCTTCGTCGGCCTGTCCGACTCGGTCGCCCAGGCCGGCCCGGCCGTCGTCGTCTCCTTCGTCCTGGCCGCGATCACCTGCGTGTTCACCGCGTTCGCCTTCGCCGAGCTGGGCGGCGCGATCCCGGTCTCCGGCTCCTCGTACTCCTTCGCCTACGCCGGACTCGGCGAGGGCACGGCCTTCCTCGTCGGCTGGTGCCTGCTGCTGGAGTACGGCGTGTCGGTGTCCGCGGTGGCGGTCGGCTGGAGCCAGTACGTCAACGAGCTCCTCGACAGCCTGGTCGGACTGCGGCTCCCCGCGGCCCTGTCGGGCGGACCCGCCGACGGCGGCGTGGTCAACCTCCCGGCCGTGATCGTCATCGCCATGGCCGCCGTGCTGCTGGTCCGCGGGGTGCGGGAGAGCGCCCGGGCCACGGCCGCGATGGCCGTCCTCAAGCTCGCCGTGCTGGTGGCCTTCGTCGCGATCGGCTTCACCGCCTTCGAGGACGGCAACCTCACCCCGTTCTCCCCCGAAGGCCTCGCCGGCATCGGCGCGGGCACCACCGCCGCCTTCTTCTCGTACATCGGCTTCGACGCGATCACCACGGCCGGCGAGGAGGCCAAGAACCCCCGCCGGGACATCCCCGTCGCGATCCTGGTCTGCATCGGCCTGGTCACCGTGCTCTACTGCGCGGTCGCCCTCGCGGCCATCGGCGCCATCGGCGGCGACGCGGTCGGCGGCCGCCCCGCCGCGCTCTCGTACGTCGTCAACCAGGTCACCGGCTCCACCGTCGGGGGCGGTGTGATCGCCTTCGGCGCGGTCGTCGCCATCGCCTCGGTGGTGCTCGCCGTGATGTACGGCCAGACCCGGATCCTCATGTCCATGTCCCGCGACGGGCTCATCCCGCGGGTCTTCGAGAAGGTCTCGCCGCGGACCTCCACGCCGGTCGCCGGCACCCTGATCGTCGCGCTGGTCTTCGCGCTGCCCGCCGCCTTCGCGCCGCTGGACGCCGTGGTCAACCTGTGCACCATCGGCACGCTCGCCATCATGGCCGTCGTCAACATCGCGGTCATCGCCCTGCGCCGCCGCGAGCCGGGCCTCGCCCGCACCTTCCGCGTGCCGCTGTACCCGGTCACCCCGCTGCTCGGCGTCGGCTTCTGCCTGTACCTGATGTACGAGACGGGCGGCGCGACCTGGCTCCAGTTCGCCGTGTTCCTCGCGGTCGGCGCTGCCCTGTACCTGCTCTACGGGCGCCGGAACTCGCGGCTCGCCCGCCTCACGCCGGCGGACGCCGCTGAGCGGGAACCGCAGGCAGTCTGAACCACACGGCCTTGCCGGACTCCGTCGGCCGGTGCCCGCAGGAGGAGCTGAGGGCGCGGATCAGCAGCAGACCGCGCCCGTGCTCCTGCCAGGGGTCGGGCGGCCCGCCGGCCGGACAGGTGAGGTCACCGGGCGGGGCCGGGTCGGTGTCGTGCACCTCGACCCGGCAGCCCGACGGCATCAGCTCCACGACCAGCTCTATCGGCGTCTCGCCCGAGGTGTGCTCCACGGCGTTGGCCACCAGCTCCGCCGTGAGCAGCTCGGCGGTGTCGCAGTCCGCCCCGTGCTCCAGCTCGGCCAGCGCCGTGCGGACCAGCGCGCGCGCCACGGGAACCGCCGCCGCGGTGTGCGGCAGCGCGACGCGCCAGGAGGCGGGGGCTGAGGGGAGTTCGTACAAGGCGGGTCCGTTCATGGAGCAGGACATCCTGCTTTCAACCTTATGAATGGTACGGCGCCACGTTCCGGACACGTCCGAGGGGCACCGGCGGGGGCGCCATCGCCTCCGTTGCCGACGGCTTACCCAGGTGAACGCGGTGCCGCGCACGGCTGCTCCGACCGTTACGCCGGTGTGGACGACCTGTGACGGACGTGACCGGCCCGGAGCACGCACCCGGGCTCACCGGATTCCTACCCGGACGGTCTATCGCGCACTCATGACGACAGTCACGGATGAGTGATAGCTTCGGGGGGTAGAGCTCAGTGAGGCAGTGCCCGCCCGAGGAGGCCGCCCGTATGAGTCCCTTCACCGGCTCCGCCGCCCGCACCCCCGGCTGGGAGCACCTGCGCGTCGACCTCGACGACGGCGTCGCCACCGTCACCCTGGCCCGCCCCGACAAGCTCAACGCGCTCACCTTCGGCGCCTACGCCGACCTGCGCGACCTGCTCGCCGAGCTGTCCCGGGAGCGGTCCGTACGGGCCCTGGTGCTGGCCGGCGAGGGGCGCGGCTTCTGCTCCGGCGGCGACGTCGACGAGATCATCGGCGCCACGCTCTCCATGGACACCGCCCGGCTCCTCGACTTCAACCGGATGACCGGCCAGGTGGTCCGCGCGATCCGCGAGTGCCCGTTCCCGGTGATCGCCGCGCTGCACGGCGTCGCGGCGGGCGCCGGGGCCGTCCTGGCCCTGGCCGCCGACTTCCGCGTCGCCGACCCCAGCACCCGCTTCGCGTTCCTCTTCACCCGCGTCGGCCTCTCCGGCGGCGACATGGGCGCGGCCTACCTGCTGCCCAGGGTCGTCGGCCTCGGCCATGCCACCCGCCTGCTGATGCTGGGCGACCCGGTGCGCGCCCCCGAGGCGGAGCGCATCGGCCTGATCAGCGAACTGACCGAGGAGGGCCGGGCCGGCGAGACGTCCCGGCACCTGGCCCGCCGCCTGGCGGAGGGCCCCGCCCTGGCCTACGCCCAGACGAAGGCCCTGCTCACGGCCGAACTGGACATGCCCCTTGCGGCCTCGGTCGAGCTGGACGCCGCCACCCAGGCGCTGCTGATGAACGGCGAGGACTACGCCGAGTTCCACGCCGCGTTCACGGAGAAGCGCCCTCCCCAATGGAGCGGACGGTGACAGCGACACCCTCAGGGGCGCGGGGAACTGCGCGGACGACCACCCCCCACCCGCACGCGCCCACCGGGGCGGACGACCCCCTGCGCGTCGCGGTCGTCGGCGGCGGCCCCGGCGGCCTCTACGCCGCCGCCCTCCTCAAACGCCTCGACCCCACCCGCGACATCACCGTCTGGGAACGCAACGCCCCCGACGACACCTTCGGCTTCGGCGTGGTCCTCTCCGACGAGACCCTCGGCGGCATCGAACACGCCGACCCCGCGGTCTACGCGGCCCTCCAGCGGGACTTCGTGCGCTGGGACGACATCGACATCGTCCACCGCGGCGTACGCCACACCTCCGGCGGCCACGGATTCGCCGCCCTCGGCCGCCGGCGCCTGCTGGAGATCCTCCACACCCGCTGCCGCGACCTCGGCGTCCGCCTCCGCTTCCGCACCGAGGCCCCCGACGACCTGCCCCGGACCCACGACCTGGTCATCGCCGCGGACGGTGTCCACAGCACCACCCGCGCGACCTACGCGGACGTCTTCCGCCCCCGGGTCACGGCCCACCGCTGCCGCTACATCTGGCTCGCCGTCGACTTCCCGCTGGACTCCTTCCGCTTCGACATCGCCGAGACCGAGCACGGCGTGATGCAGCTCCACGGCTACCCCTACGCGCCGGACGCCTCCACCGTCATCGTCGAGATGCGCGAGGAGGTCTGGCACGCGGCGGGCTTCGACGAGCTCGACACGGCCGAGTCGATCGAGCGCTGCGCCAAGATCTTCGCCGAGACGCTCCACGGCCGGCCCCTGAAGTCCAACAACTCCACCTGGACGACCTTCCGCACCGTCGTCAACGAGCGCTGGTCGCACGGCAACGTCGTCCTGCTCGGCGACGCCGCCCACACCGCCCACTTCTCCATCGGCTCCGGCACCAAGCTGGCCGTCGAGGACGCCCTGACGCTCGCTGCCTGCCTGTCCGAACAGGACGGTCTGCCCGCGGCCCTGGCCGCCTACGAGGCGGAGCGGCGCCCGGTCGTCGCCTCCACGCAGCGCGCGGCCCGTGCCAGCCTGGAGTGGTTCGAGAACCTCGCCCTCCACCTGGACCAGCCGCCGCGCCAGTTCGCCTTCAACCTGCTCACCCGCAGCCGCCGCGTCACCCACGGCAACCTCCGGCTGCGCGACCCCCGCTTCACGGAGGCGGTGGAGCGCGAGTTCGGCTGCCCGCCCGGCACGCCCCCGATGTTCACCCCGTTCCGGCTGCGCGGACTGACCCTGCGCAACCGGGTCGTCGTGTCCCCCATGGACATGTACTCGGCGGTCGACGGCGTCCCCGGCGACTTCCACCTCGTCCACCTGGGCGCGCGGGCCCTCGGCGGGGCCGGGCTGGTGATGACGGAGATGGTGTGCGTCAGCGCGGAGGGCCGGATCACACCCGGCTGCGCCGGCCTCTACACCGGGCGGCAGGCCGAGGCCTGGAAGCGGATCACCGACTTCGTGCACGCGCAGTCCCCCGGCACCGCGATCGGCGTGCAGCTCGGCCACAGCGGCCGCAAGGGCTCCACGAGAGTCATGTGGGAGGGCATGGACGAGCCGCTCCCGGAGGGCAACTGGCCGCTCGTGGCCGCCTCGGCGCTGCCGTACAAGCCGTCCGGCCGGATTCCGCGGGAGTTGTCCCGCGCCCAGCTCACCGATCTGCGCGAGCAGTTCGCGGCGGCCGCCTGCCGTGCCGCCCGGGCCGGCTTCGACCTGCTCGAACTGCACTGCGCCCACGGCTACCTGCTCTCCGGCTTCCTCTCCCCGCTCACCAACCGCCGCACCGACGCCTACGGCGGCAGCCTGGACAAGCGGCTCCGCTTCCCGCTGGAGGTCTTCGACGCCGTGCGCGGCGCGTGGCCGGGGGAGCGGCCGCTGACCGTCCGCATCTCCGCGACCGACTGGGCCGAGGGCGGGACGACCGCCGAGGACGCCGTCGAGATCGCCCGGGCCTTCGCCGCGCACGGCGCCGACGCCATCGACGTCTCGACCGGGCAGGTCGTGGCGGACGAGCGTCCCGAGTTCGGCCGCTCCTACCAGACGCCCTTCGCGGACCGGATCCGGCACGCCACCGGCGTCCCGGTGATCGCGGTCGGCGCGATCTCCTCCTGGGACGACGTCAACTCCCTCGTGCTGGCGGGCCGCACCGACCTGTGCGCCCTGGCCCGCCCCCACCTGTACGACCCGCACTGGACCCTGCACGCTGCGGCCGAGCAGGGCTACACGGGCCCGGCCGCCCCCTGGCCGGCTCCCTACCGCGCGGGCAGCCGCCGCCCCCGGACGGGCCGCACGGACGCACCGAAGCCGCGGCTGAGCCTGTGAGGCGACGGCCCTCGTCTAGGGGGCCGTGTGCGGGGCGGAGCGGGTGAAGTCGAGTTCCTTGGCCGTGACGATCCGGGCGCCCATGTTGCGCTGCATCATCTCCAGGGCGGCCTCGGCCAGGTGCGGGTGGATGGAGGCGACGGCGTCCTCGGGCACCGTGACCTCCAGGTGGCGGATGTGCGCGTCGAGAGCGGAGTAGAGGACGCACTGCTCGGTGACCTGGCCGGTCAGCACCACGTGCCCGACGCCCAGGCTGCGCAGCAGGTAGGCCAGGGGTGTCTCGAAGAAGACCGAATGGCGGGCCTTCACCACGAACAGCGACTCCTCGTCGGGCCGGATCGGCTCGATCAGACGGGCGTGCGGCCGGGCGAGCGCGGCGTCGACGAGCTCTCCGTGGTGGGAGCGCCACCGCCCGAAGTTGTCGTTGGCGTAGATGACCGGCACCTCCGCCCTGCGGGCCCGGTCGATCAGGTCCGCGATGACGGGCACGACCCGCTCGACGGACGGCACGAGCAGCTCGGCGTCCTCGTGGTCGTAGGTGTTGATCATGTCGACCACGATCAGGGCCGGCCGCGCCGGGCCTTCCTGTCGTTCCATGGCCGCCTCCCGGGTGCAGCGTGTGGTGCGGGGTGCGAGGCGTGCTGCCGAGTACCCGGGGGCGCGGCGGAGCTAACGACAGCCACGGGGCGGGGCCGCCCGGGCCGTCACAACCCCACGAACCCCGCCCCCGCCTCCCGCAACCGCTCGTGCAGCCCCCGGAACACCGCCGACGAACGGACCCCCGGCCAGTCCTGCGGGAGGAGCTCCGCGGGCAGGCCCGGGTCCGTGTAGGGGAGGTGGCGCCAGGAGTCCAGGGCGAGGAGGTAGTCGCGGTAGGCCTCCTCGGGCGGGGTGTCCTCGCGCTTCTCCCAGGCGCGCAGGACCTGCTCGTGGCGGTCGAGGAACGCCTCGTGTTCCTTGGCGATGGCGGCCAGGTCCCACCAGCGGGCGACGGCGTCGGCGGTCGGGGCGAAGCCGAGGTGGTCGCCGCGGAAGAAGTCGACGTAGGTGTCGAGCCGCAGCCGGGCGAGGGTGTGCCGGGTCTCCTCGTACAGCCGCGCGGGCGCGATCCACACGCCCGGGGCCGCCGTGCCGAAGCCGAGTCCGGACAGGCGGGAGCGCAGCACGTGCCGCTTCTGACGCTCCGACTCGGGCACCGAGAACACCGCGAGCACCCAGCCCTCGTCCTCGGGCGGCGCGGCGGCGTACACGCGCCGGTCGCCGTCGTCGAGCAACTGGCGCGCGTCCGGGGACAGTTCGTAGCCCGCCGCGCCCTGGGCGGTGCGGGCGGGCACGAGCAGTCCGCGTCTTTTGAGCCGCGACACCGAGGAGCGTACGGACGGGGCGTCCACGCCGACCGCGGCCAGCAGCCGGATCAGTTCGGCGACGGGCACGGGGCCCGGGACGAAGCGCCCGTACGCGCCGTAGAGCGTGACGATGAGAGACCGTGGTGCATGCTGGTCGGACACGTTGATCATCTTAGGTCGTACGGATCAGTCCCGGCTGCCTCCGGTGGGCGGGCCGCCGGTGCGCAGCCGGAACCGCTGGAGCTTTCCGGTGGCCGTGCGCGGCAGCGCGTCCAGGAAGACGATCTCGCGCGGGCACTTGTACGGCGCCAGTTCGGCCCTGACGAAGGCGCGCAGCGTCTCGGCGTCCCGGTCGGCGCCCTCCTTCAGCACGGCGAAGGCCACCACGACCTGTCCGCGCTCCTCGTCGGGCCGCCCGACGACCGCCGCCTCGACCACGTCCGGGTGGCGCAGCAGGGCGTCCTCGACCTCGGGGCCCGCGATGTTGTACCCGGCCGAGATGATCATGTCGTCCGCGCGGGCGACGTAGCGGAACCAGCCGTCGGGCTCGCGGACGTAGGTGTCGCCGGTGACGTTCCAGCCGTCGCGCACGTAGGTGCGCTGGCGCGGGTCGGCGAGGTAGCGGCAGCCGACCGGTCCGCGCACCGCGAGCAGCCCGGGCCGCCCGTCGGGCACCGGCTCGCCGTCCGCGTCCTGCACACGCGCCTGCCAGCCCGGCACGGGGACGCCCGTGGTGCCCGGGCGGATGCTCTCGTCGGCGGCCGAGATGAAGATGTGCAGCAGTTCGGTGGCGCCGATGCCGTTGATGAGGCGCAGGCCGGTGCGCTCGTGCCAGGCCCGCCAGGTGGCGGCGGGCAGGTTCTCGCCGGCCGAGACGCAGCGGCGCAGCGACGACACGTCGTGGCCGTCGAGTCCGCCGAGCATCGCGCGGTACGCGGTGGGGGCGGTGAACAGCACGGACACCCGGTGCCGGGCGATGGCCGGCAGCAGCTGCCGGGGACCCGCCTGCTCCAGCAGCAGCGCGCTCGCTCCGGCCCGCAGCGGGAAGACGACGAGTCCGCCGAGGCCGAAGGTGAAGCCGAGCGGGGGACTGCCCGCGAACACGTCGTCGGCGCGGGGCCGCAGCACGTGCCGGGAGAAGGTGTCGGCGATCGCCAGGACGTCCCGGTGGAAGTGCATGCAGCCCTTGGGGCGGCCGGTGGTTCCGGAGGTGAAGGCGATCAGTGCCACGTCGTCGGCCGCCGTCGGGACGGCCTGGTACGGAGTGCCGGGCGCGGGGCGGTTCAGGAGGTCGTCCGGCGCGTCACCGCCGTACGCCGTGATCCGCAGGCCGGGGATCTCGGCTTTGGCCAGGTCGTCGACGGCGCGGATGTCGCACAGCGCGTGCCGCACCCGGGCGATCTCGCACATGGTGCTCAGCTCGTGCGGACGCTGCTGGGCGAGCACGGTGACCGCGACGGCCCCGGCCTTGAGCACCGCCAGCCAGCAGGCGGCGAGCCAGGGGGTGGTGGGTCCGCGCAGCAGCACCCGGTTGCCGGGGACGACGCCGAGTTCCCCGGTGAGCAGGTGGGCGACGCGGTCGACCCGGGCGCGCAGCTCGGCGTACGTCCACGGCGCACCGGTGGCGGTGAGGAACGCGGGGCGGTCGCCGGGCGGGCCGGCCAGCAGCTCGGCGGCGCAGTTGAGCCGGTCGGGGTAGCGCAGCTCCGGCAGGTCGAAACGGAGCTCGGGCCATTGGTCCGGGGGTGGCAGATGGTCGCGGGCGAAGGTGTCGACGTGGGCCGTGCCCCGTGGATTCATACGGTTCGCCCCCTTGGCGTGGTGGGCTCGCCCCTGGAGCGTATCGTGTTGGTGACGACAGTCAACGGTCCGCGATAGCCTCGGAGTGGCCCGGCCGGAAGCAGGGCGGCGGAGAAGGGACCGGCGATGACCGCATTCTCGCTCGAACCGGCACGACTCGCCTGGTGCGCCGAGCTGCGCGCCCTGTCCGCGCAGCGGCTGCGCCCGCTGGCCGAGAAGGGCGAGCCGGGCCGGGTGAACCGGCCCCTGGTCGCCGAACTGGGCCGACTGGGCCTGCTCGGGCGCCTGTTCACCTCGGGCGCGCTCGACCTGTGCCTGATGCGCGAATCCCTGGCCCACGCCTGCACGGAGGCCGAGACGGCGCTGGCCCTCCAGGGCCTCGGCGCCCACCCGGTCCACGCGCACGGCACCGAGACCCAACGCGCCCGCTGGCTGCCCCGGGTGAGCGACGGCACCGCGATCGCGGCCTTCGCCCTGAGCGAGCCCGGGGCGGGTTCGGACGCGGCGGCGCTGGAGCTGACCGCCCACCCCGACGGCCCGGCCCGCTGGCGCCTCACCGGCGAGAAGTGCTGGATCTCCAACGCCCCCGAGGCGGACTTCTACACCGTCTTCGCGCGGACCACCCCCGGCGCCGGGGCCCGGGGCGTCACGGCCTTCCTGGTGCCCGCCGACCGCCCCGGGCTGACCGGGCGCGGGCTCGACATGCTCTCGCCGCACCCCGTCGGCGCGCTCGACCTCGACGGCGTACCCGTGACGGCCGGCGACGTGCTGGGCGAGGTCGACCGCGGCTTCCGGGTCGCCATGGGCACGCTCAACCTGTTCAGGCCGAGCGTCGGCGCCTTCGCCGTCGGCATGGCGCAGGCGGCGCTCGACGCGACCCTCGACCACACCGCCCGCCGGGACGCCTTCGGCGGCAAGCTGCGCGATCTGCAGGCCGTCTCCCACCAGGTCGCCGAGATGGCCGTGCGCACGGAGGCGGCCCGGCTGATGGTCTACGCGGCCGCGACGGCCTACGACGAGGGCGCCCCGGACGTACCCGGCCGCTCCGCCATGGCGAAACTGCTCGCCACCGAGACCGCGCAGTACGTCGTCGACACGGCCGTCCAGTTGCACGGGGCCCGCGCGCTGTGCCGCGGCCACCTGCTCGAACACCTCTACCGCGAGGTGCGCGCCCCGCGCGTCTACGAGGGCGCCAGCGAAGTCCAGCGCGGCATCATCGCCAAGGAGTTGTACGCCCGGCAGGAGGCACGGTGAGCATCGAACGCGTCAACCCGCCCGGGCTGGCCCCGCCGGCCGGCTTCTCCCACGCCGTCGTGGCCGGTGGCTCCCGCGTGGTCTTCCTGGCGGGGCAGACCGCCCTCGACGCCGACGGCAAGGTGACCGGGGCGACCCTGCCCGAGCAGTTCGAGAAGGCCCTGGCCAACCTGCTGGCCGCCCTCGCGGCGGCCGGCGGCACCCCGGCCGACCTGGCCCGCGTCACCGTCTACGCCACGGACGTCGCCGCGTACCGCACCCACGCCCGCGAACTGGGCGCCCGGTGGCGGAAACTGGCCGGCCGTGACTACCCCGCCATGGCGGTCGTCCAGGTGGTCCGCCTGTGGGACGAGGAGGCACTGGTGGAACTGGACGGCTTCGCGATCCTGCCCTGACGCGGCCGGCGGCTCAGGCCGCGACGGCCAGCGCCTCCACACCCACCCGGCGGGGCTCCACCACGCGTCCGTCGGGCAGCAGTTCGCCGGTGTCGTCGAAGACGATCGCCCCGTCGCACAGCAGGCTCCAGCCCTGCTCGGGCCGGGCGGCGACGACGTGCGGGGCGGGGGAGCCGGTCGCGGGGCACAGGGGCTCGTGGGCACACATGGCGCACCTCCACGTCGGTAGGGCCGTCCGAACTCTTCGAACGGCTCGTACAGACAGACCATCCTCCCGTCCCGGACTCGTCGGAACGGTGCGGCCGCAAGCGTGACACGCCCCGGACAATCCCCGGACGGTCCCGCGACGCCCGGCGCCAACTCGCCACCGAAGGGGTGAGGGTCACGGGCGGCGGACCGGCGGGCCGGTACCTGTGGGAGTCAGGACATTCCACTCCTTTCGGGAGGTTTCCCCCATGCGTCCACGTCCCCTTCTCGGCGCGACGGCCGTCGCCGCGCTGCTGGCGCTGACCGGCGCCGGCGCGGCCCCCGCCGCCGCGTCCGCCGCCGCCCCCGGCGAGTCCGTCACCGTCGACGCGGTCGGCCGGATCGCCGCCGACGGCACCGTCACCCTGTCCGGCACCTACCGCTGCGCGGGCTCCAGCGGCCCGGTCTTCGTCAGCTCCTCGGTGAGCCAGGGCGTCCTCACCGCCCGGCACGGCATCGGCGGCACCCGGGCCGTGTGCGACGGCGCCGTGCACCGCTGGGTCAACACGGGCCGGGCCACGCCCGGGGCGCTGGTGCCCGGCGCGGCCCACGTCGAGGCCACGCTGCTGGAACTGCGCACCTTCAGCGGCCTGCCGCTGCCCGCCTTCCACGCCACCTCGGGGCAGGCCGTCACCCTCACCCAGGGCTGACCCGGGGCCGACCCGGGGCCGCCCCGGACCGGCCCGGGCTGGCTCGCGAGGGGAACGGACCGGCTGCGGGCCCGGCTTCAAGGGCACCGCCGCCGGTCCGGCGCGTCCGTGACCTGGCTCTTCCGCACCGCGGTGGTGCGCGACCACCCCCCTTGGCTGTTTAATTGCGAAGTCTTGGCAACAACCTGACTAGCGCAACAAGGGTGTGAGGTCACATGTCGACCCGTCGGATACGAGGGGCCGCCGTCACGGCGGCGCTGGCCGCGGTGGTCACCGCCTGCTCCGCTCCCGGCGGCGGCTCGGGCGACGGCGCGTCCGCCGCGTCCGTCGTCATCGGGGTGCCCTCCGAACCGGACACGCTGAGCCCGCTGCTCGGCTACGGCAGGGACGGCAACTCCAAGATCTTCGACGGGCTCCTCGCCCGCGACGCCGACCTGAAGCTGAAGCCCGCCCTGGCGGCCGCGTTGCCCGAGATCACCGACGGCGGCCGCACGTACACCTACACCCTGCGCGAGGGCGTGGAGTTCAGCGACGGCGAGCCCTTCACGGCCGACGACGTCGTCTACACCTACCGCACCGCCCTCGACCCGAAGACGAACAACACCTTCAAGAGCGAGCTGGACGCCGTCGAGGAAGTCCGGGCGAGCGGCGACGACAAGGTCGTCTTCACCCTCAAGTACCCCTACGCCCCCTTCGCCGCCCGCACGGTCCTGCCCATCGTCCCCGAGCACATCGCGGGCGAGCAGGACCCGAACACCGGCTCCTTCAACACGAAACCGGTCGGCACCGGACCGTACGTCCTGACGAAGTGGAGCAAGGGCGAGAAGCTCACCTTCAAGGCCAACCCCCGCTACTGGGGCGGCGCGCCGAAGGTCAAGAGCCTCACCATGGCCATCGTCGCCGACGACAACGTCCGCGCCACCCGGCTGCGCTCCGGCGACCTCGACGGTGCCGTCCTGCCGCCCAACCTCGCCGCCACCTTCAAGAACGACGACGGCAAGCGCACCTACCAGGCCCGCTCCTACGACTTCCGGGCCGTCACCCTGCCCACCGCCGGAAAGGTCACCGGCGACCGCGCGATCCGCCGGGCCCTGGACGCCGCCGTCGACCGCAAGGCCATGGTCGACCGGATCCTCGACGGCGCCGGCCGCCCGGCGTACGGACCGCTGCCCGTCGACGACCCGGCGTTCAGCAAGGCCGTCGAACGCGCCCACGACCTCGCCGGGGCGAAGAAGATCCTCGACGAGGCCGGCTGGAAGCCCGGCGAGGACGGCATCCGCGCCAAGGACGGACAGCGGGCGTCCTTCCGCCTCTTCTACCCCTCCGGCGACAAGGTCCGCCAGGACCACGCCCTCGCCTACGCCTCCGACGCCAAGAAGGCCGGCATCGACGTGCGGGTGGAGAGCGCCACCTGGGAGGTCATCGAGCCCCGCATGAAGGACACCGCCGTCCTCGCCGGCTTCGGCAGCACCGGCGACCCCGACTTCGGCCTCTACACCCTGCTGCACTCCTCCCTCGCCGGCGACGGCTTCAACAACATGGCCCGCTACGACAACCCGGCCGTCGACCGCGCCCTCGACGAGGCCCGCCGCAGCCAGGACCCCGACAAGCGCCGCTCCGCCTACGCCACGGTGCAGCGCGCCCTGGTGCAGGACCCCGGCTACACCTTCCTCACCCACATCGACCACCTCTACGTGCTGGCCGACCGCTGGGACGGCCTGACCACCCAGCTGGAGCCGCACGAGCACGGCTTCGCCAGCGGCCCCTGGTGGAACCTCGAGGACTGGCAGCCGAAGAAGTGAGCCGCGTGCCCTGGGGAGCCATGGCACGGCTGGCGGGGCGGCGGGCGCTGTTCGCCGTCCCCGTCCTGCTCGTGGTCACCTTCGGCGTGTTCGCCATCGCCGCCGCCTCCCCCTTCGACCCCGTCAAGGCCTACGCCGGCACCGCCGCGCTCGGCGCCGACCAGGAGACCCTGGACCGGCTGCGCGAGAACCTCGGTGTGGACCGGCCGTTCGCCGTCCGCTGGTGGGACTGGCTCACCTCCGCCGTCACCGGCGACCTCGGCCACTCCAGCGTGCTGCGGCAGCCGGTCGCCCAGGTGATCGGCGAACGGCTCGTGTGGTCCGCGCTGCTCTGCGCGGTCGCCTTCGCCGCCGCCGTCCTGGTGGGCACGGTCCTCGGCGTGCTCGCCGCCCGCCGCCCCGGCTCCGCCGTCGACCGGGCCGTCACCTCGATCGCCTACACCCTGGAGGCCGCCCCGGTCTTCTGGATCGCGCTGCTGGCGATCTGGCTGTTCGCCCTGCGGTGGGACGTCCTGCCGGCCGGCGGCCTGACCGACACCGGCAGCGAACAGGTGACCTTCGGGCAGGTCACGAGCCACCTCGTACTGCCCGCCGGTGTCCTGGCCGTCTCCCAGCTGCCCTGGTTCACGCTGTACGTCCGCCAGGGCGTCGGCGACGCCCTGGCGGAGGACCCCGTGCGCGGCGCCCGCGCCCGCGGCCTGAGCGAAGGCACCGTACTGCTCGGGCACGCCCTGCGCTCCGGACTGCTGCCGGTGCTCACGCTGATCGGCTCGCGCGTGCCCGAACTCATCACCGGGGCGCTGCTGGTGGAGAGCGTCTTCAGCTGGCCGGGCATCGCCGCCGCCACCGTCGAGGCCGCCACCGCCGTCGACTTCCCGCTGCTGGCCGGCCTGACGGCCCTGGCCACCGCCGCCGTCCTCGCCGGCAACCTGCTCGCCGACCTGCTCTACGGACTGTTCGACCCGAGGGTGAAGCTCAGTGACATGTGACGCGCCGGCAGCCGCCGGCACCCCGCCCGAGAGCGCCTGGCGCTCGCACGGGCCCAGGCGCCGCTCCACCCGCGCCCTGCGCGTGCGCACCTCCGCCGTACTGGTGGCCGCGACCGCCCTGGCCGTGCTGCTCGTACCGCCCCTGGTCCAGCTCGACCAGCAGGCCGTCGACCTCGCCGCCAAGCTCGAGCCGCCCTCGCTCCGGCATCCCTTCGGCACCGACGACGTCGGCCGCGACCTGCTGCTGCGCTGCGTCTACGGGCTGCGCGTGTCCCTGCTGGTCGGCGTGGCGGCGGCGGTCACGGCGACGGTCGTCGGCACCGCCGTCGGCGCGGCGGCCGGTGCGCTGGGCGGCTGGGCCGACCGGGCCCTGATGCGCGTGGTCGACACGTTCTCGTCCGTCCCGCACCTGCTGCTCGGCATCTTCATCGTCGCGATGTTCCGGCCCGGGGTGTGGCCGGTGGTGATCTCGGTCGCGCTCACGCACTGGCTGTCCACGGCCCGGATCGTGCGCGCCGAGGTGCTGTCGCTGCGGTCGCGGCCCCACATCGACGCGGCCGTCTCCGGCGGGGCGTCCCGGTGGCGGGTGGCCGTACGGCATCTGCTGCCGGCCGTGCTCCCGCAGGCCGCCCTCGCCGCCGTGCTGATGGTGCCGCACGCCATGTGGCACGAGTCGGCGCTGTCGTTCCTCGGCCTCGGCCTGCCCACGCACACGGCGAGCCTCGGCACGCTCATCCAGACCGCCCGCGGCTCCCTGCTCGCCGGCCAGTGGTGGCCGACCCTCTTCCCGGGCCTCTTCCTCATCGTGCCGACCCTGGCCATCGCGGGCCTGGCGGGTGCCTGGCGGGAGCGGCTCCATCCCCGTCACCGATCGGAGCTGATGCTGTGAGCACCGGAACCGGGCCGGGGCCGGCCGCCACGCAGACCGGCCCCGCTCCCCGCCGAGACCCCGTGCTGTCCGTGCGCGACCTGTCCGTGCGCTTCCTCATGCCCGGCGGGCGGCGCGTCGCGGCCGTCACCGGGGCCCGCTTCGACGTGCTGCCGGGGGAGTGCCTCGCCCTCATCGGGGAGAGCGGCTGCGGCAAGTCCGTGCTGGCGTCGGCCCTGCTGGGACTGCTGCCCGGCAACGCGCAGACCGCCGGCTCGGCCCTCCTGGGCGACCTGGACCTGCTCACGGCCGGCGAGCGGACCCTCGCCCGCACCGTACGGGGCCGGCTCATCGGGCTCGTACCGCAGAGCCCGGCCGCCCACCTGACGCCCGTGCGCACCGTCCGCTCCCACCTCCGGGAGACGATCGCCGCGCTGACCGCGACCCGGGGCCGTGCCGCCCTGGACGCCGCCGTCGGGACGGCCGCCAAACGGGCCGCGTTCCCCGCCTCCCACCTCGACCGGTACCCGCACGAGCTCTCCGGCGGCCTCGCCCAGCGCGCCGCCACCGCCCTCGCCCTGGTCGGCGACGCCCCCCTGCTGCTCGCCGACGAACCCACCACCGGGCTCGACCGCGACCTGGTCGACCGTACGGTCGACGAACTGCGCCGGCACGTCGACGAACCGGCCGGGACGCACGGCGCGGGACGGGCCCTGCTGATGATCACCCACGACCTGGCGGCAGCGGAGCGGATCGCCGACCGGGTCGCGGTCATGTACGCGGGACGGATCGTCGAACTCGCCGACGCCAGCGCCTTCTTCGGCGACCCAGGCCCCCGCCACCCCTACAGCCGCGGCCTTCTCCAGGCCCTGCCCGACCGCGCCTTCACCCCCGTGCCCGGCATGCCGCCCGAACTCGGCGACCTCCCCGACGGCTGCGCCTTCGCGCCCCGCTGCGCCCGGGCCACCGCCACCTGCACCAGCCAGCCGCCCCCGCCCGGCGCGGTCGCCTGCCACCACCCGCACGTGCCGGAGGACGTCCGTGCTTGAACTGCGCTCCATCACCGCCGGATACGCCAGGAACGCCCCGGTGGTCCGGGACGTCTCCCTGACCCTGGCCCCGGGCGAATCCGTCGGGCTGCTCGGCCCGAGCGGCTGCGGCAAGTCCACCCTGGCCCGGGTCGCGGCCCTGCTGCACCGCCCCGACTCGGGCACCCTCCTGCTGGACGGCGCACCCGTACGGCACTGGCGCCACCGCGCCCCGCGCGATCAGCGCACCGCCTTCGGGGTCGTCTTCCAGCAGGCCAGGCTCTCCGCCGACCCCCGGCTGGCGCTCACCGACCTGATCGCCGAGCCCCTGCGCGCCACCGGCCGGGCGCGGGAGATCCCCGGCCGGATCGCCGAGCTGGCCCCCGCCGTCGGTCTCACGCCGGACCTGCTGACCAGGCGGCCGCACGAGGTCAGCGACGGCCAGCTGCAACGGGCCTGCCTGGCCCGCGCCCTGGTGCTGCGCCCGCGCGTGCTGGTGTGCGACGAGATGACCGCCATGCTCGACGCCTCCACGGCCGCCGCACTGGTCGCGGCCGTCGAGGACTACCGTGCCGCGACCGGCGCCGCCCTGCTGGCCGTCGGCCACGACCGCACGCTGCTGGAACGCTGGTGCGACCGGACGGTCCACTGGGACGCCCTGTCCTGAGACCGGCTCGGGTCAGTGGTCGTCCCAGTGCCCCTCGTGGGCGGCGTGGCGGTGGCCGTCGTGCACGTAGTCGGTGTGGTCGCCGTGCCGTACGGCCAGATGGCCGCAGCCGTCGCCGTGCTGGTGGTCGTGGTTCAGGTGCACGGTGTGGCCGGCGGGGGCGCACTCGTCGACGTGGTCGCCGTGCATCCGGTGCACGTGGCCGTCGTGGGCGTAGTCCGTGTGGTCGTCGTGTCCGAAGGCGACGTGGCCGCAGTCGTCGCCGTGGGCGTGCGCGTGATCCTGGTGGGTGACGTGCTCGGCGGTGGTCATCAGGGCTCCTCGGGAGGGCTGGTGGCCGCCGGTCCGCCGCGGCCCGTACCGGCAGGGCGGCACCGGCGTGGGGCGATCCCCTGCATGCATGATCCGGCGGCCCACCGCCGCACGCCATCCGGCGGCCGCGCAGGGGTGACCCGGCCACGTCCGCCGTCCGCCCTTCGCCGGCCGGGGAAGGGGCCCGGGCGGGTGCTGTCTGAGGTCCGCGGGCGCGGAGGATCCTGCTGGATGGGTTCGGCGTCTGTGAGTCGCCGGTGGGGGAGGAGCCGGGCGGGTGCTGTCTGAGGTCCGCGGGCGCGGAGGATCCTGCTGGATGGGTTCGGCGTCTGTGAGTCGCCGGTCGGGGAGGGAGCCGGGCGGGTGCTGTCTGACGTCCGCGGGCGCGGAGGATCCTGCCGGATGGGTTCGCCGTCAGTGAGTCGCCGGTGGGGGAGGGGCGACCCGGACGGGGTGCCGCCCGCCGTCCGGCGGGCGCGGAGGAACCTGCCGGACGGGTGCCGTCTGGCGTCCGGCGGGTGCGGAAGGGCTGACGGGGCGGGGCAGCCCCCTCCAGCCGGCGGCTGCGGAGGGGTGACCGGGACGGGTCAGCGGACCGCCACGACCACGCAGCTGTCGCCGTACTGCCAGACCGGTCCGGCCTGTGCGAAGCCCGCCCGCCGGAGCAGTTCCAGGTGGGCCGAGACGGGGAGTTCGGCCGGGTGGCCGGTGCCGGCACCGGCCACCGCTCGGCGCCGCCGCTCGGCGAGGAGGTCCGTCAGCTCGGGCTCCTCGGCGACGGCGGCCCACCAGGAGCCCCAGTCCTCGTGCGCGAACACCCGCTGCCGCCCGGCCCGGCACCGCCCGACGTGCGCCGCGATCCCGGCCGGGCCCGCCTCGTCCTGCGGGAGGTGGTCGCCGTTGACGAGGACACCGCCGGGGCGCAGCAGCCCGGCGAGCTGCCGGTAGGTGCGCAGCAGGGTGGCCCGGTCGAGGTAGTGCAGGGCCGTGGTGGAGACGGCCGCGTCCAGCGGCCGGTCCAGACCGAGGGCGTCGGTCCAGCCGGGCGCGCCGATCTCCGCGTCGACGTAGCGGGCGGCGTCCGGGTGGTGGGTGCGGCCCAGCTCCAGCAGCAGGGGGTCCCGGTCCACGGCCACGATCTCCGCCCGCGGCAGGCGCCGGACCAGCCGGGCCGCGAGCGAGCCCGGCCCGCAGCCCAGGTCGACCACGAGCGGCCGGCTCCCGCGCCCCGCCGTGACGTGCTCGACCACGTCTGCGATCACCGTGAACCGCTCCTCGCGGTCGACGGCGTACCGCTGCTGCTGGAGCTCCCAGCGCTCCACCCACCGCTCCGCCGTCGCCAGACTCAACCCCATCCGGACGTTTCCACCTTGCCGTCTCGCACCCGACTCCTGCCGGACCGAGCCTACAGGTGGAAACGGTTCTCATTACGCCCAACAGGCCCCGTCAGGAGAGTGAGGCGAGAACGGACAGCAGCCGGTCGATCTCCTCAACGGTGTTGTACACGTGCAGACTCACCCGCACCGAACCGGTCTTCTCGCCGGCGTCGCCCTGGCAGTGGTGATCCGAGCGCACCATGAAGCCGTGGCTGAAGAGAATGAACCCCAGGTCACCCGAGTCGATGGCGTGGTGCCGCAGCGAGACGATGCCCCGGCGCCGCTGCACCGGCGAGTCGGCGGCCAGACTGAGCGGGCAGCCGAGGACCTCGTAGGCGTCGAGCCGGCGCAGCCCGTCGGTGAGCCGGGACGCCAGGTCGGCCGTCCACCGCTCGATCCGGTCCACCCCGGCCGCGTCCAGCCAGTCCAGGGCCGCTTCGAGCGAGGCGATGCCGACCGTGTTCGGGGTGCCGCTCCACCCGCCCGGCACAAACGCCGGACCGCGCGCCTGCCGCGCCCACACCGCGCCCGTGCCGGGCAGGGCCAGCGCCTTGTGCCCGGAGAAGACGACGAAGTCGACGTCCAACTCGGCCACCGACACCGGCAGATGACCGACGCTCTGCGCCGCGTCCAGGCAGATCACCGCGTCCGGGCCGACCGCCCGGCGGATGCGCTGCACGTTCATGTCACCGCCGTAGACGTGGTGCACATGGGTGGTGGCCACGAACCGGGTGCGCGGCCCGGCCCGCTCCGCCAGAGCCCGGTGGTCGTAGTCGCCTGAGCCGCTCTGGTACGGCATCGGCACCACCCGCACCCGCACACCCTCCCGGGCCAGTTGCTGCCGCGCCTCCAGCCAGGGCGCGATGTTGGCCTGGTGGTCGGCCTCCGGCACCACGATCTCGTCGCCGTCGCGCAGGAACCCCGGCAGCCAGTCGCGGGCGATCGTGCGCAGCCCCTCGGTCGTGCCGCCGGTGAAGTGCACGGCCGACTCCGCGGGTTCGGGATCGCCCAGGAACCGGGCGACGCGCTCACGCGTGCGCTCCACCAGTTCCGTGGTCCGGTTCGCCCAGGTGTACGTGCCGCGCGCGGAGTTGGCGTTCGACGTCGTCAGGTAGGTCTGCACGGCGTCCAGGACCGCCCGCGGCTTCTGCGCCGTGGCCGCGCTGTCCAGGTACGCCAGCTCCGGGTGCCCGGTGACGATGGGGAACTGGGCGCGCAGCCCCCGCTGCCACGGGCCCGGATCCTCTGCTGCGCTCTTCCCGGTCACGGCCGTCACTCCCGCACCAGGGGCGCGCCCGCGTCCCGCCAGGCGATGATGCCGCCGGCCAGGCTGCGCACGTCCGGGTGGCCCATCCGGGTCAGCAGCGCCGCGTACCGGGCGGACTGCTCACCGACCGGGCACGCCAGCAGCACCGGCCGGCTCCGGCTGAACGGCAGCCCTCCTCGGACGAGTTCGCCGAACAGCTCGTCGACGATGTTGACCGACCCGTCGATGTGCAGCGCCGCGTACGCGTACGGGCTGCGCAGATCGACCACGAGCGGCCCGTCGGTGTCGATCCAGCGGCGGGCCTCGGCCACCGTCACCGACGGCGCCCGGCCCACCTCCGCCTCCGACAGGTCGGCCGGCGAGTTCTTCCGGGGCGGCCGGCCCAGCAGGTCGGGCCGCCGCTGCCGGACGTAGCTCAGATAGCTCTCCACCCGGTCGCAGACGATGAACACCGCCGTGCGCCGCTCCTCGGACTCCTCGTCCAGGGCCCGCAGATGACGGACGGCGCCGAAGTACGCGGCCCCGCCGGTCGGCCCGCCCAGGATGCCGCAGCGGCGGTTCAGCGTGAGCATCCCCTCGATCGCCTCGTCGGCGCTCACCGACTCCATCGTGTCGTAGGTGTCCGGGTCGAACAGGCCGACCTCCTGCACCTCGTCGATGGTGCGGATCCCGGGGATGAAGTCCGACTTGGCCGCGACCAGGCCGACCACCCGCACCGACGGGTCCTCCTCGCGCAGCGCCCGGGCCACCCCCGTGGAGGAACCTGCCGTGCCGACACAGGCGACGAACCAGTCCGGGACCCGCCCGTCCAGGTCCTTCACGATCTCCGGGCCGGTGCCGGTCAGATGGGCCTCGGTGTTGCGCGGGTTGAAGTACTGGTCGGTGTGCAGATAGGCGCCGCCGGACGCCGACAGGGTCCGGTGGAAGAGGGTCAGCGGATCGTCCGTCGCCGTCGGATCCAGGCACTCGCTCTGCCCCGGCAGCTCCTCGATCTCCGCACCGAGCAGCAGCAACAGGTCCTTGATCTCCGGCACCCGCATCCGGTTGGTGACGCTCTTGAAGCCCAGGCCGTGCATGCCCGCGACGACCGCCAGGGCCTTCGCCGTGTTGCCGCTGGACAACTCCACGACCTGACTGCCCCGTTCGACCGCCTCGTCCAGCAGAGGCCGCGCCATGTTCCAGGCGGCCCGGTCCTTGACCGAGCCGAACGGGTTGAGCATCTCCAGCTTGGCGTACAGGTCGATGTGGCGCAGACCGTGCACGGCCGGGTCGATCCGCACCAGCGGGGTGTTGCCTATCGCCTCGGTGATGCTGTCGTACCTCACTGGACTCCCCCCGAAGGCGTGATCGGCCAGAACTGGTCGTCGAGACACCACCGCCAGGCGTCGCTGTCCTGCCAGGCGGCGACCTTGCGGGCGGCGGGCTGCTGCTGGGCGCGCGTGGCGTGGAAGTCCATGGCGTAGCCGGCGGTGTTGGCGAAGGCCAGCAGGTCGCCGGGGGCCGGGCGGCGCGGCAGGAACACCGTGCGCCGGGTGATCAGGTCCGTCTCCAGGCACAGGCTGCCGAAGAGGTGCACGGCGACGGGCCCGTCGGCCTCCGCGCCCGGGCTCCGGGGGACGACGACCGGGTCCATCAGCACGCCGTGGTCCTCCAGGGCGATGTCGTCCGCCTTCGCGGCCAGCCGTACGAGCAGGGTCCCGTCGGTGCCCTGCGTACGGACCTCCAGCACCTTCGCGAGCGTCACCCCGCACTGGTCCAGCAGGGCCCGCCCCGGCTCCGTGTACAGGTCGTACAGGTGCTCCAGCAGCAGTGCGGCCAGGGGCCGGCCGCCCAGGGAGGGGGCCGGCTGGGCCAGCACCTCGTCCAGGTAGGCCGCGCCGGCGACGGACCGGTGGGCGGGGTACAGGCCGAGCGCGCCGCGCAGGGTGCCGGACTCCTCGCGCAGCCCGTAGCCGTGCCCGCCCCAGGTCAGGGGCGGCCGGCGGCCCAGCACCGCGGCGGTGAGCTCGCTCGTGTAGGTGTCCCACTGCTCGCGCTCGGCAAGGTAGCTGACACCGAACCCGCCGCCCACGTCCACGGCCCGGGGCCGTAACCCCCGGCTCCGGCAGGCCTCCAGGACCGCCAGGCACCCCTCCAGGGCGGTCGCCTTCTCCGCCACGCTCGTGGTGTCGAGGTGGAAGGCCACACCGGTCGCCTCGACCGCGTCGCCGTGCCGCTCGACCGCCTCGAGCAACGCCTCCGACTCCCGTACGGGCGTACCGAACCGGCTGCGCCGGCTCAGCACCCGCACACCCGTGGTCTCGAACCCGGACAGCCGCAGCAGGACCCGCACCCGGTCCAGCGCGTGCTCGCGCACCAGCGCGGCCAGCCGGTCCAGCTCTTCCGGCCCGTCGACGCCCACCGTGACGCCCGTGCGGGCCGCGAGCCACAGGAACTCCGGGTTCTTCGGGCCCGTGGCCATGATCCGGGCCGGGGCGAAACCCGCGCCCAGCGCGTGCTGCAGCTCCTCCAGCGACGCGACGTCCACGCCCGCGTCCGTGGCGGCGAGGCGGCGCAGCAGCGCGCTGGACCGGTTGGCCTTGTGGGCGTAGAACACCTGCCCGGCCAGATGGTGCGCGCGGTACACCGACCGGAACCGCTCCAGGTTCTCCGCGATCTGGTCGGGCACGACCACGTGCAGCGGTGAGCCGAGGGCACCGGTGAGCGCGTGCAGGGTCCCGGCGTCGGCCAGGAGCGACGCGAGGCGTGGCGCCAACCGGGGCGCGAGATACAGAGGTTCGACGCTCGACGCGCCGACGGCCGAAGCTTCGGCGGTCGAGGCATCGGCAGCCGGCGCTCCGACAGCGGACGCTTCGGCGGTCGGCGCTCCGACACCCGACGGCTCGGTACCAGACGCTTCGACATCCGACGGTTCGGCATTCGAGGCTTCGACATCCGATGGTTCGACATCCGACAGGTCGGGATTCCGCTGTTCGGGATTCCGCGGTTCGAGATACAAGGGCCGGCCGTGCATGCGCGCTCCCTCCCCTGAAGCCGCTGCGCCCGGCATCCGGGCACGTCGGACACTCCCCGCGTGTCGCCGTATGACCCATATCCATTCTTCGGTCGCTTTACGCCCTGTAAGGCCGGGGCCTGCCCTGCGGCCGGTGCGAAGCGGATCACGACCGGAGCAGGCGGCGCACGCCGGGCGCCCGGCCATGCTCCCCGTCCGTCCGGCAGAGCCCCCGCCGCACGCATGCACCACCCGCACCAGGGGTACCCCGGGCCAGAGCCTCCTCGACGAGTGGCGTCCGGAGCCGCGCCCCGAGTTCCACCCGGGCCTGAGCATCCGCGTGGACGACGGTGTACGGCGCACGATCCTGTGCGCGGGCCCTTCTTCGCCCTGGAACGCTGGACGGCCGGCACGCAGGCAGCCCTGCGCCACATCTTCTCCACGGCCCGGATCCTCACCAACGCGGGCGCCCCGGTCGCCGTCACCTCCGGCCCCTGGACGGGCACCCTGGACCGCGCCCGCACCCTGCTCCTGCCGGCGGCCCTGGGCGAGATCCGCATCGAGGGCCCGGCGGACGTCCTGCTGGGCTACGGTCCGACCTGGACGAGGACATCCGCGGGCCGCTGCCGACCGCGGGCCACGCCCCGGCCGCGATCGCCGGACTCGGCGAGGTCCCGCCTCAGCCGCCCGCTGCCTCCCCGTCATAGCCGTCGTACACGAGCAGCCCGTCGTCCCGGAGCCGTACGCCCGCGGTCGGCGTATGGGGGGTGAGGCGCCCGTCGTGCATGAGATGGTGCACGGGCACGCCGCGGGCGAGGACCGCGAAGTCGGCGATCAGACGGCGGTGACACCGCCACCAGACGGCCTCGCTGCACATCACGGCCGTCCGGGCGTCCGCGGCCTCGCGCAGCAGGCGGTCCATCGCGGTGACGAACTCGGGCGAGCGGGTGTGGGCGGCGTACCCCCGGAAGGACTTGTTGCGCCAGACCACGTCCGGACTGTCCGCGGGCAGCGGCCGGAACCCGCCCAGGGCGGGCTCCCACCGGTACCCGATCCCCCCGGCGGGCAGCCACACCCCGAGCCGCTCCCGCAGCAGGTCGGGATCACGCCGGCTGCCGGGAGCGATCCGCACGTCCACGACGGCCACGACCCGGGCCTCCCGCAACAGCCCGACGATCCGCTCCCGCCCGGCGGTGCTGTGTCCGAAGGTCAGCAGATCAGCGTCCACAGGGGCGGACTTTCCCGTCCCCGCCGGGCTACACGTGGCGACCGCCGGTCAGATGTCCCGGAAGATCTCGATCTGCGCCCCGATCGAGTTCAGCCGCTCCGCCAGGTCCTCGTAACCCCGGTTGATGACATACACGTTGCGCAGCACCGAGGTGCCCTCGGCCGCCATCATCGCCAGGAGGACGACCACCGCGGGGCGCAGCGCAGGCGGGCACATCATCTCGGCGGCGCGCCAGCGGGTCGGGCCCTCGACCAGGACGCGGTGGGGGTCCAGGAGCTGGAGGCGGCCGCCGAGGCGGTTGAGGTCCGTGAGGTAGATCGCGCGGTTGTCGTAGACCCAGTCGTGGATGAGGGTCTTGCCCTGGGCGACCGCCGCGATGGCCGCGAAGAACGGGACGTTGTCGATGTTCAGGCCGGGGAACGGCATGGGGTGGATCTTGTCGATCGGCGCCTCCAGCTTGGAGGGCCGTACGGTCAGGTCCACCAGGCGGGTGCGGCCGTTGTCGGCGAAGTACTCCGGCGTGCGGTCGTGGTCGAGGCCCATCTCCTCCAGGACCGCGAGCTCGATCTCCAGGAACTCGATGGGGACCCGGCGGACCGTCAGCTCCGACTCCGTCACCACGGCCGCGGCCACCAGGCTCATCGCCTCGACCGGGTCCTCGGAGGGGGAGTAGTCCACGTCGACGTCGATGGTCGGCACGCCGTGCACGGTGAGGGTGGTG
Source organism: Streptomyces sp. DT190 (assembly GCF_049846985.1). Taxonomy (NCBI): domain Bacteria; kingdom Bacillati; phylum Actinomycetota; class Actinomycetes; order Kitasatosporales; family Streptomycetaceae; genus Streptomyces; species Streptomyces sp. DT190. Next base: position 450,886 of record NZ_JBNCNM010000003.1, on the reverse strand, counting down.
GTGCCGATGCCGTCGACCTTGACGCCGAGCGCCTCCAGGAAGAAGCACAGGTCCTGGACCATGTAGTTGGAGGAGGCGTTGCGGATGACGGTGATGCCGTCGTGCCGGGCGGCGGCGAGCAGCGCGTTCTCGGTGACCGTGTCGCCGCGCTCGGTCAGGACGATCGGGCGGTCCGGGCTTGCCGAGCGGTCCACCCGGGCGTGGTACTGCCCCTCGGTGGCGGCGATGTCCAGGCCGAACCGGCGCAGCGCGATCATGTGCGGCTCAACGGTGCGCGTGCCGAGGTCGCAGCCGCCGGCGTAGGGCAGCTTGAAGTGGTCCATGCGGTGCAGCAGCGGGCCGAGGAACATGATGATCGAGCGGGTGCGGCGGGCCGCGTCCGCGTCGATGGCCGCCAGGTCCAGCTCGGCCGGCGGCACGATCTCCAGGTCGACCCCGTCGTTGATCCAGCGGGTGCGCACGCCGATGGAGTTCAGCACCTCCAGGAGGCGGTACACCTCCTCGATGCGGGCGACGCGGCGCAGTACTGTGCGCCCCTGGTTGAGCAGTGAGGCGCACAGCAGCGCCACGCACGCGTTCTTGCTCGTCTTGACGTCGATGGCGCCGGACAGCCGGCGGCCGCCGACCACCCGCAGATGCATCGGACCGGCGTAGCCGAGCGAGACGATCTCGCTGTCGAGGGCCTCCCCGATACGGGCGATCATCTCAAGGCTGATGTTCTGGTTTCCGCGCTCGATCCGGTTGACGGCGCTCTGGCTGGTACCGAGCGCCTCGGCCAGCTGCGACTGCGTCCAGCCACGGTGCTGCCGGGCGTCACGGATGAGCTTGCCGATGCGTACGAGGTAGTCGTCTGCCATGGGATTGAGGTTATCTCAGATATGAGATCAGGCCCGAACGGGGGGTCCGTACGGGTGAGGGGTCGTCAATCCCGCCCCGCAGCCTCAGTGTCGCTTGGACGTCGTGGTGCGCCGCCACCCGAAAGGTCCGGGCAAATCCATCGAAGTCGTACGACGTCCGGTACTGCTGCGGGTGTGCCGGGGGCCGTTCTTCCCGCCGCCGGTCGTGATGGACCAGGAGCGCTTGTTGATGTTGAGCCGCACGCCGGGAAGAATCCGGAAACTCTTACGGAACGTGAGGGGCATTCAGGGGCTCCTTTCGGTGTCACCGGGGGTCCCCGGTTCCGTTCGGTTACCCCGAGTTCCCGTTCTGATGGCCCCGTTGAAGCCGTTCTGCCGGCCTCGTGGGGGGAGCGGGGCGGTCCGGTGGGCACCGCCGCCGACGCGCAGCCGCCGGCTCGCACCCCACCCCCGGGGGCGTACCGGCGTGTTTCGGCCATACGGGATGCGGCTCGGGTGTCGCCCGGGCATGACCAACCGCGCCGGGTGTACTAGAGTTATCTCGACATCGAGATATCTGCCGAGGAGCACCGCAGTCGCCACCCCGGTAAGGGTTACCTAACTTAGCCTTACCTTAGCGGATCGGTCGAGAGGCCATGGCGGCAGGATCGTGGTGGTACGCGCACATCAATGAAGGAGACTGTCGTGTCGGCGAACAGCTTCGACGCCCGCAGCACGCTGCAGGTGGGCGACGAGTCGTACGAGATCTTCCGGCTGGACAAGGTGGAGGGCTCGGCCCGCCTCCCCTACAGCCTCAAGGTCCTGCTGGAGAACCTGCTCCGCACCGAGGACGGCGCGAACATCACCGCCGACCACATCCGTGCCCTCGGCGGCTGGGACTCGCAGGCCCAGCCCAGCCAGGAGATCCAGTTCACGCCGGCCCGCGTGATCATGCAGGACTTCACCGGTGTTCCCTGCGTCGTCGACCTCGCCACCATGCGCGAGGCCGTCAAGGAGCTGGGCGGCGACCCGAACAAGATCAACCCGCTGTCGCCGGCCGAGATGGTCATCGACCACTCCGTGATCGCCGACAAGTTCGGCACCAACGACGCCTTCCAGCAGAACGTCGACCTGGAGTACGGCCGCAACAAGGAGCGCTACCAGTTCCTGCGCTGGGGCCAGACCGCCTTCGACGACTTCAAGGTCGTCCCGCCCGGCACCGGCATCGTCCACCAGGTCAACATCGAGCACCTGGCCCGTGTCGTCATGGTCCGCGACGGCAAGGCCTACCCCGACACCCTGGTCGGCACCGACTCGCACACCACCATGGTCAACGGCCTCGGCGTCCTCGGCTGGGGCGTCGGCGGCATCGAGGCCGAGGCCGCCATGCTCGGCCAGCCGGTCTCCATGCTGATCCCGCGCGTCGTCGGCTTCAAGCTGACCGGTGAGCTGCCCACCGGCACCACCGCCACCGACCTGGTGCTCACCATCACCGAGATGCTGCGCAAGCACGGCGTCGTCGGCAAGTTCGTCGAGTTCTACGGCGAGGGCGTGGCCGCGACGAGCCTCGCCAACCGCGCCACCATCGGCAACATGTCGCCGGAGTTCGGCTCCACCGCCGCGATCTTCCCGATCGACGACGAGACCCTGAACTACCTGCGCCTGACCGGCCGCTCCGAGCAGCAGGTCGCGCTCGTCGAGGCCTACGCCAAGGAGCAGGGCCTCTGGCTCGACCCGGCCGCCGAGCCCGACTTCTCCGAGAAGCTGGAGCTCGACCTCGCCACGGTCGTCCCGTCGATCGCCGGCCCGAAGCGCCCGCAGGACCGCATCGTCCTGGCGAACGCCGCCGAGCAGTTCGCCAAGGACGTCCTCAACTACGTCGACGCGCCCGTCGCCCAGCAGGCGGCCGCTTCGGCCTCCCCGGTCGACGAGGCCAGCGCCGAGTCCTTCCCGGCCTCCGACGCCCCGGCCTACGGCACCCAGGAGAACGGCGCCGGCGCGCCGCAGCACGCCGACGGCACCGGTGCCGCCGTCCCGTCCAACCCGGTCACCGTGACCGCCCCCGACGGCAGCTCCTACGAGATCGACCACGGCGCGGTGACGGTCGCGGCCATCACCTCCTGCACCAACACCTCCAACCCGTACGTCATGGTCGCCGCCGCCCTGGTGGCCAAGAAGGCGGTCGAGAAGGGCCTGACCCGCAAGCCGTGGGTCAAGACCACCCTCGCCCCGGGCTCCAAGGTCGTCACCGACTACTTCGAGAAGGCGGGCCTGACCCCCTACCTCGACAAGGTCGGCTTCAACCTCGTCGGCTACGGCTGCACCACCTGCATCGGCAACTCCGGCCCGCTGCCGGAGGAGGTCTCCAAGGCCGTCAACGACCACGACCTCGCGGTCACCTCGGTCCTCTCCGGCAACCGGAACTTCGAGGGCCGCATCAACCCCGACGTCAAGATGAACTACCTGGCGTCCCCGCCGCTGGTCGTCGCGTACGCCATCGCCGGCTCCATGAAGGTGGACATCACCAAGGACGCCCTGGGCACCGACCAGGACGGCAACCCGGTCTACCTGAAGGACATCTGGCCCTCCGAGGCCGAGGTGAACGACGTCGTCGCCAACGCCATCGGCGAGGACATGTTCGCCAAGTCCTACGCGGACGTCTTCGCTGGCGACGCCCAGTGGCAGGCGCTGTCGATCCCGACCGGCAACACCTTCGAGTGGGACCCCGAGTCCACCTACGTGCGCAAGCCCCCGTACTTCGAGGGCATGACGATGGAGACCACCCCGGTCTCCGACATCTCCGGCGCCCGCGTGCTCGCCAAGCTCGGTGACTCGGTCACCACCGACCACATCTCCCCGGCCGGTGCCATCAAGGCCGACACCCCGGCCGGCAAGTACCTCACCGAGCACGGTGTGGAGCGTCGTGACTTCAACTCCTACGGCTCGCGCCGAGGCAACCACGAGGTCATGATCCGCGGTACGTTCGCCAACATCCGCCTGCGCAACCAGATCGCGCCGGGCACCGAGGGCGGCTACACGCGTGACTTCACGCAGGAGGGCGGCCCGGTCTCCTTCATCTACGACGCCTCGCAGAACTACCAGGCCGCCGGCATCCCGCTGGTCGTCCTGGCCGGCAAGGAGTACGGCTCCGGCTCGTCCCGCGACTGGGCGGCCAAGGGCACCGCGCTCCTCGGCGTCAAGGCCGTCATCGCCGAGTCCTACGAGCGCATCCACCGCTCGAACCTCATCGGCATGGGCGTCCTGCCGCTGCAGTTCCCGGAGGGCCAGTCGGCCGCGTCCCTCGGCCTGACCGGTGAGGAGACCTTCTCCATCGCCGGCGTCACCGAGCTCAACGAGGGCACCACCCCGCGCACGGTGAAGGTCACCACCGACACCGGTGTCGAGTTCGACGCGGTCGTCCGCATCGACACCCCCGGTGAGGCGGACTACTACCGCAACGGCGGCATCATGCAGTACGTGCTGCGCAACCTGATCCGCAAGTAGGCGGACCGGCAGGGCCGCTCAGGCGGTTCGAGGGCCGCGTCCCCGGGTGATCCGGGGGCGCGGCCCGCGCCGTTTCACCCGCCCCGGTACTTCGCCGCCGCGGCCTGGGCGAGGTCCTGGGACTTCTCCAGCGCCGTGTCCACCGACTGACGCCCGGCGATGGCCGCGGCGATCTGCTCCGAGACCGCCGTGCCGAGCACGGCGAACTCGGGGATGCCCAGGAACCCGATACCGTCGTAGGGCCGGGGGGCGACGCCGGGGTTGTGCGGATCGGCCGAGTCGGTGGCCGCCGTGTACTCCTGCCGGTACCAGGCCGCGGCCGCCTGCTGGTACTCCGGGTTGGCGTACAGCGACCTGCGGTTCCCGGCCGGCGCCGACGTCCAGCCCCGTTCCCGGCCGACCAGCTCCTGGTACTCCTTGGAGGAGGCCCAGGAGATGAACTCCCAGGCGGCGTCCTTGTTCCGCGAGGCCTGCTGGACGCCCCACGCCCAGGTCCACAGCCAGCCGGCCTTCTCGGTCCGCTCGTGCGGGGCCGGGACGTAGCCCACCTTGCCCTTGACCGCCGAGGTGTCGGCCTCCACCGTCGACGCCAGCGAGGTGGCGTCGTACATCATGGCGCAGCCGCCCTCGACGAAGCGGTCGAGGATCTCCATGACGCCCATCCGCTCCGCGCCCGGCTGGCCGTGGGAGCGCAGCAGGTCGACGTAGAACCCGACGGCCTTCCGGAACTCGGGCGAGGTCAGGCGCGCGTTCCAGTCCATGTCGTACCAGGTGCCCCCGAAGGTGTTGACGACCGTGTTGATCGGGGCGAGGTTCTGGCCCCAGCCGGGCAGGCCGCGCAGGCAGATGCCGCTCGCGCCGTCCGTGCCGTCGAGCCGGGCGGCGAGGTCGGCGACCTGCTGCCACGTCGGCTTCGCCGGCATGGTCAGGCCGTCCTTGCGGAACAGGTCCTTGCGGTACATCAGGAAGGAGCCCTCGCCGTAGAAGGGCTCGGCGTAGAGCCGGCCGTCCTCCCCGGTCAGCGACGCCACCAGGTTCGGGAAGATGTCCTCCTGGTCGAAGTCCTCGTCCGCCTTCACGTAGGAGTCCAGCGGGGCGAGCCAGCCGTTGTCCGCGTAGATCGGCACCTCGTACGCGCTGACGCTCGCCACGTCGTACGTCCCGGCCTGGGTGGCGAACTCGCTGTTCATCCGCTCGCGGGCCTCGTTCTCCGGGAGCAGCGTGTAGTCGACCGTGATGCCGGTCCTCGCGGTGAAGTGCCGCTTGGTGAGCCTCTCCAGGGTCTGCATCTGGGGGCCGTCCGCGGCGAGCACGGTGAGGTCGGCCCGCTCCCCGGCGCCGGGCGGATCGGTGTCCCCGCACCCGGCGAGGGCCAGGCCCGCGGCGACCGTGGCGGCCACGGCCACCCTGGCGAGGCGGCTCCGTGTCATGACAACCGGCCCTTACCCATCCAAGTCTTTCCTAGACATAAGCGTACAAAGTGCCGGGAATCAGGGTAGGCCGCTCCGGGCCGCCGCCCGCCGGGAGAGGGCGTCGGCCGCGACGGCGGCCAGCAGCACCCCACCGGTGATCATGAACTGCACGGCGTCCTGCACCCCCAGCAGTCCCATGCCCGAGGCGATCGACTGGATGACCAGCACCCCGAGCAGCACCGACCAGGGCGAACCCCGCCCGCCGAACAGGCTCGTGCCGCCGATCACGGCCGCCGCGATCGCGTTGATCAGCAGCATCCCGGAACCGGCGGCCCGGGCCGTGGTCGGGCTCGCCGAGGTCAGCCCCGACGCCACGAACAGCCCGCCGAACGCGGCCAGCGTCCCCGACACCATGAACATCGCGACCCGCACCCGCTCCACCCCGATGCCCGCCCGCCGCGCCGCCTCGACCCCGCCGCCGAGCGCGTACACCCGCCGCCCGTAGCGGGTGCGCCGCAGCACGTAGTCGGCGACGACCAGCACCACCAGGAAGATCAGCAGCGCGAGCGGCAGGCCCTGGAAGCGGTTGAGGGTGTGGGCCGCGGCGAAGGCGACCACCGCGAGCAGGACGGTGCGCAGCCAGATCTCGCCCTCCGGCCGGTAGGGCATGCCGGCGGCCCGGTGGCGGCTGCGCCGGCGGCGCGCGGCCAGCAGGTACCCGGCCGTGCCGAGCGCGGCGACCGCGTAGGCCGCCGCGTCGGCACCGAAGTGCCGGCTGGTCAGGGACGCCACCAGCCCTTCCTCGTCGATGTTGATCGTGCCGCTCGCGCCCAGCAGGTACAGCGTCAGACCGTTCCACGCCAGCAGTCCGGCGAGCGTCACCACGAACGCGGGCACCCCCAGCCAGGCGTGGAAGACACCGTGGAAGGCCCCCACGGCGGTGCCCGCGGCCACCGCCACGATCACCGCGAACCACTCCGGCACCCCGTGGTTCACGTTCAGCACGGCGAACGCCGCCCCCGCCAGGCCGCTGACCGAACCGACCGACAGATCGATCTCCCGGATCAGCAGCACGAACACGATGCCCACGGCGACCAGACCGGTCCCGACGATGTCCACGCCGATGTTCGACAGGTTGCGCGGCGAGAGGAACTTGTCGTCCAGCGCCTGGAAGACACCCCAGATGACGACCAGACCGGCGATGACCAGGACCGGCCCGCGCTCGTTCGACCGCACGCTCCCGCGCACCTCGGCGGCGTACCCCCGCAGGCTCTCCTGCCAGCCACGGCCGCGCTCCGTCCGGCCGGTCGTGACCCGCCCGGCCCCCGGGCCGTCGCGCTGCGGCCCGCCGCGGCTCACGGCCACGCCTCCTCGTCCCCGCGCGCACGATGGGCCACGGCGTTGTCCGCCGCCCCGGTGACGGCGGAGATGATCTGCTCCTGCGTCACCGTGCTCACGTCGAACAGGCCGTTGTTGCGCCCCAGCCGCAGCACGGCCACCCGGTCCGCGACGGCCTTGATGTCACCCATGTCGTGACTGATGAGGATGATCGCCATGCCGTGGTCGCGGACCTCCTCGATGAGGTCGAGCAGATGGCTGGTCTGCTCCACGCCCAGCGCGGCGGTGGGCTCGTCGAGCAACAGGACCTTCGGCGCGGCCATGAGCGAGCGGGAGATCGCGACGGCCTGCCGCTGCCCGGCGGACAGTGCCGCCACCGGCATGCGCACGTCGGGGATGCGGATCGACAGCGCGCGCATCAGGTCGCGGGCGCGCCGCTCCATCTCCACCTCGTCGAGGATGCCCACCCGGTCGATCTCCCGGCCGAGGAAGAGATTGCCGACGACGTCGAGGTTGTCGCACATGGCGAGGTCCTGGTAGACGGTCGCGATGCCCAGGCTGTGGGCGTCGTGCGGGCGTTTGATCTGCACCGGGCGCCCCTCCCACTCGATCACGCCCCGGTCTGCGGGACTCACCCCGGAGATCACCTTGATCAGGGTGGACTTCCCGGCGCCGTTGTCGCCCGCCAGGGCCACGACCTCACCGGCGCGCACCTTGAGGTCCACGTCCACGAGCGCCTGGACGCCGCCGAACCGCTTGGAGATGCCGCGCAACGCCAGCACGGGCGGATGGATCACGGCGACCACCTCCCTCACCGGGTGAGCCCGGCCCGGTCGCAGGCGCGCCGGAGCTTCGGGGTGCAGATCTGGTCGACCGTGAAGACGCCGTCCCGCACCAGGGTCCGGCCGATGGTGTCCCGCGTGACCGCGGCCGGGTTGAGCAGGACCGCCGGGACGTCCCGGTCGGTGGGGCTGTCCACGGTCGTCGTGACGAGGTCCTCGATCGCCTCGCCGCGTGCCAGGGCGACGGCCAGCGCGGCGACCGCGTCCGTCTCCAGCCGGAACGGCTTGTAGACCGTCATGTACTGCTCGCCCTCGACGATGCGCCGCACGGCGTCGAGGTCGGCGTCCTGGCCGGTGACCGGGGGCAGCGGGGAGACCCGGGCGCTCTTGAGGGCCGCGATGACCCCGGCGGCGATCGAGTCGTTGGCGGCGAGCACCCCGTCGATCCGCTGCGGGCCGAGGGCGCTGATCGCGGCGGACATGTGGTCGTGCGCGTTCTCGGTGCGCCACCCGAGCGTGTCGTACGACCTGAGGACCCGGACCCGGTCCTTCAGGACGGTCATCGCCCCGCGCTCGTACCAGGCGGCGTTGGGGCTCGACGGGTCGCCGTTCACCATCACGATCCCGCCTCCGTCGGCGCGCCGGCCCATGGCCGCGAGGAGCGCCGCGCCCTGGAGCCGGCCGACCTGGTTGCCGTCGAAGCTGACGAAGCCCGAGATCGGCCCCTCGGCGAGGCGGTCGTAGGCGATCACCGGCACGCCCTCGCGGTGCGCCTCCCGGACGGAGGAGCGCAGCGCCCGGGGGTCGACGACGTCCAGGATCAGCGCCGAGGCACCCCGGGTGATCATGGACGTCATCTGCTGCCGCTGGCTCGCCGCGTCGTTCTCGGCGTTGGCGTACATCACCGTGCACTCCGCGCACAGCTCCTTCACCCGCTTCTCGATCATGGGCTTGTCGGACTGCTCCCAGCGGGGTACGGCACGGCTCGGCAGCAGCACGCCGACGGTCAGTCCGTCCCCGCCCGCCCCGCCGCCGTCGCCGGTGCATCCGGCCGCCGCGAGGACGGCCGCCATCAGGAGGGCGGCCGCACGCCATGGACGCCTGCTCACAGCGGTTCCGCCGTCCTCGGCCGGCCGCCGCAGCCCTCGGGGGCCGCGGACACGGCCCCCGAGGGACGGAGGGTGACCGAGCCCGCCCACCGGGCCCGCCCCCGGAACCGGAGCCGCTCCCACGACCTGGGCCCCGGCCGGCACAGAGGCCGCCTTCGGGAGGTGCGGCGCCCGGCCGTGGGGGTGGTCGGGGTCCGTGCCCTTGCGGTGCGTGCGGCCGTCGGGGTGGTCGGGGTTCGTGTCCGCGCGGTGCGTGCGGCCGTCGGGGTGGTCGGGGTTCGTGTCCGCGCGGTGCGTGCGGCCGTCGGGGTGGTCGGGGTTCGTGTCCGCGCGGTGCGCCCGGCCGGCGGGGCGGTCCGTGTCCCGTTCGCCGGTGCGGTCGCGGCCCCGTCCCCGGCCCCGTCCGCGGGCACGGCTCATGCCCCAGCCCCAGCGGCCGGTACGGTCCCCGGCCGGGTCCGGCCCGGGCGGCTCGGGATCCGGTGCCATCTCCTGCCCGGCATCCGGCCCCGGCTCCGCCTCCGGGCGGGACACGACGATCTCGCTCCACACCTGCTTGCCGCCGCCGACCGGCACCGAGCCCCACGCCGCCGACACCGCCTCGACGAGGAACAGCCCCCGCCCGCCCGTCGACTCCCAGTCGACGACCACCGGCTTGGCCGGCGCGCGCGGCGAGGAGTCGCTCACCGTCACCCGCAGCCGGTCCGCCGCCAGCGTCAGATCCAGCCGGACCGCGCCCTGCGTGTGCACCAGCGCGTTGGTGACCAGCTCCGACACCACCAGCAGCACCGAGTCCGCCTCGGCCACCACGCCCCACGACCGCAGCGTGCGGGCGCTGAACCGGCGGGCGTGCATCACCGCGTCCGGCAGCCGCCACACCACCCAGCCGGCCCGCACCGGCCGGACCCGCATCCCGTCGTAGCGCAGCAGCAGCAACGCCACGTCGTCCTCCCGCCGCCCGGCCTCGCCCAGCAGCTCGTCGGCCATCCGCCCCGGGTCGGCGGGATCGGCCGCAGCCAGCGCCTGCCGCACCAGCCGCATGCCCTCGTCCAGGTGCAGGGCCGCCGACTCGACCAGACCGTCCGTCACCAGCGCGAGCACCGAGCCCGGGGCCAGCGCCAGCGCCGTCAGCGGGAACTCCGCGTCCGCCAGGACCCCGAGCGGCAGCCCGCCCTCGACCGCGATCTCCGCGGTGCTCCCGTCGGGGTGCCGTACCAGCGGGGCCAGGTGCCCGGCCCGCACGAACAGCGCGTTGCCCTCCTCCATGTCCAGCTCGACGTAGCAGCACGTGGCGAACAGGTCGGTCTCCATGCCGACGAGCAGCCGGTTGGCGTGTGCGACGACCACGTCCGGCGGATGGCCCTCGACGGCGTAGGCGCGGACCGCGGTGCGCATCTGGCCCATGATCGTCGCGGCCCCGGCGCTGTGCCCCTGCACGTCCCCGATGACCAGGGCGACCTTGTTCTCCGACAGCGCGATCACGTCGTACCAGTCACCGCCCACCTGCAGGCCGCGGCGGGCGGGCAGATAGCGGGCCACGGCGATGCCGCCGGGCAGCCGGGGGAGACGGCGGGGGAGCAGGCTGCGCTGGAGCATCGTCGCGAGTTCCTGCTCGGCGTCGTAGGCGTGCGCGCGTTTCAGGGCCTGCCCCACGAGTCCGGCGGTCGCGGTCAGCAGGGCCCGCTCCTCGGGGGCGAACTCGTGCGGGGCGTCCCAGCCGACCAGGCACACCCCGGCCACCCCGTTCTTCGCCGGCAGCGGCAGCACCGCGAGCCCGCCGGGGCCGATCCCGGCGAGCCCCGGTTCCAGTTCGGTGCCCGCGGGCCACAGACTCATCCGGCCGTCCCGCAGCGCCGCCTGGAGCGTGGGCAGGGCGCCGACGGGCGCGTCGGGCCACTCCGAGCGCCACTCCGAACGCCACAGCTGCGGCCAGGCGTCGGCACCCGGCGGATCGAGCACGGTGACCGCCAGCCGGTCCTCCAGCACCTCGGCGAGCGCCACCCGGTCGGCGTCCAGCGGTTCGCGCAGGGCGGCGACGACCACGCGGCTGACGTCCCGCACCGTCGTCGCGTCGTCGAGCGCGGCCGTCAGCCACTGGATCCGGGCGACGTCACTGGCGCCCCGGCGCAGCACCGGGGCCGCCGTGACCACGCCCAGCACCCGCCGCGGGGTGCCGTCGGGCCCTTTCAGCACACGGCAGCCCAGGCGCAGCCAGCACAGTTCGCCGGTGGGCCGGCGGATGCGGAACTCCAGCTCGCGGCGGCCCGGGGTCTGCGCGGACGGCTCGACGATGGACATCAGGGCCGGGACGTCCTCCGGGAGGCTGTACGACAGGAGGGTGTCGGTCTTGCCGTCGAAGCCGTCCCGCGGGATGCCGATGAGTTCGAGCAGGGGCGGATCCGTCTCGACGAGCCCGGTGCCGGGCGCGAGGGCGAACGAGCCGACGCCCATGGCGCGCAGGGCGGAATCCAGCAACGGGGCGGGCGCGGACCGGTCGGCCTCGCCCCGCAGCCGCCCGGCGACCGCCTCGGCGTACCGCTCCAGGAAGTCCCGCTGCTCGGCCCCGAACCCCTCCCCGGCCTCGCCCACCACGACCAGGCACCCCAGCCACCCGCCCGCCGCCCCCAGCGGCAGCGCCCCGAAGGCGCGCGGAGCGGCGTCGCCCTCGCCCCGGGCGGCGAATCCCGCACCGCCGAGCCAGACGGCCCGGCCCCGCTGATAGGCCTCGACGACAGCGGCCGCGTGATCCTGCCCCGCGGGGGCGGTGCGCGGGCCGGGGGAGGCGGTGCCGTCGGGCCGGGGCGCTCCGGGGCCGGGGGAGCCCGGGGCGCGGCCCGCTCCGGGCGTGCTCGTGCCGGACCCGCGCGGCCCGCTGCCCGGCCCGGTCGCTCCCTCGTCCGGACCGGTCCCCCGGGCCGCCCCACCCTTCGTCACGCCCGGCCGCTCCGGAAGCCGCGCGCGGTCCGGCACCCGGTACCGCCGCGGATCGCCCCCGGCCGACTCCACCACCCGGAGCTCCGCCCCGTCCCCGCTGCGGACGTACACCGCCGCCAGCACCACCCCGGCGAAGGCCAGGACCCGTTCCCGCGCGGGCGGCTCCGGCGCGGGGCGAGGCGGACCGGCGTCCCCGCTCCCCGGGGCCCGGGGTCCGGGGGCCCCGGCCCGGGTCTCGCCGCCGTCTTGGGGCATGTCCGCTTCCACCTCCCGTCCATGCCGCGGCCACCGGCAGGTGGGAGTCCCCGGAACTCAGGCGACGACGACGCGGGCACGGGACCGGCGGCGCCGGGTCACACCGACATGGCGGAACCACGCCGCACGTGAGCGGCAGGGCACCCACCAACAGAATCCCACACCTGGATAACGGCGACATATGGGGACGAAGGCGCCTCAGGCGGGACCTCCTCCCGGTACGGGCCCGCCCCACCACCCCGCCAGGGTCCCGCCGCATGACCCGCACACCGACCGGGATCACCGCGGAACCGGTCCGGAACCCGCCGCGCGACCGGCCCCCCGGCCTGGCAGGTCACAAGGTGCGGCTCGGCACCCGGGACCGGGACGACCGGACCCGGCTGCCTCGGTGACGACCTGCCCGCCCGGCTGCCCCGCCACCGCCTCCGCTGACTTGCCGCTGCGCACGGAACGAGGAACGCGCGGAACACGCCCGACCGCCCGCCCTCGCCGGGCGCCTCCCGCCGCGGGTGCCCGTCCCGGGCCTCACGGCTCAACCCGCGCGAGGTGGGGGCGACCCCGAGGGCGGGTTCCGGTCCGCCATCTGGGAGCGCTCCCACCCCGCCTGCCGCGGAACGTAGCGCCCCGGGGCCGAAATGTAAACGGCTGAGCGCCACCGTCCGGCACGTCGCGCTCGACCCGGCCCCCGAACGCCGGGGGGCCTCGACCGCCTCTCCTGCACCGTCTCCGCGAGAAGACACGGCCTCCGGAACGGCGTCCGGCGGCCCCCCCTCGGACGGGACGGGCACGGGAAGCGGCACGAGGCCCCCGACGCACAGGGTCAGCCCAGCAGTTCGACCTCCGCCAGCGTCGCCTCGCCGTCGAGGACCAGGCGGTACTTGCCGTACGTACCCGGCGACTTCACCGAGAACGCGCGGGTCTGCCGGTCCCAGGCGAAGGACTCACCGGTGCGCCGGTCCAGCGTCTGCCAGGTCTCGCCGTCCGCGGAGCCCTGGAGCGTCCAGCCGGCCGGTGCCTTCGCCCGGTCCGCCGACGACGTCAGGGTGTACTGGACGGCCTCGGCGCCCTCGCGGACCGGCAGGTCCACGGTGGTCACCGCCGCGTCCGTCGCCGACGTGTCGTCGAACAGGGCGCCGTCGCCCTTCAGCAGGTCCGCCCGGGGCGTGGGCACCTCGTCGTCCTGGGTGATCGACACGGGCGCGGCGTCCTTGCCCGTGCCCCAGGACGACGGCCTCGGGCCCATGTCGAACTCCAGGACACCGCCCTTGGCGACCACCGAGTGCGGCAGCGAAGTCTTCGACCAGGTACGGCCGTTGACCTTCAGCCCCTGCACGTAGACGTTCTTGGCGCTGTTGCGCGGCGCCTTCACCACCAGCTCGCGCCCGTTCTCCAGGTGCACGGTCGCCTTCTCGAACAGGGGCGAGCCGATCGCGTACTCGCCGCTGCCCATCACCAGCGGGTAGAAGCCGAGCGCGGAGAACAGGTACCAGGCCGACTGCTCGCCGTTGTCCTCGTCGCCGTGGTAGCCCTGCCCGATCTCGCTGCCCGTGTAGAGGCGGGACAGCACCTCGCGGACGTTCTTCTGCGTCTTCCAGGGCTGGCCGGCCGCGTCGTACATGTACAGGGCGTGGTGGGCGACCTGGTTGGAGTGGCCGTACATGCCCATCCGCACGTCCCGCGCCTCGGTCATCTCGTGGATGACACCGCCGTAGGAGCCGACGAACTCGGGCGAGGCCGTCTCGGGGGTGGACAGGTACTCGTCGAGCTTGTCGGCGAGGCCCTTGCGCCCGCCGTAGAGGTTGGCCAGACCCCGGCTGTCCTGCGGGGCGGTGAAGGCGTAGCCCCAGCCGTTGGTCTCGGTGTAGTCGTGGCCCCACACCCGCGGGTCGTACTTCGACGACTCGACCCGCCAGTCGCCCTTCGCGTCCCGGCCCTGGAAGAACCCGGCCTTCTTGTCGAAGAGGTTCACGTAGTCCCGGGCGCGGTTCAGGAAGTACTCCGACTCCTCCTTGTAACGCTGCTCACCGGTCTCCTCGTAGAGCTTGCGGCCCATGCGGGAGATGCCGTAGTCGTTCAGATAGCCTTCCAGCGCCCAGGACAGGCCCTCGTGGGTCTCGGTGCTGGTGTAGCCGAGGAACGGGGAGGTGGCCATGCCCTTGCGGCCGACGCCCGGGTTCGGCGGGACGACCGTCGCGTTCTTCACGGCCGCGTCGTACGCCGCCTTCGCGTCGAAGCCGACGCCCTTGACGTACGCGTCCGCGAACGCCACGTCCGAGGAGGTGCCCGTCATCAGGTCCGCGTAGCCGGGGGAGGACCAGCGGGAGGTCCAGCCGCCGTCCTTGTACTGCTGCACGAACCCGTCGACCAGCTCACCCGCCCGGGACGGGGTCAGGAACGAGTACGCGGGCCAGGTCGTCCGGTAGGTGTCCCAGAACCCGTTGTTGACGTACACCTTGCCGTCGACGATCTTCGCGCCGGTGTGCGTCGGGGTGTCCGGGTTCGGCATGCGGGAGAACGGCGAGGCGTACTGGTACTTCCCGCCGACCTTCTCGAAACCGGAGTTCGGGTACAGGTACAGCCGGTACAGGCTGGAGTACAGCGTCGTCAGCTGGTCGGGGGTCGCGCCCTCGACCTCGACCTTGCCGAGCAGCCGGTCCCACTGCCGCTGGGCGCTCTTCTTGACCGCCTCGAAGGACCTGCCCTCGGGGATCTCCTGGCGGAGGTTGTCCTTGGCCTGGTCGATGCTGATGAGCGAGGTCGCCAGGCGCAGGGTGACGGTCCGGTCGTCGGCCTTGAAGCGCAGGTAGCCCTTGACCCCGCTGGAGTCGCCCTCGGTCACCGGCTTGTCGAACTCGCCGTAGACGAACAGCCGGGTCGCGCCCGTCGACAGCCCGGACTTCACGTCCGAGTAGCCGGTGACGATCCCGTTCTCCTTGTCGAGCGTGAGCCCCGCCTGGTCGGTGACGTTGTCGAACAGGACGCTCGCGTCGTCGCCCGGGTAGGTGAAGCGCAGCGCCGCCGCGTGGTCCGTCGGCGCCATCTCGGCCTTCAGCCCGTTCTCGAACCGCACCCCGTAGTAGTAGGGCCGCGCGGTCTCGTTCTCGTGCCGGAAGGGCAGTTCCCGCGCCTCCCGCCCGTACTCCGGGGCCCCGCCGGCGATGGACGGCATCACCTGGAAGGTCTGCCGGTCACCCATCCAGGGACTCGGCTCGTGGCTCGCGCTGAACGCCTGGATCGTCGGCAGGTTGTCCGCGTTGTTCGACCGTGCGTAGTCGTACAGCCAGCTCAGCGAACCGGCGTTGGTCACCGGCGTCCAGAAGTTGAAGCCGTGCGGGACGGCCGTCGCCGGGAAGTTGTTGCCGCGGGAGAAGCCGCCGCTGGAGTTGGTGCCGCGGGTCGTCACCGCGTAGTCCGACAGGTGTGCCTTGGGCCGCTCGGGCTTGACGGAGGCGATGTTCACGTCGTCCAGCCAGCCGCGGAACTTGGCCGGGCCCTTGGGGGAGTCGTAGGCCACCAGGATCCGGTCCACGGTCTTCCCGGCCGCGACCGAGCCGATCCGCGAGGCCACGTTGTTCCACTGGTTGACGTACAGGACCTTGGAGGCGCCCTGACCCTGCGGCGTGAGCGGGAAGCCGTGCTGGTCGGTGGCGCGCAGCCGGCTGAGGTGGGTGCCGTCGGTGAAGGCCAGGTCGACGGAGACGTTCGTCGCGTCGTAGTCGAGGTCGCCGTCGGCCATGGACGGGAAGATCCGGTACGACAGCTGCGTGTCGCGGCCGACGGCCACGTTCACGTCGAAGACCTTGTTGTACGAGTACGCCCGCCCCTCGGCGGTGTGCCGGCCGGCGTAGCGCAGCGCCCGCTTGCCCGTGAACCCGGCGCCCGCCTTGGCGGTCGGGGAGCCGCTCGGCCCCCGGTCGACCAGGGAGAGCATGTCCGGCGGGACCGGCCCCTCGTCGCCGCCCGTGGACAGCTGGAGGTCGGCGAGCTGCAGGATGCCGCCGCCGTTGTTCCGGGTGACCTCCAGCCGGAAGTGCCGGTACTCGGCGGGCTCGGCCAGGTCGTACGTCTTCGTCTGGAACCGCTCCGCGAAGGACTCGCCGGAGCGGGTGTCGAGCGTCGTCCACTCCTTGCCGTCGGCCGAGCCCTTCAGCGTCCAGTCCTTGGGGTCGCGTTCATCGGCGTCGTTGGCCGACGTCAGCGCGTAGCGCGCCAGTTTGACGGGTTTGTCCAGGTCGAACTCCACCCAGCCCGTGGGCTCGAAAGCGAGCCATTTGGTGCTCGGTTCGAGGTCGACGAGGTTCTCCTTCACCTCGCCGCCGCCGGTGTTCTCGGCGCTGGCCCGGACGTCGGTGACCTGGCCGGTCACATTGCCCGGTATGCCGCTGCTGTAGCCGCCGTCGACACCCGAGGCGCGTTTGCCGCCGTCGGGGCCGGTGTCGACCGTGTTCGTCCAGTCCGGAAGCGGATCGTCCGCCTCGAAGGACGACGCGAACCCCCGATCCGGTCTCTCAGGAGCCTGGGGCAGTGCGACCGCAACGCCCTGGGAACCCAGGGCCAAAGCGAAGGCGGTCGTCGACACGACCGCCGAACCCCATCTGTGCCGAGCTTTCCGCTGCATCAACGGGTACCCTCCCTGCGCAGTGGACAACGTTGTCACCTTCAATGCGCAAGGACCAGTAGTTGCTCAAGTGCTGCGGCGTGTCAAGGGTGTTGCCTGTGGCATTCGGGGGCGCCGACCGGGATTTTCCGTCGTGAAACACACAGGCCGCTCATACTTCCGCGAGGTCTCAACTCGGATAAGACCCGTGACCAACCTTGTGTTCGATCTTGATCCGCTGGCGGGAAGTGGACTATACCTGTCGGGCGATTCACACCATCCGCACGTCACCACCCGCACTTTCCTGCACGACCCAGCGTGACCCGATCGCGGTGCCGGCAAGGATCCGGTTCACCGCCTGAGTCCTGGAGAAGGCGAGGACTTGAGCATGGGATCCACTTCCGCCGAGAACCGCGGCACCGAGGGTGTCGGCCGCCGTGACCTGATCAAACGATCCGCCGCGCTCGGGCTGATCTCCGTCCCCACCGTGAGCTTCCTGTCCGCCTGCGCGAGCAGCGGCGGCGACGACAGCGGGGACAAGGCCAAGGCCGGCAAGAAGACCGCGAAGAACCCGCTCGCCGTCAACGACACGGCCGGCATGGAATTCGTCCTGTTCGACGGTGGTTTCGGCAAGGAGTACGCCGAGGACGCGGTCAAGATCTACGAGAAGAACTTCCCCGACGCACAGGTGAAGTTCTCCGCCACCCAGAAGATCCAGTCCACGCTCCAGCCCCGCTTCAACCAGGGCACCCCGCCGGACCTCATCGACAACTCCGGTGCCGAGCAGATGGACATGGGCGTCCTGGTGGGCAAGAACCAGCTCACCGACCTCACCCCGCTGCTGGACGCGCCCTCCTACGACGACCCGGCCAAGAAGGTCCGCGACACGCTGCGCCCCGGCATCGTGGAGATGGGCCAGTTCGACGGCGAGAAGGTCTGGATCCTGTACTACGCCTACACGGTGTACGGCGTCTGGTACTCGCAGAAGGCCCTGGACTCGCTCGACGAGCAGTACCCGGAGACCTGGGACCAGATGCTCGCGGTCTGCGCGAAGGCCAAGAAGAAGGGCATGGCGGGCTGGACGTACGCGGGCAAGTACCCGTACTACATCCCCTTCTCGCTCTACCCGATGATCGGCAAGGTCGGCGGCCGTGAAGTCCTCGACGCCATCGACAACCTGGAGCCGAACGCCTGGAAGCACCCGGCCGTCAAGGCCTGTTTCGAGGCCTACTACGAGCTGTACAAGAAGGGCTACGTCCTCAAGGGCACCCCGGGTCTGGACCACATCCAGTCGCAGACCGCCTGGGCGGAGGGCAAGGCGCTGTTCATCCCGAACGGCTCCTGGGTGGAGAACGAGTCGGCGAACGTCATTCCCAAGGACTTCGACCTGGCCGTCTCCGCGCCCACCGGTCTGGACTCCTCCGACAAGATGCCCTTCGGCACGATCTGGGCCTCCGGCGGCGAACCCTTCATCGTCCCGGCCAAGGCGAAGAACGCCCCCGGCGGCATGGAGCAGCTGCGCATCATGCTCAGCGAGGCCTCCTCGAAGAACTTCACCAGCAAGGTGAAGTCGCTGACCGCGTACAACGGCGGCACCGACGGCATCGCCCTCACCCCCGGCCTCAAGTCGGGTGTCGCGGCGCTGGAGAAGGCCGGCGAGAACGTGGTGAACCCCCGTCTGCAGGACTGGTACGTGCAGTTGCAGAAGGAGAAGATCGGTGTCTCCGGTCTCGGCGAGATGATGGCCGGCCGCCTCACTCCCGCCGAAGCCATCAACAAGATCCAGGGCTTCGCCGACGAGGCCGCCAAGGACGACTCCATCAAGCACTACAAGCACCAGTAAAGGCACCGGAAACCCAATTTCCGCAACGGCACCGGAGTGGCGATGCAGCACGGCAAGTACCGGTTCATCGTGGGCTTCCTCGCGCTGCCCCTGGGACTGTACGCGCTCTTCGTGGTCTGGCCGTTCATCCAGTCCATCTATTACTCGTTCACGGACTGGACCGGCCTGAGCCCCGAATTCAAGATGGTCGGTTTCGACAACTACAGCCGGATGCTGGACGACGACATCTTCTGGAAGTCGTTGCAGCACAGCCTGCTGTTCGCCCTCCTGCTGCCGGTGGTGACGATCGGCCTCGCGCTGTTCTTCGCCTTCATGATCAACGTGGGCGGCAGAAAGAGAAAGAACGGCCCGGTCGTCACCGGTGTCCGCGGCTCCTCCTTCTACAAGATCGTCTACTTCTTCCCGCAGGTCCTCTCCATCGCCATCGTCGCGCTGCTGTTCGCGTTCGCGTACAACCCGGACAGCGGCGCGATCAACTCGGTCCTGCGCGGCATCGGCCTCGGCGACGTCCAGCCGCTCTGGCTGGGCGACCCCGATCTGGCCCTCTGGGCGGTGATGGCGGTCCTCGTCTGGTCCACGGTCGGCTTCTTCGTGGTCCTCTTCTCCGCGGGCATGGCCTCCATCCCGGCGGACATGTACGAGGCGGCCCTGCTGGACGGCGCGAACCGCTTCACCACGTTCTTCCGGATCACCCTGCCCCTGCTGTGGGACACGGTGCAGTCCGGCTGGGTCTACATGGGCATCCTCGCCCTGGGCGCCGAGTCGTTCGCGGTCGTGCAGATCATGACGACCGGGCCGGGCGGCCCCGACTACTCGACCACCGTCATGGTCCTGTACGTGTACCAGAAGGCGTTCCGGGACGGGCAGGCCGCCTACGCCACCACCATCGGTGTCGCCCTGCTCGTCGTCACGCTGGCCTTCGCCGCCGTGGTGATGCGGCTGGGCCGTCGCGAGCGGCTGGAGTACTGATGAAGACGACCGAAACCTCCGCTCCGCTCCCGGCCGAGTCCGGCGCGCCCCTGGCCAAGGAGGACCTGCCGCCGGCCCCGCCGCCCAAGGAGAAGAAAGAGGGCACGGTCCTCAACGTCTTCTCCCACGGCGTCCTGGTCATCTGGGCGATCATGGTGGTCATGCCGCTGCTCTGGGCGGTCATGACGTCCTTCAAGGACGACCGCTCCATCTTCAGCTCGCCCTGGTCGCTGCCGGACTCGCTGCACTTCGACAACTGGTCGCGGGCGTGGACCCAGGCCAACATGAGCGACTACTTCCTCAACACGGTCCTCGTGGTCGGCGGTTCACTCATCGGCACGCTGGTCCTGGGCTCGATGGCGGCCTACGTCCTGGCCCGCTTCGACTTCCCCGGCAACCGCTTCATCTACTACCTGTTCATCGGCGGCATGAGCTTCCCCATCATGCTGGCGCTGGTCCCGCTGTTCTACGTCGTGAACAACATGGGCCTGCTGAACACCATCCACGGCCTGATCCTGGTCTACATCGCGTACTCGCTGCCGTTCACGGTGTTCTTCCTGACGGCGTTCTTCCGCACGCTGCCGACCTCGATCGCGGAGGCGGCCTTCGTCGACGGCGCGTCCCACAGCCGCACGTTCTTCCAGATCATGCTCCCCATGGCCAAGCCGGGCCTGATCAGCGTGGGCATCTTCAACTTCCTGGGCCAGTGGAACCAGTACATGCTCCCCACGGTCCTCAACACCGACCCCGACAAGCGGGTCCTCACCCAGGGCCTGGTGCAGCTGGCGGTGAGCCAGGGCTACAAGGGTGACTGGTCGGGCCTCTTCGCGGGCCTGGTCATGGCGATGCTGCCGGTGCTGGCCGCGTACATCATCTTCCAGCGGCAGGTGGTGCAGGGCCTGACAGCGGGGGCGCTGAAGTAATCCGGGTCGCCCGGGGCCGAGGCCGGGTGGGAGCGCAACCCGGCGCGACGAGGTGCCGCTGCGCCCACCCGTGCCGCCCCAGCGGCACGACTGCCCGCAGCTGGGGCAGAGCGCGCACCCGCACCCGCCGGACGACGCAAGGGGCCGTGCCGGGGGGTGTCCGCCCGCAGCGCTTGGCGCGTCGACGAACAGCGAGTCGGTACCCAACCCCATCGCGCCGTTCCGAGGACGGACACCCCCCGGCGCGGCCCCGACCCACCCCCCAACGTCAGGCGAAGACGCGCATCCCACCCACCCGCACGGGCCACCGCAGGCAGAAAGCGCGTACCCCCGCATAGCGCTCCGCGACGACCCGCGCACACCCCGGAATCAGTTCAACCTCTTGACGGGAGGCAACCCGAACGGCTCAGCTTA
This sequence comes from Streptomyces sp. DT190, assembly GCF_049846985.1. Lineage (NCBI taxonomy): Bacteria > Bacillati > Actinomycetota > Actinomycetes > Kitasatosporales > Streptomycetaceae > Streptomyces > Streptomyces sp. DT190. The sequence continues at coordinate 429,970 of NZ_JBNCNM010000003.1, read as the reverse complement.
GAGTTCACTAGTTGGACATAGACGGGGCCTCACCGATGCGGCCCCGTGCGCAGGAGGTCGTCGTGGAGACTCCGGGGTCGCAGTCGTCGCTGCACCGAGCCAACCTGGAGCGTGTCGTACGAGCCGTGCGCCTGGCGGGCTCCCTCACCCAGGCCGAGATCGCCCGGACGACGGGTCTGTCCGCCGCGACGGTGTCCAACATCGTCCGGGAGTTGAAGGACGGCGGCACGGTCGAGGTCACCCCGACCTCCGCCGGCGGCCGCCGCGCCCGCAGCGTGTCGCTCAGCGGCGACGCCGGCATCGTCATCGGCGTCGACTTCGGGCACACCCACCTCCGCGTCGCCATCGGCAACCTCGCCCACCAGGTCCTGGCCGAGGAGTCCGAGCCCCTGGACGTCGACGCCTCGTCGACCCAGGGCTTCGACCGCGCGGAACAGCTGGTCACGCGCCTGGTCGAGGCCACCGGCGTGGACCGCTCGAAGATCGCCGGCATCGGCCTCGGCGTCCCCGGCCCGATCGACGTCGAGTCCGGCACCCTCGGCTCGACCGCCATCCTCCCGGGCTGGACCGGCACCAGACCCGCCGAGGAGCTCCGCGACCGTCTCGGCGTCCCCGTCCACGTCGACAACGACGCCAACCTCGGCGCCCTCGGCGAGATGGTCTGGGGCAGCGGCCGAGGCGTCCGCGACCTGGCGTACATCAAGGTCGCCAGCGGTGTCGGCGCCGGTCTGGTGATCAGCGGCAAGATCTACCGCGGCCCCGGCGGCACCGCTGGAGAAATCGGACATATTACACTCGATGAATCCGGCCCGGTCTGCCGCTGCGGCAACCGCGGCTGCCTGGAGACCTTCGCGGCCGCGCGCTACGTGCTGCCGCTCCTCCAGTCCAGTCACGGCACCGACCTCACCATGGAAGGCGTCGTACGGCTCGCCAGGGACGGAGACCCGGGCTGCCGTCGGGTGATCGCCGACGTCGGCCGCCACATCGGCAGTGGAGTGGCCAATCTCTGCAACCTGCTGAACCCGAGCCGGGTGGTGCTCGGCGGTGATCTCGCCGAGGCCGGTGAACTCGTGCTCGGGCCGATCCGGGAGTCTGTCGGCCGCTATGCCATCCCCAGTGCGGCGCGCCAGTTGTCCGTTCTCCCCGGGGCCCTCGGCGGCCGTGCGGAGGTGCTCGGAGCGCTCGCTCTCGCCCTCAGCGAGATGGGTGATTCGACCCTTTTGGACGGCACCGCCACGGGCCCGCTGAAGGCCACCACCCCTGCCTTCACTTAGAGAACGGATGGCACCGTTGCCATCTCGTTAAGGATTTACTTCTTGACGTCGCACGTGTGGCCGAGTTGACTTCCAGCCACCTCGGCCGCAACGTCGCGGCCTCGTCAGGGAGGTTTTTGAAGTGAACACGCGTATGCGTCGCGCCGCCGTTGCAGTGGCCTCCGGTGTGATGGCTGTTTCGCTTGCTGCCTGTGGCAGCGCCAAGGAGTCCGGCGACAACGCCGACTCCACCGCGGGGTCCGCCAAGAAGGGCGACGACATCAAGGTCGGTCTGCTCCTTCCCGAGAACGCGACCGCCCGTTACGAGAAGTTCGACCGGCCGCTCATCGAGAAGAAGGTCAAGGAACTCACCAACGGCAAGGGCGAGGTCGTCTACGCCAACGCCAAGCAGGACGCCAGCACGCAGAACCAGCAGGTCGACACCATGGTGACCAACAAGGTCGACGTGCTGATCGTGGACGCCGTGGACTCCAAGGCCATCGCCGGCTCGGTGAAGAAGGCCAAGGACGCCGGCATCCCCGTCGTCGCCTACGACCGCCTGGCCGAGGGCCCGATCGACGCCTACACCTCGTTCGACAACGAGACCGTCGGCAAGACCCAGGGCGAGGCCCTGCTGAAGGCCCTGGGCGACAAGGCCAAGGACGGCCAGATCGTCATGATGAACGGGTCCTCCACCGACCCGAACGCCGCCCAGTTCAAGAAGGGCGCGCACTCCGTCCTCGACGGCAAGGTCAAGATCGGCCGCGAGTACGACACCAAGGAGTGGAAGCCGGAGAACGCCAACTCCAACATGGAGGGCGCGATCTCGGCTCTGGGCAAGGACAAGATCGTCGGCGTCTACTCCGCCAACGACGGCATGGCGGGCGGCATCATCACCGCCCTGAAGGCCGCCGGCATCGCCGACATCCCGGTCACCGGCCAGGACGCCGAGCTCGCGGGTGTGCAGCGCATCGTCACCGGTGAGCAGTACATGAGCGTCTACAAGCCCTACCCGCAGGAGGCGGACGTCGCGGCCGAGATGGCCGTCGCCCTCGCCCAGGGCAAGTCGCTCGACTCGATCGCCAAGGACAAGGTCGACAGCCCGACCACCAAGGCCGTCCCCTCCGTCCTCGTCCCGGTCGTCTCGCTGACCAAGGACAACATCAACGACACCGTCATCAAGGACGGCATCTACACCGTGAACGAGATCTGCGCGGGCAAGTACAAGGCCGCCTGCGACAAGATCGGTCTCAAGTAAGCAGCCGCCAGATCCGTGGCCCGCGCCGGGAGTCCGCCGAGGACTCCCGGGACGCGCACGGACCGGCTGCCCCGAGTTCCTCCGGCGCCCCGCCACACCAGCCCCGCAAGCTCCGCGGGGCGCCGGAGTGATCGCTCGCTCCTCCCACACTTCTGCACAACCTCCCGCCGGGTCAGGCGGCGAAGGAGATGGTTCACGTGTCCGCTACGCCCGTGCTGGCGTTGCGCGGGGTCTCCAAGCGGTTCGGTGCCGTACAGGCGCTCACCGACGTAGAGCTTGAGGTCCACGCCGGTGAAGTGGTCGCCCTGGTGGGCGACAACGGCGCCGGAAAGTCCACGCTGGTCAAGACGATCGCCGGCGTGCACCCCATCGATGAGGGCGTCATCGAATGGGACGGCAGGTCCGTCCAGATCAACAAGCCGCACGACGCCCAGAACCTGGGCATCGCGACCGTCTACCAGGACCTCGCGCTGTGCGACAACATCGACGTCGTCGGCAACCTCTACCTGGGCCGGGAGCTGCGCAAGCGCGGTGTCCTGGACGAGGTGGAGATGGAGCGCCGCTCGCGTGAGCTGCTCGACACGCTGTCGATCCGCATCCCCAGCGTGCGCATCCCGATCGCCTCGCTCTCCGGCGGCCAGCGCCAGACCGTGGCCATCGCCCGGTCCATGCTCGGGGAGCCCAAGCTGGTCATCCTCGACGAGCCCACCGCCGCCCTCGGCGTCGAGCAGACCGCCCAGGTCCTCGACCTGGTCGAGCGGCTGCGCGAGCGCGGCCACGCCGTGATCCTGATCAGCCACAACATGGCCGACGTCAAGGCCGTGGCGGACAAGGTCGCCGTGCTGCGCCTCGGGCGCAACAACGGCGTCTTCGAGGTCAAGTCGACCTCGCAGGAAGAGATCATCTCCGCCATCACCGGCGCCACCGACAACGCCGTGACCCGCCGTGCGGCGCGCACGAACGGGGAGGGTTCCAAGTGAGCATCGACAAGACCTCCGCGGCCACGGGAGCTCCCGAGGACCACGTGGTGGAGAACCCCGAGGCGGCCAAGGCCGCCGTCACGGTCGTCGACCCCCGGCTGCTGGTCCGCGAGCAGGGTCTCGCGGGCTACGTCACCGAGTTCAAGCGGAAGATGAAGTCCGGTGACCTGGGTTCCATCCCGGTCGTCATCGGTTTGGCGATCATCTGGCTCATCTTCACGAGCCTGAACTCCAACTTCCTCACCGCGGGCAACCTGTCCGACATGTCCGTCGCCATGGTCGGCACCGGCATGATCGCGGTCGGCATCGTGTTCGTGCTGCTGCTCGGTGAGATCGACCTGTCGGTCGGTTCGGTGTCCGGTGTCGCGGGCGCGAGCTTCGCGGTGCTGAACGTCACCAACGGCATGAACGAGTGGCTCGCCTTCGTGCTGGCCATCCTCACCGGCACGGTCGCCGGTGTGCTGCACGGCTTCTTCTTCGCGAAGATCGGCGTCCCCGCCTTCGCCGTCACCCTGGCCGGTCTGCTGTTCTGGAACGGCTTCATGCTCCAGATCCTGGGCGACAACGGCACGATCAACCTCGACCCGGACGGGGTCGTGGCCCAGCTGACCAGCTACTACTTCTCCGACGTGGCCGCCGCGTACGCGCTGGCCGCGGTGGTGACCGCCGGGTACTTCCTCAGCTCCTTCTACGGCAACCGCCGCCGTGAGGCCGCGGGCGTGCCGTCCCGGCCGCTGAGCGAGACCATCGTGCGCACCGTGCTGCTGGCGGTCCTCGCCTTCACCGTCGCCATCGTCTTCAACCAGTACAAGGGCCTGCCGCTGGCCGTGGTGATCTTCATCGCGGTGCTGCTGGTCACGGACTTCGTGCTGCGGCGCACGGCCTACGGCCGCAAGGTGTTCGCGCTCGGCGGCAGCGTCGAGGCGTCGCGCCGCGCCGGCATCAACGTGGAGATGGTCCGGATCTCGGTCTTCGCGATCTCCGGCACCTTCGCCGCGGTGGGCGGCCTGTTCATCGCCTCGAAGATCGCGGCGGCCAACCAGGGCGCCGGCGGCGGTGACCTGCTGATGAACGCGATCGCCGCAGCGGTGATCGGTGGCACGTCCCTCTTCGGTGGCCGTGGCCGCACCTGGAACGCGCTGCTCGGTGTGCTCGTGATCGTCTCGATCCAGTACGGGCTCGCCCTGGAGGGCATCGCCTCCCCGGTGCAGTACATGATCACCGGTGGTGTGCTCCTGGCCACGGTCGTCATCGACGCGGTGACGCGCAAGACGCAGAAGACCGCGGGTCGCGCGTAGCGCCCGAGTCCCACCCTGTGCCCGGCACCGGCAGGTGCCGGGCACAGTCGTGTCGTAGGCACGGCACACAATGGGTACAGCCGAATGCGTGACGTATGACGCACGGCCTCGGCGCAGTCCCCAGGGGCGGAACATTAGACTCGACACGCCCGGCAACAGCTCGATCAGCTCTACTGCAAGGAGGCACGGGTGCCGCTGCTGACCCGCATCACGGGACCGCGCGATCTGGACCGGCTCAGCCTGGAGGAGCTGAACCAGCTGGCGGAGGAGATCCGCACCTTCCTTGTCGAGGCGGTCTCCAAGACCGGCGGTCACCTGGGCCCCAACCTCGGCGTGGTGGAGCTCACCATCGCCCTGCACCGGGTCTTCGAATCGCCCAGGGACAAGGTGCTCTGGGACACCGGCCACCAGTCCTACGTCCACAAGCTGCTCACCGGCCGTCAGGACTTCTCCCGGCTGAAGATGAAGGGCGGCCTGTCCGGCTACCCCTCGCAGGCCGAGTCCGAGCACGACGTCATCGAGAACTCGCACGCCTCGACCGTCCTCGGCTGGGCCGACGGCATCGCCAAGGCCAACCAGCTGATGAAGCGCGACGACCACGTCGTGGCCGTCATCGGCGACGGCGCCCTGACCGGCGGCATGGCCTGGGAGGCGCTGAACAACATCGCCGACGCCAAGGACCGCCCGCTGGTCATCGTCGTCAACGACAACGAGCGCTCCTACGCGCCCACCATCGGCGGCCTCGCCAACCACCTGGCGACCCTGCGCACCACCGACGGCTACGAGCGCTTCCTGGCCCGCACCAAGGAGGTCCTGGAGCGCACCCCGGTCGTCGGCCGGCCGCTCTACGACACCCTGCACGGCGCGAAGAAGGGCCTGAAGGACTTCATCGCCCCGCAGGGCATGTTCGAGGACCTGGGCCTGAAGTACGTCGGCCCGATCGACGGCCACGACATCGAGGCCCTGGAGTCCGCCCTGGCCCGGGCCAAGCGGTTCGGCGGGCCGGTCATCGTGCACTGCCTCACCGAGAAGGGCCGCGGTTACCAGCCCGCCCTCCAGGACGAGGCGGACCGCTTCCACGCCGTCGGCAAGATCCACCCCGACACGGGCCTGCCGATCGCCAGCTCCGGCGCCGACTGGACCTCCGTCTTCGGCGAGGAGATGGTCAGGCTCGGCGAGGAGCGCGAGGACATCGTCGCCATCACGGCGGCCATGCTCCAGCCGGTGGGCCTGGACAAGTTCGCCAAGCGCTTCCCCGAGCGGGTCTACGACGTCGGCATCGCCGAGCAGCACGGCGCCGTCTCGGCCGCGGGCCTGGCGACGGGCGGAGTGCACCCGGTGTTCGCGGTGTACGCCACCTTCCTCAACCGCGCCTTCGACCAGGTGCTGATGGACGTGGCACTGCACAAGTGCGGCGTCACCTTCGTCCTGGACCGGGCCGGTGTCACCGGCACCGACGGGGCCTCCCACAACGGCATGTGGGACATGTCGATCCTGCAGGTGGTGCCCGGGCTGCGGCTGGCCGCGCCGCGCGACGCCGACCAGGTCCGCGCGCAGCTGCGCGAGGCCGTCGCCGTCGAGGACGCGCCGACCGTGGTCCGCTTCTCCAAGGGCGCCGTCGGCCCCGCCGTACCGGCCGTGCGCCGGGTCGGCGGCATGGACGTGCTGCGCGAGCCCGGCACCGACCGGCCGGACGTCCTGCTGGTCTCCGTCGGCGCCCTCGCGCCGATGTGCCTGGAGATCGCCGGCCTGCTCGACAAGCAGGGCATCTCCACGACCGTCGTCGACCCGCGCTGGGTGAAACCCGTCGACGAGGCCATGGCCCCGCTCGCCGAGCGGCACCGCGTGGTCGTCACCGTCGAGGACAACAGCCGGGTCGGCGGTGTCGGCTCGGCGATCGCGCAGGCGCTGCGCGACGCGGGCGTCGACGTGCCGCTGCGCGACTTCGGCATCCCGCCGCGCTTCCTCGACCACGCCTCCCGCGCGGAGGTGCTCGCCGAGATCGGCCTCACCGCGCCGGACATCGCCCGGCAGGTGACCGGCCTGGTCGCCAAGCTGGACGGACGCTACGAGCGGGCCACGGTCGACTCCGTGGAGCCCGCGCGCGACTGACGCCCACCCCGGTACCGCTGAATGGGCCGGTTTCACCCCCGTCAAGGGTGGTGAAATCGGCCCATTGGCGTGATTCCATCGCTGTCGGGGCATATGGAGGACGCCCCCTCTCGATCATGTCGAGGACGACAAGCGTGGGAGGTACCCCGTGAGCAGCACCCTCTTCCGGACGAAGAAGGTCGAGCAGTCCATCCTCGACACCGAGGAGCCAGAGCACGCGCTCAAGAAGTCCTTGTCCGCGCTGGATCTGACCGTCTTCGGCGTCGGCGTGATCATCGGCACCGGCATCTTCGTCCTCACCGGGACCGTCGCCAAGGACAACGCCGGGCCCGCGGTGGCCCTGGCGTTCGTGGCGGCCGGCATCGCCTGTGCGCTGGCCGCCCTCTGTTACGCCGAGTTCGCCTCCACGGTCCCGGTCGCAGGGTCCGCCTACACGTTCTCGTACGCCTCCCTCGGGGAGCTCCCCGCCTGGATCATCGGCTGGGACCTGGTCCTGGAGTTCGCGCTCGGGACGGCGGTGGTGGCCGTCGGCTGGTCCGGGTACGTCCAGTCGCTCATGGACAACGCCGGCTGGCAGATGCCGGCGGCGCTGGGCAGCAGGGAGGGCGCCGACGGCTTCGGCTTCGACATCCTCGCCGCCGTGCTCGTCCTGGTCCTCACGGTCATCCTCGTCCTCGGCATGAAGCTCTCGGCCCGCATCACCTCGCTCGTCGTCGCCATCAAGGTCACGGTCGTGCTCGTCGTGATCGTCGCCGGGGCGTTCCTCATCAAGGGCGAGAACTACGACCCGTTCATCCCGAAGGAGAAGCCGGTGGAGGCCGGGGCGAGCCTCGACTCGCCGCTGATCCAGCTGATGTTCGGCTGGGCGCCGTCGAACTTCGGCGTGATGGGCATCTTCACCGCCGCCTCGGTCGTGTTCTTCGCCTTCATCGGCTTCGACGTGGTGGCCACGGCCGCCGAGGAGACGCGGAACCCGCAGCGCGACATGCCCCGCGGCATCCTCGGCTCCCTGCTGATCTGCACCACGCTGTACGTGCTCGTCTCGATCGTGGTCACCGGCATGCAGAACTACACCCGGCTGTCCGTGGACGCGCCGCTGGCCGACGCGTTCAAGGCCACGGGACACCCGTGGTACGCGGGCTTCATCAGCTTCGGGGCCGCGGTCGGTCTGACGACGGTGTGCATGATCCTGCTGCTCGGGCAGACCCGGGTGTTCTTCGCGATGAGCCGTGACGGGCTGCTGCCGCGGTTCTTCTCGCGCGTCCACCCCCGGTTCAAGACGCCGCACCGGCCGACCATCCTGCTCGGTGTGATCATCGCGATCCTGGCCGGGTTCACGCCGTTGACCGAACTCGCCGCCCTGGTGAACATCGGCACGCTGTTCGCCTTCGTGGTCGTCGCGATCGGCGTGCTCGTCCTGCGCCGGACCCGCCCCGACCTGCCCCGGGCCTTCCGCACTCCGTGGGTCCCGGTCATCCCGATCCTGTCGGTGTGCGCCTCCCTGTGGCTGATGATCAACCTGCCCGCCGAGACGTGGGTCCGGTTCGGCATCTGGATGGCCGCCGGCTTCCTCGTGTACTTCCTCTACGGCCGCGGCCACAGCCGCCTGGGCCGCGGCGCGGCCGAGGAGCAGCCTGCCGCGGGCGGGGGCACGACGGCCCCCTAGTGCCGCCACGGCTCCGGGCCGCCGGGGACACCCGGCCCGGAGCCGCCGCCGGGCACTGCCCGGGCGGGCGAGGGGTCCTGAGCCGCCGCCGGGTCGTGACGCACGCTCCGCACGGTCCCGAAGCCTCTCCGCACCGTCATGCAGGTGCACGGCATCGCCCCTGGCCGCTGTCGGTCGCGGGGGTGTGCGCCCCGCACGGCCCCGGGCCGCCACCGGGTGTGGCCACGCGGCTCACGGACTGCCGCCGGCGCGCCGCACGGTCCGCAGTCACCCCGGCGCGCCGCACGGCCCGGAGTCGATCGGGCCGCTTACGGGCGCACCGTACGCGGCCCGGCCGTCTCCGCGCCCAGGGCGGCGACCCGCCCGCGCAATTCCCGGTCCGCCGTGACCACCAGCACGGAGCGGTCGCCGGCGGCCGCCACCGTCTCGACGATGTGGTCGTCCCCGCTGCCGGGCGCCGACGTCACCCGCACTCCGGGCACCGACTCCACGCCCCGGGCCGCCCCCTCCACGACCAGGACGATCTCCACCGGCCCCGGCACCCCCGGCACGCCGTGCGAGGCCAGCCGGTCCCGCAGCCGCTCCGCGGCCCCGCGCCGGTCCCGCCACCACCCGTCCGGCACCGATCCGACGACATTCGCGGCGTCGACCACGACGAGGAGGGGCTCAGCGGCGTTCATGCGGCCAGGGTCGCACGACGGGTGCCCCGCCACGCCAGGGGCGGCACACACGGGGCGGCGGAGCCCGCATAAAGTGAACTGGTGAACGGCGACTGGCTCCTGCGCGGCCGTGACGGCCGCCTCACCGTCTACCTGCCCTCCGGCGAAGCCGTCCTGTGCCGGGCCGAGCGTGGCCCCGGCGGCCCCTGGGAGGACGCCCCGCGGACCGTCGGCGGCACCCAGAAGGTGCACCCGGGCGCGGCGGTCGGACAGGGCGCCGACCGCTACGCCCACCTGGCGGCCTGGCGGCCCACCGTGCCGGGGGAGTCGGGCCTGGTGCACACCACGCACTTCCGGCCCCTGCTGGCCCCCCTGGACTGGGTGCCGATCGGGCACCCCGACAAGAAGGGCGACCGCACCGGACCACCGGCCGTGGCCGTCGACGGCGTGGGACGGGGCTACGTCTTCGTCCGCAACGCGGGCGGCGGGGTGAGCCTGCGCAACCAGAAGGTGAAGGGCGGCTGGGGCGGCTGGCTGGACCTCGGCGGGCAGGACGTCGGCGAGCAGCTGGCGCCCGTGGCGGGGGAGTCGGGGCTGATCGAGCTGTACGCCTCCGTGCCCGGCGCGATCCTGCACTGGCGGCAGGAGAGCGACGGCAAGAAGCCGGCGCGGGCCGAGGAGGTGGAGGCCGACGTCCACCCCGGGACGCTGCGCGCCCTCGCCACGTCCGAGGAGCACACCACCGTCTTCTTCACGGACACGTCCGGGGACCTGTGCGCCTGGCGTCCCGGTGAGAAGCCGGTGCCCCTGCTCGCGGCAGCCGGGCCGGGGCCGGTCTCCGCGGTGCGCTGCGTCATCGAGGGGCACGACTGCACGGTGCTCGCGCAGCGCTCGGCGAGCGGCCGGGTCGCCTTCGCCGCGTACCCGACCGAGCAGGAGTCGGCGGGGGCCTGGTGGACGGAGTCGGGGCCGCGGCTGCCGTCCGACGCCCTGGTCTCGGTATCGCTGGACGAGCACGAGGAGGTCGTCGCCGCCGCCCTGTCGCCCTCCAGCGGGACCCTGCTGCTCACCCGCCGCAAGGACGAGCCGGGGCTCGCGCTGGAGGCCTGGCGGGAGATCTGAGCCGAGTCTCCGGCCCGCACGGAAACGGAAGGGAGCCGTTCGTTCCGAGGGTCTTGTGGCACCAGACACCCGAGGTGTGTCAAGGGTTGTATGGATGTGGACGTGACAAGAGGCACCTCGTATCAAGATGGTGAAAAAGTGAAGGTCTTGTTAACCTCCTCGGACTTGTTCGATTTGCTCGGGGGGCCGGTTGCTGCTGCGTCTGGCCGACGCCGTGGCAACGGGGTTGGGAAATGATGTCGTGAGCAGATCCTCCACGGTGGATCTTGTCGTTGTCGGACTCGGTTACGTGGGGCTGCCGTTGGCGAGATCCGCCGCCGCGGCGGGTCTGAAGGTGGTCGGTCTCGACCGCAGCCGGCGCGTGGTCGACGGACTGAACGCCGGCCGTTCGCACGTCGACGACATCACCGGCACCGACGTACGCGCCATGCTGGAGCAGGGCTTCAGGGCCGTCGACGAGGCCGCGGTCATCGCCGACGCCGCCGCGGTGGTCGTGTGCGTCCCGACCCCGCTCACCGACCACGGCGCCCCCGACCTCGGCGCGGTGCACGCCGCCGTCGACGACATCGCCGCGCACCTCACCGCCGGCACGCTCGTCGTGCTGGAGTCCACGACGTACCCGGGCACGACCGACGAAGTCGTCCGCCCGCGTCTGGAGGCCGGCGGCCTGCGCGTCGGCGTCGACTTCCACCTCGCCTTCTCCCCGGAGCGCATCGACCCGGGCAACGCCTCCTTCGGCCTGGAGAACACGCCCAAGGTCGTCGGCGGCATCACGGCCGACTGCACCAAGGCCGCCCGCGCCCTCTACGAGCGTTTCGTCCACCGCGTCGTCGAGGCCAAGGGCACCCGCGAGGCCGAGATGGCCAAGCTGCTGGAGAACACCTACCGGCACGTGAACATCGCGCTCGTCAACGAGATGTCGATGTTCTGCCGGGAGATCGGCGTCGACCTCTGGGACGCCATCCGGTGCGCCTCCACCAAGCCGTTCGGGTTCGCGCCCTTCTACCCCGGCCCCGGCGTCGGCGGGCACTGTATCCCGATCGACCCCAACTACCTGTCGTACAAGGTGCGTTCGCTGGGCATCCCGTTCCGGTTCGTGGAGTTGGCGCAGGAGATCAACCAGCGGATGCCCGTGCACGTCGTCAACCGCGCGGCCGACCTGCTGAACGACCAGGGCAAGGCTGTGCGCGGCTCCCGGGTGCTGCTGCTCGGCGTGACCTACAAGCCGGACATATCCGACCAGCGGGAGAGCCCGGCGCTGGCCGTCGCGGAGAACCTCCTGGCGCGCGGCGCCGAACTGGCCTACTTCGACCCGCGGGTCGAGGACTGGAGCGTCGGCGGTGCCCCCGTCGAGCGGGCCGGCGACTACCTCGCCGCCGCCGAGGACGCGGACCTCACCATCCTGCTCCAGCCGCACCGCGAGATCGACCTGGACGCGCTGGCCGACCGGGCCCGGGCCCTGTTCGACACCCGGGGCAGGTCCGCCGACCATCCGCGGGTGGTCAAGCTGTGACTGCCGACGATACGTACATACCGGGAGCCGTCGACTCCGGTGGCCGTCGGGCCCACCGCAAGCGGCGGCACCTGAAGGTCTCGTACTTCGTCTTCCTGGGCCTGGCCGCGCTGATCGCCACCCGGCTCGACGCCGGCTCGCTCCACCTGTACTCGATGGGCGCCATGGGCCTGCTGGCCCTGAAGATGATCGGCGCCCTGTTCTACCGTCCGGCCAAGGCCGGGCGGGAGGAGCTGGAGTACCTGGAGAACGCCTGGGTCACCGCGGTCATCCCGATCTACAACGAGGACCCGGTGATGTTCGAGCAGGGCATGCGCAGCCTCCTCGCGCAGAGCCGCCTGCCCAACGAGATCCACATCATCGACGACGCCAGCGCCAACGACTCCGGCATCCGCGCGGCGAAGAAGCTGCGCCGCGAGTTCGAGGCCAAGGGCGTCAAGTACACCGTCAGCGTCCAGCCCGAGAACAAGGGCAAGCGCGAGGCGCTGGCGCTGGGCTTCGAGGCCGCGCCGTACTCCGACATCTTCCTCTGCGTCGACTCGGACACCGTGCTGTCCCGGGACACCGTGCGCGAGCTGCTGCTGCCGCTGGCCGACGAGAAGATCATGGCCTCCACGGGCATGGTGCTGGCGCTCAACCACGACAGCAACATCTTCACGCGCCTGCAGGACCTGCGCTACGGCAACTCCTTCCTCTTCGAGCGGGCCGCCTACTCGCGGCTGAAGTCGGTGCTGTGCTGCTGCGGCGCGCTCTCCGCCTACCGCGGCACGCTGGTGCGCAAGTACCTGCCGGACTTCCTCAACCAGCAGTTCCTGGGCAAGCCGGCCGTCTTCGGCGACGACCGCCGCATGACCAACTACTGCCTGATGGAGGGCCAGGTCGTCTTCCAGGAGACGGCCGTCGGCTACACGGCCGTCCCCGAGAAGCTGCCGCACTTCCTGCGCCAGCAGGTCCGCTGGAACAAGTCCTTCTTCCGCGAGTCCCTGTGGGCCTTCCGCCATCAGAAGAAGTACCGTCCGGCCTTCTGGCTGACCTGCATGGAGCTCGCGCTCTGGCTGGTCTTCGGCTCGGCGATGTTCTACTCGATGGTCATCCTGCCCATCATCAAGCCGCAGCAGTTCCTGAACCACATCGGGGACTACCTGATCTTCATGGTGCTCATGGGGTACCTGCGCAACGTCCGCTACCTGGACTTCCCGCGCCGCGGCATGGGCTTCGTCAAGCGCTTCGGCATGTTCCTGCTCGCGCCGATCTACGGCGTGATCCAGCTGACGCTGCTCACCCCGCTGCGCTTCTACGCCCTGTTCACCCTGCACAAGGGCAGCTGGGGCACGCGCCAGGGCGGCGTCGAGGTGTCCGTGGCCGGTGACCACGAGCACGACGTGACGGAGATCTTCGAGGAAGAGGACCCGTACTCCGACAAGAAGGTCACCGAGACGCTCCAGCTGATGCGGCTGGAGGGCGTGGCCCTGCGCACCCGGCCCCGCCCGGCGGGCGGCATCCCCTCCCAGCCGCAGCCGATCCCCGGCTACGACGAGCAGCACCACGCGGCCGTGCCGCAGCAGCGCGTCAGCTGGGGAGCCCCGGCACCCGCCGGCCAGCAGCAGTGGCAGGACGGCGGCTACGGCCGGCCCGATCCGTACCAGCAGCAGTACCCCGGCCAAGGGCCCGACCCGCAGCAGGGCGGCTACCCCTACCAGGACCCCTCCTGGCAGCAGGGCCAGGGGCAGGGGCAGGGGCATGGCCAGGGCTACGGGCAGGGCGGCGGCTGGTAGAGCCGCGGCGGAACGGGGAAAGGGGCGGCCGGGGGGCCGCCCCTTTCCTGTGCGTCCGGTGTCTCAGGTGTACGAGGCCATCGCTTCCTCGACCGTCAGCACCGGGATGTCCCGGTCGTCGATCGCCTTCATCAGCGTCTCCAGACCGGCCTTGCCGATCTCGGTGCTGGTCGCCGGCGCGCCCTCGGTGACCTTGTGCAGGCAGAGGATCAGCCAGTCGCCGCTGTTCACGCACCGGTCGAGCCGGCCGCCCGGGCCCGTCAGCTTCGACAGCGCCGTACCGCCGATGCCCGTGCCGTCGTTGATGCCGGTCAGCGCCTTGAGGCGGTAGGGCATCGCCGGGGCGAAGGACTCGATGGTCTCGGAGATGATCGACCGGGCGGTGGTGAAGTGCCGGCTCGCGATCTGGTCGACCGGGATGCCGTCGGACGTCTTCTGGAACGCGCCGTGCGGGTAGGCGAAGTGCTCGCTGGTGAAGCCGTTGGACACCAGCCACTCGCGCAGCTTGCGGAAGTCGTCGTCGGCCTGCTCGGCGGTCAGCTTGGGGTAGCTGGCCGTGTGCACGGCGTTGGCGTACGAGTGGCCCGCCATCTCCCAGCCGGAGAAGTCCTGCATGGAGCGCATCTGGCCCATCGTCAGGAAGCTGCCGGTGCCGATGGCGTCGGCGATGTTGTAGACGGTGCCGGGGAAGCCGAAACGGTCCATGATCGGCCGGGCCAGGTCGTGGATCGACTTGTGGGAGTCGTCGAAGGTGATGGAGACGACGCCCTTGGGGAAGACCGACACCGTGTCCGGGATCAGCTCCACGGCCTGCAGCCGGTAGGTCACCGGGCCGCCCGCGTTGTCGTACACGGCGAACGACATGTCGGTGAAGCCGGTCTTCGTGGACGGCTTGCCGTCGGCGCCGATCGAGTACGTACCGGCCGCCGCGTTGACGTCCGCCCACTGGAGGTGGACCGTCACCCACTCGCCGGACTGGACGTAGTTGGCCGACGTCTTGGAGTGGACGTGGAAGGTCCAGGCGAAGTGGTTCGCGAGAGAGCCGCTGCCCAGGTAGAAGACCATCTTGGCCAGGTTCGTGACGTCGTCGACGCGGAAGACGAGCCGGATCATCTTGCCGCTCAGGCTCATCGCGCTCAGGCCGGTCCTGCGGACGTAGGACTGCTTGCCGGTGCCGTTGGTGGTCACCCGGACCGACTGCGTGCCGCGCACGAACTGCGTCGTGTCGTTGGCCTCGGCCGAGGCCGTGCCCGCGCCGCCGGGCGTCCAGCCGTGGCCCGACTGGAACTGCTGGGACCAGCTGGCCCGGCGGTACTTGGGGCGGCGCCCGGAGGGGGCGTAGAGCGGAGGCGTGGTGAGACCTCCGATGGCTCCCTCGGCGGCGGGGGCCGCGGCGGGCTGGGCCATCACCTTGCCCATCCACGCGCCGCCACCGGCCATCGCGACGCCTCCCGCGCCGCCCATCAGCAGCGCGGAGCGCCTGCTCACCACCGGTTTGTTCTCCGTTGCCTCGGCAGCGTGCCTGTGGGCGCCGGACCGCCTGTTCCTCACCGGGTCTCCCGAACCGTGTCGAAGTAGTTCCTGCCCTCGCCGGTGAAGTCCGCCACCTCGGCCTGGACCTCCGCCGCCGACAGCGTGTCGTTCGCGTTGTAGTAGAGCCAGTCGACCTTCATGTCCCAGGCGCGTTCCCCCTTGAACGGCAGGTCGATGAACCAGTGGTTGAAGTTCACGGACATGTTCGCGCGCGGCGCGTACTTGCCGTTGCTCAGGAAGAGCTTCTTGCCGTCGAGCCAGTAGGCGACCACGCCGTCCTTCACGCGGATCAGCACCGTGTGCCAGGCGTCGAGGCTCTTGTTCGTGGTCTCGTAGACCCGGTCGTTGCTCTCGTGGTCGAACCAGGTCACGGTGTCGAGCTTGGGGCCCGGCCGGCCCCAGCCGCCGTTCGGCATGTACTCGTTGTCGAGCTCGCTGTACTTCGAGCCCTTGCCGCCGATGGTGTAGAAGGTCTGGTTGACGTGGTCGCCCGCGTCGCCGGTGGCCGGCTCGTCGCTGAAGTGGATGCGGGCCGCGTAGGTGCCGTCGCGGAACTTGCTCGCGGCGGTGCCGAGGCTCGCCTGCTTCGTCCCGGCCCTGGTCCCGTCCGTGCTCGCCCGCAGGTTGAGCACCTGGCCGTCGGCGTGGGAGCCCTCGGCGGTGGGGAAGCTGACGCCCTGGGCCGACCAGGTGTTCTCGATGCCGGGGCCGCCCTTGCTGGTGCGGACCAGCCAGCCGTGCTTGAACAGGGCGGGGTCCTTGGGGCCCAGGTAGGAGAAGTCGTCGAACAGCACCCCGGCGGGCGGCGCGGGAAGCGGGCCGGGGGCCGTCTTCGCCGTTGCCTTCTTCTCGTCGCTCGCCTTCGTGCCGTCCGGCTCCTCACCCCAGGCGAGGACGCCCCGCTTGTACGCGGTGACCTTCTCGGCCTCCTTGTAGGAGGTCTTCTCGGCGTCGAAGGAGCGGTCGTCGGACTGCTTGAGCTTCTTGTGGTCGGTGCGGAACAGCTGGACGTCGATGCCCTTGCTGTTGGCGCCGGGCTCCAGTTCGCCGGCCGCCTGCGTGAAGCGGAGCTCCAGGTAGTGGTCGGCGGTGTCGGTGGGCTTGTCCATGGCGACGATCCGCCCGGCCACGTTCGAGCAGCCGAAGACGGCGTTCACACAGTTGAAGGCGTACGAGGCGGAGCCGTCGGCGGTGAACCAGTACCGGAGCGTGACGTCGCTCAACGGCAGTGGCGTGCCGGTGTCGTTGAAGACCTCCAGCGACGGCTTGGCCGCAGCGGCCGTGGCCGGGGTGTCGGTGCGGTAGCGGACCTTCAGCTCGGGCGGGTCCGGGTTGGCCGCCTTCCACACCGGGTAGAGCGCGGTTCCGCCGGCCGCCACCACGGCCACCAGGAGCAGGAGCCTGATCTTGGGCCACACCCGTCGTCCGGACGGTCGGCGGCGGGAGGACGCCACGGAAGACTCCTTCTGAGACACCGGCGGCCCGGGGTGGAGACCGTCAGAGCCAGGTAAACAATGGTCGGATTGTGTGAGGATCCTATCCGTGCGGACATACCACGAGGGGGGCGGGTGCACGGATTGTTACCGTACGCCCCACCCCCCTCAGGGGTTACGCGTTACGCCGGGACGCTGGCGACGCCCTGCGCCAGGAACCGCTTGCCGTTGACGCGCTCGGAGACACCCTCGCGGTCCAGGTACGGCGTGATGCCGCCCAGGTGGAACGGCCAGCCGGCGCCCGTGATGAGGCAGAGGTCGATGTCCTGCGCCTCGGCGACCACGCCCTCGTCGAGCATGAGCCCGATCTCCTGCGCGACCGCGTCGAGCACCCGCTCGCGCACCTGCTCCTCCGTCAGGACGGTGTCGCCCTGCTTCAGCAGCGCGGCGACCTCGGGGTCGAGCTCGGGCTTGCCGCTGTCGTAGACGTAGAAGCCGCGCTTGCCCGCCTCGACGACCGCCTTGAGGTTCGGGGAGACCGTGAAGCGGTCCGGGAACGCCCGGTTGAGCGTCTCGGAGACGTGCAGACCGATGGCCGGGCCGACCAGCTCCAGCAGGACCAGCGGCGACATCGGCAGACCGAGCGGCTCGACGGCCTTCTCGGCGACCTCGACGGGGGTGCCCTCGTCGATCACGTTCTGGATCTCGCCCATGAAGCGGGTCAGGATGCGGTTCACGACGAACGCCGGGGCGTCCTTCACCAGCACCGCGGTCTTCTTCAGCTTCTTGGCGACACCGAACGCCGTGGCCAGCGAGGCGTCGTCGGTCTGCTCGCCGCGGACGATCTCCAGCAGCGGCAGCACGGCGACCGGGTTGAAGAAGTGGAAGCCCACGACCCGCTCGGGGTGCTTCAGCTTCGACGCCATCTCCGACACCGACAGCGAGGAGGTGTTGGTGGCGAGGATCGCGTGCGCCGGGGCGACCGCCTCGACCTCCGCGAACACCTGCTGCTTGACGCCCATCTCCTCGAACACGGCCTCGATGATGAAGTCCGCGTCCGCGAAGCCCTCGGCCTTGTCCAGGACACCGGTCACCAGGGCCTTGAGGCGGTTGGCCTTGTCCTGGTTGATGCGGCCCTTGCCGAGCAGCTTGTCGATCTCGGCGTGGACGTAGCCCACGCCCTTGTCGACGCGCTCCTGGTCGATGTCCGTGAGGACGACCGGGACCTCCAGGCGGCGCAGGAACAGCAGCGCGAGCTGGGAGGCCATCAGACCGGCGCCGACGACACCGACCTTGGTGACCGGGCGGGCCAGGGACTTGTCCGGGGCGCCGGCGGGGCGCTTGCCGCGCTTCTGCACCAGGTTGAAGGCGTAGATGCCGGCACGCAGCTCACCGCCCATGATGAGGTCGGCGAGGGCCTGGTCCTCGGCGTCGTAGCCCTGCTGCAGGTCGCCGTTCCTGGCGGCCGCGATGATGTCCAGGGCGCGGTAGGCGGCCGGGGCGGCGCCGTGCACCTTGGAGTCCGCGATGAAGCGGCCCTTGGCGACGGCCTGGTCCCAGCCCTCGCCGCGGTCGATCACCGGGCGCTCGATCTGCAGCTCGCCCTTGAGGACGGCGGAGGTCCAGATCAGCGACTGCTCCAGGAAGTCCGCGCCCTCGAAGATCGCGTCGGCGATCCCGAGCTCGTAGACCTGCTGGCCCTTGAGCTGCTTGTTCTGGTTGAGGCTGTTCTCGATGATCACCGAGACGGCCTTCTCGGGGCCGATCAGGTTCGGCAGCAGCGTGCAGCCGCCCCAGCCGGGGACCAGGCCGAGGAAGACCTCGGGCAGCGAGAACGCCGGCACGGCCGCCGAGACGGTGCGGTAGGTGCAGTGCAGACCGACCTCGACACCGCCGCCCATCGCGGCGCCGTTGTAGTAGGCGAAGGTCGGCACGGCCAGCTTCGACAGCCGCTTGAAGACCTCGTGGCCGCCCTTGCCGATGGCGAGCGCGTGCTCGTGCTCCTTGAGGATCTCCACGCCCTTGAGGTCGGCGCCGACCGCGAAGATGAACGGCTTGCCGGTGATGCCGACGCCGACGATCTCGCCGTCCGCCGCCTCCTTCTCGACCTGGTCGATGGCGGTGTTCAGGTTCGCCAGCGAGGCCGGGCCGAAGGTGGTCGGCTTGGTGTGGTCGTGGCCGTTGTCCAGGGTGATCAGCGCGAAGCGCCCGGCACCCAGCGGCAGGTCGAAGTGGCGTACGTGCGCACTCGTGACGACCTCGTCCGGGAACAGTTCGGAAGCCTGCTTCAACAGCTCGGCGGTGGTGCTCACTTGTCCCCCTCGAAGTGCGGGTTCTCCCAGATGACCGTCGCGCCCATGCCGAAGCCGACGCACATGGTGGTCAGGCCGTAGCGGACGTGCGGCTGCTCCTCGAACTGGCGGGCCAGCTGCGTCATCAGACGGACGCCGGAGGAGGCGAGCGGGTGGCCGAAGGCGATGGCGCCGCCGTACTGGTTGACGCGCTCGTCGTCGTCGGCGATGCCGTAGTGGTCCAGGAAGGCCAGGACCTGGACGGCGAAGGCCTCGTTGATCTCGAACAGGCCGATGTCGGAGATCGACAGGCCCGCCTGGGCCAGCGCCTTCTCCGTCGCCGGGATCGGGCCGTAGCCCATGACCTCCGGCTCGACGCCCGCGAAGGAGTAGGAGACCAGGCGCATCTTCACGGGGAGGTCGTGCTCCCGCGCGAAGTCCTCGGAGGCGATGAGCGAGGCGGTGGCGCCGTCGTTCAGACCGGCCGCGTTGCCCGCGGTGACCCGGCCGTGGACGCGGAACGGGGTCTTCAGGCTCTGGAGGTTCTCCAGGGTCGTGCCCGGGCGCATCGGCTCGTCGGCGGTGACCAGGCCCCAGCCCGTCTCACCGGCCTCGGCGTTGGTGCGGCGCACCGAGATCGGCACCAGGTCGGCCTGGATCTTGCCGTTGGCGTAGGCCTTGGCGGCCTTCTCCTGGGAGCGCACGGCGTACTCGTCGGCGCGCAGCTTGGTGATCTGCGGGTACCGGTCGTGCAGGTTCTCGGCGGTCATGCCCATGAAGAGGGCGGACTCGTCGACCAGCTTCTCGGAGACGAACCGCGGGTTCGGGTCCACGCCCTCGCCCATGGGGTGACGGCCCATGTGCTCGACACCGCCGGCGATGGCGATGTCGTAGGCGCCGAAGGCGACGGAGCCGGCGACCGTGGTGACGGCGGTCAGGGCGCCGGCGCACATGCGGTCGATGCTGTAGCCCGGGACGGACTGCGGCAGGCCGGCGAGGATCCCGGCGGTGCGGCCGATGGTCAGGCCCTGGTCACCGATCTGCGTGGTCGCGGCGATGGCGACCTCGTCGATCTTCTTGGGGTCCAGGCCGGGGTTGCGGCGCAGCAGCTCCCGGATCGCCTTCACGACGAGGTCGTCGGCTCGGGTCTCGTGGTAGATGCCCTTCGGGCCCGCCTTGCCGAACGGGGTGCGGACGCCGTCGACGAAGACGACGTCCCTGACGGTACGAGGCACGATGGCTCTCCTCCAGGGTCAGGATTGCAGTGCTGCTGCGGTGCGCTGAGCGCGCGCTCAGGCCCATGCTACTTGTGGGTAACGTAGCTGCACAGTCCTGACGGGCGGAGCGGTGAAGGTCACACCTCCGGCGGCGCCGTGGAGCCCCGGGGCGTCAGGACCGGAGTGGGCACGGGATGCGATGCGGCCGCACCGCCCGTGAGGACCGAGAACAGCGTCCGGGCCACCTCCGCCCCGAATCCGTGCACGTCATGGCTCATGGCGGACAGCGTCGGATGCGTCAGCCGGCACAGCTGCGAGTCGTCCCACGCCAGCAGCGACACGTCCTGAGGCACCCGCAGCCCCATCTCCGCCGCCACCGAAAGACCCGCCACCGCCATGATGTCGTTGTCGTACACGATCGCCGTCGGCCGGTCCGGTGGCGCGGCCGTCAGCAGCGACCGCGTCGCCCGCGCCCCCGCGTCCCCCGAGAAGTCCGTCGCCACCTGCCACGCCCCGGCCAGCGCCAGCGCTCCGGCCGCCTCGTCGAACGCCGCCGTCCGGATCGAGGTGTGACCCAGGTCCGCCGCGCCGCCCACCCGGGCGATCCGCCGGTGCCCGAGCGCGGCCAGATACCGCACCGCCTCCCTGACGGCCGTGGCGTCGTCGGTCCACACCGAGGTCAGCCCGCCGGTCAGCGAGGGGTGCCCGACGGCGACCACCGGCAGCCCGAGCCGCTCCACCAGACCCACCCGGGGGTCGTCGGCCCGGAAGTCCACCAGGATCGACCCGCCGACCTGCCGCCCCCGCCACCACGCCTCCTGCACGCCCACCTCCTCGTCCAGGCTCCGCACCAGCCGCAGCAGCAGCGAACAGGAGTGTTCGGCCAGCACGCTCTCCACGCCCGAGACGAACTCCATGTACCAGGGCTCGAGACCGAGCATCCGGGCCGGCCGGCACACGGCGAGGCCCACCACGTCCACCCGCGACCCGGCCAGCGTACGGGCCGTGAGGCTCGGCGCCCAGCCCAGCTCGCGCGCCGCCCGGAAGATCCGGTCCCGGGTCGCCTCGGACAGGCCGGGCTTGTGGTTGAAGGCGAGGGATACGGCCCCCTTGGACACGCCGGCGCGCGCGGCGACGTCCTTGATGGTGACGCGGGGGGCAGGCGTTGCCGTCATCGGGTGGGCTCCACGCAGTACAGGGCGGATCGAGCACGTTCCGGGTCCGGAGTCTTCCAGCCGCTTACCCCGATGGTCACCTCTTCGCCCGGCAGCAGCGTGACCAGCCCCCGGTCCGCCCGCGCTCCCGGGTCGAGCCGGTCAACCTGCAGGAGCAGGTCGCGCACCAGCGTGCGGGCGGTCACCGTGATCCCCTCCGGGGCCAGCGCGACCTCGAACTCCGGCCGCGGCAGGGCGATCTCACGGTCGGGCACCGGGAAGTGCAGGGCCCGCAGCCCGTCCAGGTCCGCGACCAGGAACTCCTTCGGCCCCGCGGGCAGCAGTTCGCCCGGCACCCCCACCCGGGCCACGCTCCGCGCCCCGGCCGCCAGCGGCGCCTCCCACCGCCCCAGCACCTCGCCCTCGACGGACATCCGCCGCAGGGCCGGTGTCCCCGTCCACTGCCCGGCCGCCTGGTTGACCGCGACCAGCTCCAGCCGGCCGTCCCGCGCCTCCTGGAGCGTCAGCAGCCGGTCGGCGTACAGCCGCTTCAGCTCGTGGTACAGCGGCTTCTCGCGCCCGTCCCCGTCGATCGCCGCCCAGGAGGTCACCGGCCAGCAGTCGTTGAGCTGCCACAGGATCGTGCCCGCGCAGACCGGCCAGTGCGCGCGCCAGTGCTCGATGCCGGCCGCGACGGCCCGGGCCTGGTTGACCTGTGTGAGGTGATGCCAGCGGCCGAAGTCCCCGTCCGGCAGGGCGAAGTGGCGGGCCAGTCCGCGTTCCAGCTTGCCGTTGCCGTCGTCGGCCTTCTGGTGGTGCAGCATGCCGGGGGAGTCCGGCGCGAGATCCTCCCCGGGCAGCGCGCGGCGCAGGGTGGCGTACGCCGGCGGCGCCTGCCAGCCGAACTCGGCGACGAACCGCGGCACACTGCGCCGGTAGCCGGCGTAGTCCTCGCGGTTCCACACCTCCCACGAGTGGTGCGTGCCGTGCGCCGGGTCGTTCGGGTGGTGCCGCCACGACCCGGACCAGGGGCTGCCCGCCGTGTACGGCCGGGTCGGGTCCAGCTCCGCCACCACCCGCGGCAGCACGCCCAGGTAATAGCCCTCGCCCCAGGACTCACCGGCCAGCCGCGGCTCCCACCCCCAGTCGCGGAAGCCCCACAGGTTCTCGTTGTTGCCGTTCCACAGCACCAGCGACGGATGCGGCATCAGCCGTACGACGTTCTCCCGCGCCTCGGCCTCGACCTCCCCGCGCAGCGGCTGCTCCTCCGGGTAGGCCGCGCAGGCGAACGGGAAGTCCTGCCACACCAGCAGGCCGAGTTCGTCGCAGGCGTCGTAGAAGTCCTCGCTCTCGTAGAGGCCGCCGCCCCAGACGCGCACGAGGTCCACGCCCGCGGCGGCGGCCTGCTCCAGCCGCTCCCGGTAGCGCGCGCGGGTGATCCGGGAGGGGAAGACGTCGTCCGGGATCCAGTTGACCCCGCGCGCGAAGAGCCGCTCGCCGTTCAGGACGAGGGTGAAGCCGGTGCCGTGCGCGTCGGGCCGCCGGTCCAGCTCCACGGTCCTGAAGCCGATCCGCCGCCGCCACACGTCCAGCGCCTCGTCGCCGTGCAGCAGCGTCAACTCGACCTCGTACAGCGGCTGTCCACCGTAACCCCGCGGCCACCACAGCTCCGGGTCCGGCACCCGGAGCCGTACCGTCCCCGCCGCGCCCCCGAGCTGCGCGCGGGCCCGCACCCCGGCGACGGAGGCCTCCACGGCGAGCGGTGCCTCCACCCGGGTGCGCTCGACGTCGACGGCCAGTTCGACGACCCCGGTGCCCTCCTCGACGGTCACCAGGGGCCGCACCCGGGCGATCCGGGCCGTCGACCAGTGCTCCAGGCGCACCGGACGCCAGATCCCGGCCGTCACGAGCGTCGGCCCCCAGTCCCAGCCGAAGGAGCAGGCCATCTTGCGCAGGTACGGGTACGGCTCGGCGTAGGCGGCGGGCCGCTCGCCCAGCCGGCCCCGGACGGCCTCGGCCTCGGCGTAGGCGGAGAGGAACCGCACGGACAGCCGCCCGGACAGCCCCGTGACGTCGAACCGGTACGAGCGGTGCATGTTCCGCACCGTCCCCAGCGACCGCCCGTCCAGCCGGATCTCGGCGACCGTGTCGAGCCCGTCGAAGACCAGGTCGGTCTGTTCCTGGCCCGACGAGCCGTCGAGCTCGCGCTCGTAGGTCCAGTCCCGGCGCCCCACCCAGGCCACCTCGGTCTCGTTGCGGCCGAGGAAGGGGTCGGGGATCACCCCGGCCGCCATCAGGTCGGTGTGCACGCAGCCCGGCACGGCGGCCGGCAGCGTCTCCGAGTCGTGCCGCAGGGTCCAGCCGTCGCCCAGTGGTGTGGCCTCCAGCATGCGCACTCCCTTTACCGGTTCAGTGAAGTGTTGAGTGTCGACTTCGCATCGTTGGCGCGATTGGGACTTTACCGGTTGAGTCAGCGCTGTCAGAGTGCCGAACCAGCCATACCGCACGTGCTCGTCCGTCCCGAGTCCCTCTCCGCGAACGGAGCTGATGCACATGAACCGCCGTACCGTCCTCGTCCTGGCCGTGGGCGCGGCCCTGCTGGCCTCCGGCTGCACCGGCACCGGAGGCAGTACGAAAGGCGCCGACGCCGAGGCGCCCGACGATCCCTCCGAGGTCAGCGGGACCATCACGGTCCTCACCCACCGCACCGACCTCGTCCAGGACGGGACGATGAGGAAGTACGCCGCCGAGTTCCGCAGGACCTACCCCGGGGTGAAGGTCGAGTTCGACGCCGTCACCGACTACGAGGGCGAAGTCAAGATCCGCATGAACACGGAGAACTACGGCGACGTCCTCATGATCCCGGGCGTGATCGAGAAGAAGGACTACCCCCGGTTCTTCGCCTCGCTGGGCAGCACGGCCGAACGGAGCGCGAAGTACCGCTTCACCGACTACACCACCGTCGACGGCAAGGTCTACGGCCAGAGTCCGCTCGGCGCGGTCCCCGGCTTCCTCTACAACAAGGCGGTGTGGCGCAAGGCCGGCGTCACCGACTGGCCGAGGACCCCGGCCGAGTTCCTCGCCGACCTGAAGGCGATCGGGTCGCGGACCGACGCGGTGCCGTACTACACCAACTTCAAGGACATGTGGCCGCTCACCCAGTGGACCCAGGTCAACGGCTCGGTCAGCTGCGACGAACAGGCCACCACCCGGCTCGCCGAGGGCAACCCGTGGGCCGAGGGCGCCGACCTGCGCACCGCCGACACGCTGCTCCACGACATCGTGCGCGCGGGGCTCGCCGAGAAGGACCCGACCACCACCAACTGGGAGGCCTCCAAGCCGAAGCTGGCCAAGGGCGAGATCGCCACCATGTGGCTCGGCTCCTGGGCGGTCATCCAGATGCGCGCCGCCGCCGAGCAGGCGGGAGCGAACCCGGACGACATCGGGTTCATGCCGTTCCCGGCGCAGCAGGACGGCAGGTTCTGCGCGGTGGCGCTGCCCGACTACAACCAGGCCGTCAGCATCCACTCCGACCACAAGGCGGCCGCCCGCGCCTGGATCGACTGGTTCACCGACGAGTCCGGCTACGCCGAGGACAACCTGGCCCTGTCCCCGCTGAAGGACGACCCGCTGCCCGAGGTGCTCGAACCCTACGAGGAGGCGGGCGTGAAGCTCCTCGACCTCGACGACTCCAAGGGCGCCGAGGTGAAGGCCATCGACAACCGGTCCGAGGTCGGCATCAACAAGCCCGACTACCGCCAGGACCTCGTCGACCTGGCCCGCGGCGCCACCCGGGGCAGCCTGGACGACTTCCTGGACGGCCTCGCGAAGAAGTGGACCGAGACCCAGCGGTCCCTGGGGTCGTGATGACGGACACCACCGAGAAGGCGGCCGTCCGGCCCGGCCCGGGCCCGGCCACCCCGCGGCCGGCCCCGGCCCCGCGCCCGGTACGCCTGTGGCGCGGGGCCACCCCCTGGCTGTTCCTGCTGGCCCCGCTCACGCTCCTGATCGTCTTCACCTACGCGCCGATCGCCAACATGGTCGCGTACAGCTTCACCGACTGGGACGGCGTGAGCCCCGAGCTGCGGTACACGGGCGCCGGGAACTACACCGAGCTCTTCACCCGCTCCGAGCTGTTCGAGGTTTTCTGGGTCAGCGGCTACTACCTGGCCGCCTCCGTCCTGCAGATCGCCGCCGCGCTCTACTTCGCCACGGTCCTGAGCTTCAACGTCCGCTTCCGGAACTTCTTCAAGGGCGTGCTGTTCTTCCCGTACCTGATCAACGGGGTGGCGATCGGCTTCGTCTTCCTCTACTTCTTCCAGGACGGCGGCACCCTCGACTCGGTCCTCGGCCTGTTCGGCGTGGAGAACGACCGCGCCTGGCTGGGCACCCCGGAGTCGGCGAACACCTCCCTCGCCGCCGTCTCGGTCTGGCGCTACCTGGGCCTGAACTTCGTCCTCTTCCTCGGCGCGATCCAGTCGATCCCGGGGGACCTGTACGAGGCGGCCGAGCTGGACGGCGCGAACCGCTGGCACCAGTTCCGCCACATCATCGCGCCCGGCATCAAGCCGGTCCTGTCCCTGACGGTGATCCTCGCGATCTCGGGATCCCTGTCGGTCTTCGAGATCCCGTACATCATGACCGGCGGCGCGACCGGCACGGAGACCTTCGTGATCCAGACGGTGAAGCTGGCCTTCCAGTTCAACAAGACGGGGCTCGCCTCGGCGGCCGCGATCGTGCTGCTGCTGATCGTCCTGGCCGTGACCTGGGTGCAGCGGCGTCTCGTCCCCGACGACAAGGTGGACCTCGCATGACCCGCCGCGCAGTGGCCCGCGCCCTGATGTACGCCTCCCTGGTCGCCGCGACCGCGGTGGTGCTGCTCCCGCTGGCGGCCGTCCTGCTGACGTCCCTGAAGTCCGAGCGGGAGCTGGCCGACGGCAGCGGAGCCCTCGCCCTGCCCGACGACCCGCTGAACCTGCACAACTACGTGACGGCGTTCCAGGACGGCCGGATGCTGGCGGCCTTCGCGAACACCGCGGTCATCCTGGTCTTCGCCATCGGCGGCACGGTCCTGATCGGCTCGATGACGGCCTACGCCATCGACCGCTTCAGCTTCCGCCTCAAGAAGCCGGTCCTGGCCCTGTTCCTGGTCGCCGCCCTGGTGCCCGGCGTCACGACGCAGGTGGCGACCTTCCAGATCGTGAACAGCTTCGGCATGTTCGACAGCCTGTGGGCCCCGATCGCCCTCTACATGGGCACCGACATCGTCTCGATCTACATCTTCCTGCAGTTCGTGCGGTCCATCCCCACCTCACTGGACGAGGCGGCCCGCCTGGACGGGGCGGGCGCCTTCACGATCTACCGCAAGATCATCTTCCCGCTGCTGAAGCCCGCGATCGCGACGGTGGTGATCGTGAAGGGCATCACGACCTACAACGACTTCTACATCCCGTTCCTCTACATGCCCTCGGAAGATCTTGGCGTGATCTCGACCTCCCTCTTCCGCTTCAAGGGCCCCTTCGGCGCGCACTGGGAGACCATCTCGGCGGGAGCGATCCTCGTGATCCTCCCGACCCTGATCGTCTTCCTGTGCCTGCAGCGCTACATCTACAACGGCTTCACCAAGGGGGCGACCAGGTGAGCAGGCACCCGCCCCCTACGGCGCCCCGGCGGACAGAGCGGTCACCAGCACCGGCGTGACCTGCTCGACCTGCCAGGGCCGGGCCCCGTGCCCGGCCAGCGCCGCCGCGACGGACTCCGCGTCCACCACCGCCGGCGGCTCCCAGCACACCCGCCGCACCGTGTCCGGCGTGATCAGGTTCTCCTGCGGCATGTTGAGTTCCTCGGCGAGCGCGGACACCCCGGCCCGGGCGGCGGACAGCCGCGCCGCCGCCGCGGGATCCTTGTCGGCCCAGGCACGGGGCGGCGGCGGCCCGGCCACCGGCTGCCCCGGCTGCGGCAACTGCGCCTCGGTCAGCGCCTTCGCCCGGTCCACCGCGGCCTGCCACTGCTCCAGCTGCCGCTTGCCCATCCGGTGCCCGAAGCCGTTCAGCGCGGCCAGCGCGTGCACGTTGGCCGGCACGGCGAGCGCGGCCTCCACGATGGCCGCGTCCCCGAGCACCTTGCCGGGCGAGACGTCCCGCCGCTGCGCGATCCGGTCGCGGGTCTGCCACAGCTCCCGCACCACGGCCAGCTGCCGCCGCCGGCGCACCTTGTGCATGCCGGACGTACGCCGCCACGGGTCCTTGCGGGGCTCGGGCGGCGGGGCCGAGGCGATCGCGTCGAACTCCTGGCGGGCCCAGTCCAGCTTGCCCTGCCGGTCCAGCTCCTTCTCCAGCGCGTCACGCAGGTCGACCAGGAGCTCGACGTCCAGCGCCGCGTAGCGCAGCCAGGGCTCGGGCAGCGGCCGGGTGGACCAGTCGACGGCGGAGTGGCCCTTCTCCAGGACGAAGCCCAGCACGCTCTCGACCATCGCGCCGAGGCCGACCCGGGGGAACCCGGCGAGCCGCCCGGCCAGCTCCGTGTCGAACAGCCGCGTCGGCACCATGCCTATCTCGCGCAGGCAGGGCAGGTCCTGGGTGGCCGCGTGCAGCACCCATTCGACGCCGGACAGGGCCTCGCCCAGCGCGGACAGGTCGGGGCAGGCCACGGGGTCGATCAGGGCGGTGCCGGCGCCCTCGCGGCGCAGCTGCACGAGGTAGGCGCGCTGGCCGTAGCGGTAGCCGGAGGCCCGCTCGGCGTCGACGGCGACCGGGCCCGAACCGGCCTCGAAGGCGGCGATGACCCGGGCCAGGGCGGCCTCGTCCGCGATCACGGGCGGAATGCCCTCGCGGGGCTCCAGCAGAGGGGTCGGCGCCTCCACAGCAGAAGATCCGCCGTCGTCCGGAGGGGCGCCTCCGGTGCTTCGCAGTGGGCTGTCTGCTGCGGTGTCGTGGGCGTCGGTCACCTGTCAAGAGTATCCATGTATGGACAGCGCCCGCCGACGGAACGTTCCGTCGGCGGGCGCCCGGGGGTCGCAAACCAGTCATGTCGGGGAAGTGGCGGGTTCACGAGCCACGCGTGAGGGGAAGGGGACCGAGCGGCCGGTCCCGTTCACATGAGTGAATGAGCGGGGAGGGTCGGGTGGAGCAGCGGCCGGGTGATCCGGGGCCGGCCGGTGGTCGGGGTCAGTGGATGATGCCGGTCCGCAGCGCCACCGCCACCATCCCGGCGCGGTCGCCCGTGCCGAGCTTGCGGGCGATGCGGGCGAGGTGGCTCTTGACGGTCAGCGCGGACAGGCCCATCGAGACGCCGATCGCCTTGTTCGACTGGCCTTCCGCGACCAGTCTCAGGACCTCGACCTCTCGGCCGGACAGTTCGCGGTAGCCGCCCGGGTGGCTCGGGGCGCCCGGGGGGCGGCGGTGCAGGCGCGCGGCGGCGGCGCCGATGGGGGCGGCGCCCGGCCGGGTGGGGAGCCCGACGTTGGTGCGCGTGCCGGTGACGACGTACCCCTTCACACCGCCGGCGAGCGCGTTGCGCACGGCGCCGATGTCGTCGGCCGCGGAGAGGGCGAGGCCGTTGGGCCAGCCCGCGGCGCGGGTCTCGGACAGCAGGGTGAGGCCGGAGCCATCCGGCAGGTGGACGTCGGCGACACAGATGTCGCGGGGGTTGCCGATGCGGGGACGAGCCTCCGCGATGGACGAGGCCTCGATGACATCGCGCACACCGAGCGCCCACAGGTGGCGGGTGACGGTGGAGCGGACGCGCGGGTCGGCCACGACCACCATGGCGGTCGGCTTGTTCGGGCGGTAGGCGACCAGGCTTGCGGGCTGCTCGAGGAGAACGGACACCAGGCCTCCTGGGGTGCGGGACGGGGCCGGCTCGTGGGGGGTGAAGCCGGGACGAACCGTGCTTTCAAGGTCACAGTCGTCTTCGGCACCCGGGGCGTCCGCCTTTAGAGAATGATCACGATTCGGTGATAACAATCCGTGCAATTCGGACACGCGGTCGATCATTCGAAGGCCGGACGGTTTCGGTCTGCGTCACTACGCGGTCGAAAGTGGCCGTATCGACAAAGTGATTCGGCCAAGAGGGGGACGCAGGTGTGATCGTCGACAGGGCAGCGTTGACCACCCCGTACAAGTTCGATCAGTACGGGGTGGCAGGAGGGTCGTCGGTCAGCCGGGAGGCCCGGTCAGCCGGGAGGTCCGGTCAGCGGGAGCGGGGACCGCGGCGCTGGGGCAGCGTCACCACGGACGCGTCACCCGGCACGGCCGGGGGCAGCCCCGCGACCTGGGCGAGCAGATCGCACCAGGACGCCAGGTGGGCGGCCGTGTCCGGCACCCCGTCCAGCCCCTCGCGCGGCGTCCACGAGGCGCGGATCTCGATCTGCGAGGCGGCGGGGCGGGCGGACAGCCCGCCGAAGTAGTGGGAGCTCGCCCGCGTGACCGTGCCGCTCGGCTCCCCGCAGGTCAGCCCGCGCGTCTGCAGCGCGCCGGTCAGCCAGGACCAGCACACCTCCGGCAGCAGCGGGTCCGCGGCCATCTCCGGCTCCAACTCGGCGCGCACCAGCGTCACCAGCCGGAAGGTGCCCCGCCAGGCGTCGTGCCCGGCCGGGTCGTGCAGCAGCACCAGGCGTCCGTCGGCCAGGTCCTGGTCGCCGTCGACGACCGCGGCCTCCAGGGCGTAGGAGTACGGCGCGAGCCGCTTGGGCGCGGGCGTCTGCTCGACCTCGATCTGGGGCCGCAGCCGCGCCCCCCTGAGCGCCTCGACGGCGGCCCGGAAGGGCGGCGGGGCGGAGTCCGCCTCCCGCCGGTCGTTCTCGGTGTCCTTCGCTTCATCCATTCCGCCAGCGCCGTCCGACAGTCGTCCCTGAGCCGCAGCCATGCGGGAAGATTACGGGGACCGGAGCCCGGGTGCGGGCTAGACACCCCGCGCCTTCCCGGGGGCCGGATCGCGCGGTCCGACGGCGTGCGAAACTTGGGCCCGTGAGTGCCAACGACGCCCCCCGGGCCCCGCAGCCGTCCGCCCCGTACGACTCCGCCTTCCTCAGGGCGTGCCGGCGCGAGCCCGTGCCGCACACGCCGGTGTGGTTCATGCGGCAGGCCGGGCGTTCGCTGCCGGAGTACCGCAAGGTGCGCGAGGGCATCCCGATGCTGGAGTCCTGCATGCGGCCCGAACTGGTCACCGAGATCACGCTCCAGCCGGTCCGCCGGCACGGCGTGGACGCGGCGATCTACTTCAGCGACATCGTCGTCCCGCTCAAGGCCATCGGCATCGACCTGGACATCAAGCCCGGCGTCGGCCCGGTCGTCGAGCAGCCGGTCCGCACCCGCGCCGACCTCGCCCGGCTGCGCGACCTGACCCCCGAGGACGTCTCCTACGTCACGGAGGCCATCGGCCTGCTCACCCGCGAGCTCGGCGCCACGCCCCTGATCGGCTTCGCCGGCGCCCCCTTCACCCTCGCCAGCTACCTCGTCGAGGGCGGCCCGTCCCGCACGTACGAGAACGCCAAGGCGATGATGTACGGCGACCCGGAGCTGTGGGCCGACCTGCTCGACCGCCTCGCCGACATCACGGCCGCCTTCCTTAAGGTGCAGATCGAGGCGGGCGCCTCGGCGGTGCAGCTGTTCGACTCCTGGGCCGGCGCCCTGGCCCCCGTGGACTACCGGCGCTCGGTGCTGCCGGCGTCGGCCAAGGTCTTCGAGGCCGTGGCCGGCTACGGCGTCCCGCGCATCCACTTCGGCGTCGGCACCGGCGAGCTGCTCGGCCTCATGGGCGAGGCCGGCGCGGACGTCGTCGGCGCCGACTGGCGCGTCCCGCTGGACGAGGCCGCCCGGCGCGTCGGACCCGGCAAGGCCATCCAGGGCAACCTCGACCCGACCGTGCTGTTCGCTCCGACCGAGGCCGTCGAGGCCAAGACCCGGGAGGTCCTGGAGTCGGCGGCCGGTCTGGAGGGCCACGTCTTCAACCTCGGCCACGGCGTCATGCCGGCCACGGACCCGGACGCGCTGACCCGGCTCGTGGAGTACGTCCACACGCACACCGCCCGCTGACCCGGGCCGCGGCATCCGCGGCCCTCATCCGACAGGGATGCCGGGCCGCACCGGCGTGCCCGACCCGCCGTGGACGATCCCGTACGCCGCGTCGAGGGCGCCGATCCTGCCGGGAACGATCCTGCTGCCCGGGCCCGATCGAGGAGAGCGGCCACAAATCCCCCGCCCCAGCCGTTGGCCCCCATGCCGTGGACCCGCTCGGCCCCCGGGCACGCCGGCCGGCCGTGCGTCAGCCGCTCCTCACCACCCCGGCCGGGCCCGCCTGCCGAACAGGATGCCGCGCGGCTCCGGCGGGGGCGGCGTGCCCGGGCGCAGCGGCAGGGCGATCAGCAGACCGACGACGAAGCCGACCACGTGCGCCGCGTACGCCACCGTGCCGGCGTCGGCGACGCCGGCGCCGGAGGAGTACACCGCCTGCAGCACGAACCACAGGCCCAGCACGATCCAGGCCGGCAGCCGCAGCGGCAGGAAGACCAGGAACGGGACGAGCACCCAGACCCGGGCCCTCGGGTACAGCACCAGATAGGCGCCCAGCACCCCGGCGACCGCTCCCGAGGCGCCGATCAGCGGCGTGGCCGAACCGGCGTCGAGGAGCGCGAAGCCGTACGACGCCGCGTAGCCGCAGACCCCGTAGAAGAGCAGGAAGCGGAGGTGGCCCATGCGGTCCTCGACGTTGTTGCCGAAGATCCACAGGAACAGCATGTTGCCCAGCAGGTGCAGCCAGCCGCCGTGCAGGAACATCGCGGTCAGCACGCTCAGTTCCGGTGACTTGGCGTAGGACGGCGGGCCGACCACGCAGCCCGGTCCCTGCGGGCCCACGCCCACGTCGCCGGTCGGCACCAGACCCGGCATCCGGTGGTGGATCAGCTCCCGCGGCACGGCCGCGTAGTGGTCGAGGAACGCCTGGAGATGGCAGAGCTGGGCCAGGCCGCTCTCACCCGTGAGCGAGCCGGCCATGCCGGGGGTGAGCAGGAACACGACGACGTTGGCCGCCAGCAGCGCGTACGTGACCCAGGGGGTGCGCCGCACCGGGTTCACGTCATGGACGGGGATCACCACACGGCACGTGTGCCCGCGGCGCCGCCGGCGAATCGGCGGGGTGGCTGAACGCGGCCGTCCGGGCGTGCGTATGACTCGGCAACCGCCCGCGGCGCGGGGAAGGCGGGCCGCGGGGCCGACGTGAGGAACAGGCGATGAACGACCGAGTGACTCCTCCGATGCACGCGTTGCCGGACGGCGAGGCGGAGCTGACGCTGGTGGTGAAGCTGCCCTGGGAGGACGTGGCCCGCCTCGGCCAGGACGCGGGGCGGCTGGCCGCGCAGTGGGGGCGGCCGGTGACGCTGGAGGAGGCGGTGAGCCACCGGCTGCGTTCCTCGCGGGTGGCGGCGCACGCCAAGCCGGCGGGGGATCAGCCGCCGGCGGTGACGGCCGCGCCCGCGTCGGTGTCGTCGCTGCCGTCACGGCCGCCGGCCGAGCAGGCCCGGCAGGCCATCGACCGGATCACCGGAACCGCCGGTACCGCGTAGGGTCCGCCCCCTACCCGGAAGCGCGTACCTTCGCCGCCGCCTTGCGGGCCGCCACCAGGACCGGGTCCCAGACGGGGGAGAACGGCGGGGCGTAGCCCAGGTCCAGGGTGGTCATCTGCTCCGCCGTCATGCCCGCCGTGAGGGCGACCGCCGCGATGTCGACGCGTTTGCCCGCGCCCTCCCTGCCGACGATCTGCACGCCGAGCAGGCGGCCGGTGCGCACCTCGGCGAGCATCTTGACCGTCATGGGGGAGGCGTCCGGGTAGTAGCCCGCGCGGCTGGTCGACTCGATGGTGACCGCCTCGAAACGGAGCCCCACGCGGTGGGCGTCCTTCTCGCGCAGGCCCGTGCGGGCGATCTCCAGGTCGCAGACCTTGCTGACCGCCGTGCCGACCACACCCGGGAACGTGGCATAGCCCCCGCCGACGTTGGTGCCGATGACCTGGCCGTGCTTGTTGGCGTGGGTGCCGAGCGCGATGTGCCGCTCCTGGCCGGAGACCAGGTCGAGGACCTCCACGCAGTCGCCGCCCGCCCAGACGTCCTCGTGGCCGCGCACCCGCATCGAACGGTCCGTGAGGAGCCCGCCGTGCGTGCCCAGCGGAAGACCCGCCGCCCGCGCCAGGGACGTCTCGGGGCGCACGCCGATGCCGAGCACGACCACGTCGGCCGGGAACTCGCGGTCCTGCGTGGCCACCGCCCGGACCCGGCCGTCGCCGCCGGTCAGGATCTTGGTCACCTCGGCGTCGTTCACCATCGCGATGCCCAGGCCCTCCATGGCGTCGTGCACCAGGCGCCCCATGTCGGGGTCGAGGGTCGACATGGGCTCGCTGCCCCGGTTGACGACCGTCACCTCGTAGCCGCGGTTGATGAGCGCCTCGGCCATCTCCACGCCGATGTACCCCGCGCCGACCACCACCGCGCGCCGGCCGCGCGTGGCCGCCAGCGTGTCGAGCAGGGCCTGTCCGTCGTCCAGCGTCTGCACACCGTGCACCCCGGGCGCGTCGGCCCCCGGCAGGTCCGGCCGGATCGGCCGGGCCCCGGTCGCGATCACGAGCTTGTCGTACGAGGTCCAGGACTCGGCGCCCGAGTCGAGGTCCCGGGCGCGGACGCGCCGCCCGCCGGGGTCGATCTCCGTCACCTCGGTGCGCAGCCGCACGTCGATGTCCCGCGCGCGGTGCTCCTCGGGGGTGCGGGCGATCAGCCGGTCCCGGTCGGTGACGTCGCCGCCCACCCAGTAGGGGATGCCGCACGCGGAGTACGACGTGAAGTGGCCCCGTTCGAACGCCACGATCTCCAGCTCGCCGCCATCCTTCAGACGGCGGGCCTGCGACGCCGCGGACATGCCCGCGGCGTCACCGCCGACGACGACCAGTCGCTCCCTGCGCGTACGGCTCATGTTCATGCGAACACGCTACGGGAGCAGGGGATTTCAGTCCTGCTCACCCGGGGTCCGCGGCTGCGCGGTCTCGGGCGCCGGGCGGGCCGTCGGCAGCCGGCCGGGGACGGCCGTCGCGGGCGCGGGCCGCGGGCGGCGCGGCAGGCGGGGCCGTACGACACGCAGCCACACCAGCGCGAGCAGGGCCGCCACCGCCGCGAACGGCAGGATCGCGCCGAGCACCACCGCGAGCCAGCGCAGCATCGTCACGAAGGCGTTCCAGCCGCCCGCCAGCGCGTCCAGGAAGCCCGGGTCCTCGTCCTTCTCGGCCTCCTTCTTCACGGGGGTCTCGGACAGCGTCAGGGTGATGGTGGCCAGGCTCGTGCGCTCCTTCAGGGACGCCTGCCGGGCGAGCAGCGCCTCCAGGTCGGCCTGCCGCGTGCTCAGCTCGCCCTCCAGGGTCACCACGTCGCTGAGCTCGGTGGCCCGGTCCATCAGCTTGCGGATGCGGGCCACGCTCGCCCGCTGCGAGGTGATCCGGCTCCCCACGTCCACGACCTGGTCGGTGACGTCCTCGGCCTTCGCGCTGCGGTCCAGGAGCTTTCCGGCGCCCTCCAGGGAGGCCAGGACCTGGTCGTACTTCTCGGCGGGCACGCGCAGCACGACCCGGGTGCGCTCGCGGCCCTGCCCGTCCCGGGTGGTGTTCTCGTTGCCGATGTAGCCGCCGGCGTCCTCGGTGCTCGTGCGGGCCTCGTCCAGGGCCTTGGGAACGTCCTTGACCTGCACGGTCAGCGAGGCCGTGCGGATGATGTGCTGCGCCGGGAGCTTCGCCGGCGCCGTCGCCCGGGCCCCGCTGCCGGTGCCGCCGGGCGCGGCCTCCTTCGCGCCGCCCCCGCCCTGTGTGAGACCGCGGTCGGCGGCCGTGCTCCCGGCGGTGTCGTCCCCGGCGCCGCTGCACCCGGTGAGCGCGAGCGCGGCGGCCAGCAGCAGGGCCGCCAGGGCCGGGGCGGGGCGGCGGGTGGATCGTGGTGTGCGCATGCGGGCATCCCCCGAGGGTCGATTCTGCTGACGCTTCTTCGACGCGCGAGGCACGCCCGGCGTTTGGCCCGGGACGGTTCCGATGCGGTCACGGTCGGGACTCGCGAAGGACACCGGGCCGGGACCTCACCGTCTGCGGGGTCTGAGAGGCTGGGGGCATGCGCGAAGTTCGAGGTCGTGGGGCCATGGGGCAGGTCGTCGTCGTCGGGGCGGGCATCGCGGGGCTGGCCGCGGCGCACCGGCTGCTGGAGCGGGGGGCGCGGGTGACCGTGCTGGAGGCCTCCGGCCGGATCGGCGGCAAGCTGCTGCCCGGGGAGATCGCGGGCGCCCGGGTGGACCTCGGCGCCGAGTCGATGCTCGCCCGCCGGCCCGAGGCGGTGGCGCTCGCACGCGAGGCCGGTCTCGCCGACCGCCTCCAGCCGCCCGCGACCGCGACGGCCTCGATCTGGACCCGCGGCGCCCTGCGCCCCATGCCCAAGGGCCATGTGATGGGTGTGCCGGGCACCGCCGAAGCCCTGTCCGGTGTGCTGTCCGAGGAGGGCCTGGCCCGCATCGGGCGCGACGCCGACCTGCCGCGCACCGAGGTCGGGGACGACGTGGCCGTCGGGGAGTACGTGGCGGCGCGCCTCGGCCGCGAGGTCGTCGACCGGCTGGTGGAGCCCCTGCTGGGCGGGGTGTACGCGGGCGACGCCTACCGCATCTCGATGCGCTCGGCCGTGCCGCAGCTGTTCGAGGCCGCCCGCACCCACACCTCCCTGACCGAGGGCGTCCGCGAGATCCAGGCCAGGGCCGCCGCCGCGCCGCAGACCGGCCCGGTGTTCATGGGCATCCGGGGCGGCGTGGGCAGCCTGCCGCTCGCGGTGGCGGAGTCGGTCCGGGCCCGCGGCGGCGAGATCCTCACCGGCACCCCGGTGACGGAGCTGCGCAGGGTGGCCGGACCCGGCCCGGCCGGCGGGTCGGGCCCGCACGGCTCGGGCCCGGGCGACGGCGCGAGCAGGCCCGGCGGGGCCACGGCGGCCTGGCGGGTGGTGGCCGGCGACCGGGTGCTGGAGGCCGACGCGGTGGTGCTGGCCGTTCCCG
Organism: Streptomyces sp. DT190; assembly: GCF_049846985.1. Classification (NCBI taxonomy): domain Bacteria; kingdom Bacillati; phylum Actinomycetota; class Actinomycetes; order Kitasatosporales; family Streptomycetaceae; genus Streptomyces; species Streptomyces sp. DT190. The sequence goes on along the minus strand of NZ_JBNCNM010000003.1, from coordinate 393,653 downwards.
CGCCCGCCGCCGCCCGGCTGCTGCGCGCCGAGAGCCCCGGGGCCGCCGCCGAGCTCGGGACCGTCGAGTACGCCTCCATGGCGCTGGTCACCCTCGCCTACCGGCGTGCCGGGACGGACCTGCCCGACGGCAGCGGCTTCCTCGTGCCGCCGGTCGACGGCCGCACCATCAAGGCGTCCACGTTCGCCTCGCAGAAGTGGGGCTGGATCGCCGACGAGAACCCGGACCTGGTCGTGCTGCGCACCTCCGTCGGGCGGTACGGCGAGACGGAGATCCTCGGGCGGGACGACAGCGAGCTCGTCGACGTGTCCCGGCACGATCTGAAGGCCGCCACCGGCCTGGACGCCACGCCCGTCGCCACCCGCGTCACCCGCTGGGACGACGGCCTGCCGCAGTACCCGGTCGGCCACCACGCGCGCGTGGCCCGCATCCGCGAGCAGCTCGCCCGGCTCCCCGGACTCGCCGTCTGCGGCGCCCCGTACGACGGGGTCGGCATCCCCGCCTGCATCGCCGGCGCGTACGCCGCCGTCGACCAGGTCCACGGTGACCTGCGGGGTGTGCAGGAGCTCACCGCCCACCCGGTGCAGAGTCTGCACGGCGGAGCGGGAGAATGAGGAGCATGAGTGACGACGCCTCCACCACGCCCTCCGGCACCGCGCCCGAGCGCATCCCGAACAAGGGCAAGCTGGCCAAGGACCTCAACGAGGTCATCCGCTACACGCTCTGGTCCGTCTTCCGGCTGAAGGACGTGCTGCCCGAGGACCGCACCGGGTACGCCGACGAGGTCCAGGAGCTGTTCGACCAGCTCGCCGCCAAGGACGTGACCGTCCGCGGCACCTACGACGTCTCCGGCCTGCGCGCCGACGCCGACGTCATGATCTGGTGGCACGCGGAGACCAGCGACGCGCTGCAGGAGGCCTACAACCTCTTCCGCCGCACGAAGCTGGGCCGCGCCCTGGAGCCGGTCTGGTCGAACATGGCGCTGCACCGCCCCGCCGAGTTCAACCGCTCGCACATCCCGGCGTTCCTCGCCGACGAGACGCCCCGCGCCTACGTGAGCGTCTACCCCTTCGTGCGCTCCTACGACTGGTACCTGCTGCCCGACGAGGACCGCCGCCGCATGCTGGCCGACCACGGCAAGATGGCCCGCGGTTACCCGGACGTGCGCGCCAACACCGTCGCCTCGTTCTCCCTCGGCGACTACGAGTGGATCCTCGCCTTCGAGGCCGACGAGCTGTACCGCATCGTCGACCTCATGCGGCACCTGCGCGGCTCGGAGGCCCGCCGGCACGTCCGCGAGGAGGTGCCGTTCTACACCGGCCGCCGCAAGGACGTCGCCGAGCTGGTCGCCGGTCTGGCATGATCAGCGCACGCGCGCGCCGGCCCCCCGCGGGGCCGGCGGCTTCGGCTCGGCGTGCGGCGCGCAGTCCGCGCGCCGTCCGGGCAGCCGCCCGTCCAGCAGGTACGCCTCCAGGTGGGCGTTGACGCAGGCGTTCGGGCCGCCCGCGAGACCATGGGCGCCGGCGTCCCGCTCGGTCACCAGCACCGACCCGGCGAGACGCCGGTGCAGTGCGAGGGCGCCGCGGTACGGCGTGGCCGCGTCCCGCTCGGCGGCCAGGATCAGCGTCGGCGGCAGCTCGCCCGGCCCGGTGCCGACGTCGACCGGCCGCTGCCGGGGCGCCCGCCAGTACGCGCACGGCAGGTTCGTCCACACGTTGTCCCAGGTCTCGAACGGCGCCACCCGCGCGAGCCGCGTGTTGTCCCGGTCCCACACCTCCCAGTCCGTGGGCCAGGGGGCGTCGTTGCACTCCACGGCCACGTACACCGCCCGGGAGTTCTCCGCCTCCACGGCCGCCTCGGGATGCTGTTCCGCCTGCTCCACCAGGGGCCGCGGGTCGCCCTTGAGATACGCCGACAGTGCGTGCGCCCGGTGCGGCCACTGGTCGTCGTAGTACCCGGCCTGCAGGAACGCCCCCTGCAGCTGACCCGGTCCGACCTTCCCGCCCGCCGGCTCGGCCGCCAGCCGCGCGCTCGCCCGCGTGTAGCTGCGCAGCACCTCCCGAGGGGTCCGGCCCAGTCCGTACACGGCGTGGTGCCGGGCGATCCACGCGCGGAAGTCCCGCCAGCGGTGCTCGAAGGCGGCCGACTGGGCGAGGTTGTTGCGGTACCAGATCCGCTCCGGGTCGGGGTCGACCACCGAGTCGAACGCCATCCGCCGCACGTGCGCGGGGAACAGCGTCGCGTAGAGCGCCCCGAAGTAGGTGCCGTACGAGGAGCCGAGGAACGTCAGCCGTTCCTCGCCGAGCGCCGCGCGCAGCACGTCGAGGTCGCGGGCGTTGTTCAGCGAGTGGTAGTGGCGCAGCGCGTCACCGGCGCGTTCGGCGCAGCCGCGGGCGTACGCCTCCGCCTGCGCGCGGCGTTCCCTCTTGTACGCCTCCGAGGGGTGCGTCGGAGCCTGCGTGGGGCCCTTGAAGAAGAGCGCGGGGTCCTTGCAGGACAGCGGCGCGGACGGGCCGACCCCGCGCGGGGCGTAGCCGACGAGGTCGTAGGCGGCCGCGATCCGCTTCCACTCGGGGAGCAGGCCGATGAGCGGGAAGTACAGGCCGGTGGCGCCGGGCCCGCCCGGGTTGTAGACCAGGCTGCCCTGCCGCAGGACCGCACCTGCGCCGTGCGGGTCCTTGCGGGTGGCGAGGGCGCGGCTGACGGTGAGTTGGATCTGCCGGCCGTCCGGCCGGGCGTAGTCCAGCGGGACCTTGACGGTGCCGCACCGCATACCGCCGGGCAGGTCCTGCGCGTCGGGGCACGGACCGAAGTCGATCCCGGCCGCCCTGGCCCGCTCCGCGGCCACCGCCGTCCCCCGCATCTCGGCCGTCCCGGTCGTCCGGGCCTCGGCGTCCGGGACGGCCGTGAGGGCGCTCAGCAGCAGGGACCCCGCGGCGGAGTAGAGGAGGGCGGCTCGCATCGGGGGTCCCTTCGCTGCACGGTGGCGACGCAAGGGATGTTTCGTGCGCGCAGGGGGGAAGGCAAGCACCGTTCGCCGGTGTCGGCGCCGATGCCCCCGGTGCGCCCCGAACCCTCAGTCGCGCGCCCCACGGTGCGTGAAGGCGGCACGCAGGTCCGGCTCGCCGATCGCGCGGACCCCGCGCACCGCGACGGACGTGAGGTACGTACGGTCGTCGGCGGCGCCGTCCGCGGTCCGGGCCAGGGAGCCGAGCAGCCGCTGACCGGCCGGGGAGGCCCAGCGCGAGTACGGGTGGACCTCGATGCGCGCCAGGGCGAGGCAGCTCAGGGTCAGGGCGAGCGGCAGCGCGAACCACGCGACGACCAGGTGACGCGGCATGTCCGGCGGGAGGGGGGTCAGCAGCGCGACCCCGCCGAGAGCGAGCACGGTGACGGCCGCCCCGCGCACCTGCCGGACCGCCGCCGCGACCGTCGTGCGGGAACTGTCGGGGACGGCGAGCCCGGCGCGCACCAGCCCGTCGGCGATCCCGCGCACCGCGTCCGCCGTGGCGGCGGTGGACCGCACCGGCGCGATCCGGGACTGCCCCCCGGGCCCGATGGCCCCGATCACCGACCGCTCCATCTCGTCGCGTCCGCGCGGGTCGACGACCGTCGCCCAGCCCGTGTGGGCCAGCAGCAGACGCCGCTGACGCGCCATCGCCACCAGGGTCACGTCGGCGACCCGCCGCGGACCGCCGGAGAGGAACGCGGCCTCGTACAGCGTGAGTTCACGCGCCCGGCCGGTGTCCGTGCCACCGGCGGCGGCGCGTACGGCGGCCAGGCACAGGCGGGTGCACGCCGTGGCGGCCACGGCCCAGGCCGCCAGCAGGAAAAGAACCCAGAGCATATGTTGTTTGTATGTGACACGGTTGCGGGAGCACCATGCCCTGTTCACGATCCGGACGGAGTGTTGTCGGTATGTGACGTTCCGTTTCACTGTCCCGGTGGCGGACGGTACGCGGGCGGCGGGAGCGTGAAGGCGGAGGAGGGGGCCGGGGACGGTGCGGCGGGGGCGCCGCTCGCGCCGGCCAGGTCGCGCGCCACGGCGTCGTAGTCGACGTATCCCGTGGCCTCCAGGACCTTGATGTGGTCGAGGACGGTCGTGTTCGCGTCGTCGGCGAGCGCGCGCACCAGGGAGTTGCGGGTGCTCGCCCGCACCTGGGCGACCAGCGGGAACACCCGGCCGTGCGCCACGCGCAGCAGGGTGGCGAACTCCCGGTCGTAGGCGGCGCCCCGGCTCCTGTCGAGCGTGGCCAGCCACTGCTTCTGCTCGGCGGTGGGCTCGTCCGGCAGGGCCAGGTTCAGCCGCGCGGCCACGCCGCGGACCCGCTCGTCCAGCGACCGGTGCCCCTCGACGAGATGCCGTCCGGCCGTACGGACCGCCGGTGTCGTCCCCTTCGTCTGCGCCTGCCGCCCGGCCGGCAGCTCCCACAGCCCGGCCAGCCTGACCTTGACGAGGAAGTCCTGGTCGAGCGCGGACAGCGGCCCGTAACCGGTCTGCAGGGTGTGGGCGCTCAGGGCGTCCGGTGCCGTCCCGGGCCGGTCGGTGATCGACCAGAACGAGACGACCAGGGCGGCCAGCGTCGCGATGAGGCACGTGACGACGAGTCCCGTGCCGCTGACGACGCCTCGGCCCTTGAGCGGGGGGCGCGGTCGCATGGTGGTGCCTCCTGGTACGGCACCGCACGCCAGTGCGTTTGGGGTGCGGGCCTGACATGTTACTGCGAGGTCCGCGCCCAACTGCCGTACAGGGGCGAAGAGTTGGGTAAGGGGCAGAGTGGGGCGAATGGGCGGATGGCGACCAGGCGGGCAGGCGAGTGGGTGGACGTAAGTCCCGCCGCGAGGACTCCCGAGAGGATCGTCGACGCGCCTCAGCGCCGGAGCAGGGCCTTGCGCGTCGCGCGGGCCAGCCGGTGGACGGGCCGCCCGGAGCGCGGTGTGGGACCCGAGCGCTCCAGCCACCAGTCCTTCAGCTCCCGCCGGGCCCGCGCGTTGCGGGGCCGGCCGGCCGTGAGCAGGTGCTCGGCGAAGGTGAGGGCGTCGCGCCGGTAGCCGGCGGTCATGGGCTGCGTCTGGGCGTAGCCGAGGAAGGCCGGGCGGTACTCCTCGCCCAGGATGACGGGCAGTTCGGGCGCGACTTTCGCGACGACGTCCGCCCGCTTCGCCGCGAGCGCCCGGGCCTGCACGCCGATCCGCACCCGGTCGAACCCCTCGGGCACGGGCGTCCCCGCGACGAGCGCGGACAACAGGGCAGCCTGCGCAAGCCCGAGCCGCTGCCGGGTTCCGTCACTGGCGTGCCCGGTCTGCTGCCGGGTTTCGTCACTGGCGTGCCCGGTCTGCTGCCGGGTTTCGTCACTGGCGTGCTTGGAGGAGTGGGCGGCCGACTCGGGCGGTGCGGCCTTGTCACCGGCGTCCGCGAACTGCTGCGTGGCCTCGCCGCTGGCGCCCGCGGTCCGTTGTGGGGCCGCTTCACCGGCGTGCCCGGGCTGCTGCCGGGTCTCGTCACTGGCGTGCCTGAGCCGCCGCGGGGCCGCTTCGGCGGCGCGACCGGGCTGCTGCGCGGTCTCGTCGCCGGCGTGCCCGAGCTGCTGCGGGACCGCAGCGTGCCCGAGCTGCTGCGGGGCCACTTCGCCAGCGGGCCCGGGCCGCTGCCGCGTCTCCTCGCAGGCCTCGGCCACCTTCCGGGCGCCACCGAGCCCTCGCGTCTCCTGGGCTTCTCGGCCCTCCCGGCCCTCCCGGCCCTCCCGGCCCTCCCGGCCCTCCCGGCCCTCCCGGCCCTCCCGGCCCTCCCGGCCCTCCCGGATCTCCCGGATCTCCCGGATCTCCCGGATCTCCCGGATCTCCGGGGTCTCCGGGGTCTCCCGGGTCTCCCGGGCGTCGACCACCTGCCGGGCCCCGCCCGTGCCCCCGCGTGGACGCCGGGCCTCGGCGGCCTCCCCGGGGTGGGGCGGGCCGAAGGCGCCCCGTGTCGCCTCGGCCGCCCCCGTCTCATCGGCCCGCCGCGAGGCGGTCGTCCCCGCGCTGGGCGGACCTGGTGCTCCGGCCGCGGTCGAGCCCGCACCGGGCGGCTCCACCGCCCCGGTCGCGGTCGTCCCAGCCCCGGGCGGCTCGACCGCCCCGGCTGCGGTCGTGCCCGCCCCGGGCGACTCCGCCGCCCCGACCCCGGCCGTCCCGGTCCCGGCCGCCCCGGCCCCGGGCGGCTCCGCCACCCCGGCCGCGGTCGCCGCTGGCCGGCCCGCCGGGCGCACCCGGGTCTTCACCCGTTCCACCGCGCCCGCCTGCACGGCCCGCCGGATCGCGGAGAGTTCGGCCCGCAGTTCCGCCGGTTCCGGGAAGTTCTCGTCCCGTTCCAGCAGGACACCCGGCGGGCTGACGCGGGACGCCAGGTCGGTCAGGATGTCGAGGACCGGCCGCGGCACCGGGTGGGCGTGGCTGTCGTGCCAGACGCCGTCGCGTACCAAGCCGCCCGCGACATGGACGTAGGCGATGGCCTCCAGCGGCAGCTCCGCCAGGGCCTTCGCGGGGTCCTCGCCCCGGTTGACGTGGTTGGTGTGCAGGTTGGCCACGTCGATCAGGAGCCGCACCCCCGTGCGCTCGGCCAGCTCGTACAGGAACTGGCCCTCCGTCATCTCCTCGGCCGGCCAGGAGATCAGCGCCGCGATGTTCTCCACCGCCAGCGGCACCGGCAGCGCGTCCTGCGCGATCCGCACGTTCTCGCACAGCACGTCCAGGGCGTCCCGGGTCCGGGGGACGGGCAGCAGGTGGCCCGCCTCCAGCCGCGGGGACGCCGTCAGGGCACCGCCCGCCCGTACGAACGCGATGTGCTCGGTGACCAGCGGCGAGCGCAGCGCCTCCACCCGCTCGGCCAGCGCCGCCAGCCGGCCCTCGTCGGGCCGCTCCGCGCCCCCGAGGCCCAGCGAGACACCGTGCGGCACCACGGTGACGCCGCGCTCGCGCAGCCGCAGCAGCGAGTCGGGCAGGTGCCCGGGGCAGATGTTCTCGGCCACGGCCTCGACCCAGTCGATCCCCGGCATGCGCTCCACGGCGTCCGCGATCTCCGGCCGCCACCCGATGCCCGTCCCCAGTCGCTCCATCGTCCCCTCCTCCACCCGGCCCCGGTCCCCGAACGTGTGGGGGGTATGGCCCAGCCGCCCGCCGCCGAACCCCGCACGGGCCGCCTTCAGAGCAACATTTGAGGTTCGCCGGGTGCCGCCCCTCCCACCGACGGAGTCCCCGGGCTCGCGCCGCACCCCGAAGCGTCGTAGACCGGACCCATGCGCGAAGGCAGCGAGCAGGCGCACCGCCCCGCGCGGAAGCGGCCGGGGAGGCCGGGGAGGCCGGGGAGGCCGGGGAGGGTCCCGGCCTCCGCCCGTGTGCTGCGGGCCCTTCCCGGCGCCCTGGTGGTGGCCGTCGCAACGGCCTACTTCCTGCTGCCCCTGGAGGGGCTCGGCGCGGACCGCCCGTGGCTGGGCTGGCCGCTGTTCGGGCTGTGCCTGGGGATCGTGGCCGCGCTGCTGCTGCGCCAGGTGGGCGATGTGGTGCGGGAGCGGCCGCACACCCGCCCGGGCCTGATGATCGGGCTGCTGATGTGCCTCGCCGTGCTGGTCTTCTCCGCCGGCTACTACGCCCTCGCCCAGCAGCCGGGCCAGTTCACCGGTCTGCGCACTCGCGTGGACGCGCTGTACTTCACCGTCGTCACGCTCGCGACCGTCGGCTACGGCGACATCACCCCGAGCGGGCAGGAGGCCCGTCTGGTGGCGGTCGGGCAGATCCTCTACACGTTCGTCTTCCTCACGGCGGTGGCGACCGCGCTGACCCGTCGGCTGCACACGGTGGTCGCCGAGCGGGACCGCCGCCCGCCGCCCTCCTGAACCCGGGTGGGCCCTAGACCACCCGGGTGGAGCGGTAGTTGAACACCGACCACAGGACGAACAGGCCGGTCACGATCATGATGATCGACCAGAACGGCTGGTACGGCAGCCACATGAAGTTCGCGATCAGCGCCAGGCCGACCACGACCGCGCCCACGATCCGGGCCCAGGTGGCGCCGGTGAACAGGCCGAACCCGGCCGCCACCACGAGCACGCCGACGATCAGGTGGATCCAGCCCCACGCGGTCAGGTCGAACTCGAAGACGTAGTCGCCGAAGCTCGTGTACACCTCGTCGTCGGCGATCGCCGCGATGCCCTGCAGGACCGCGAAGAGACCGTAGACGACCATCAGGGTGCCGCCGAGGGCGAGACCCCCGGACGCCCACGCGTCGGCGGAACCGTCACCGGAACCGCGTGGGCCGCCCCCGCCGGGCATCCGGTCGTCGGGCGCGGGAGGGGCGGGGGGAGGGGGCGCGGCGCTGGACATGGCTGCCTCCTGGGTCGGGGGTGTCTGGTAACCCCACTGGAGCACCCGTCCGCGCTCGCCGCGCCCGCGGCTACTCCGAACGGGTGGACGCGGGTCCGGTGCCGTCGTGCGGCTCCCGGCGCAGCGCCGGGTGGTCCGCGACGACCGTGCAGGAGCCGGGCGCGATCTCCGTGAACCCGGCGTCGCGGACCAACGGCAGTCCGCTCGCGGTCAGTTCGGGCCAGCGGGCCGGGTCGGCCGTGCGGACCGCGAGCGGGAAGCCCGCGTCCCGCCAGGCGGCGCGCTCCGCGTCGGACAGCTCCCACCAGGCCAGCTGGGCGGCGTGCCCGGCCTGGGCCATCGCCTTGCCGGCGGACATGCCGAGCCCGGGGTTGAGCCAGAGCACGGGGGCGGCCGGGCCGGCGTCCACCGGGGGCTCGGGGTCGTCCAGGTCGGTGCCGGAGACCTGGAGCCGGGCCAGGTCCTTGGGCCAGCCGTCCAGCGGCACGGGCGGGAAGACCCGCACCTCGGCCGACTTGCCGGTGACCGTGATGCCGGGCAGGGCCTCGGCCCGCCGCCACTCGGCGCCGCGCGCCCGGCGCACCACCTTGCGGATCCGGGCGTCCTGCCAGTCCGACATGGCCTGCGCCCACGCGCCGTCGCCGGCCGACCGCTCGTCGGCCAGGATCGTCAGCACGGCCCGCGCGGCCGTCTCCAGCGCGTCGGTGCGCGCCGGCGGGTCCGCCCGCTCGATCCGCACGACCAGCGGCAGCACGAACTGCGGTGCGGCGTCGCGCGCGGAGGGGTCGGACCGGAAGGGGCTGTCGTTCACGGGCGTCGGGTGTTCGCTCACGCATCCCAGTGTGCCAGCCGGAAGATCGCGGCAGCCCGGCCCGGGCAGCCGCCCGCCGCGGCCGCCGCCCATCTCCCGCCCGTCACCCCGAGCAGGCCGTGCGCTGGGCCTCCTGCCACTCGCAGACCGGGCAGAGCGTGATGCCCTTGTACGACTCCGGGTACTCCGTCGGCTCCCGGCACAGCACGCACTCCGCGTACGGCGGGCCCTCCGCCCGGGGCGGCCTGGCCGCGTCGATCAGGCAGTAGTCGTCCTCGCTCATGTCTTCAGCGTAGGCCGGTCGGTGCCGTCCGCCCACGGCCCGCTCAGATGTCCCGCCGTTCCAGCGGCTTGGTCGCCGGGCCCTGGATCACCTTGCCGTCCGTGTCGAAGCGGGAGCCGTGGCAGGGGCACTCCCAGGCCCGCTCGGCGGCGTTGAAGTCGACCAGGCAGCCGAGGTGGGTGCAGCGGGCGGAGAAGGCGTGCAGGGCTCCGTCGTCGTCCCGGTAGACGGCGAGCCGGTGGCCGCCGGCCCGGACCACGGCCCCCTCACCGGGCGGCAGGGACTCCACCGGCGGCGAGGGCCGCAGCCGGTCGCCCACGAAGTGCCCGGCCACCTTGGCCTGCGTCTTGAGGAACGACGGCGCCTCCCGCAGGGCCGGCTTCACCCGGCGCGGGTCGTACAGCCCGCTCCACTCGCACTCCTCGCCGGTGATCTGCGCGGCGAGCAGACGGCCCGCCATGATGCCGCCGGTCATGCCCCAGCCGCCGAACCCGGTGGCCACGTAGGAGTGCCGGGCACCCGGGTGCAGCAGGCCGACCATGGGCACGGTGTCGGTGGCCGTGTTGTCCTGCGTGGCCCAGCGGTGCGTGACCTCCAGGCCGGGGAAGTTCCCGGTGGCCCAGGAGGTGAGGCGTTCGAAACGCTCCCGGGTGTCGCCCGTGCCCGGCGTGAAGTGCTCACCGGTGACGATGAGCAGGCGCCGGTCCGCGTCGTAGGGGGCCGTGCGCACCGAGCGGGTGTTCTCGTCGGGCGTGATGAACATGCCGCCGGGGTCCCGGTCCGCGGGGACGGGCCCGGCGACGACCAGTTCGCGCTTCGGTGTCAGCCGGGCGAACAGCAGCGCCCGGTCGAAGATCGGGTAGTGCGTGGCGACGACCACGTCCCGGGCGCGGACCGTCGCCCCGGTCGCGGTCGACAGCCGGCAGGGCGTTCCCTCGTCGAGACCGAGGACGGTGGTGTCCTCGTAGATCCGGCCGCCGCCCTCGACCAGGTCGGCGGCGAGTGCCAGCAGGTACTTGCGCGGGTGGAACTGGGCCTGCCCGGTGACCCGGACCGCGCCCGCCACCTCGAAGGGCAGCCCGGTCTCCGTCACGAACTCGGCGGGCAGCCCGGCCTCGGCGGCCGCCCGGGCCTCGGCCCGCAGTTCCTCCACCTTGCCGGGGTCGCGGGCGTAGGTGTAGGCGCTCCTGGCCTCCCAGTCGCAGTCGATGCCGAGCTCCGCCGCGATCCCCGCCGCGCGCTCGATCGCCTCGGACTGGGACCGGGCGTACAGGCGCGCGCCCTCGGGGCCGCGGGTGCGGCGCAGTTTGTCGTAGACGAGGGAGTGCAGGGCGGTCACCTTGGCGGTGGTGTGCCCGGTGACGCCGGCGGCGACCCGGCCCGCCTCCAGCACCGCCACACTCCGCCCGGCCCGTGTCAGCTCCCACGCCGTGCACAGTCCGGCGATCCCGGCACCGATCACCGCCACGTCGACGTCCAGGTCCTCCGCCAGCGCCGGATGGCGGCCCTCCGGTGCCGTCTCGAGCCAGTAGGAGCTGCTGACCTGCTGCTTCTCGCTCATGGGGCACCGAGTACCCCGGCGTGCCCGTGTCAGTGCCGGGCCCGTCGCTTTACAGACGGAGCAGGCGGGACTAATGTACAACCAAATGGTTGTAGATGAGATGGGCGACGAGACGGTGGACCGGCTGTTCCACGCCCTGGCCGACACCACGCGCCGGGACATACTGCGCCGCTGCGTGCGCGGGGAGCTGTCGGTGTCCCGGCTCGCCGAGGCCTATCCGATGAGCTTCGCGGCCGTCCAGAAGCACGTGGCGGTGCTGGAGCGGGCGGGGCTGGTCACCAAGCAGCGCAGCGGACGGGAGCAGCTCGTGCGCACCGATCCCGACGCGGTGGGCCGCGCGCGCCAGGCGCTCGACGCGCTCGAGTCGGCGTGGCGCGGGCGGGTGGACCGGATGGCCCGCCTGCTCGCCGAGGACCCCGGCACCGGGGAGCCCCGCGGCGGGCCGTCCGCAACCCGAGACGACGACACGACGGAAGGGCCCGACAGATGAGTGTCACCAGTGTCGACAAGGACCTCGACCACCTGACCCTGACCCTGGTCGCCGACTTCGCCGCCCCCGTGGAGCGGGTGTGGCGGCTGTGGGCCGATCCCCGGCAGCTGGAGCGCTGGTGGGGCCCGCCGGCCTACCCGGCGACCGTGGAGCAGCACGACCTCACTCCCGGAGGCGAGGTCACCTACTTCATGACCGGCCCGGAGGGCGACCGGCACCGCGGCTGGTGGCGGATCACCTCCGTCACCGAGCCGACGGCCCTGGAGTTCACCGACGGCTTCGCCGACGACGACGGAAAGCCCAAGGACGACATGCCGACCATGTCCGTGTCGGTCCGGCTCGGCGAGCACGAGGGCGGCACCCGCATGGAGATGCGCTCCCTGTTCGACTCACGCGAGCAGATGGAGCAGCTGATCACCATGGGCATGGAGGAGGGCCTCCGGGAGGCCGTCGGCCAGATCGACGCCCTGCTGGCCGCCTGACCGACCCGTCCCGGTCCTGACCGACCCGTCCCGGTCCCGGCCGGACCGGGCGGGCGGCTCGCCGGCCGGGTGCCCCGGGGCCCCGGCCGGCGGGTGTGCGGGCGGCTATCCGCGCCAGGGGCCGGTCACCGCGAACGTGGTGCCGGGGGCGTAGCAGTTGACGTACATCGTGTCGCCGTCGGGTGAGAAGGTCACCCCGGCGAACTCGCCCCACTCCGGCTCCTCGGGGCTGCCGATGTTCTGGCGGTTGCGGGCCATCGCGTAGACCTCGCCGCGCCTGGTCACGCCGTAGACGTGCTGGGCGCCGTTGCCGTCCTCGCAGACCATCAGGCCGCCGCCGGCCGCCAGGCAGATGTTGTCCGGCGACTCGCCCGGCAGCTGCACGTCGGTGTCCGGTCCGAACACGACGACCAGGGTCAGCCGGCGCCGCTGCGGGTCGTAGCGCCAGACCTGGCCGTAGTGGTCGGCCGCCGAACCGTCGCCGGTGCGCGCGAAGGACGACACGAAGTACACCGACCGGCCGCCCCAGTAGCAGCCCTCCAGCTTCTGCGCGTGCGTGATGCCCCCGCGCCCGAAGTCCTGCAGCCGGATCGGTGTCTGCGCGGCCTGCGGATCGGGGACGTCCACCCACGTGACGCCGTCGAACGCGGCACCGGTCTCCTGGACCATGGACAGGTCGGGCACCCCCGGCACCCGCATGGCCTGCAGCCGCCCGCCCGCGCGCAGCGAACCCCGGCCGCCCAGCGGCCGGTCCGGCAGGAAGCGGTAGAACAGGCCGAAGGGCTTCTCGAAGGCGTCCTCGGTCTCGTAGACCACACCGCGCGCCGGGTCCACGGCGATCGCCTCGTGCTGGAAGCGGCCCATCGCGGTCAGCGGGACGGCCCCGGTGCGGCGCGGGTCCACCGGGTCGACCTCGAAGATGAAGCCGTGGTCCTTGGCGTAGCCGTTGGTGCCCGCCTTGTCCTCGGTCTCCTCGCAGGTCAGCCAGGTGCCCCAGGGAGTGGGTCCGCCCGCGCAGTTGACGGCCGTGCCGGCGATCGCGACGCGCTCGGACAGCACCCGGTTGCGGGAGTCCAGCGTCAGGGCCGTACAGCCGCCCTTGCCGGCCGGGTCGTAGGTGAGGCCCTCGATCGCCGGCACCGGGATCCTGCCGGTGTGGCGGTTCTCGTGGTTGCGGACCAGGTGGACCCGGCCGCCTCTGCCCTCGAAGGCCGCCATGCCGTCGTGGTTGGAGGGGACCGGGCCCTCGCCCGAGCGCAGCGGGTCGCCCTCACGGGAGAGGATCCGGTAGCGGAAACCTTCCGGCAGATCGAGCAGGCCCCGCGGATCGGGAACGAGGGGGCCGTAGCCGGTGCGGCCGAGGGGCTGGGCGGCGGCGGTGCCGGCGAAGAGTTCGGACAGGGCGCCGGAGAACGCGATCCCGATGCCCAGGGCACCCGTCGTGGCGAGCACCTGACGTCGAGTGGCGGTAGGACCGGATTCGGTCATGGGACAACCTTCCTGCTGGCGGACAGGGACGGTGATCCCGCTGTGTCTACCACCTGGTGCCGGTGGCGGGAACCACGCGCGTAGCGCGCGTCACCGCTCCACCGTGTGCCGCAACTCCTCCATGGCCTGTTGCGCCCGCTCCGTGCGGTCGAGGGCCTGTTCCACCGGGGCCCGCGCGCCCTGACCGCCCGCCTCGTGGCCCCGTTCCAGGAAGCGGAGCAGCTCCACCGGGATGGGCAGCACCAGCGTGGAGTTCTTCTCGGCCGCCACGGCCATCACGGTCTGCAGCAGCCGCAGCTGCAGTGCCGAGGGCGTCTCGGCCATCTGCTCGGCGGCCTGGGACAGCTTCTTCGCCGCCTGGTACTCGGCGTCGGCGTTGATCAGCCGGGCCCGCCGCTCCCGGTCGGCCTCGGCCTGGCGGGCCATGGAGCGCTTCATGGTGTCCGGCAGGGAGACGTCCTTGATCTCGACGCGGTCGATGGTCACGCCCCACTCCACCGCCGGGCTGTCGATCATCAGCTCCAGGCCCTGGTTGAGCTTCTCCCGGTTGGACAGCAGGTCGTCCAGCTCGCTCTTGCCGATGATCGAGCGCAGGGAGGTCTGCGCCATCTGGGAGACGGCGAAACGGTAGTCCTCGACGTTGACGACCGCGGCCGCCGGGTCCACGACCTTGAAGTACACCACCGCGTCCACCCGCACGGTCACGTTGTCGCGGGTGATGCCCTCCTGGGCGGGGACGGGCATGGTCACGATCTGCAGATTGACCTTGCGCATCCGGTCCACCGCCGGGACGACCAGGGTGAAACCGGGCCGGCGCACGTCCCCGTGCAGACGCCCGAGCCGGAAGACCACCCCGCGTTCGTACTGCTTGACGACCCGCGCGGCCGCCGCCAGATACACCAGGCCGCCGGCGGCGACCGCCGCCACCGCCCCGATCAGCTCCTCGACCATGCCGACCTCCCCGCTCAGAGGCCCCGTTCCGGGTGTTTCTGTCACGATATGCCGGGTTCAGGGGTCGGGGCCATGCCCGGGCGGTCCGGGCCGGACGCACGTGGTCCGGGGCGCGCGGTCGGCGCGCCCCGGACCGGGATCCGGCGGTGCCCGGCTAGGCCGCCGTGACCTTCTCGCTGCGCGGTGACGCCTCGGTCTCCGTGACCTTCACCGGCTCCGTGCCCGTCGCGCTGTGGCGTTCGGCCCAGTTCTCCAGGGCCGTGCGGCAGGCGTGGTCGAGGTGGTGCAGACCCGACAGGTTCAGCTCCACCGGGCGGTCCTGGGGCAGGGCCTCCAGACTGTCCATGATCTTCGGCAGCCGCAGGAAGGTCGCGTTGCCCGCCAGGTACACCTGGATCGGGCCGGCACCCTTGTCGATGACCTCCAGCTTGACGTGCGAGGCCTCCCAGGCGGTCTTCACCACCGACAGGGCCAGACCGATGAGCACACCCTCGAACATGTTCACCGCGACGATCGACACGGCCGTGACGACGAGGATCAGCGCCTCACCCTGGTGGGTCCGCCACAGCGCCGTGATCTGCCGGAACGGGATCAGCTTCCAGCCGGCGTGCACCAGGATGCCGGCCAGGGCGGGGATCGGGATCAGCGCCAGGGCCCAGGGCATCGCGGCGGCGAACAGCAGCAGCCACACGCCGTGCATCACCCGCGACGCCTTGGTCCGGGCGCCCGCGTTCACGTTGGCGGAGCTGCGCACGATGACCGCGGTCATCGGCAGCGCGCCCAGCAGACCGCACAGGGTGTTGCCCGCGCCCTGGGCGATCATCTCCTTGTTGTACTCGGTGCGCGGGCCGTTGTGCAGCCGGTCCACGGCCGCCGCGCTGAACAGGCTCTCGGCGGAGGCGATCAGCGCGAAGGCGATGATCGTGCCCCAGATCGCGGGGCTCGCCAGCTCGCCGAAGGCCTCGGACCCGGGCACCTGGACGACGCCGAGCAGGCCCTCCACCTGGACGGTGGCGACGGGCAGATCGAAGGCCAGCGCGGTGACCGTGGCCAGCACGACCGCGGCGAGGGCGCCGGGCACGGTCCGCACCGCCTTCGGCATCCTCGTCCACAGCACGATGACGGCGATGGTGCCCGCGCCGATGGCGAGGGAGGTCAGGGCCCTGGTGCTGCCGAACGCGTCGGTGAACGCCCCGGGCAGGCCGGCGATCTTGCCGAGGCCGGAATCCGGTGCCTTCAGGCCCGCCGCGGCGTAGATCTGACCGGCGATGATCACCAGTCCGATGCCGCAGAGCATGCCCTCGACGACCGAGACGGATATCGCCCGGAACCAGCGGCCTATGCCGAGGAAGCCCATCGCGAGCTGGAGCAGCCCGGCGAACAGCACGATCACGCCGAGCGTGCCCACGCCGAACTCGCTGACCGCCTCGAAGACCAGCACGGTGAGGCCCGCTGCGGGCCCGGACACCTGCAGGCTGCTGCCGCGCATCATCCCGGTGACGATGCCGCCGACGATGCCGGTGATGAGACCCAGCTCGGCGGGCACGCCGGAGGCGACCGCCACGCCGACGCACAGCGGCACCGCGACCAGGAAGACGACGATGGAGGCGAGGAAGTCCTGCCTCAGATAAGGGAACTTGGACAGCATGTCACCGGCCCCCTCAGAGCGTCTCGAACGTGTCGGACTCCGCGCGGTGTTCCCGCACGACGCCGGTGTGGACCTCGTAGTACCAGCCGTGCAGCTGCAGTTCGCCCGCTTCGAGGCGCTGTGCGACGCACGGGTAGGACCGCAGCCGCAGCAACTGCGTCAGCACGTGGTGCTGTACGGCCTCGGCGACCGTCGGGTCGGCGGGGTCGGAGCACCGGGGCTCGTCCGCCGCGTGCGCGAGCCAGTCGCGGACGGCGGGAACGGCCGCGAGGTCGTCGTGGCGCACCACCGCGCCGACGGCGCCGCAGTGGGAATGGCCGCACACCACGACGTGCTGGACGCCGAGCACCTGTACGGCGTACTCGATGGTGGCCGCCTCGCCGGTGGGGGTGGCGGAGGCGTAGGGGGGCACCACGTTGCCCGCGGTGCGCAGCTCGAAGAGCTCGCCGGGGCGGGCGCCCGTGATCAGGGCCGGGACGACCCGGGAGTCGGAGCAGGTGATGAACAGGACGTCGGGGGACTGGCCCTCGGCGAGGCGGGCGAACTCCTCAGGGCGCTGTCCGAACTTGCGGGCGTTGTCGATGAGGGGCTGCATGTGTGTGACTCCTCCTGGCGCGCAGTGGGGGCGCGTCGGACGGGCATGACAGAGGTGGGGGGGTGCTGCTCTGCTGCTCAGCAGCGGAAGACCTGCAGTGCTGCCGGTGTGTGCGACGCCGAGGATCTCGACGTGCGGTGGTGCGCGGTGCCGTTGCCGGACGGTTCGTGCGCCGTCGGCCGGGTGTGCCTCGGCAGCGGCCGATCGGGCGCGGAGGGCGCCGAATCGGCGGCGTGGGACCGGTCGCGGGTGCGCAGGGGACCGGTCGGGTCCCCGTGGTGCCCGGCGCGGCAGGTGGCGATCTCGTCGCGCAGCGCCTTGACGGAGAGCGTGACTCCGGGGCGCGAGGCCGTACCGGAGGGATTGGTTCCGGGCTGAGCCTTGGCCTCTGCGTGACTCGGCGTGTGCGCGGTTGCGAAGGAAGCCGCCGGTGCGAAGAACTGGAGGGCGAGCAGGACGGCGGCGAGGAGCGAAACCGCGGTCCGTGCCGTCGTACCTCGATGCATGCGCCCCCCTTCAGCTGTTTCACGCGTCTAGCGCGGACCAACAGTTGGTCAACGGCTGGTCAAGAAACACGTTAACCCTGCAAAGTCATTTGCAGGGTTAACTTAACGTTTCGAGCTGAAGAGAGCCTGAAAACCGTGGGTGGGCTGGCCGGAACCAGCCCTTCCCGTACGGCTGTTGAGGCGATATTGAGGTGGTGGCTACCGCGCGTTCGCCAGCGTGGCCGCGTCGCGCGCCAGGGCGGTGAGCCGGGAGATGGCCCGGAAGTACTTCTTGCGGTAGCCGCCGTTGAGCATCTCGTCGCTGAACAGCTGGTCGAACGGCACGCCCGAGGCCATCACGGGCACCTCGCGGTCGTAGAGCCGGTCCGCCAGGACGACCAGCCTGAGGGCGGTCGACTGGTCGGGAACGGGCCGCACGCCGGTGAGGCACACCGCCTCGATCCCGTCCGTCAGAGCGCCGTACCGGCTCGGGTGCACCCGGGCCAGGTGGTCCAGGAGGGGCGAGAACGCGTCGAGTGAGGCGCCCGCGGTGGCGTGCGCCGTGGCGGTGACCTGTTCGTCGGAGAACGGCGGCGGCGCCTCGGGCAGGCCCCGGTGGCGGTAGTCCTCACCGTCGATGCGCAGCGCGCGGAAGTGCGCCGACAGACCCTGGATCTCGCGCAGGAAGTCGGCCGCGGCGAAGCGGCCCTCGCCGAGCTTGCCCGGCAGCGTGTTGGAGGTGGCGGCGAGGGCGACGCCCGCGTCGACGAGCTTGCCGAGCAGCGTGGAGACCAGGACCGTGTCGCCCGGGTCGTCGAGTTCGAACTCGTCGATGCAGAGCAGACGGTGACCGGACAGCGTCCGGACGGTCTCCTGGAAGCCGAGGGCGCCGACCAGGTTGGTCAGCTCCACGAACGTGCCGAACGCCTTCAGGGCGGGCTCGGCCGGGGTGGCGTGCCACAGGGAGGCCAGCAGGTGCGTCTTGCCGACGCCGTAGCCGCCGTCCAGGTAGACGCCGCGCGGGCCGGTGGGGGCCTTCCTCGCCGGTCTGCCGAACCCGAACAGCCGCCGCCTGCCGGAGTCGCCCTCCCCGCCCAGGCCGGCCGCGAAGCCCTCCAGGGCGCGCACGGCCTCGGTCTGGCTGGGCTGGTTCGGGTCCGGTATGTACGTGCTGAACCGCACGGAGTCGAACCGCGGCGGCGGAACCATCTCGGCGACCAGCCGGTCCGCGGGCACGTGCGGCTCACGGGCGCACAGCGACAGCGGGGCCGGGTCGGTCACGGGGCCGGTTCCGGAAGGGGCGGGGGAAGAGGACACGGTTCACCATGCTACGGCGCGTGGAACACTGCACGGCATGCGACGCCTGTTCCCTGTGACCGATGAAACAGCAGCTCCGGCCCCGGACGGCCGGTCCGGCGAGGGCGCCGGAGGGGAGTGGGGCCTGGCCGAGCTGGCCGCCGCGTACGCCTATCCCGAGCCCGGCCCCGAGGGGCCGGTGCCGTATCTGCGGGCGAACATGGTGTCCACGCTGGACGGCGCCGCCCAGCACGACGGACGCTCGCAGCCCATCTCCAGCGCGGCCGACATGCGCGTCTTCGGCACGCTGCGGGCGCTGGCCGACGTCGTGGTCGTGGGGGCGGAGACCGTCCGGCGCGAGGGCTACCGCCCCGCCCGCGCGCGGGCCGACTTCGCCGCGATGCGGGAGGCGGCCGGGCAGGCCCCGGCGCCCGCGATCGCGGTGGTCACCGCAAGCCTGGACCTCGACTTCTCGCTGCCGCTGTTCACCTCGCCCCTGGTGCCCACCCTGATCCTCACCGGTGCCGCGGCCGCCCCGGACCGCGTCGCCGCCGCCGCGGAGGCCGGGGCGCGCGTGGTGACGGCCGGGGACGGCATGGGCGTGGACCCCGTCCGGGCCGTGGCGGCCCTGGGCGAACTCGGCCACACCCGCCTGCTGACCGAGGGCGGTCCCCGGCTGCTGGGACAGATGGTGGCGGCCGGCGCCCTCGACGAGCTGTGCCTGACCGTCTCCCCGATGCTCACCGCGGGCGACGCGCAGCGCATCGCCGGCGGACCGGCCGTCACCGTCCCGCAGCGCTTCGCGCTGCTGTCGATGCTGGAGGAGGACGGTTTCCTGTTCACGCGGTACGGGCGGGCCTGACGTACTGAACCGCCGGACTCGGGGTACAAGGGGTCGGCCGGCCGGTGCATCCGGACGGCCGGTGCGACCGGAAGAGGACGTCGGTGGCTCTCCGGTTCCGCTCACCGACGGCATATGCCGTTGCGCTCGGGTTCCGGAAGGCACACTGGATCCGGCAGTACCCGTGCGTACACGGGCAGGATGGTTCACGCAGGGCCCGGCACGGCCCACGCAGGAGTGGGGCCTGAGGCCCCCGGAGCAGAAGGGGCGCCTGGTGTTCACTAGCGTTTTGATGATCGAGAAGGCCCTGACGTCCGCCGACGTGGAGTTCGTCACGACCTTGCACGGGGAGGAGGAGGTCTCCTTCCAGGTGCTGCTGCAGCCGCGCGGCGAGCAGGCGGACCGGCTGCTGCGGGCCATCGACGACGTGGCGCTCGGTGAACTCGACGAGGCCGTTCGGGAAGGCGAGACGCCGGAGGGCGAGGAGGCCCTGAGCGTGGGGCAGCGCGCCCTGGAGGTCTCCCTCACCGCGCTGCGGGCCTCGGGCAGCACGGCGCAGGGGCGGCTGATCGAGGACCACCCGCTGGACGCGCTGAAGTCCCTGGTCGAGGAGGTCGGGGCCGACGAGGTCATCGTGCTGACCGACCCGCACTACGTGGAGGAGTTCTTCCACCGGGACTGGGCCTCGCGGGCCCGGCACAAGGTCGGGGTGCCGGTGCTGAAGCTGTTCTCGCACAGCAAGGCCTAGGCGTGTCCGGCCCGGGCCGCGAGCGGTGTCGGCACCGGTGAACGCTTCGGCATAGGCTGTGCCGCTGAACGTTCCGCGCACACGCACAGGGAGACACGCATGGCACCCGGCCTTCCCACCGCCATGGACCGACCGCACTTCATCGGGATCGGTGGGGCCGGGATGTCGGGGATCGCGAAGATCCTCGCCCAGCGCGGGGCCGTCGTCGCGGGCAGCGACGCCAAGGAGTCGGCCACGGCCGAGGCGCTGCGGGAGCTCGGCGTGACCGTGCACATCGGGCACGCCGCCGAACACCTGGCCGCCGACGCCAGCTGCGTGGTCGTGTCCTCGGCGATCCGGCGGGACAACCCCGAGCTGGCCCGCGCGGCCGAGCTGGGCATCCCCGTCGTGCACCGCTCCGACGCGCTGGCCGCCCTGATGGACGGGCTGCGCCCGATCGCGGTCGCCGGCACGCACGGCAAGACGACGACCACCTCGATGCTCGCCGTGTCCCTGGGCGAGCTGGGCCTGCAGCCCTCCTACGCCATCGGCGGCGACCTGGACGCACCCGGCTCCAACGCGCTGCACGGCGAGGGCGAGATCTTCGTCGCCGAGGCCGACGAGTCGGACCGCAGCTTCCACACGTACGCGCCCGAGGTCGCGATCATCCTCAACGTCGAGCTCGACCACCACGCCAACTACGCGTCGATGGACGAGATCTACGAGTCGTTCGAGACGTTCGTGGACCGGATCACCGAGGGCGGCACGCTGGTGATCGCCGCCGACCACGAGGGTGCGCGGGAGCTGACCCGGCGGGTCGCCGGACGCGGCGTGCGGGTGGTGACCTACGGCGAGTCCGAGGACGCCGCCGTGCGCATCCTGTCGGTCGTGCCGCAGGGGCTGAAGAGCGAGGTCACCGTGGTGCTGGAGGGCCGGGAGCTGACCTTCGCGGTCTCCGTGCCCGGCCGGCACTACGCGCACAACGCGGTCGCCGCGCTGGCGGCCGGCGTGGCGCTCGGCGTCCCCGCGGCCGAGCTGGCCCGGGCGCTCGGGGCGTACACCGGCGTGAAGCGGCGGCTGCAGCTGAAGGGCGAGGCGGCCGGTGTGCAGGTCGTCGACTCCTACGCCCACCACCCCACCGAGATGACCGCCGACCTGGAGGCCATGCGCTCGGCGGCGGGGGAGTCGCGGATCCTGGTCGTCTTCCAGCCGCACCTGTTCTCGCGGACGCAGGAGCTCGGCAAGGAGATGGGGCAGTCGCTGGCCCTCGCGGACGCCTCGGTCGTCCTGGACATCTACCCGGCCCGCGAGGACCCGATCCCCGGCGTGACCAGTGAGCTGATCATCGAGGCGGCCCGGGCCGCGGGCGCGGACGTGACGCCGGTGCACGACGCCGCGGACGTCCCCTCCGTCGTCGCGGGAATGGCGAAGCCCGGTGATCTCGTTCTCACCATGGGAGCGGGCGACGTCACCGACCTCGGCCCGCGGATCCTGGACCGTCTGTCGAACTGAGGGGCTGGAGGCTCATGCCGTACGACGTCGAGAAGCCGGACGAGCAGTGGCGCGCGGAGCTGAGCCCGGGCGAATACGCGGTGCTGCGCCAGGCGGCCACGGAGCCCGCCTTCACCGGTGAGTACACCGACACCAAGACGCAGGGCGTCTACTCCTGCCGTGCCTGCGGAGCGGAGCTGTTCACCTCGGACACCAAGTTCGAGTCGCACTGCGGCTGGCCGTCCTTCTTCGACCCGAAGGACACCGACGCGGTGGAGCTGGTCGAGGACCGTTCGCACGGCATGGTGCGGACCGAGGTGCGGTGCGCCCGCTGCGGCTCGCACCTCGGGCACGTCTTCGAGGGCGAGGGGTACCCCACGCCCACGGACCAGCGGTACTGCATCAACAGCATCTCCCTGCGGCTGACGCCCGACGCGGGCTGAGCGGCGCTCAGCGGATACGGCACTCCTTCCGGGTGAGGGGCGTCGTGTCCCCGGCGGTGCGGCGGCACACCACGCGGGGCGTGGAGGTGCCGTCGCCGTCTTGGCTGACCTCCTTCAGGACGATGCTGTGCCCGGTGCGGTCGCCGTAGAGCGGGGCGCCGGTGAAGTCGATGACGCCGGTGGCCATGCCCACGATCTTGACGTTGCGCAGGTTCACCCAGGTCGAGGCGCGGCTCTGGGGCCGGTCGTCGCGGGTGGCCGCCCAGAACAGGGCGCGGGTCGCGTCGTGCGCCAGGGCCGTCTGGCCGCTGGCCAGGGCCGGGCTGTCGTGGCGCAGCCGCCGGCCCGCCAGGCCGGGCAGGTACGTGGCGGCGTCCTGGTAGAAGGCCGTGTCGGCGGCGGCCTTCTCCAGCTCGGCGAGGGCCGCGTGGTACAGCGTGACCTTCGGCGCCACGGACTGTCCGCCCACGCTGAAGTCGGCCTTGGACAGGTCGTCGCCGGTGAGGATGGCCAGGGGCGTCCCGGCGCAGCCGGGCTCGGTGCCCAGCTGGGTCATCAGCGGATCGACGTCCTCCACCCGGCCGGCGAAGGGGCGACTCGGCCGGTCGACGCGGTGAGCAGGGCGCGGTAGTTGCCCAGGGTGAAGGGGTCCGGGACGAGCTCCGGCGGGTGGCCGAAGATGTCGCCGCGCGGTGGGGAGAGCGGCACCGGGCGGCGCATCGGCTGGGGCGCCCGCCAGGAGGTCGACTTCACCCACCCGGCGTTCCGCTTCCACGCCGAGCGCGTCATCCGCTACGGCGACACCGAGGCCCGGGCCCGCACCGGCCTCCAGCCGGGCCGGCCGGCCGAGGCGGCCGGGGTGACGTACGACGAATTCAGCAACCTGCGCGAGCCGCTGCCCGTCACCGGTACGAACGCGCTCCCCCTGCCGCCGGGCGCGCACGCCCTGCACTGGGCGGACGGACTGCGGCCCCGGGGCGCCGAGACGCTGGCGGCGTACACCCACCCGCACTTCGGCCGCTGGCCCGCCGCCACCACGCACAGCCACGGCGCCGGGCGCGTCACCTACGTCGGCACCGTGCCCGACCCGGTCTTCGCCCGCGCCCTGTTCGAGCGGTACGCCCCCGACGGCGCCCGGCGCCCGGCGCCCCGCGCACCCGAGCGTCACGGCCACCTCGGCCACCGCGCGGGACGGCCGCCGGCTGCGCTTCCTGCACAACTGGTCCTGGCAGGAGGTGTCCGTACCGGTGCCCGCCGCCCTGCGGGACGTGCTGTCGCAGGCCCTGCACCCGGACGCCGTGCCGCTCGGGCCCTGGGACGTGAAGGTGCTGCGCGAGGAGTCCGGCACGCAACCGCCCTTCGGGTGAGGGGAGTTCCGCCCGCCCGTTCGCTGGGCATCGTGTCAGGGGCGTGGGCCGCGCCGCCCCGGAGGGGGAGCGGGCGGGCCGTACCGGCCGGCGAAGGGATGGGAAGCCATGACGTCACCGCTGCCCTCGGGAGAGACGCTGCCGCAACCGCTGCTGCATCCGCCGGCCTCGGTCGCGGTGTTCCTGGTCGCCACGATCGAACCCGGTGGGGAGGCCGCCGTACGGGAGGTGCTGGGCTCCCTCGCGGGCCTGGTGCGCTCCGTCGGCTTCCCCAGCCCCGACGGCGGGCTGGGCTGCGTCGCCGGGGTCGGATCACGGGCCTGGGGCCGGGTGTTCGGCGGCCCGCGGCCCGCCGCACTGCACCCGTTCCGCGAACTGGCCGGGCCCCGGCACCACGCCCCGGCCACCCCGGGCGACCTGTTCTTCCACCTCAAGGCCGCCCGCACCGACCTGTGTTTCGCCCTCGCCGCGGAGATCCTGCGGCGGCTGCGCGGGGCGGTCACCGTGCGGGACGAGACGCAGGCGTTCTCCTCCTTCGACTCGCGCAACCTCCTCGGCTTCGTCGACGGCACCGAGAACCCCGTCGGCCGGGCGGCGGCCGACGCGGCGCTGGTCGGTGACGAGGACCCCGGCTTCCGGGGCGGCGCCTACGCGCTCGTGCAGAAGTACCTGCACGACGTGGACGCCTGGGAGGCCCTCGCCGTCGAGGCGCAGGAGAAGATCATCGGCCGCACCAAGCTCACCAACCTCGAACTCGACGCGCCCGGCTCCCACAAGGACGTCAACACCCTCCTCGGACCGGACGGCTCCGAGCAGAAGATACTGCGCTCGGCGATGCCGTTCGGCAGGCCCGGGCACGGGGAGTTCGGCACGTACTTCGTGGCCTACGCCCGCACACCCGAGATACCCGAGACGATGCTGCGCAAGATGTTCCTGGGCGGGCCGGGCGCCGGCCCCGACCCGCTGCTGGACTACGCGCGGGCGGTCACCGGCAGCCTGTTCTTCGTGCCGCCGGCCGCCTTCCTGGAGGCCCTGCCGCACGACTGAGCCCCGGTCGCGGACCTCAGAGCACCTTGCGGTGCACCAGCGCCGACAGCACGAGGGCGCCCGGCAGCATCGGAAGCCACACCGTCAGGACGCGGTAGCCGATCACGGTGGCCGTGGCCGTGCCCACGGGTGCGCCGAACGCGGCCATCGTGAGGACGAGCGCCGCGTCCACGGGGCCGATCCCGCCCGGCGCCGGCACGGCCCCGGCCGCGGTGCCGGCCACCAGCAGCGCGAGGACCACCTGCGCCCAGGACAGCGGCAGCCCGAGCGAGAAACCGACGGTGGCGATCACGCTGCCCTGCAGCAGCGGGGTCGCGGCCGCCCCGCCCCACAGGGCGAGCACGCGGCCGGGCCGGGTGTGCAGCGCGCGGGCGTCGGTCACAGCGGTGCGCAGGAGACCGAGGACGGGCCGGCGCACGGCCCGTACGGTCATCAGCGTCAGCGCGGTCGCGGCGAGGACGGCCACCGCCCCGGCCGCCGTCAGCAGGGTGCTGTCGCCGGGCAGGAGCGCTGCGAGCCGCGGCACGTGCGGGAACGCCGGCAGGAACGCCACCAGCACCAGCGCCCTGGCGACCGGCTTGACCAGGGAGTACAGCGCGAGCGAAGCGGTGGCCCGGGCGAGCGGCACACCCTGGCGCCGCAGGAAGCGCAGGGTGACGGCGTGCGCGCCGAGCCCCGCGGGCAGCACCTGGTTCGCGGCACCGGCGGCGAACTGCGACGCCACCAGCAGCCCGGGCGGCAGCCGCTCCGGCAGCGCGCCCTGCCGGGCACAGGCGGCGGCGACCCAGGTCAGGCAGGTGAGCAGCGAGGCGGCGAGCAGCCACCGCGGGTCGGCGGACGCCAGGCGGGCGACGCCCGCGGCGGCGGCCCGCCGGTCGGTCACCGCCCACGCCCCGACGAGCAGCATCGGCAGCAGGACCAGGGCGGGCCGGACGAACCGGGCGGCGGCGGGGGAGCGCCGGGCCGGGGTGACGGGGCAGGATGCGGCGGGGAGTGTTCCGAGCAGCTGGGACACGGCGTACGTCGTCCTTCCGGCGTCCCGCCCGGGGACAGGGCGGACGGATGCAGGGCGAGGCAGGGGACGGCCGAAACGTGCCCGGCCGGCGTGACGCCACGGTGTCCGGCAGAGGACGGGAGCGGGGCGGGCGGACGACACGGCCGGGCCGCCCGCCCGGGGCGCCGGGGAGGAGCCGGCGGAGCCCTTGAGGACACCGCGGGCGAGCAGGGGCACCGCGACGAGGGCGTGGACGTGGGCCGGCAGCCGCGCGGTGTGCTCGGGGCCCTGGGCGAGCCGGCCCGCGGCGGCCTCCGGGCCGGGCTCCGGCACCGCCTCGCCGGTGGTTACGCCGCCGCCGGGAACCCCGCGCTCCGCAGCACCTTCCGGTGCGCGTCCACCGCGAACACCTCGCAGCCGGGCCGGGACGCCGCCCAGGTGACGCCCTCCGCGCCCAGGGCGAAGGCCGCCGTGGCCACCGTGTCCGCCTCGGTCAGGGTGGGGGCCACCACCGTCATGCTGAGCAGGCCGGTCGCCGGACGGCCCGTGCGGGCGTCGAGGATGTGGTCGCCGCGCTCGTAACGGGCGGATGTGGCGACGGCGCGGTCCGTGAGGTCCAGGACCGCGCACAGCCGGCCGGCCTGCTCGGGGTGGCGGACGCCCACCCGCCAGGGACCGCCGGCGGCGACCACGTCACCGCCCGCGTTGAGGCAGAAGCGCCGCGCCCCGGCAGCCGACAGCAGCTCCGCCGCCCGCTGCACCGACCAGCCCTTCACCACGGCGCAGGGGTCCAGTCCCCGGCCGGGCGGACGCACGTCGAAGGCGCCCCCGGTCGCGATCCGGTACTCCTCGCACAGGTCCAGGACCTCCCGCAGGTCCGGCCCGGGCTCGGTCACCTCGCCCCGGTCCAGCCGCGACACCTCGCTGTCCGGACGGAACGGGCTGAAGCGCGCGTCGGCCTCCCGCAGCCACGCGAACAGCTCGTCCACCGGCGCCTCGGGGAAGCCCTCGTCGTCGATCCGCACCGAGACCGGGAACCCCATGACGTGCTCCACGCGCCGCATCCGTCAGCCCTTGGCGTCGAGGGCCGCCTGCAGCGACTCCCGGTAGCCGTCGCTGGTGACCGTGGCGCCGGAGACCGTGTCGATGTCGGCGCTCTGCGCGCTCAGCGTCTCCTCGATGAGCTTCGGCACGGCGGCGGTGGTCTGCGGATGGCCGGGCTGCCGCAGCATCCGCACCGAGGAGATCTCGTCGCCGGTGAAGGTGACCTCGACCTGCACCGGCCCCTTCTCGGTGTGGACCGTGGACCCGGCCACGACCGTGGACGTCGTGCCGCCGGGCCCCTCGGACGACGAGACCGAGGGCGCCGGGGCGGCGGCCCGAGAGGGGGACACGGTGTCCTGCGCGGGCGCGTAACGCCAGACGGGGATCAGGCCCGCGACGCTGAGGACGAGGACGGGCAGGGCTCGCTTCACGACAGTCTCCTCGTCATCCGGCCAGGCTGAAGCGTTCGAAGTGGATCTGCGGCCCGGGCACGCCCAGCTCGCGCAGGCTGCCCAGCACGGCCTTCATCATCGGTGGCGGACCGCACAGGTAGACGTCCCGCCCGGCGAGGTCCGGCACCAGCCGCGCCAGCTCCCCGGCCGCCAGCCGGTCGGGCACCGGCGGGCCCGTGACCAGGTGCAGCTCGGCTCCCCGGGCGAGCGCGAGGTCGCGCAGCTCGTCGTGGAGCACGGCGTCCCGGTCCGAGGCGACCCGGTGGATCACGACCGTGTGGCCGTGCAGCTCCTCCAGCAGGGCCCGGATCGGCGTGACCCCGACGCCGCCCGCGATGAGCAGGGCGTCCGGGCGGGTGCGGTGCAGCGCGGTGAAGGCGCCGTAGGGGCCCTCGGCGAAGACGCGGGTGCCGGGCTCCAGGTGCCGCAGGGCCGCGCTGCCGTCACCGGCCCCCTTGACGGTCAGCCGCAGGGTGCGGCCGTCGGGGGCGGCGGACAGCGAGAACGGGTTCGCCTGCCACCAGCGGTCCTTCGTCAGGAACCGCCACAGGAAGAACTGCCCGGCCCGCGCGGGCAGCCGGTCCAGGTCGCGGCCGGTGACGTAGACCGAGACGACGTCGTCGTTCTCCGGGACGACGGCCGTCACCCGCAGCCGGTGGCGCAGGTTCCGCCACAGCGGCAGCACCAGCCGGCCGGCGAACACCGCGGCGAGGGCGGCACCCCACAGGGAGTACCAGTACGCCTTCGCCGCCGGCGACGAGGTGAACGTCGTCCCGGCCGCGACCTGGTGCGTGAACGCCAGCACCACCGCCACGTAGGTGTACAGGTGGATGAAGTGCCAGGTCTCGTAGGCCAGCCGCCGCCGGGCGGAGCGGGCCGAGACCACCCCCACCACGATGACGAGCGCCAGCGCCACGATCGCCCGCAGCACGCCCTCGACCGTCTCGGCGAGGTCCACCAGCTGGTTCACCGGATCCAGCGAGGATGCCTCGGCGTACCCGAGGACGATGAACACCAGGTGCGCCAGCAGCAGCCACAGCACCGAGAAGCCGTTCCAGCGGTGCCAGGACGTCAGCCGGTCCATCCCGATCCGCCGGTCGAACCACGGCAGCCGCGCCACCAGCAGCAGCTGGAACGCCATCAGCAGCGCCGCGCACAGCCCGGCCAGCCGTCCCAGCACGATCAGCGCGTTCGAGGCGAAGCCGGCCTGGACGAAGAAGACGGCCACCACGGCCGCGTTGGCGAGCAGCACCGCGTACAGGCCGGCGCGGCCCACCACGCGGGGGCGCACGCCGGGGCGGGTCGCCACGGGAGGTTGTCGGAGGGTCGTCACGATCGGCAGCTCCTTGATCGGATCCTGGGCTACCGAGCTTGGCGCGGCGGAGCTGTCCGGAAGCTGTCACCCGACTTTCAAGTTTTTATCGATCCCGCTCCGGGGCGGCCCGCGGCTATGGCGGCGTCGGACGCGTGCAGCACTATGAGGTCGTGGAAAAAGTACGACTTCTCGTCGTCGACGACGACCCGCCCATCGCCGACCTCGTCGCGACCGTCGCCCGTTACGAGGGCTGGGAGGCGGTCACCGCGTACACCGGCGAGGACGCGCTGCGGCGGGCCGCCGAGTTCCACCCGGACATCGTGGTGCTGGACCTGATGCTGCCCGGCGTCGACGGCTTCGGCGTCCTGGACCGGCTGCGCGCCTCCGGCACGATGGTGCCGGTGGTGTTCCTGACCGCGCGCGACGGCGTCGCCGACCGGGTCGCCGGTCTCACCCGCGGCGGCGACGACTACCTGGTCAAGCCGTTCGCCGTGGAGGAGCTGATGGCCCGGCTGCGCACCGTGCTGCGGCGCAGCGCCGGACCGTCCTTCCAGCGGTCCGTGCTCCGGGTCGGGGACCTCACCATGGACGAGGACACCCGCGAGGTGCGGCGCGGCGAGCGGCTGCTGTCGCTGACCCCGACCGAGTACGAGGTGCTGCGCTACCTCATGCGCAAGTCGCCCACCGTGCTCACCAAGGCGCAGATCCTCGACCACGTGTGGGAGTACGGCTTCGGCGGCCGCTCCAACGTCGTCGAGCTGGTCGTCAGCAGACTGCGCCGCAAGCTCGACGAGGCCGACGCCGGCGCCGCCGAGCTGATCCACACCGTGCGCGGCTTCGGGTACGTGCTGCGGCAGGCCTCCGAGTGATCGCCCGGCTGAGGCGGACCTACCGCAGGATGCGCCTGGGCACCCGGCTGGCCCTGGGGCTGGGCGCCCTGTCGCTGGTGGTGTTCGCCGTGGTCGGCACCGCCCTGACCACCTCCATGCGCGGCTACCTGTCGGCCCAGCTCGACACCCAGCTCGCCCAGGCCCAGATCGCCCAGTCCAAGAGCATCGCCGACTACGGCACCCTCTCGGGCAAGAAGTACTACAGCTGGTTCTACGCCGTGTACGACGTGCGGGGCGGCGGGCCCGAGCTGCGCCGGCCCGAGGACCCGGCCGACCTGCCGAAGGACGTCGACGACTTCACCGCCCTGGCCTCCGCGCAGAGCGCCGCGCACACGGAGCTGCTGCGCACCGAGCACCTCAGGGGCGCGGGCACCTACCGGCTGCGCGCCTGCGAGGTGGAACCCGGGGTGGTCCTGGTCAGCGCCGCGCCCATGGACGAGATCCAGGACACGGTCGGGCAGCTGATCACCCTCCAGGTCGTCACGTTCGCGCTCGCGCTGCTCGCCCTGGTCGTCTTCGGGCGCCGGATGCTGCGCCGGGGCCTGAAACCGCTCAGCGACATGGCGACCACCGCCCACGGCATCGCCTCGCACAACCTGACCGAGTCGGCGGCCCGGCTGCCGCTGCGCGCCGACGGCCGGGACGGCGGGCCGGAGGTGGACGAACTGCGGACCGCCTTCAACACCATGCTGGAGCACATCGACGACTCCCTCGCCGTGCGCGCCGAGGCCGAGCAGCGGCTGCGCCGGTTCGTCGCCGACGCCTCGCACGAACTGCGCACCCCGCTGATGTCGGTGCGCGGCTACGCCGACCTCTTCCAGTACGCCGCCGCCAACGCCCCCGAGGAACGCGACCGGCACCTCGCCCGGCTGCGCGCGGAGGCCGCCCGGATGGGAGTGCTCCTCGACGACCTGCTGCTGCTCGCCCGGCTCGACGCGGCCGAGGTGGAGACACCGCTGCGGCTGCAGGAGGCCGACCTGACGGAACTGGTCGGCCAGGCCGCCGACGCCTTCCGCGCCGGCCACCCCGGCCATCCGCTGACCGTGCTCGGGGATCCCGGCCCCCTGCGACTGCGCATGGACCCGCTGCGCGTCCGCCAGGTCGTCGACAACCTCCTCACCAACGCCGCCGTGCACACCCCCGCCGGGACGGAGGTCTCCGTCGAGGTGCGCGGGGTCTCCGGCGCCGCCGAGGTGCGGGTCGCCGACACCGGTCCGGGCATCCCGCCCGACGACCGGGCCCGGGTCTTCGACCGCTTCTACCGCGTCGACAAGGCCCGCAGCCGCGACCGCGGCGGCAGCGGACTGGGACTCGCGGTGGCCCGGTCCCTGGTCCGGGCGCACGGTGGCCGGATCGAGGTGGACAGCGCGCCCGGCGCGACGGTGTTCACCGTCCGCCTGCCCCTCGGCGGGACGGGCCCCGCAGGCCGGTGACCCGGGCCCTCTAGACTCGACCGGCAACAGCCCGTACGACCATGGCCAAAAGTCTCCGCCAACCCGAAGGGCCCCGGCGTCTTGATACGGATGGAATCAGTCACCAAGCGGTACCCGGACGGCACGGTGGCGGTCGACCGGCTCTCGCTGGAGATACCCGACCGCTCGATCACCGTCCTCGTCGGACCGTCCGGCTGCGGCAAGACGACCACCCTGCGGATGATCAACCGGATGGTCGAACCGAGTGAGGGAACGATCCTCCTCGACGGCGAGGACATCCAGCGGCAGCCCGTCACCACCCTGCGCCGCTCCATGGGTTACGTCATCCAGAACGCCGGCCTGTTCCAGCACCGCACCATCGTCGACAACATCGCGACCGTGCCCCGCATGCTCGGCTGGGGCAAGCAGAAGGCCCGCGCCCGGGCGGCCGAACTCATGGAGCGGGTCGGCCTGGACGCCGCGCTGGCCCGGCGCTACCCCTACCAGCTCTCCGGCGGCCAGCAGCAGCGCGTCGGCGTGGCCCGCGCGCTCGCCGCCGACCCGCCGGTGCTGCTCATGGACGAGCCGTTCTCGGCGGTCGACCCGGTGGTGCGCAAGGGACTCCAGGACGAACTGCTGCGGATCCAGGACGAGCTGGGCAAGACCATCGTCTTCGTCACCCACGACATCGACGAGGCGATCAAGCTCGGCAGCATGGTCGCCGTGATGCGCGAGGGCGGCCGGCTCGCCCAGTACGCGCCGCCCGCCGAGCTGCTGGCCGCCCCGGCCGACGCGTTCGTCGAGGACTTCCTCGGCGCCGACCGCGGCATCCGGCGGCTGTCGTTCTTCCCGTCCGCCGAACTCGCCCTGACCAGCGGCCCGGTGATCCCGCTCGACGCCACCGCCGAGCAGATCGCCGCCGCCGGCGCCCCCTGGCTGCTGGTGACCGACGCCGACCGCCGCCCGCTCGGCTGGGGCGAGCCGCACACCCTCACGGCCGGCGCCATCGAGCCCGCCGAACTCCTGCCGCCCGGGCGGCCCTTCACGCCCGGCACGGACTCGCTGCGGTCCGCCCTCGACAGCGCCGTGCTCTCCCCGGCCGGACACGCCGTCGCCGTGGACGACACCGGGCGGGTGACCGGGGTGGTCTCGCAGGCGGCCATCGGCGAGGCCATCCGCGGCGCCCACGCCGCCGACCGGGCCGACGAGGCCAAGGTCGCCTCGTGAACCTCGACCGCTTCTTCGACATCCCGAGCGACCTGCAGCACAGCTGGGCCGGCCTGATCGGGCTCCACCTGCGCGAGGCCCTGCTGCCGGTCCTGGCCGGGCTGCTGCTCGCGCTGCCGCTGGCCCAGCTGTGCGTCCGCTTCCGCTGGCTGTACCCGCCCGTGCTCGGCGCCACCACCGTCCTGTACGCCGTGCCGTCCCTGGCCTTCTTCGTCGTGCTCATCGACTACACGGGCCAGACCGAGCTGACCGTGATGATCCCGCTGGCCGTGTACAGCCTCGTGGTGCTCGTCCCGGCCATCGTCGACGGCGTGCGCTCCGTGCCGCAGGAGACCCTGGCCGCCGCCACCGCCATGGGCTTCGGACCCGTACGCCGCTACGCGCAGGTGCAGTTGCCCATCGCCGTACCCGCCATCATCGCCGGGCTGCGGGTCGCCACCGTCTCCAGCATCTCCCTGGTCAGCGTCGGCGCCCTGATCGGCAACCAGGGCGCGCTCGGCAACCTGCTCGCCGCCGCGCAGAAGTACGACCGTCCCGAACTGGCCCTGAACTCCGTGCTCACCACGGCCGTCCTGGCCATCGTCTGCGACGCCCTGCTCGTCCTGCTCCGCACCGGGCTGACCCCCTGGATGCCCGGCGGCGGGCGCCCGAAGACCGCCCCGCGGCGACAGCCCGTGCCCGAGGACGTGATCCGGTGAACGTACTCAGCTTCGTCCAGGCCTTCTTCGGCGACAGCGCCCACTGGCACGGCTACGACGGCATCCCGCAACGCCTGCTCGAACACGTCCAGTACTCGCTGCTGGCGCTCGCCCTCGCGGCCGCGATCGGCCTGCCGGTCGGACTGCTGACCGGGCACACCGGGCGGGGCGGCAACGCGCTCGCCTTCGTCGCCACCGCCGCCCGGGCGCTGCCCAGCTTCGGCCTGCTGGTGCTCATCGTCATCGTGATGGGATTCGGCCTGCTGCCCGTGATGATCCCGCTGGTCGTCCTCGCCGTCCCGCCGATCCTGGTCACCACCTACGAGGCGGTCCGCACCGTCGACCCCTCCCCGGTGGACGCCGCCCGCGGCATGGGCATGCGCGAGTCGCGGATCCTGTTCCAGGTCGAACTGCCCGTCGCCCTGCCGCTGATCCTGAGCGGGCTGCGCTCGGCGGCCATCCAGATCGTCTCCACGGCCACCATCGCCGCGTACGTCAGCCTCGGCGGGCTCGGCCGGTACATCGTCGACGGCCTCTACCAGCGGAACTACGAGAAGGTCGTCGGCGGCGCCACGCTCGTGGCCGTCCTGGCGCTCGTCACGCTGGCGGTGTTCTGGGCGGCCGGCCGCCTGGCCGTGTCACCAGGCGTACGCAGACGATAGTGTCCTGATGATCCGTCAGAAACCGTAACGAGGCCGCCCTTGACTGATCACAAAGCGGCTGGATTGGATCGGTGGATGACTTCTACCGCGAAAAGCAGCAGGTCCAGGACGAGGCACGCCGGCGCGGTGGGCATCGCGCTCACCGCCGCCGCGGCGCTGCTCGCGGGCTGTTCGTCCGGCGACACCTCCGACGACCCCCTGGCGGGCGAGAAGGCGAAGGCGGGCACCGTCGTCGTCGGCTCCAACAACTTCGCCGAGAGCACCCTGCTCGCCGACATCTACGGCGAGGCCCTCAAGGCCAAGGGCCTCAAGGTCACCTACAAGCACAACATCGGCAGCCGGGAGACCACCTACGGCCTGATGAAGAACGGCTCCGTCACCGTGCTGCCGGAGTACAACGGCTCCCTGCTCGCCTACCTCGACCCCAAGGCCGAGCAGAAGTCCGCCGAGGCGGTGAACGAGGCCGTCAAGGCCAAGCTCGACAAGAAGCTGACGATCCTGCAGTCCTCGCCCGCCGAGGACAAGGACTCGGTCACCGTCAACGCCGCGACGGCCAGGAAGTACAAGCTGACGTCCTCCTCCACCCTCGCCGACCTCAAGGACGCCGCGCCGGACCTGGTGATCGGCGGTTCCCCCGAGTTCCAGACCCGGCACCAGGGCCTGGAGGGCCTGAAGTCCGTGTACGGGCTGGAGTTCAAGTCCTTCAAGGCGCTCGACGCGGGCGGCCCGCTGACCCAGGCGGCGCTGACCCGCAACACCGTCCAGGCCGCGGACATCTTCACCACGGACCCGACCATCGTGAAGGAGAAGTTCGTCGTCCTGAAGGACCCGGAGAACCTCTTCGGATTCGCCAACGTGACCCCGCTGGTCCACAAGAGCGGGCTGCCGAAGGAGGGCGTCGAGGCGCTCGACGCGGTCTCCGCCGCGCTGGACACCAAGACGCTCCTGGAACTGGACGCGCAGGTGCAGCTGGAGAAGAAGGACCCGCTGGACGTCGCCAGGACGTGGCTGAAGTCGGCCGGCCTCGCCTGAGCCGGCCGCCCGTCACGATGCGGTAACGGCGGCGGCCGGGTCCCGGCGGCACCGAACGCGGGCCGGGGGCGGGGCGTCCCAGGAACGGAACCACCCCCGGTCACCGCGAACCCTGGGAGCGCCATGCGCACCGACCCGACCCGCACCGCCCGCCTGTTCCTCGTCCTCGCCCTGTCCGCCGCCGTCGCCGGTGCCGCCGCGGGGTGCGGCACGGCCGGCGGCACGGAACCGGCCCCGCCACCCACGGGCGGCACCACCCCGCGTCCCTCGGACCGCGCCCGCCAGGTCGCCGACGCGTGGGACGGCTCCCGGGCCGCCGCGCGATGGCGCGAGGGCTACCACCCCGTGGCGCCGGTCGTCCGGCTGCCCGGGCCCGGCCTCCTCCGCGACGACGCCGACCGGCGCGCCTACGAGACCGGGAACTTCGACCTGCGTGGGAAGCTCCCCGCCGCACCGGCCCGCAGCGGCCGGGTGACATGGCCGAGCGGGGACTCGCTCACCGCGCCGCTCATGGACGCGGAGCAGGCCTACCGGGACGTGGACCGGGACGACAGCCCCGGGCCACGCCTGACCGTGACCGGGGCGCGTCTGGGCGGGATGACAGTGGCGACCACCCGCGGCCCGGCGACCGTCCCCGCCTGGCTGTTCACGCTGGAGGGCTACGACCGTCCCCTGGCCCGTGCCGCGGTGCACCCGTCGGAGGTTCCCGCCTCGCCGGTCGGGCCGCTGGGGCAGGACGTGGCCGCGCGTGTGCTGGCGCCGCTCGGCGGCCTGACGGGCATCGCCGGGAACGGGCGGTCCGTCACCGTCGTGGCCCAGCACGGCTCATGCGACGACGGCCCCGTCGTGACGGCGCACGAGACGGATGGCAGCGTCGTGCTGTCCGCCGCCGTGAGGGGTGTCCAGGACGGCCCCTGCACCTCCGAACTGCGCGGCGAACGGATGACGGTGAAGCTGCGCCGGCCGATCGGCGACCGGGTGGTCCTGGACGCCTTCACCGGCCGGCCCGTGCCGTACACCGAGTGGCCGGGTGCCGCACCCGCCCCGAACTGAGCCGCCCCCGGCCTCAGGCCTGCACCGCCGAGGCGATCAGCTGGTCGATCAGCGCGATCAGCACGTCCCGGGACGACTCCCGGTCCCGCGCGTCGCACAGCAGCACCTGCACGTGCTCCGGCACCGCGAGCGCCTCCCGGATGTCCTCGGCCGGATACGGGTGCTCACCGTGGAAGCCGTTGACGCCCACGACGAACGGGATGCCCCGGCGTTCGAAGAAGTCGATCGCGGCGAAGCTCGACTCGGGTCTGCGGACGTCCACCAGGACCACGGCGCCGAGCGCGCCGAGCGCCAGGTCGTTCCACATGAACCAGAACCGCTGCTGCCCCGGCGTGCCGAACAGGTACAGCACCAGGTCGCGGCTGATGGTGATGCGGCCGAAGTCCAGGGCCACGGTCGTGGCCCGCTTCTCCTCGATGCCGTCGAGGTCGTCGACGCCCAGACCGGCCATGGTCAGGGGTTCCTCGGTGCGCAGCGGGACGATCTCGCTGACCGACCCGACCATGGTGGTCTTGCCCACGCCGAAACCCCCGGCGATGAGGATCTTGACCGTGTCGGGTGCCGAGGACGCGTCGGTGGCAAGGTCAGAGCCGGCCAAGGCCGTCCCTCACTTTCTGCAGCAGGTCCAGGTCCACAGTGGTACGGGAGACGGGGCGCGGCGGACGGACCGTGATGCGGCCCGCCTCCAGTAGGTCGCTCAGCAGGATCGCGACCACGCTCACCGGGAGGTCCAGCCGGGCGGCCAGCTCCGCGACGGCGAGCGGCTCGGCGCACATCCGCAGGATCCGGGTGTGCTCGGGCTGCGGCCGGGTCGCGCCTGCAGGGGGCGGATCGACCGCGGTGACCGTCGCGATGAGGGTGAAGTCGGCGCGGCTGGGCCGCGTCCGCCCTCCGGTCAGGGCGAACGGCCGTACGAGCCTGCCCGCCGCATCGCCTCCGCCCACCTCACACGCCGGGGTCGACGACGGGTCCGGCCACACCCCGCGGTGCCGCGCTGAGGTGCTCGCCGATCTTCTTCACCAGCATGTTCATCTGGTACGCGACCACCCCGACGTCCGCACCCGGGCCGGTCAGCACGACCAGGTGCGCGCCGGGACCCGCGGAGGTCAGGATCAGATAGCTGTTGGCCATCTCGATGAGCGCCTGGCGCACCGGACCGCCGCGGAAGTCCATGCTGACGCCCTTGCTGAGGCTCATCAGGCCGGACGCGGTGGCCGCGAGCCGCTCGGCGTCGTCGCGCAGGAACCCGGTGGACTTGCTGACCACCAGGCCGTCCTCGGAGAGGACCACGGCCTGGTTCACGTCGGCGACCCGCTCCACGAGTCCGGTCAGCAGCTGGTCGAGCTGGGTGTGCGTGGCGGGGATGGGGCGTGTCATTGCGGTGTCCTTCGTCAGCGGTCGGCGGGCGGAGTCGAGGGGACGGGGCCGGCGGCCTGCCGGGGTGGTGCGGCCGCCTCCTCGC
The DNA here is from genome assembly GCF_049846985.1 of Streptomyces sp. DT190. Classification (NCBI taxonomy): domain Bacteria; kingdom Bacillati; phylum Actinomycetota; class Actinomycetes; order Kitasatosporales; family Streptomycetaceae; genus Streptomyces; species Streptomyces sp. DT190. The sequence goes on along the minus strand of NZ_JBNCNM010000003.1, from coordinate 357,048 downwards.
GGTGCGGCGGCTCGGCGTCGTCGTCACGGGCCCGGAGCGTGCCGCGCTGGAAGCCGGCCAGGGAGGAGGCGGCGGCCTCCGCGGTGAACTCGTCGAGGCCGTCGTCCGCGCCGGTGGCCGGGGCCTCCTCACGCAGCTCCTCCACCAGGCTGGTCTGCGGCACCCGGCGGGGGAGCGGGGCGAGACCGTCCCTGCGGGGGATGACCTCCCGCGCGGTGGGGCCGGGCGCGGGGGCGGAGGCCGCCGTGCGGGCCGCCACCAGAGGGCGGGGCTCCCGCGGGGACCCACCAGGGCGCTCGGCACCCCGCGCTGCCGCGGAGCCCGCTCCGGCGCCCTGGGACGCCCCGGCGCCGGGGGAGGCCGCCGTGTCCCGCGCGGCCCCGGCGCCCCCGGACCGTCCGGTGTCCCGGGGCGTTCCGGCCCCGGCGGGTTCCGCCGGGGCGCGGCCGTTCGCCGCGGTCCGTTCGTCTGCCGGCATCCGCCCGTCCTTGGGGGTGTCGGTGCCGCCGTCCGGCGAGCCGCCCGTGTTCTTCGGGCCGTTCGCGGCCGGGCGGCCGTTCGAGCCGGGTCCGCCCGCGGCGCCCGGCGCCCTCTCGCCCGGGGCCTCCCGCACCACGATCTCGTGCGGGACCAGCACGATCGCCGTGGTCCCGCCGTAGGGGGAGGCGCGCAGGGTGACGGCGATGCCGTGCCGGTGGGCGAGCTGGGCGACCACGAACATGCCGAGCCGCAGGTCGTCGGCGAGCGCCACCACGTCGAACTGCGGGGGCACCGCGAGCTGTTCGTTGAAGGACGCGTAGTCGTCCTCGGACATGCCCAGGCCCCGGTCCTCCACCTCGACGGCCAGCCCCCTGGCCACCATCATGGCCCGCACGGTGACGGGGCTCGGCGCGGGCGAGTAGGCGGTCGCGTTGTCGATGAGCTCGGCCAGCAGGTGGATGACGTCGGCCACCGCGGGCGGGGCGACGTACACCTCCTCCTCGGTGTGCACCTCCACACGCTGGTACTCGGCGACCTCCCCGATCGCGCTGCGCAGGATGTCGATCAGCGCCACCGGCTCGCTCCAGCTGCGGCCCGGCCGTTCCCCGCTGACGATGACCAGGTTCTCCTCGTAGCGGCGCAACTGGCTCGCCGTGGAGTCCAGTTCGTACAGGCCCTTGAGGATGTCCGGGTCGGTGTGCTCGCGCTCCAGCGTGTCGAGCTTGCTCAGCTGGAGGTTGACCAGGTTCTGGCTCTGCCGGGCGATGCCCAGGATGACCTTCTGGAAGCCGCGCCGGGTGTCGGCGAGTTCGACGGCGGTGTGCACGGCCGTGCGCTGGGCGGTGTTGAACGCCTGCGCCACCTGGCCGAGTTCGTCGTGGCCGTAGTCCAGCTCGGGCGTCGCCGACTCCGGGTCGACGGTCTCACCCCGCTCCAGACGCGCCACCACGTCCGGCAGCCGCTCCTGCGCGAGGCTCACGGCGGCCCGGCGCAGACCGCGCAGCCGCCGGGACAGCGAGCGGGTGATCCGCCAGGACATGCCCACGCACACCAGCAGCGCGAGCAGCCCGCCGGCGCTCAGCAGCGCCGCCTTGAGCAGCAGGGCGTCCGCCTTGTCGGCACTGCGCTCCAGCAGCCCCGACGTCTGCTGCCGGATGAGGCCCGCGTACTGCTCGGACAGCTTGTCCATGGCGGTGTTCCACCGCTTCTGGGAGTCCGGCAGGGCGATCCGGCCGGGCGCGGCACCGGAGTTGCGCGCCGCCAGCACCCGGTCCTCGATCGACTGCAGGGTCTGCCACTGGGAGCCCGCCAGGATCCGCTCGGTCTGCGCCTTGGCCTCGCCGGTCAGCTGCGGCACGACCTGGTCCTGCACCAGCCAGCGCCGGGTGTTCACCAGCTCCGCGAACTGCGTCCAGGCCGCGTCGTCCAGATGCCCCGACGGCCAGGCCAGGGTCAGCTGCGCGTCCGCCCGGGAGACCAGCTCCGCGGTGTGCTCCAGCGCGACCAGCGGACCGGCCTGCGAGGTGAGGTCGCCGTCGTCGACCTGGGACAGCTCCTGGAAGGCGTGGATCTGGTCGTCGATGATCGAGGAGTACTGGTCGAGCGCCTGCTGGGGCGTGATGTCGGTGGGGTCGTCGACCTGGTCGCGGTAGTACTCCAGGCTGCCCAGCGAGCCGAGCACCGAGTACAGCCGGTCGGAGATGCGCGAGGGCGCCTTGTCGATCGCGTCCGCCTGCCCGACCAGCTTCGCGACCGCCTTGTCGGTCTGCTCGCGCTGGGCGTCCAGTGCGGCGCGGGAGCCGCGCGGCGAGGCGAGCCAGGCGGCCGACAGGCTGCGTTCGCGCTGCAGGGCGAGCGTCGCGTCGGTGCCCATGGCGCCGGTCGACCGGCTGAGCTCGGTCTGGTCGCGCAGCCGCAGCCCCTCCGAGAACATCTGGATCGTCGTCACGCCCCACATGGCGGCGAGGGTGACGCCGGGCACCAGGGCCAGCAGCACCAGGGAGAGGCGTATGGAACCGAGACGGCGCCGGGCACCTGTCCGTCGAGACATCGTCGTCCTAGGGCGATCAGCGGGGGGTGAGGAACGGGGAGGCGGAGCGGTCGGGGAGGGCGGGGGACGGGCGCGGGGGAGCGGGTGCGCCGGGTGCGGCACATGGGATGCGCAGGATGTTATCCGCACAAGTGGACGTACGGCCCGGGCCTGACGGAATCTTTGGCGAGAGCGTCACGGGAAGGTTCCGGTCACCGGGTCCCGGCGGCGGCGAACCGTGCCACCGCGGAGACGTTCGACCTGGTGACGAAGGCGGGCCCGGTGAGCACCGGAGCCGCTCCGCCGCCGCTGACGTTGCCGTTCGTCCGGTACAGCCACAGGGCGTCCACGGCGAGGTAGCCCTGCAGATACGGCTGCTGGTCCACGGCGAACTGCACGGAGCCGTCGCGCACCGCCCCGACCAGGTCCTTGTCGAGGTCGAAGGTGGCGACCTCGGCCTTGCTCCGGGCCTGCCGCACGGCCTTGACCGCGGTGAGCGCGTACTGCGCGCCGTTGGTGACGACCTCGTCGATGCTCGTGTCCTGCCGCAGCCGGGCGGCGATCGTGGCGGCCACCGCGTTCATGTCGGTGCCGTCCACGTAGAGGTTGTCGGTGTCGCCGCCGAAGGTCTTCTTCACGCCGGCGCAGCGGGCCTCCAGCGCCACGTTGCCCCGCTCGTGCACCACGCACAGGGCGTGCTTGGCCTTGAGGTCGTCCAGCTTGTCGCCGACGGCCCGGCCCGCGACGGACTCGTCCTGGCCGAAGTACTCCAGCAGGCCCGTCGGCCGCCAGGCGTCGATCCCGGAGTTGAGCCCGACGACGGGTATGCCGGCCGCCTTGGCCTGCGCCACCGGGCCCCGCATCGCCGCCGGTTTGGCCAGCGTCACCGCGATGCCGTCGACCTTGTCGCGGACCGCGTCGCGCACCAGGTCGGCCTGCGCGGCCGGGTCGGCGTCGCTGGTGTACGTCAGGTCGATGCCGTCCTTGGCGGCCGCCGCCTCGGCGCCCCGGCGCACCCGGTCCCAGAAGGCGTCGCCCTGACTGCCGTGGGTGACGAGGGCGACCCGCATCCCCGAGCCGGAACCCGCCGCCGCGTCCCCGTCCGACGCGTCGTCGGCGCCGAGGACGGAACAGCCGGACACCAGCAGGCACAGGGCCGACGCCAGGGCCCCGGCGCGGGCGAGTCTCAGGGGGGTGTGCGGCGGGGAGGGAGCGTTCATGGGGGCGGAACCTCGCTGTGCGGCCGAGCTGGAGCAGGGTGAGAGCGCAGGCGGGCCGCAGGGTGTGCACCGACCGGATGACTCTCGCTGGCCCGGAGCCAACCGTGTGTGACCACACCCCGTCAAGTGAGCAGCCACATGCCGTGAGTTGATGCTGCCGCATCGTGATGATCTGTCCGACCCGTCGAACAAGGGAACCCGGCCTGGAACGCGACCGCACGGCCCCGGCGTGCACCGGCCCTCCGGCGCACACACCCCGCGCGGTCCCTCCCGGACCGCCGCCCCGCTCCGCCCGGATCCGGCCGGGGCGGCCCCGCTCCGGCCGTGGCGGCCCCGCTCCGGCCGGAGCCGTCGCGCTCCGGCCGGGTCCGGGTGGGGCCGGGTGGGTCGGTCCGGGCCGGACCGGGTGCAGCCATGTTCGCCGCAGTCGCCTTCCGGACGCCGGCGCGGTGCCGGCGCCGCGGTGCCGACATCACCTGGACGCCGGGCGGCACTGGGCCCGCCGGGCGGCACTGGGCCTACTGGGCACACATGGGCCGCAGCGCGGCATTGGGCCAGCCGGGCCGCACTGGGCCCGCCGAGGCCGCCGCGCCGCACGGGGGCCAGCCGAGGCCGTCGGGGGCCACCGAGGCCGCCCGGGCTGCCGGCGTTCGCCCGCGGCGCCCCACAGGGCTAGCCGAGGCCGTCGGAGGCCACCAAAGGCGCCCGGGCCACCGGGGCCCGCCGGGGCCACCAGGCCTGCTGAGGTCGCCAGGCTTGCTGAGGTCGCCGGGTCTGCCGGCCCCGCCGGGGCCCCGCGTCGGGGCATTCGCCTCCGAGGCGCGCCGGTCAGGGCCGTGACGCTGTCTCTGTCGGTGGTGTCGCCCCCCCGGCCGGCCGGGGCGCGCGTGCCGCCCGGGCCTCCTTGCGGCGCCGGCGGCGGCTGACCCGTGGCTCCTGGTCCGGCAGCCAGCCGAAGGCGAGGCAGCTGCCGACCACGCCCAGGAGCAGGCCGACGAAGAAGCCGCCCAGATTGGAGGTCAGCCAGGAGCCTAGCGAGACCAGCACCCCGATGACCGAGTAGAACAGGCGCTGGGCGGGGTTGAAGAGGGTCAGCAGCCCGCACAGCAGCATCACGGCGGGCAGGAGATAGCCGGCCAGGCCCTGCATGCCGACGTGCAGGACGACGTCCAGCGACGCCCTGAGGGTGAGCAGGATCTCCGCCCCGCCCAGGGCGAGCAGCAGCCCGCCCCAGAACGGACGGCCGGCCCGCCATCGCCGGAAGGCGGGCCGGAGCCTTCCGCGCCGACCGCCGGGCATCAGCAACCCGACTCGCTGAAGCCGAGCTTGAGCCCGGGCAGCTTGAACACACCCGCCGTCGTCGCGTAGTTGGTCTGCCGCAGGTTGGCGATGTGCACGGTGTCGGACTGCTGGCTGAACACGCCCTTGGGCCCGCGGCCCTTCGGCCCGGCCTTGTCGAGGGTGCTCGCGTCGTTGCCGATCTCGATGTTGTTGAACGCGGCGTCGCCGGACAGCTGCGTCGAGTCGGTCGTCAGATCGCTGGCGGTGACCTTCTGCGCGCCCTCGCCCGCCCGGATGACCAGGTTCGTGCCGCCCAGGTCCACGCTCTGGCACAGCTTGGTGAGCGTCGCGTTCTTGATCACGGACGTGACGACCAGCACCTGGCCACCGGTGTCACCGGCGTTGGGGCTGCCCTCGGCCATCTCGTCCAGGCCGCCGAACTGCGCGAAGCCGGTGCCGTTCAGCTCGGTGGCGGTGACCGTGAACGGCATGCCCGAGATGGCGAACTGCACACCCAGCGCCCCCTCGGCCGTGAGGATCGCGAGGCCCGCGGCGACCGCGGCGGCCGGCACCGCCATCACCGCGGCGCGGCGCGCCCGGACCCGTCCGCGACGCGTCGGGGCGTCGCCAGAACCCGGGGCGGCGGAGCCGTCCGGTCTGTCGGAGGTGTGCTCGGCGGAGGAGGTCATGTCTGCTCCCGGTGCTTCGGTGCGGATCGGACATCGGTGGCACGTTGCCCTGGCGCGGACACCGACCGCGTGCACACGGCTCCCCGCAACCCCCGGCGGTTGCAAGGGCTTTCTCGTTACGCCGCGGTAGCCGTCGAGGAAGTTACCGGGGGTTACATGAAGGGTCAAGGGAAGTGTGAACACGGGGTGTCGACGGTGTGCCGCAGGTGAGTCGCCGCCTTCCGAAAACGCTCACTGACCTCACAACTCGCTTACGCAGCCTTGACGTTGACGGACCGCCAGGTCTACAACTCTGCTCGTCCCACCGGATCCGTGGCGCCGGATCCGCCTGCACGGCACCGGCCGCGCATCCCGGACCGCCCGTCCCGGACGGGCGTCCTGCGGCCCGGTGTGCCAGCACGGGCTTTCCCTCGCACGAGTCGCACCCCGGCACGGCCGCTTCCTGTGACGCCGTGCCCGCAGCCACCCCCCGCCCGGCCCGGCCGGAGACCTGTCCCCGTGCACGCCTCCGGCCGCTCACCGGCCTGCCGTTGCCGGCCCGTCACGTACGGAGAAGGCGTGACGGGGCGGCGACGGCGGGGCGCGGGGTGGTCCCCCACCCCCGCTGACGAAAGAGGTACACCCGCATGCGTACGCGCACCCTTGTCACCCTCACCGCCGCCGTGGCCGCCCTGGGCCTCGCCGCCCCCGCCTCGGCGGCCGACACCCCGGTCCTCACCACCGCCGACGGCGCGGCCGTCGCCGTCGGCGACGTGCTCGACGCGTCCCTCGCGAGCGGCACGGCCGCCACCTTCTACTCCAGCGCGACCGGCACCAGCGGCATCTCCTGCACCAAGTCCGCGTTCGCCGCCACCGTCACCGACAACCCGGCCGCCCCCGGCGTAGCGACCGAGTCCCTCACCGCGCACACCTTCGACGCCGCCAGCTGCACCACCAACGTCGTCGGCGTGCTCGGCGTCAGCGGCATCACCGTCGACAACCTGCCCTACTCGACCAGCGTGTCCTCCGGCGGCACCGTCTCCGTGACCCCGGCCGCCGGCTCCACCGTCCAGTCCACGGTCAAGCTGCGCACCCTGCTCGGCACGATCACCTGCGTCTACCAGGCCCCCGGCCTGACCGGCACGGCGAGCAACGCCGACCACAGCATCTCCTTCAGCAACCAGCAGTTCACCAAGGTGTCCGGCTCGTCGCTGTGCTTCGCCAACGCGTTCTTCACCGCCAAGTACGCCCCGGTGACGAAGGGCGGTGTCGCGGTCAACGTCAACTGACGGCACACGGCCCGCGGTTCAGCGCCGCCGCAGCCGTAGGGCCAGGGCGGCGCCGCCGGTGAGCGCCAGCACCGCCGCGGCGCCGCCCGCCAGCACGGGCGTGTTCGGGCCGGCCGCGCGCTCCGCCCGCTGCGTCGCGGCGGCGGGCTCCTGCCGCGCCGGCACCTCCGGGCCTGCCGGCGCGGCCCGGCCGCCCGGCGCGGCCTCCGTCTCCGGCTCCTTCTCCGGTGCCCTTTCCGGCGCCTTGTCCTGCGGTGTCTCCGCCTGCGCCGGCTCCTTCTCCCGCTCCTGGTCCCTCAACTGCTCCTCCCGCGGCTCCCGCGCCTTCTCCGGGAACACCACGTCGGAGCAGGAGTAATAGGTGTCCGGCGTGCTGGTGTTCCGCCACACCGTGTACAGCACGTGCCGCCCGGCGCGATCGGACGGCAGGGTCACCTTCATGCGGTACGCGCCGTCCGTCAGCGCCGGGTCCGTCACCCGCGCGAACGGCTCGGCCGGCAGGTCCGACCAGGACAGCGGCCCGGCCGGGTCGTAGCCGGGCTTCGTCAGGTACATCCGGAACGTGCCGGTGTGCGGGATCGTCGACGCGTAGCGCACGGTCAGCGTCGCGCCGGGCGCCACCCGGGTCGACGGCCAGTCCGCGCGGGCGAGGTCGAGGCCCCGGTAGCCGGGCAGGCCCCCGCTGCACAACTCGCCGTCCGGTACGACCTGCCGGTCCCGGCCGTCCACGTTCGCCAGCCGCAGGTCGTCCCAGGCCGCCAGGGGCCCGCCGTTCGCCGCCGCGGCGGCCCGGCACGCCGCCGAGTCCGCCCGCGCGCCGCCCTCGGGGGAGCAGGCCACGGCCCGGCTCACGGGATCCACCGGCGCCCCGTGCGCCGCGGCCGGGCCCGCCGCCCACAACGGCAGCAGCAGCGGGGTCACCAGGGCGGCCGCGAGCGCGGTGCGGCGGGCAGTCGTAGGGGGCATGGGTGTGCGTCTCCTCGGCCGGGGCGGCGACGTTCGGTGTGCAGTACGGGAAAACGGCCCGACGCGTTCACCTCGTCACCAGCCGTGGGAAAAGGGGCACATGGGCGCACGAGGGCCCGCCATAGAGGGTGGGACCCTGCGCGGATCGAGGGTTTCCCCCGTATCCCGGCGACCTGCCGTTTGCCTATCGTTCCTGCACAGCCGACCCACAGGTAACCCCGAACGGGTCCGCTTCCGTCTCGCGCCTGGCCGGCCACCGCGTCGCTCCCCGCTTTTCGAACGACCCCCCTCCGCTTCGACGACGAAGCGACTCCACCGCCGCTCCGCCCAGCCCGGAGTCCGGCCACGAAAGGCAGACCGTGCGTACCTCCCCAACGCTCAGACGCAAGCTGATATCCGTCGCCGCCGTTTCCGCCGCCCTGCTGACCGCAGCCCCCGCCTCGGTCGCCGTCGCCCAGGAGTCCGCCCCCACCCCGGCGGCCGTCCCGGCCGCGCAGACCGAGGCCGCCCCGGGCACCCCCGCCGAGCGCCTCATCGTCGGCTACAAGTCCGGCGCCAGCGAGGCCGAGTCCAACAAGGCCGCCGCCGCCGACGCCGCGGCCAAGGCCGAGAAGACCGGCGAGGACGTCGACTTCCAGCGCCGCCTCGGCACCGGTGCCGCCCTCGTCGAGCTGGGCACCGACCCCACCCGGGCGTCCGTCGCCGACGTCGTCGCCGCGTACCAGGCCGACCCGCAGGTCGCCTACGTCGTCCCGGACCGCCTGAACAAGCCGACGGCCGTCACCCCCAACGACACCGAGTACGGCAAGCAGTGGGACCTGTTCGAGTCCACCGCGGGCATGAACGTCCCGGCCGCCTGGGACACCACCACGGGCACCGGCGTGACCGTCGCCGTCATCGACACCGGCTACGTCGCCCACTCCGACCTGGCCGCGAACATCGTCGGCGGCTACGACTTCATCTCCGACACCGCCGTCTCCGTCGACGGCAACGGCCGTGACAGCAACCCGGCCGACCCGGGCGACTGGTACAACGCGGGCGAGTGCGGCGCGGGCATCCCGGCCTCCACCTCCTCCTGGCACGGCACCCACGTGGCGGGCACCATCGCCGCCGCCACCAACAACGGCAAGGGCGTCGCCGGCGTCGCCTGGGGCGCGAAGATCTCCCCGGTCCGCGTCCTCGGCAAGTGCGGCGGCTACGACTCGGACATCATCGACGCCATCACCTGGGCGTCCGGCGGCACCGTCTCCGGCGTGCCCGCCAACACCAACGTCGCCAAGGTCATCAACATGAGCCTCGGCGGGGGCGGCGCCTGCTCCACCGCCACCCAGAGTGCCATCAACGGCGCCGTGAGCCGGGGCACCTCGGTCGTCGTCGCGGCCGGCAACGAGAACACCAACGCCTCCAGCTCGTCCCCGGCGAACTGCGGCAACGTCATCACCGTCGCCGCCACCAACCGCGCCGGCAGCCGCGCCTCGTACTCCAACTACGGCACGGTGGTCGACATCTCCGCCCCCGGCGGCGAGACCCGCACCACCACCGCCAACGGCATCCTCTCCACGCTGAACTCCGGCACGAAGACGCCGTCGACCGAGAACTACGCCTACTACCAGGGCACCAGCATGGCCACCCCGCACGTCGCGGGCCTCGCCGCCCTGATGAAGTCGGCCAACTCCGCCCTCACCCCGGCGCAGATCGAGTCGGCCATCAAGGCCAACGCCCGCCCGCTGCCCGGCACCTGCTCCGGCGGCTGCGGCGCCGGCCTCGCGGACGCCGCCAAGACGGTGCAGGCCGTCAAGGGCGGTACGTCCACCGGCACCACCTTCGCCAGCACCACGGCCGTCGCCATCCCGGACAACGGCGCGGCGATCGAGTCCCCGATCACCGTCAGCGGCCGCAGCGGCAACGCCCCCTCGGCCCTCCAGGTCGGTGTCGACATCACCCACACCTACCGCGGCGACCTCGTCATCGACCTGGTCGCGCCGGACGGCTCGACGTACCGCCTGAAGTCGGCCGCGTCGGACTCCGCGGACAACGTGAACACCACCTACACCGTGAACGCCTCCGGCGAGGTCGCCAACGGCACCTGGAAGCTGCGCGTCCAGGACACCGCGGCGCAGGACACGGGCACGCTGAACAGCTGGAAGCTGACCTTCTGAACCCTCCTCGGGAACGCTGAACGGGGCAGGCCGCGAACGGGCGGGCCGGCCGGTGCGGATGGGCACCGGTCGGCCCGCCTTCACGTGTGCTCCCACATCCTCCACAGATAGATACCGAACCTGCTGTTTTCTTTGGCTGGTTGCACGGGTTTTGCCGGAAGTGTCCCCGCACTCCGGCACACTGGTGTGAGGAGCGCCGTCTCAGGGTGAGTTATCGTGTACGGGGGGTAAAAACAAACGGCATGACCCGTTCATTTCCGTCCCGGGAGAGTTCAGTCGATGGCGAGGCAGTTGCGAGCCGAGCAGACCCGCTCGACGATCATCACGGCCGCCGCTGACCTGTTCGACCGTCGCGGCTACGAATCGACCAGTCTCAGCGACATCGTCGAGCACGCCCAGGTCACCAAAGGCGCCCTGTACTTCCACTTCGCGGCGAAGGAGGACCTCGCCCACGCGATCCTGGAACTCCAGTCGCACACCGCCCGGCGGCTGTCGGCGGAGACCGACCAGCGCGGGTACACCTCCCTTGAGGCGCTGATGCGCCTCACGTTCGGCATCACCCGCATGTCCGTCGAGGACCCGGTCCTGCGGGCCGGCCTCCGGCTCGCCACCGGCGAGATCCGCCCCCGGCCACCGCTGAGCCACCCGTTCACGGAGTGGCTGGACATCGTCACGGCCCGGCTGGTCGGCGCCGTCAAGGAGGCCGACGTCCATCCCGACGTCGACATCGACGTCGTGGCCCACTCCCTGGTCTGCTTCTTCGTCGGCACCCGGGTCGTGGGCCGCTCCCGCGAGCCCGTCGCACGCCAGCCCCGCCGGACCGCGGAGATGTGGAACATACTCATCCGCGGCCTGGTCCCGGTGACCCGCCGCGCCCGCTACCTGAGCCTGGCGGCCCGCCTGGAGCGGGAGATCGTGCCGGTCTGACCCCGCTGAGGGAGGCGACGCTGCCTCGGCGGCGCCCGGCGGTTCGGCCGCCGGGCGGTGGGTGGCCGGTGCAGGGGGGCCGATGCGCGGCGGCGGGCGCAGGGCGGGTGGCCCGGCGTGCGAGGCCCGCGCGTTACGGTGAGGCCCATGCCCGCCACCCCCACCGCACCCGTGCTCCTCGGCAACCAGCCGGGTTCGTTCCCCCACAGCGTGCTCGCCGAGCGGCACCCCGCCATCATCCAGCAGGTCCGCGAGGCCTTCCCGTACGAACCGGCGCAGCACCGCGCGCTCGACGAGCTGCTGGCCAACTGCACCGAGGGCGCGATCGAACCCCTCCCCGCCGACGCGCACGACCGGGAGAACTGGGACGACTGGGGCCTGCGCGCGTACACCGGCCGCTCCTGGTTCGACGTGCCGTGGCTGTGGTCCGAGAGCTGGTTCTACCGCCTGCTGCTCCAGGCCGTCGGCTACTTCGGGCCCGGCCCCTGGCAGGGCCTGGACCCCTTCCGCCCCTTCAAGCGGGCCGAACTCGACTCCCCCGAGACCGACGAGGAACTGGCCGCCCTCGACGACCTCGCCGGCCGGCCCGCCGGCGAACAGGCACGGGCGCTGCTGCACGGCTCCCTCTGGGGCAACCGCGCCGACCTCGGCTTCCGCCTCTCCGCCGAAGGCGCCCGGGCCGCTGAGGCCGTGCCCGGCCTGGTGGCCGACGACAGCGACCGGCTGTGGTCCCTGCTCGGCGCCCCGGGCGAGGGCACCGGCACGCTGTGCCTGGTCGCCGACAACGCCGGCCGCGAACTCGTCCCCGACCTGCTGCTGATCGCCCATCTCCTGGCCGAGGGGCGGATCGGACGGGCCGTCCTGCACGTCAAGCCCTACCCGTACTACGTCTCCGACGCCACCACCGCCGACGTCGTCGACGCGCTGCGCCGGCTGACCGGCGCCGGAGGAGCGGCCGCCGCGTACGGACGGCGGCTGTGGTCGGCCCTGGCCGAGGGCCGTCTCGCTCTGCGGGCCCACTCCTTCTCCAGCGCCCCGCTGCCGTACGAGGAGATGCCGGCCGACCTGCGCGCCGAGTTCGCCGCCGCGACGCTCACGATCGTCAAGGGCGACCTCAACTACCGCCGCCTGGTGGGCGACCGGCTCTGGGACCCGACCACCCCGTTCACGGAGGTCACCGGGTACTTCCCCGGTCCGGTCGCCGCGCTGCGCACCCTGAAGTCCGACGTGATCACCGGCCTTGGCGCGGACACCGAGGCCGCCCTGAACGCGGCGGAGGGCCGGCGCTGGCGTACCGGCGGCACCCACGCGCTGATCCAGGTCGCATAGGAGCGGGACCGACTCCCGGATTCAAGGCCCCGATTCACGCGATGGTGTGATCATGTCCGGCCGCGCGGATGCCGCCGCGAGGCCCCGGGTAGGGCCCGGCCATGACGCAGCCGTTCGAACTCCCGCACTTCTACATGCCGCACCCGGCGCGGCTGAACCCCCATGTCGACGAAGCCCGGGCGCACTCGGCCGAGTGGGCGCGCGAGATGGGCATGCTGGAGGGGTCCGGTGTCTGGGACCGGGCCGACCTCGACGCGCACGACTACGGCCTCCTCTGTGCCTACACCCACCCCGACTGCGACGGCCCGGCGCTGTCCCTCATCACCGACTGGTACGTGTGGGTCTTCTTCTTCGACGACCACTTCCTGGAGATGTACAAGCGCAGCCAGGACCGCGCCGCCGGCAAGGCCCACCTGGACCGGCTGCCGCTGTTCATGCCGCTGGACCTCGCGACCCCCGTGCCGGAGCCGCGGAACCCGGTCGAGGCCGGCCTCGCCGACCTGTGGGCGCGCACGGTGCCCGCGATGTCCGAGGACTGGCGCCGCCGTTTCGCCGTGGCCACCGAGCACCTGCTGAACGAGTCCATGTGGGAGCTGTCCAACATCAACGAGGGGCGGATCGCCAACCCCGTCGAGTACATCGAGATGCGCCGCAAGGTCGGCGGCGCCCCCTGGTCGGCGGGGCTCGTGGAGTACGCGACCGCCGAAGTGCCCGCCTCCGTCGCCGGGTCCAGGCCGCTCAGGGTGCTGATGGAGACGTTCTCCGACGCCGTGCACCTGCGCAACGACCTGTTCTCGTACCAGCGGGAGGTCGAGGAGGAGGGCGAGAACAGCAACGGCGTGCTCGTGCTGGAGACGTTCTTCGGCTGCACCACCCAGGAGGCCGCCGACACCGTCAACGACGTCCTCACCTCCCGCCTCCACCAGTTCGAGCACACCGCGTTCACCGAAGTGCCCGCGCTGGCCCTGGAGAAGGGCCTGACGCCGGACGAGCTCGCGGCCGTCGCGGCGTACACCAAGGGCCTGCAGGACTGGCAGTCGGGCGGCCACGAGTGGCATCTGCGCTCCAGCCGCTACATGAACGAGAACGCCGCGCGCGGGGGCAGCCCCTGGCCCGGGTGCAGCGGCTTCGGCACCTCCGCCGCCGACGTCCGCGGACTGCTCGCCTCGGCCGGCGCCGAGCGTCTTCGCTCCCACACGCACGTGCCGTACCAGAAGGTCGGGCCGTCGCGGATCCCCGACATCCGGATGCCGTTCCCGCTGGAGCTCAGCCCGCACCTCGACGCCTCCCGCCGGAACCTGACCGACTGGGTGACCCGGATGGGCATCCTCGCCGAGGGCGTCTGGGACGCCGACAAGCTCAGGGCCTACGACCTGCCGCTCTGCGCGGCCGGCCTCGACCCGGACGCCACCCCCGAGGCCCTCGACCTCAGCTCGCAGTGGCTGGCCTGGGGCACCTACGGCGACGACTACTACCCGCTGGTCTACGGCCACCGCCGCGACCTGGCCGCGGCCCGGCTGACCACGGCCCGCCTGTCCGACTGCATGCCGGTCGACGGTTCGGCGCCGCCGGTCCCGGCCAACGCCATGGAACGCGGCCTGGTCGACCTCTGGCTGCGCACCACCGCGGACATGACGCCCGAGGCGCGGCGCACGCTCAAGGCCGCGATCGACGTCATGACCGAGAGCTGGGTGTGGGAGCTGTCCAACCAGCTCCACAACCGCGTCCCCGACCCGGTCGACTACCTGGAGATGCGCCGGGCCACCTTCGGCTCCGACCTCACCCTCAGCCTGTGCCGGCTGGGACACGGCCCGGCCGTCCCGCCCGAGGTCTACCGCAGCGGCCCCGTCCGGTCGCTGGAGAACGCCGCGATGGACTTCGCGTGCCTGCTCAACGACGTCTTCTCGTACCAGAAGGAGATCGAGTTCGAGGGCGAGATCCACAACGCGATCCTCGTCGTGCAGAACTTCTTCGGCTGCGACTACCCGACCGGCCTCGGCATCGTGCACGACCTGATGAGCCAGCGCATGCGGCAGTTCGAGCACGTCGTCGCCCACGAACTGCCCATCCTCTACGACGACTTCCAGCTCTCGAAGGAGGCCCGCGCCGCCATGGCGACCTACGTGGCGGACCTGCGGAACTGGATGTCGGGCATCCTGAACTGGCACCGCGAGGTGGACCGCTACAAGGACGAGTGGCTCTCCCGCCGGGCTCACGGCTTCCTGCCCGACCGGCCGCCGGCCGTGCCCGTGCCCGCCTTCGGCTGAGCACCGTGGCTTCCAGCCCACGGGGGATCCACCTGGCCCGGCGCGCACAGCCGGCTCATGTGCCACTGCCCTCTGCTGGAGCACGAGGACCTGGGCATGAGGCGGCGCTTCGTCGTGATGCCCACGCCGGTGCCGAAGTTCCACCACGGCGGCCAAGTCTCACTCGTTCGTGGCTCGTCGGGCGCGGGTGGGCCGGGTAGAGCACCTGCCGAGATCGTTCCGGTGTCCGCCGGAGGCGATCGGCACCACCCGGAGGCGAGCCATGGAACAGACCGCGCTGCGACCCAAACCGATGCCGGGCCAGGAGCCCGAGGCGTCGGCGGCGACGGGGTCCGGCCCGCCCCGGCGCCGCCCGCACGCCGCCCGGCGGCGCGGGCGGCGGCTGGTCAACGTGCTGCTCGCAGCGTTCGCCGGCGCGGTCCTGGTGCTGTCCGGCATCGGCCTGGGGGCGATGGGCGCCACGGTGGTGGGCAAGGGCGGGATGTTCGACCCGCGTGGGCGGCAGACACCCCCGCCCACCCGTCCCTCGCCGTCCGCCACCGTGTCCGCGCCCGCCGCCGTGACCCTCGGTGTGCAGGTCATGGACGCGCGCAGACCCGGGGCCGTGATCGTCGGGCTGCACGTCCCCGGGCCGGCGCAGCAGGCGGGCCTGGTGCGCGGCGACGTCCTGCTGAACTTCGGCGCGACCAGGATCGACACGGCCGCCGACCTGGTGCGGGCCGTCGCCCGGGCCCGTCCCGGTCGGAAGATCGAACTGACGGTGCGGCACCGCAGCGGCGGCTACGAGCAGGTGGCGGTCGTACCGGCCCTCGTCACGTGACCACGTGCCACCGGTGACGTGCCGTCGTCACGGGGCGACCCGGTGGTGGCTCGTCAAGCCGCCCCGCGTCGTCCGGGACGTGGAGGGCCGGCCCGGGCGGCGCGTCACGGTCGGCGACCTGTTCCCCCTCGCAGGGCAGCCGCAGCGTCCACGTCACCCCGGACCCGGCCGTCGGCGGCCGTCCCGCGAACGACGTCGCCGCGGGGCGTGGGCTGGCCCGTGATCAACCCCGCGGCCTCGGGCCGGCGCTCCGGCAGCCCGGCCGGCCTGCCGGGGTCCCGCAGCCGGCAGGAGCCGGGCAGCGGGCGGTGCGTCGCCACCGGCGGACGGGGGCAGGCGGCCCGCCGGTGCCCGGACGGCCGGGCAGCGCCGTGCGGTGGGGCACGCGGCTGTCGTGGTTGCCCGGGCAGGTCGGCACCGGGAACGGGGCACCGCCGTCACGCAGCCCCAGCAGCCGGCGGCCTCCTCGTACTCCGGTTCCGCGCCGTGGTCCGCGATGCCGCCGGTCACGCTCCGTCGCCCGCGCGCTGCCGTCCGGCACGGTGGCCGGGTGAAAGCCCGCAGACGGCTCGCGCCGCCCCCTCCGGCCGGGCAGGATGCTGCCCGTAGCCTTTTCGTCCGTCCAGGGAGGCCCGGATGACCGGAAGCACGGCCGCCTCGTTCACCGCCGATGTCTACCGGGCCCGCATGGAGCGCGCCGCGCGGACCGCCGCCGAGGCCGGGCTCGCGGGCCTGCTCGTCGCCCCCGGGCCGGACCTGGTGTGGCTCACCGGGTACACGCCCCCCGCGGTCACCGAGCGGCTCACCCTGCTGGTCCTGGCCGCCGGGCAGGACCCCGTCCTCGTCGTGCCCGCGCTGGAGGCCCCGGACGCGCTCAAGGCCCCCGGCGCGCCCGCCCTGACCCTGCGCGACTGGACCGACGGCAAGGATCCCTACGCCGCCACCGCCGCGCTCCTGGACCCGGCGGGCCGGTTCGGCATCAGCGACAACGCCTGGGCGCTGCACCTGCTCGCCCTCCAGCGGGCCCTGCCGGGCAGCTCCCACACCTCGCTCACCGACGCCCTGCCGATGCTGCGCGCCGTCAAGGACGCGGCCGAGCTGGAGCGCATGACGGCCGCCGGGGCCGCCGCCGACGCCGCGTTCGAGGAGATCCGCGACGTCCCCTTCGCCGGCCGCCGGGAGTCCGAGGTGGCCGCCGACCTGAACCGGCTGCTGCGCCGGCACGGCCACGAGCAGGTCGACTTCACCATCGTCGCCTCCGGCCCCAACGGCGCCAACCCCCACCACGAGGCCGGCGACCGGGTCATCGCGCGCGGTGACATGGTCGTCCTCGACTTCGGCGGACTGCGGGACGGTTACGGCTCCGACACCTCCCGCACCGTCCACGTCGGCCCGCCCACCGACGAGGAGCGCCGGGTGCACGACGTGGTGCGCGCGGCCCAGGAGGCCGGTGTCCGCGCGGTGCGGCCGGGAGCCGCCTGCCAGGACGTCGACCGGGCCGCCCGCGCCGTCATCGCCGACGCCGGGTACGGCGCGTACTTCATCCACCGCACCGGCCACGGCATCGGCGTCACCACCCACGAGCCGCCGTACATGATCGAGGGCGAGGAGCGGCCGCTCGTGCCCGGCATGTGCTTCTCCGTGGAGCCCGGCATCTACCTGCCCGGCCGGTTCGGCGTGCGCATCGAGGACATCGTCACCGTCACCGAGGACGGCGGGCGACGCCTGAACCGCACCACCCGCGAGCTGGTCATAGTGGAGTGAGGCCACCGATGTCCCCCGCAGGCCTGACGAACGGCAACGGCGCGACCATGACCCAGGCACCCACCCCCACCGCGGACACCGTCCGCCGACTGGTCCTGACCCTGCTGAAGGACGGCAGGGAAGGCGGGACCGGCACCCAGGACACCCAAGGCGGGGGCACCGCGCGGAACGGCGGCCCCGACATCCGGCCCGCCACCGAGGGCGCCGAACCCACCACCTGGTGGGTCGGCCCCCGTCATGTGCTGCGCCTCGCCGCCGACCCCGAGGCCACCGTGCGCCGCCGCCGCGAACTGCGCCTGCGCGACCTCGTGCGCCCGCACGTGCCGGTGGCGGTCCCGGCCAGCGTGGCGCACGGCGAGTGGGCGCCCGGCCTGGCCTACACGCTGGACACCAGGGTGCCGGGCGGGTCGGGCGAGCGGCACGACGTGTCCGCCGTCGGGGAGGCCGACCTCGCCGGACTGCTCACGGGCCTGCGCGAGGTGCCGGTCCGGCAGGCCGAGACCCTCGGCGTGCCGCGCGCCGCACCCCGCTCCCTGGAGACGCTGCGCCGGGCCGCCGTACGCGCCGCCCAACGCCTGGACCAGGCCGACGAGTTCGACGCCGCGCGCGTGCACCAGCTCACCCCGCCCGCCGCGGCCCAGCTGGCCGCCCAGCCCGGTTCGGCGGTCCTCACCCACCACTCCCTGACGGCGGGGCACCTCGTGGTCGGCGCGGACGGGCGGGTGCGCGGCGTCCTCGGCTGGTCCGGCGCGGTCCTCGGCGACCCGGCCGAGGACATCGCGGGCCTCGCGCTCGCCGTCGGCGCACCCGCCGCCGTACGCGCCGCCACCCTCGCCGGCTACGGCGCCCGGCCCTGCCTGCGCGGCCTGTGGCTCGCCCGCTGCGACGCCGTGACCGGCCTCGCCGAGGCCCTCACCACCAAGGACGCCGCCCTGCTGCGCACCCGCCTGCGCCACGCGTGGGAGCCGATCCTGCTGGAACGGGTGACGGACCTCGCCACCACGGACGACGCCCCGTGACCCGCCCCGGGCGACTCACTCCTGCAGCAGCACCACGCCGGACTCACCGGGCAGCAGCACCACGCCGTCCGCCCCGGGCGTGCTGACCGGCTCCCACGCGGCCAGCACACGCGCGTGGGGCACCCCGAGCGACAGCGAGGCCGGCTCCGGGGCCAGGTTCACCGCCACCAGGACGTCCCCGCGCCGGAAGGCGATCCAGCGCCGCTCCTCGTCGTAGGCCACCTTCGTGTCGGCGAGGTCCGGATCGGTCAGGTCGGGCTGTTCCCGGCGCAGGGCGAGGAGCCGGCGGTACCAGGCCAGCACGCGCGCGTGCGGCTCGCGTTCCGGCTCGGACCAGTCCAGGCAGGAGCGGTCCCGGGTCGCCGAATCCTGCGGGTCGGGCACGTCCTCCTCCTTCCAGCCGTGCGCGGCGAACTCCCGCCGCCTGCCCCGGCGTACGGCCTCGGCCAGCTCCGGGTCGGTGTGGTCGGTGAAGAACTGCCAGGGCGTGCCCGCCGCCCACTCCTCGCCCATGAAGAGCATCGGCGTGAACGGCGCCGTGAGCACCAGCGTGGCCGCGCAGGCCAGCAGCCCGGGGGAGGCGAGGGCCGAAAGCCGGTCCCCCTGGGCGCGGTTGCCGACCTGGTCGTGGGTCTGGCTGTAGCCCAGCAGCCGGTGCCCGGCCACCCGGCTGCGGTCCAGCGGCCGCCCGTGGTGGCGTTCGCGGAAGCTGGAGTACGACCCGTCGTGGAAGTACCCGCCGGTGAGGGTCTTGGCGAGGCCGCCCAGGGGAGCGCGCGCGAAGTCGGCGTAGTAGCCCTGGGCCTCGCCGGTCAGCACGGTGTGCAGGGCGTGGTGGAAGTCGTCGTTCCACTGCGCGTGCAGCCCGAGGCCCCCCTCGCTGCGGGCGGTGATGAGCCGCGGGTCGTTCAGATCGGACTCGGCGACCAGGAACAGCGGCCGCTCCACCTCGGCGGCCAGGGCGTCCACGGCCGTCGACAGCTCCTCCAGGAAGTGCAGCGCGCGCGTGTCCACCAGGGCGTGCACCGCGTCCAGCCGCAGCCCGTCCAGCCGGTAGTCCCGCAGCCAGGCCAGCGCGCTGCCGATCAGGAACGCGCGCACCTCGTCCGAGCCGGGCGCGTCCAGGTTGACCGCGGCGCCCCACGGCGTGTGGTGCGTGTCCGTGAGGTACGGGCCGAAGACCGGCAGGTAGTTGCCGGACGGGCCGAAGTGATTGTGCACCACGTCGAGGACGACGCCCAGCCCGAGTTCGTGGGCCCGGTCGACGAAGCGTTTCAGCGCCTCGGGCCCGCCGTACGGCTCGTGCACCGCCCACAGGGAGACGCCCTCGTAGCCCCAGCCGTGCGTGCCCGGGAAGGGGCACAGCGGCATCAGCTCCACGTGCGTCACGCCCAGTTCGGCGAGATGGCCGAGCCGGCCGGCGGCCGCGTCCAGGGTGCCCTCGGGCGTGTACGTCCCCACGTGCAGCTCGTACAGCACCGCTCCGGGCAGCGGGCGCCCCTGCCAGGGCACGCGCCACGCGTACCGCTCGTGGTCGACGACCGCGCTCAGCCCGTCCGGGCCGTCCGGCTGCCGCCGCGAGCGCGGATCCGGCAGCACCCTGCCGTCGTCCAGCGCGAAGCCGTACCGGGACCCGTCGTGCGCGTCCGCCTCACCCCACCACCACCCCGGCCGGTCCCGATCGCGCTCCAACGCGCGTGCGACGCCGTCGCACTCGAGCGTCACTCGGCCGGCCTGCGGTGCCCACACCTCGAACTGCACGGACGGTTCCCCTTCGTCTGCTCACCGTGATGTAGCCCGTCCATGGTGCGTCAAACGAGATCAATCCGCTGGTGCATCCACCCTTTTGCGGCGGGTCTCACCGGGTACGCGCGCGTGGCGGGCGTTTTCCCGTTTCCTGGACAGCCCGGCCACGCTGCCCGACAATCACGAGCGTGACGTCGTCCTTCGAGTTCAACACGTACCCCGCGCGGCTCTCCGACGCGGAGCGCGACAGGGCGCTGCAGGTGCTGCGTGACGGCGTCGCCATGGGCCGCCTGTCCCACGACACGTTCATCCGCCGCATGGAACTGGCGCTCGCCGCACGCCGCCCGGACGAGCTCGCGGTGCTCACCGCCGACCTGCCCACGGAGAGCCGGTTCGCCCGTCTGCTGTTCGGCTCCGTCGAGGCGGTCTCCGGGTTCACCGTACGGCTGCGCCGGGCCTGGCAGGCCGAGCGGCTGCCCAAGCTGCTGCTGCCCCACCCGGCGCACGGCCATCCGCTGCGCATAGGCCGTGATCCCGCCAGCGGGCTGCGCCTCAACCACGAGACGGTCTCGCGCGTGCACGCCGAACTGCGCCACCAGGGCGGCATGTGGGTCCTGCGCGACCTCGGCTCCACCAACGGCACGACGGTCAACGGACGGCGGGTCGTGGGCGCTGCCGTGGTCCGCGAGGGCGACCAGGTGGGCTTCGGGCACATGCTGTTCCGGCTGTCCGCCACCTGACCGAAAACCGCACCCCACCCCAGCTCTGGCCTTGGGTTGACCGGCCGTCGATCCTTCCGGAATGGCTGAAACCCCTTTATCGCCCGCGGTGTTGACGTACCTCTGAAGTCGTGACTGACTGTGCGTACGCCATGTACTCCTGGTGAACCGACGGCTCCGCATCGGGGAGGTGTGCCCTGCCGCCCCTCCCGCGCTACCCGACCGTGGACGAACTGGGCGCCCGGGCCGCCGCACTCGTCGCCCGCCATCCCCGTGACGCCCGGCTGCGCCGGGTCGGCACGTCCCGCGCGGGCACCCCCCTGTGGCTGCTCTGCGTCGGCCACGGCGACCGCCAGGCCCTCGTCGTCGCCGGACCCCACGCCAACGAGCCCGTGGGCGGGGCCACCGTGCTGCGCCTGGCCGAGCGGGCCCTGGCCGACCCGCGGCTCACCGCGGGCGCCGACGCCACCTGGAACCTGCTGCTCAGCCTCGACCCGGACGGCCTGCGCCGCAACGAGGGCTGGCTGACCGGCCCGTACACCCTCGGCCAGTACTTCCGGAACTTCTTCCGGCCCGGCTTCCTGGAACAGCCCGAATGGCTGCCCGACGGCGCGGCGGCCGCCGTCCTTCCCGAGACCCGCGCCCTCCTCGACGTCCAGGACGAGCTGCGGCCCTTCCTCCAGTGCTCCCTGCACGGCGTCGACGTCGGCGGCGGCTTCGTCGAGCTCACCCACGACCTGCCCGGCCTCGACCGGCGCCAGGCCCACATCGCCGCCCGCCTCGGCATCCCCCGCGAACTCGGCGCCTACGACGCGCTGTACTGGCCCCGCCTCGGGCCCGCCGTCTACCGCATCCCACCGCCGCGCCGGGCCGATCTGGCCGCCGCCATCACGGAGGCCGCCGTCGAGTCGACGTGGTTCCACCCGCACCGGCACGGCACGGTCACCGCGGTCGTCGAGGCGCCCATGTGGGGCGTGGCGGCCGTGTCGGACGGGGCGCCGCCCGGGAACCGGGACGCGGTCCTGCGCGCCGTGAGCCACACGCTGCGCCAGGACACGCACGTGCTGCGGCAGCTGCTGGCGCGGATCCGGCCGCATCTCGCGGGCGCCCGCGACGCGGCGCGCCTGCTCGCCCCGGTGGACGACTACTTACTGGTCTGCCCCGGCCTCGCCGATGCCTGGGATCCCGACACCGGCAGCGGCGCGGCCCACCCCCTGCCGTCCCTCAGCAGCGCCCACCTGGCCGCCCTGCGCATCTCCGGGCGACGGCTGGCGCTGCGCACCGCCGGGCTGCTCCACCAGCTCGTGCGGGCCGCCGGCCGCGATCCGGCCGGGGCGCTGGAGGAGCTGGACCGGCTGATCGACCGGTGGTGCGACGACTACCGCGACGGCTGCGGGGCCCGCTGGATCCCGGTCGCCCGCCAGGCGGAGTACCAGGCCCGGGTGGTGCTCTCGGCGTTTGAACTGGCCGGGCGGCCCACGCGCGCCGGCTCCGGCGCGGAGCAGACCGGTGTGACGGTCCCGGGCGGCGGCGACGCGGCCGGGACGGCGCCCTGACCGGGCCGGTCTAGTCGCTTCCCTCACGCGCGTGCAGGGCCGCGGCGACCACCGTCCTGGACTGGTGCTCGACCTGGTGCTCCAAGGGCACCCAACGGGCGCGGAAACGTTCCGCGAAAGCGTCGCTCCAGGTCGCCACGAGGTTCTCCAGCTGTTGCGCGGCCCGCTCGTCGGTGCCGCGCAGCACCCGCCGGAGCATGGCCGCCGCCCGCAGCGGCACGCGCCGCGCGAACGCGTCCACACTGCCGACGTACGCCATCGTCCGGTCGGCGGGCGGGGTGTGCACCAGGTCGGCGGCCAGCCCCGGTACCAGTTCCAGACCCCACCGCGCGGCCCGCAGCAACGGCCCGTCCAGATCGGCCAGCCGCGGCAGCGCGCCCTCCAGGACGCGCGTCACCTCCAGCGCGTCGCGCTGCAGCCGGCGCGCGAGCCGCCCGATCGCCGCCGCCGGGGCCGGATGGGGGGCCGGGTCGTCCACCAGGTCGCTCGCCCACATCGGCACCTCAACCACGGCGGTGAGGCCGCCGTAGCGGTGGGCGTGGAACCAGGTGCTGTGTCGCGCGTCGTCCGGCAGGCTCGGGTAGGCCGGGCCGATCCCCGGAGCGGGCATGACGTGCACGCCCGGCCCGGAGGCGGGCCAGCCGGCGGCGTCCGAGGCGCCGGTCTCCACCGGTATGTGCAGTTCCGCCGCGGACTTGGCGAACGGCTCGGCGAGCCCGGGCACGTCCCTGGTCAGCTGCACCCAGCTGCCGCCCAGGTCCGTGCCGTGCAGGGTCACCTGCAGGTAGGGACGCAGCTCGTCGATGACGCCGGTCAGCGCGCGGGTCTCGGGCGGCAGCCGGTCGGGCGGCAGCACGGACGGCGCCCACTCCGGCTGCTCCGGGCCCGCGGGCCGGAAGAAGCCGAGGTGGTAGTCGTACAGACTGCGCGGCGCCGGTGTCACGTGCAGACTCGCCCCGTCCGGGTCGGCGCACAGCAGGAAGTGCCAGGAGATGCCGTCGCGCAGGTCCCGCTGCTCCAGCACCCGCCGGGCGAGCGCGAGGAGCGTGCAGGAGCCGGTCGGCTCGTTGGCGTGGGCGCCGGCCACCACCAGCACGGCGCGGCGGGCCCGGCCCACGGACAGCAGGTGCAGCGGTCTGCCGGCCCGCGAGGCACCCACCTGCCGCAGCGTGCACACGCCGGGGCGCTCGGCGCTCAACGCCCGGGCCGCGTGGACCTGTTCGGTCACCGTCGGGTAGCGCAGCTCCGGCAGGACACTCACCCCCGTCACATCCGCCCGAGTTCGCCATCGCAGTACCCCACGGCCATGGTGCGGTGTCAAGGGCACAGCGGGGGAGGCTCCCGGGGGCGCCCGGAAGCACTCGCCCGCCCCGGGCCGGCTGGTCCTCGTCCGGGATGCCGGACGACCCGCCCCGGCCTCCCGTCAGAGACCCAGCCGGGTCCCTGTGGCGCGCGCGTGGGGTGCGGTCCGTACCCGGCCTGCGGGCACGGGGTGCGGGCCCGGCGTCCGTCCCGCGGGTGGCGGGGGGAGTGACCGGGGCCCTGTGGCGTGCCCACGGGGTGCGGGCCTGGTATCCGTCCGGCGGGCGGGGAGCGATCGGGTCCGCGTGGCGCGCGCGTGGGGTGCGGTCCGTTCCCGGCCTGCGGGCACGGGGTGCGGGCCCGGCGTCCGTGCCGCGGGTGGCGGGGGAGCGGCCGGGTCCGCGTGGCGCGCGCGTGGGGTGCGGTCCGTTCCCGGCCTGCGCGCACCGGGTGCGGCCCGGTGCGCGGCCCGTGCCCTGTGGAGGCGTGCCGGTGGCCGGAGGTGTACGGGTGACCGGCGCCGGGGGGTCGGTGGTGGGCGAGCCCTAGTCGCCGACCCGTTCCAGCAGGGCCACCGGCACGTCCGTGAACAGCTCCGCCACGCGCGCGTGCCCCGTGAACTCCCGGCCCGGATCCAGGGTGTCCGCCCAGCGCCCCGGCGGCAGCGGCAGCCGGGTGTCCCGCCAGCCGCCCGCCTCGGCGAGCCGCAGCGACAGCCGGGTCACGGCCGTCACCACCTCGCCCGAGCGGGCGAAGGCCAGGCAGTGCCCGGCCGCAGGTCCTTCCGCCGGCAGCGCCATGTAGGTGGCCGTGTCGCCGAACGCCTCGGGCCGCCGCGCCCGCAGCGCCAGCGCCGCCCGCGTCACCGCGGTCTTCTCGCCGGACGTGCCGGACGCGTCCGCGGGCGGGAAGTCCACCGCCCGCCGGTTGTCGGGGTCGACCAGGGCCCGGTACTCGGCCTCCGTGCCCTGGTAGACGTCCGGGACGCCCGGCATCGTCAGCTGCACCAGGGCCGTGCCCAGCACGTTGGCCCGGATGTGCGGGGCGAGCGACTCCCGGAACGCGGCGACCCGCTCTCCCGGGGCCCCGCAGGGCCCGGCCGCCACGAACCGCGCCACCGCCTCCTCGTACGGCGGCTCCTGCTCGGTCCAGCTGGTGAACAGGCCCGCCTCGCGCACGTGCTTCAGCAGCGCGCCCTGCACCCGCTCCGGCGCCCCGGCCGCCGGGCCCAGCCCGAACACCGTCTGCCAGGCCGCCCAGGCCAGCTGCGCGTCCGGCACGCCCTCGCCGGAACGGGTCACCTCGGCGAGGACGTCCGCCCAGCGGTCCGGGCACTCGGTCAGCACCTCCAGCGCCGCCCGGACGTCCGCACTGCGCTTGGTGTCGTGCGTCGAGGCCACCGTCCCGGTCGCCGGCCAGTCGCGCTGCAGGCGCGCGCAGTACCCGTGGAACTCCTCCGGCGACAGCGCCGGCGCTCCCGGGTTCCCGCCCACCTCGGTCGCCGACAGCAGCGGCACGTACCGGTAGAACGCCGTGTCCTCCACGGACTTCGCCCGCAGCGCCGAGGAGGTCTGCGCGAACCGCGTACGGAACTCCACCTGCGCGGGCCCGTCGCCGTACCGCCCCAGCACCAGGTCGCGTACGACGTCGACCGCGCCGGCCTCCTCCGGCACCGCGAAGGCGAGCCTGGCCTCGGCCGCCGCCTCCTCGGTGACCACCGTCGCCGCGTCGACGGACTCGTAGGGCCGGTACACCTCCATGCGGACCAGCAGCTCCTGCAGCGCCGTGCGCAGCGCCCAGGGCGCGCGGTCGCGCAGCGCCGGCTCCGGCGAGGTCGCGCACAGCCGGGTCGCCACCCGGGTCAGCCGTTCCGTCTCGGTGGCCAGCTCGTGCGTGAGCACCTTGTAGGCCGCGCGCCGCACCGTCGCGTCCCACTGCCCGCCCCGGTCCGTCTGCGGGGCCGCGAAGCGCCGGTAGCGGCCGAGCAGCTCCCCGAACCCGGCCGGGTCGGTGAAGACCCCGTCCACGTGCCGCAGGGCGTCGTAGCCGGTCGTGCCCGCCACGGGCCAGGACGCCGGCAGGTGCTCGCCGTCGGCCAGGATCTTCTCCACGACCGTCCAGCGCCCGCCGGTCGCCTCGTGCAGCCGGCGCAGGTAGCCGTCGGGGTCGGCGAGCCCGTCCGGGTGGTCGATGCGCAGCCCGTCGATCACGCCCTCGTGCAGCAGCTGGAGGATCTTGTCGTGGGTGGCCTCGAAGACCTCCGGGTCCTCCACCCGCACCCCGATGAGCTCCGAGATGCTGAAGAACCGCCGGTAGTTGAGCTCGGTCCGGGCCAGCCGCCACCACACGGGCCGGTACCACTGCGCGTCCAGCAGGTGCGGCAGCGCCAGGTCCTCGGTGCCCTCGCGCAGCGGGAGGACGTGGTCGTAGTAGCGCAGCACGTCCCCGTCGACGCGCAGCTCGTCGAGCACCTCGCCCAGCGGCCCGCCCAGCACCGGCAGCAGCACCTGGCCGTCCTGGGCCTCCCAGTCGATGTCGAACCAGCGCGCGTAGGGCGACTTCGGGCCCTCGCGCAGCACCTCCCACAGGGCCCGGTTGTGGCGCGGGGACATGGCCATGTGGTTCGGGACGATGTCCACCACCAGGCCGAGGCCGTGCTCGCCGGCCGTGCGGGCCAGCGCCCGCAGCCCGTCCTCGCCGCCCAGCTCCTCACGCACGCGCGCGTGGTCGACGACGTCGTAGCCGTGCGTCGAGCCGGGCACCGCCTCCAGGACGGGGGACAGGTGCAGGTGCGAGACCCCGAGCGAGGCCAGGTACGGCACGGCGGCCGCGGCTGCTCCGAACGGGAAGTCGGGCTGCAGCTGCAGCCGGTACGTGGCCGTGGGCACCACCGGGTCAGGTCGCTCAGGTGTCATGCAGACGTACGTACCCGCCCGGCGGCGGTTCGTGCCCCCGGGGCCCTCCGGGTGCGCCGCGCGTCGCCCGGACGAGTGGCTCTGTCCGGGCGACGCGGCGCCGCCGTGACGCCGTAGCGGTGCGGCTACACGGGCCGCTGGAGCACGGTCATGCTCCGGTCGGCGAGGGTCAGCCGGTCACCGGCCTCCACCTTCGGGCCGGTGTCCGCCGGCACGCCCTCCGGGAGCGCCGTGTCGACCACGACCTCCCACTGCCGCCCGTGGTTGACCGGGACGACGAACTCCAGCGGCTTGGGGGAGGCGTTGAACATCAGCAGGAACGAGTCGTCCGTGATGCGCTCGCCGCGCGCGCCCGGCTCCGAGATGGCGTTGCCGTTGAGGAACACGGTCAGCGCCGACGCCTGCGCCGAGTCCCAGTCCCGCTGGGTCATCTCCCGGCCGTCCGGGGTGAACCAGGCGATGTCGGACAGGTCGTCGTGGGTGCCCTCCACGGGCCGCCCGTGGAAGAAGCGCCGGCGGCGGAAGACCGGGTGGTCGCGGCGCAGCCACACCATCGCGCGCGTGAAGCCCAGCAGCTCCCTGCTCAGGCCCCCCTCGCCGTCCTCCGTCTCCTCGGGCCACTCCACCCAGGCCAGCTCGTTGTCCTGGCAGTAGGCGTTGTTGTTGCCGCGCTGGGTGCGGGCGAACTCGTCACCGTGACTGATCATGGGCACGCCCTGGGACAGCATCAGCGTCGCGATGAAGTTGCGCATCTGCCGGGCCCGCAGCGCCAGCACGTCCGGGTCGTCCGTGTCGCCCTCGGCGCCGCAGTTCCAGGACCGGTTGTGGCTCTCGCCGTCCCGGTTGTCCTCGCCGTTGGCCTCGTTGTGCTTGTCGTTGTAGGCCACCAGGTCGTGCAGGGTGAAGCCGTCGTGGCAGGTCACGAAGTTGATCGAGGCCAGCGGGCGGCGCCCGTCGTCCTGGTACAGGTCGGAGGACCCGGTCAGCCGCGAGGCGAACTCCGCCAGGGTGCGCTGCTCGCCCCGCCACAGGTCCCGGACGGTGTCCCGGTACTTGCCGTTCCACTCCGTCCACAGCGGCGGGAAGTTCCCCACCTGGTAGCCGCCCTCGCCCACGTCCCACGGCTCGGCGATCAGCTTCACCTGGGAGACCACCGGGTCCTGCTGGACCAGGTCGAAGAACGACGACAGCCGGTCCACCTCGTGGAACTGCCGGGCCAGCGTCGCGGCCAGGTCGAAGCGGAACCCGTCCACGTGCATGTCCGTGACCCAGTACCGCAGCGAGTCCATGATCAGCTGGAGCACGTGCGGGGACCGCATGAGCAGGGAGTTCCCGGTCCCTGTCGTGTCCATGTAGTAGCGGGGGTCGTCCGTCAGCCGGTAGTAGCGCGGATTGTCCAGACCCTTGAAGGACAGGGTCGGGCCCAGGTGGTTGCCCTCGGCGGTGTGGTTGTAGACCACGTCGAGGATCACCTCGATCCCGGCCTCGTGCAGCGCCTTCACCGCCGACTTGAACTCCAGCACCTGCTGGCCCCGGTCGCCCCACGACGCGTAGGCGTTGTGCGGGGCGAAGAAGCCGATCGTGTTGTAGCCCCAGTAGTTGTTCAGGCCCATGTCGACCAGCCGGTGGTCGTTCACGAACTGGTGTACGGGCATCAGCTCCAGGGCGGTGACCCCGAGCTCGGTGAGGTGCTCGATGATCGCCGGGTGCGCCAGGGCCGCGTAGGTGCCGCGCAGCTCCTCCGGGAGCCCCGGGTGGCGCATGGTGAGGCCCTTGACATGGGCCTCGTACAGCACGGTGTGGTGGTACTCGGTGCGCGGACGGCGGTCGTCGCCCCAGTCGAAGTAGGGGTTGACGACGACCGAGGTCATCATGTGCGGCGCCGAGTCGAGATCGTTGCGCCGATCGGGATCGTCGAAGTGGTAGCCGTAGACCTCCTCGCCCCAGCGGATCGAACCGCTGATCGCACGCGCGTACGGGTCGAGCAGCAGTTTCGCGGAGTTGCACCGCAGTCCGTGCTCGGGTGCGTACGGACCGTGCACCCGGAACCCGTACCGCTGCCCGGGCATGATGCCCGGCACGTACGCGTGCCGCACGAAGGCGTCGCTCTCGCGGAGCTCGATCGCCGTCTCCGAGCCGTCGTCGTGCAGCAGACACAGCTCTACTCGGTCCGCGGCCTCCGTGAAGACCGCGAAATTGGTACCGGCGCCGTCGTAAGTGGCACCGAGTGGATACGCCTCGCCAGGCCAGACCTGCATGGATACGACTCTTTCAGGTGTGCGGCGCCGGTGGGGACGCCTTGGCCACCGAGTCTCCCCGAAAGTGGGGGAACCTCCTCTGACTTATCTCCTGCTCACCGAGTGGCCGGTGCATACGAGGTATGCCCGACCGACGGGGCAAAGGCGTACTCCCGGGGCTGTGGGGGAGCAGGGGGAAGATGTGCGCACCATAGTGCACCGCCACCTGGGCCGGGCCGGGGCCGGCGACACGGGCCCGGGCGCGGGGGCGGGAGCGGAACGGTCCGCCCGGCAGGGGACCGGCGCAGGACGACCCGGGGCCCCGGGCGTCGTGGAGCGGCCGTCCGCGGAGGCGGCGAAGGGCACCGGCCGCGACCCGCTGACCGACGACGAGCTGAGGCGGGCCGAGCAGCTCGCCCCGAGCCGGCAGCCCGTCCTGAGCCGCGAGAACGCGGACGGCGGGCGCGGACCACGGCGCCTCGCCGTCGGCCTGGCCGACCCCGGGCCCCGGGAGGCCGGTGCTCCGGACGCGCCGCGCCGCTCCGGCGTGCCGCACGACGACCACCGGGACGACCCGCTCGTCACCCGGACCGTCGGCCTCGGCACCGGCACGGTGGTGCGGACCGGCGCCCGGCGCCGCGTCCTGCCGCCCCTGAGCGCCGCCGGGAAGGCCGAGGCGGCCGCACTCCTGATCGCCGACCCGCCCGGCGCGGGTCTCGAGGCCGACCACCGGCACGACTCTCACCTCCCCGGACCGGCTCCGGCTCCGCGGTGCCGTCCACCGGGCGGCACCCGGCGCCCGGCCCGCGCCGGCGCCTTCCGGCGGCCCGGCTGCGCCCCCGACGGCTCCGGGACGGCCCGCACGGAGATCACCAAGGAGCTCGCCGCGAGCAGCCGGAACCACCGCTGGTGGCGCGTCGTCCGCGCGGTCGGCAAGAACAAGGACGGACACACGCGCTCCTACGAGATCGTCCCGGGGTCACCACCAGGTACCCGGTGCGCGGCTGCACCAAGCACGATCTCCACGTCGCGCACGGCACCAGGGGCGACCTGTCCGCCGGCTCCGGGGCGAACACCGGATTCCACCGCCATGAATCCGCTCGCTCCGGACGGGCTCGGGTGGCAGAACACGCTCTGGCGACCCCGCCGTTGAGACCGATGCTGCCCATCGGGCTGCACCGCCGACCGCTTGCGGAGTACCCTTCCTTGATCGTTGACAAGGGGAGTGCTCGGGGGAGCGGAAGGCGGTGCGCGGGTGGGCTCGGGAGGGCTGGAGCTGCCCCCTGGTGACGAGGGTCACGAGGGGAACTCCGCAGACGTCCCGACCGGTGCCGTGTCCCTGGCACGGCCGATGGACGCGTCGGGCTCGATCGGTCCGGAACTGGACTGGGACGCCGACGCCTGGCGCGAGGTGCGCACCCGCGCCCAGCGGGCCGGCCGGGCCTACATCTGGCTGAACCTCGTCGAACAGCGGCTGCGCGCCGTCGTGGCCGCCGTGCTGCGGCCGATCTACGAACCGGTCCACGGCGACGACTGGGTGGTGGCCGCCGCCGGCCCCGCCGGCCAGGAGTGGGTGCAGCGCGCCGTCGCCGTCCGCGAGGTCAGCCGCCGCAAGGGGTACCTGCTCGACCCGGCCGACGACAACGTGCTGTCCTTCCTCACCCTGCCGCAGCTGCGCGAGCTGATGGTGCAGCACTGGCCCTGCTTCGAGCCCTACTTCGACGACCGCCGGGACGTCGAACTCGCCCTGGACGAGCTGGAGGTGACCCGGAACGTCGTCTCCCGCAACCGGGCCCTGTCCGAGGCCGTGCTGAACCAGGCCGAGCGGGCCTCGGCCCGGCTGCTGGAGATGCTCGGCGCGGGCGGTGACGTGCCCTCCGCGCGCCGGCTGCCCGTCGACGCGGTCGAGGACCTGATCGGCGACCGGTACGCCGACGTCGTCGCCGTCCACCCGGACCGGGTGCGGCTGATGCGGCAGTTCCCGGCCGAGGACATCTTCGGCGGCGCCCGCCGCCTGGACGCCATCGGCATCGGGCTCAACCTGCTCGTGCAGAACTTCTCCGGCCGCCGCCTGGTGCGGCTCGCCGAGTCCGGCTGCCGGGTGCGGCTGCTGTTCCTCAACCCCGCCTCCAGCGCGGTCAAGCGGCGCGAGCGCGAACTGGGCATCAAACGCGGCGAGCTCAGCCGCGCCGTCGAGATGAACATCCTGCACATGCGGCGGGTGCGGGCCCGGCTGCGCGACCCGGGCGCCTTCGAGATCCAGGTCTTCGACGAGACACCCCGCTTCACGGCGTACCTGGTCGACGGCGACGGCGCCGACGGCATCGCGGTCGTGCAGAACTACCTGCGCCGCACGCGCGGCATGGAGGCGCCGGTGTTCGTCCTGCGCAACGGCAGCAAGGTGGTCAAGTCGGGCGAGCCGGACGAAAGCGGCCTCTTCCCCACGTATCGCGAGGAGTTCGAGGTGATGTGGGCGGATTCGCGGCCCGTGTCGTGAACTGCGCCCCGCCACCGGGTGGTTCCGCGCCCGCCGAAGGGCCCGAGCGGAACGCGGTCCTCTGATTGTCAGTGGTGCGTGGGAAGGTGGAGGCCACTGGGGGAACGCACCACAAGAAGGGGGGCCCGCCCATGGGCTGGCACCGGGAGCTGCTGATCGGCTTCGACCTGGAGACGACGGGCACGGATCCGCACGAGGCGCGCATCGTCACGGCGGCCGTGATCGAGGTCAGGGGCGGCAAGCCGCTGGGGCGCCGGGAGTGGCTGGCCGATCCCGGGGTGCCGATCCCCGAGGACGCGGTGGCGGTGCACGGCATCAGCAACGAACGGGCGGCCGCCGAGGGCGCACCGGCCGACCGGGTGGCGGACGCCGTCGCCGACGTCCTGAGCTCCTACTGGAAGGCGGGCGTGCCGGTCGTCGCCTACAACGCCGCCTTCGACCTGACCCTGCTCTCCGCCGAGCTGCGCCGCCACGGCCTGCCGTCCCTGCGCGACCGCCTGGGCGGCGTGGACCCGGCCCCGGTCATCGACCCCTACACCATCGACCGCTGGGCCGACCGCTACCGCCGCGGCAAACGCAACCTCGAAGCGGTCTGCGCGGAGTACGGCGTCGTCCTCGACTCGGCGCACGACGCGCTGGCCGACGCCCTGGCGGCGGCCCGCCTGGCCTGCGCGATAGCCGACCGCCACCCCAAGATCGCCATGCTCGGCCCGGCGGCCCTGCACCACCGCCAGATCGAGTGGTACGCGCAGTGGGCGGCGGACTTCCAGAGCTTCCTGCGCGGCAAGGGGGACGCCACGGCCCTCGTCGACGGCGCGTGGCCGCTGCGGGAGCCGGCGGGCGAACCGGCCTGAGGCGGCCCGCCCGCCCTCAGAACGGATACCAGCGCACCGTCGGGTCCCCGTCCCGCAGGGACGCCACCCGCCGCTCGAACTCGGCCAGCGCCTTCGGGTTGCCCGGCGCGTGCTGGGCCACCCAGGCGCAACTGGCGGTCTCCCGCGCGCCGCGCAGCACCGAGCAGCCCTCCCACGCCCGCACGTCCCAGCCGTACGTCCCGGTGAAGGACGCGTACGCCTCGTCCCCGAGCCCGTACCGGTCGTGGGACAGGGCCATCACCACCAGATCGTGCTCGCGCAGGTCCGAGGAGACCGTCTCCAGGTCGACCAGGACCGGACCGTCCGGCCCGACGTGCACGTTGCGCGGCAGCGCGTCGCCGTGGATCACCCCGGGCGGCAGATGCGGCGTCAGCTCCGCGGCCTGCGCGGCGAACGCGTCCCGCCGCTCGCGCAGATAGGCCGCGTCGGCGGGGTCGACGGCGTCCCCCGCGAGCCGCAGCCAGCGCTCCACACCACCCAGCAGATCACGCCCCGGAAGAGCGAAGGGAGGGGGCGGCGTGGCATGCACGACCCGCAGCAGTCGGGCCAGGTCCCGCGGCTCGGCGGGCCGTACGGCATCCGGCAGCCGGTGCCAGACGGTCACCGGATGCCCCTCCACCAGCAGCGCCTCCGGCTCGGCCGCCCGCACCGCCGGCACCCCGGCCTGCGCGAGCCACCCGGCGATGTCCAGCTCGCGGCGCGCCCGGTCGAGGAGTTCGGCATCGCGGCCGACCTTGACGACCAGGTCACCGGCGGCGAACACCGCGTTCTCGCCCAGGGCGAGCAGCCGTGCCGCGCGGGCCGCGCCGGGCAGCACCCGCGCCGCCGCCAGTACGTCCCGTGCCCGTGCCTCGTCCATCGTCCGCCTCCGTCGTCCGCACCGCTGCCGCCGGGTTCCGGCCATCCTCCGGTCAGTGTCGCATCGGCACAGGTCGGGGGGCATGCGCGGTCCCTTGACGAGACAGACGGCCTTCACGACCATGACGTGGCCGGCCGCGCTGTGCAAAGGGGCTGATTCCGTGACATCGGTGACCGAGACGCCGTTACCGAGGAGACCGGCCGATCGCGGATCCCCGGACGGCGGGTCCCGGCGGGCCGTCGACCACGGCGCCTGGTTCCTGGTGCTGCCCGCCCTGATCCCCATCCTCCTGCTCAGCGTCGGACCGCTGCTCCACGGCATCCTGCTGGCCTTCACCGACGCCCAGTCGGGCCGCACCGAGCCCACCCGCTGGATCGGCACCCTCAACTTCCGGGACCTGCTGCACGACACGCTCTTCTGGGAGTCGTTCCGGATCGGCCTGGTGTGGGCGGTCGGGGTGACCGTGCCGCAGTTCCTGCTCGCCCTCGGCCTGGCCCTGCTGCTCGACCAGGACCTCCGGCTGCGGTGGCTGGCCCGCGCCCTGGCGATCGTGCCCTGGGCGATGCCCGAGGTCGTCGTCGGCATCATGTGGCGGCTCGTCTACCACCCCGACGCAGGCGTCCTGAACGAGACCCTGCGGGACCTGGGCCTCGGCGGCGGCCGCGACTGGCTCAGCGGGCTGGCCACCGCGCTGCCCGCCGTCATCGTCGTCGGCGTCTGGGCGGGCATGCCGCAGACGACCGTGGCGCTGCTCGCCGGGCTGCAGAACACCCCGCGCGAGCTGCACGAGGCGGCGGCGGTCGACGGCGCGGGCGCCTGGCGCCGGTTCCGCACGGTCACCTGGCCCGCCCTCAGGCCCGTCGCCCTCGCCATCACGGCGCTCAACCTCATCTGGAACTTCAACTCCTTCGCCCTGGTCTACGTGCTCACCAGCGGCGGCCCCGGCGGCCGGACCCGGCTGCCGATGCTCTTCGCCTACGAAGAGGCCTTCCGTTACGGCCAGTTCGGCTACGCGGCGGCGATGGGCTGCGTCATGGTCGCCGTGATCTCGATCGCCCTGGCCGTGTTCCTCGCCGGCCGCCTCAAAGGAGGTGACGACACGTGAGGACCGGCACCCCGGCCCGCGTCGGCCAGTACACCGCGCTGCTCGCGTACCTGGTCTTCCTGGCCTTCCCGCTGCTGTGGCTGCTCTCCACCGCGTTCAAGCCGCCGCGCGAGCTGAGCGGCCTGCACCCGACGTGGCTCCCGGAGGACCCCACCCTCGCCAACTTCCGGCAGGCCTTCGACGAGCAGCCGCTGCTGCACGCGGCCCTCAACTCCCTGCTCGCCGCGCTCGCGGCGGCGGTCCTCGCCGTGCTGATCGCCACCCCGGCGGCCTACGTCGTCGCCCGCCGCCGCACCCGGCTCGCCCAGGCGGTGACGGGCTGGGTGGTGGTCAGCCAGGCGTTCCCGTTCGTGCTGCTGATCATCCCCCTGTTCCTCGTGCTGAAGAACCTGCGCATGATCGACTCCGTGCCGGGGCTGGTGCTGGTGTACGTGGTGTGGGCGCTGCCGTTCGCGCTGTGGATGCTCGCCGGGTACGTACGGGCCGTGCCGCGCGAGCTGGAGGAGGCCGCGGCGGTCGACGGGGCGGGGCGGGTGCGCACGCTGGTGTCGGTGACCGCGCCGCTGCTCGCACCGGGCATCGTGGCGACCGGCCTGTTCGCGTTCGTCACCGCGTGGAACGAGTTCTTCTTCGCGCTCGTGCTGCTGAAGACACCGGAGAAACAGACCCTGCCGGTGGTGCTCACGCACTTCATCGGCGCCGAGGGCGTCGCCGACCTCGGCCCGCTCGCTGCGGCCGCGTTCCTCGCGACCCTGCCCTCCCTGGTCGTCTTCGCGCTCATCCAGCGCCGCATCACGGGCGGCATGCTCACCGGGGCGGTGAAGAGCTGATGCGCGCCCGCCTGCTGGCCCTCGTCCTGCTGCTGCTCCTCGCCGGCTGCACCTCGGGCGGCACCGCGGACGACGGCCGGGTCACCCTCCGCTTCCAGTCACTGGCCTGGCAGGAGGAGTCCGTCGAGGTCACCGAGGACCTGGTGGCGGAGTGGAACGCCGCCCACCCGGACGTCCGCGTCGAGTACGTCCAGGGCTCCTGGGACAGCGTCCACGACCAGCTCCTCACCGCCTTCGAGGGCGGCGAGGCGCCCGACATCATCCACGACGCCTCCGACGACCTCGCCGACTTCGCCTACGGCGGTCACCTCGCGGACCTGACCGGCCTGCTGCCCGCCACCCTCGAAGCGGACATCCCGCGGCGCAGCTGGGAGACCACGACCTTCGGCGACGGTGTCTACGGCGTGCCGTTCCTGCAGGAACCGCGCGTGCTCATCGCCAACGCGACCTGGCTGCGCACGTCCGGCGTGCGGATCCCGACCCCGGGCAAGCCGTGGAGCTGGGAGGAGTTCCGGCGCGTCACCGAACGGCTCAGCCACCGCGGCAAGTACGGCGTCGCCTGGCCGCTGAAGGACCCCGTCTCCGCCACCCTCAACCTCTCCCTGTCGACGGGCGGACAGCTCTTCCACCGCGGGGCGGACGGCCGGGTGACGGTGCGGTTCGAGGCGGCCGACCAGGTCGTGCCGCGCACCATCCACGACCAGGTGACCGGCGACCGCAGCGCCTCGCCCACGACCCTCGGCAGCGGCGGCTCCGACACCCTGCCCGGCTTCTTCGGCGGCCGCTACGCGATGGTGCCGCTGGGGTTCTCCTACCGGCAGCAGATCGTGCAGCAGGCCCCCGAGGGCTTCGACTGGCAGGTCCTGCCCGCCCCGGCCGGCGCCGGCGGACTGACCCAGGGCGTCAGCCCGCAGACCCTCTCCATCGCCGAGGACTGCCCGCACAAGAAGGAGGCCGCCGCCTTCCTCGCCTTCCTGCTGCGCCCGGGGAACATGGTCCGCCTCGCCCTCGGCGACTGGATGCTGCCCACCGGCACCCAGGCGCTGCAGGACCCCGCCCTGCACACCGCGCGGCACGGCTGGGCCACCGGCACGGCCCTCGCCGCCCGGCTGCGCCCGGCCCCCGCGCAGACGGTCCGGGGCTACCCCGAGTGGAAGGACAAGGTGGCGACGCCGGCCCTTCAGGAGTACTACAGCGGGGCGATCGGCCTCGGCGCCCTGCGCGAACGGCTGGAGGAGGACGGCAACCTGGTCCTGGCCCGCTATCAGCGCTGACCCCGGCCCGGTCCCGCGGAGCCGGCGGCCGCACGCCCATCGTGTTGCACGAGACGTCTCGTCTCGTTTAGTCTCGGTGCATGACCAGTCGCGCGCACATCGCCATGTTCTCCATCGCCGCCCACGGCCACGTGAACCCGAGCCTGGAGGTGATCCGCGAGCTGGTGGCGCGCGGCCACCGGGTCACCTACGCCATCCCGCCGGTCTTCGCGGAGAAGGTCGCGGGGACCGGAGCCGAGGTGAAGCCCTGGCACTCGACCCTGCCCTCGCCCGACGACGACCCGGAGGCATGGGGGAGCACCCTGCTGGACAACGTGGAGCCGTTCCTCGACGACGCGATCCAGGCACTCCCGCAACTGATCGCGGCGTACGAGGGCGACGAGCCGGACCTCGTGCTGCACGACATCGCCGCCTACCCGGGCCGGGTCCTCGCCCACCGCTGGGGCGTGCCCGCCGTCTCCCTCTCGCCGGCCATGGTCGCCTGGGAGGGATACGAGGAGGAGGTCGCCGAGCCCCTGTGGGCGGAGCCGCGGAAGACCGAACGCGGCCGCGCCTACTACGCCCGCTTCACGGCCTGGCTGGAGGAGAACGGCATCACCCTGCACCCCGACGCGTTCGGGGGCCGGCCCGACCGCTCGATCGTCCTGATGCCCAAGGCGCTCCAGCCGCACGCGGACCGGGTCGACGAGAGCGTGTACTCCTTCGTGGGCACCTGTCAGGGCGACCGCGGCGCCGAGGGCGGCTGGCGGCGGCCGGCCGGTGCGGAGAAGGTCGTACTCGTCTCCCTCGGGTCCGCCTTCACCAAGCAGCCGGACTTCTACCGGGAGTGTGTGAAGGCGTTCGGCGACCTGCCCGGCTGGCATCTGGTGCTCTCGGTGGGCAGGCACGTCGACCCGGCGGTGCTCGGGGAGGTCCCCGCCAACGTGGAGGTGCACTCCTGGGTGCCGCAGCCGGCCGTCCTGCGGGAGGCCGACCTGTTCGTCACGCACGCCGGTGCCGGCGGCAGCCAGGAGGGCCTGCTCACGGCCACGCCGATGATCGCCGTACCGCAGGCGGCGGACCAGTTCGGCAACGCCGAGACGCTGCGCGGCCTCGGTGTCGCCCGCTGCCTCGCCACGGAGGAGGCGACCGGCGAGGCGCTGCGCGAGGCGGCGCTCGCCCTGGTCGACGACCCGGAGGTGGCGCGCCGCCTGAAGGAGATCCAGGCGCAGACGCTCCAGGAGGGCGGTACCCGCCGCGCGGCCGACCTCATCGAGGCGGAACTGGCCGCGCACAGGAGGTAGTCGGCGACACGCGCCGGGCCGTCGTCAGACCGCGACGGCCTGGCGGGTGAGGGCCAGGCGGGCGTTGTCGAGCGTGGCGTCCATGCGCGCGGCCTGGCCCTTGGTGAACATGAACATCGCGGCGTCGTCGGTGTAGTCCATGTAGTTCATGAACATGTCGCCGTCCGGCCCGTTGTTGCACGTCACATGGGGGAAGCCGGGCGAACCGAGGTTCGGGCCCGCCTGGTTGGGCGTGTCCGACACGAAGTCGCTGCCGCTGCACCCCTCGTCGTCGTCGCCCCAGATGTGCCGCAGGTTCAGCCAGTGCCCGATCTCGTGCACGGCCGTGCGGCCTCCGTCGAAGGGGGCGGTGGCGGTGCCGGTGGTGCCGAAGGCGCTGTAGGTGACGACCACGCCGTCCGTGGAGGCGGCGCCACCCGGGAACTGGGCGTAGCCCAGCAGACCGCGGCGCAGCCTGCAGACCCAGATGTTCAGATAGACGTCGGCGGGCCAGGCGTCGTGGCCCCCGCTCAGGCTGAACTTGACCAGGTCGTCGGTGTCCCAGTCCGCGGTCCCGCTCCGGGTCCGCGTGATGCCGTCCGTGGGCCGCCCCAGCGGGTCGGTGCGGGCGAGGTGGAACTGCAGGCGCACGTCGGCCACCAGGTCCCGCCAGACCGGCGGCACTTGGCCGACGTCCGGGTTGCTCGCGCGGAAGTCCTGGTTGAGCACCTCGATCTGACTGCGGATCTGGGCCTCGTCGATGTTCTCCTCGGGTGCGTGGTGCACGACGTGCACCACCACGGGGACGTCGACCACGCTCTGCCGTCCGGCGATGTGCTCCATCGTCTCGTAGGCGAACGCGGTGTTCTCGATCGCGGCCCGGTTCCCGGCGTACTCCGGGTTCTGGCCGAGGAGTCTGCGGTCCACCTCCATCGCGCCGCACCAGCGGCTGTAGTCGGCGGAGGTGACACGGAGATAGGACTGGGCGTCGGACATGACTGTCCTTCGGGTGAGCGGGGAGTGCGCCGCGCACGCGGCTGCGGACCTGCGCGTCTGCTACGCGCCGCGAGGGCCGGGCGACACCGGGCGGAGCGGTCGGTTGCCCGTTCCCTCCGTACCCATACACTGATAATCCTAGGCACTCCGGTGTGAGACCGGCAATACGGACCACTCTGCGCAGTGAGGTGGCCGGATCATGCAGCAGCCCCCCTCGGGCCTGTTCCGCGCGTGGTTCCACTCCTACGAGGAGGACCACGAGGACGTGCGGGTCTACCGTCCGGACGACTACCCGTTCCCCCCGGCGCGCGGACGCCGCGGCATGGAGTTCGCGCCCGACGGCGGCTTCGTCGACCGTCCCCTGGGGCGCGGCGACGCGCCCGGCACCGTGCCGGGCCGCTGGCGGCTGGTGGCGGACCGTCACCTCGCGCTCTCCTTCGGCGGCGAACGCCCGGACCGGGAGCTGGAGATCCTGCGCTGCGACGGGAACGTCCTGCACGTGCGCCGCATCGTCCGGGCCGAGGGCACGTAAGGGCCCGTCGCCCCCTCCCGGGGAGCGACGGGCCCTACTCCGCGCGTCGGGGAGTCGTCAGACCCTCACGGGCTCGCCCTCGTCGTCGCGTGCCGCCGGCGCCGCGATCGCCTGCGGTGTCTCGTCGTGGGTGAGGTCCGGCAGCCGGTTCAGCCACTTCGGCAGGTACCAGTTGCGCTCGCCGAGCAGCGCCATCACCGCCGGCAGCAGCACACCGCGGATGATCGTCGCGTCGATGAGCACCGCCGCCGCCAGACCGACGCCCATCTGCTTCATCGACTGCATCGACAGCGTCCCGAAGATCGCGAACACGGCGACCATGATGACCGCGGCGCTGGTGACCACCCCGGCGGTGGTGACCACACCGTGCCGGATCGCGTCCCGCGTCTCGAGGCCCCGCAGCCGGGCCTCGCGGATCCGCGACACCACGAACACGTGGTAGTCCATCGACAGGCCGAACAGGATCACGAAGAGGAACAGCGGCAGCCACGTGATGATCGCGCCGACGCCCTCCGCGCCCACCAGGGACGCGCCCCAGCCGTGCTGGAAGACCGCGACCAGGATGCCGTAGGCCGCGCCCACCGACAGCAGGTTCAGCACGATCGAGGTGACCGCGATGGTCAGCGAGCGGAACGACAGCAGCATCAGCGCGAAGGCGAACACCACGACGAACGCGAACACCGGCACGACGGCGCCGGCGAGCTGGTCGTTGAAGTCCTTCGACCCGGCCACCTGCCCGGTGATCGGCGCCTGGAGGCCGTCGACCTTGCCGAGCGTGGCCGGACGCACCTCGTCGCGCAGCTTGTCCAGACTCACCCCGGCCTTGTCCAGGTCGGAGCCGCCCACCAGCGGCACGTAGACGAACGCCACGTCCTGCGCGTCGTGCAGCTTGATCTCCACCGGGCCGCGCGAGGCGCCCGAACTGATCGCCCGCTCACGGAAGTCGGCGAGCGCGGACTGCACCTCGGGCGCGTTGATGTCGTCCGCCCTGACGACCACCTCGGCGGGTTCGGAACCGCCGGGGAAGGCCTCGTTGAGCCGGTTGTACGTCTGCACGATCGGCAGCGAGTCCCCGAACTCCTGGTCCAGCGTGAGCTGTTGCGTCTTCATGCCCAGCGCGGGCGCCGAGACCGCCAGCAGCGCACCGGCCGCCACTACCACGGAGATCACCGGCCGGGCCAGGACCCGCCGCAGCACGGCCGTCCAGAACCGGCTGTCCTGGGGCGCCCCGCGCTTGCGCCGCCGCAGGAACGGGACGCGGCCCTTCTCCACGCGCCCGCCCAGCAGCGACAGCAGCGCGGGCAGGACGGTCACGGACCCCACCATCGC
Organism: Streptomyces sp. DT190; assembly: GCF_049846985.1. Taxonomy (NCBI): domain Bacteria; kingdom Bacillati; phylum Actinomycetota; class Actinomycetes; order Kitasatosporales; family Streptomycetaceae; genus Streptomyces; species Streptomyces sp. DT190. Next base: position 316,796 of record NZ_JBNCNM010000003.1, on the reverse strand, counting down.
CACCGCGACCACCATCAGCGAGGCCAGGCCCATCGCCTCGAACTCGGCGAGCCCGGTGAACAGCATGCCCGCCATGGCCACGCACACCGTGACACCGGAGACGACGATCGCGCGGCCACTGGTCGCGGCGGCGATCCGCAGGGCCGTCTGCGCGTCCCGGCCGGCCTCCCGCTCCTCGCGCTCACGCCGCAGGTAGAACAGGCAGTAGTCGACACCGACCGCCAGACCGACCAGCAGCATCACGGAGTTGGCGGTGTCGCTCATCGGCATGACGTGGCTGACGACGCCCATCAGGCCCATCGTCGCCATGATCGCGGTCACCGCCAGCGCCACCGGCAGCAGCGCCGCCACCAGCGCGCCGAAGGCGATCAGCAGGATGCCGAGGGCCACCGGCACCGCGGAGTACTCGGCCTTCTTGAAGTCGTCCCCGAACGCGTCGTCGAACGTCTTCATCATGCTGGCGCCGCCGATCTCCTCGATCCGCAGCGCCTCGTGCTCCTGCTGCACGCCCTCGACGGCCTCCAGCACCGGCTCGACCCGCTCGCCCGCGGTGTCGGAGTCACCCCGCATGTCGAACTGCACGAGCGCGCTGCGCCCGTCCTTCGAGATCGTCCCGGCGTCGTACGGCGAGGTCACGTCGGTGACCCGGCCGGTCTTCTCGACGGCCCGGACGACCGCGGTGACGGCGTCGCGGAACTCGGGGTCCGTCGCCTCGAGTCCACCCCCCTTGGCCTGGATCAGCACCGTCTCCCCGGCCGGCTCCTCGATCCCGGCGTCCTCCACGATCCGGGCGGCGGTGTGCGTCTCCCCCTTGAGCTGGTCGCTGTCCTTGACGTCGACCCGGCCCGCGGCCGAACCGAGGCCCATCGCCAGGACGACGAACAGGACCCAGATGCCGACGGCAGCCCATCGATGCCGGGCGCTCCAGCCGCCGGCCCGGGCGGCGAGGCCCCGCACCCGTGTTTCTCCGTTCCCCATGACGGGCTTGCCCCCTCGTGATGCGGCGGCGGCGGCCCCCTGCCGCCCCCTCTCCTGTCGAAGGTAGGGGCCGGATAAAGCCATCTCGTCGTGCTGCCCGGTGAAGCCGCGCGACCGGAACTCATCCCCATGGACCTGGCTCCCTCCCCACTGGGGAGGACCCGCACGGACCATGGCCCCTTACACCTATCGGCGGACATTCCGGGCTCCCCGGGTGTGCGGATCCTGGGCAGACGGTTGTGCCGCTCGGTGACCGGTGAGTAATTTACGGGCCGGGCAGCTGCCCGCGGCGGCCGTCGTGCCCACCCCCACGGGGCACGACGGCCGCCTTATGGTGTGCGGATGACGACGATGTACGCGGCCCTGCTGCGCGGGATCAACGTGGGCGGCAGCAGGAAGGTCCCGATGGCCGAACTGCGCGCCCTCCTGGGCGACCTCGGCCACGACGACGTCCGTACGTATCTGCAGAGCGGCCAGGCGGTGTTCGCCGCCGGGCACGGCGACGAGGAGTCCCTGGCCGCCGAGCTCGCGCACGGCATCGAGCAGCACTTCGGGTTCGGCGTCGACGTCATCGTGCGCGACCACGCCTACCTGCGGGCGATCGTCGAGGCCTGCCCGTTCCCGGCCGCCGGCCTGGAGCCCAAGCAGCTCCACGTCACCTACTTCTCCGCGCCCGTCACCCCCGACCGCTTCGCGGGGATCGACCGGGCCGCCCATCTCCCCGAGGAGTTCCGCCTCGGGGAGCGCGCCCTGTACCTGTACACGCCGAACGGCCTGGGCCGCTCCAAACTGGCCGAGCAACTGGCCAGGCCGCGCGTCACCCGGGGCGTCATCGCCACGACCCGCAACTGGAACACCGTGCTCAAGCTGGTGGAGCTGACGGCCCCCGCGGCGTGACCCTCCGGTGATCCCGCCGGGCCGGCCGGGTCGCCGCTCGCGTGAACACCTCGGCCGCCACCGCCGTACCTACGGTCGGACGGACGGCACGAGAACGGAGTCTCGCGAGAGGAAGCGCACGGCCAGCGACAGGAGCCCGGACCCATGACCGACACCCAGCTCGTCTACGCCTACGCGGTCCTGCGCCGCACCCCCGAGGCCATCGCGGCGGCCGCACACCTGCGCGGCGTCGCCGGAGAACCCATCCACCTGGTCGACCCCGCGACCGCCACCGGACCCCTGGCCCTCGCCGTCGGCCGCGTCCCGCCCGCCGACTACGACGACGCCCCGCTGCGGGCCCACCTCGACGACCTGGACTGGATGGAGTCCACGGTCCGCTCCCACCACGCGGTGGTCGCCGCCCTGGTCGCCTCCGGCGCCGCCGTGCTGCCCCTGCGCCTCGCCACCGTCTACCGCGACGAGGCCCGCGCCCGCGAGGCCCTCGACACCCGCCGCGCCTACTTCCTGTCCCTGCTGGACCGCCTCACCGGCCACGTCGAACTCGGCGTCAAGATCTACGCCACCCCGGACATCACCCCGCCGGAGGCCGTCCGGGACCCGGGCCCGGACACCGTCACCGGCCTCGGCGTGGGACGCGCCTACCTGGCCATCCGCCGCCGCAGACACCGCAGGAACGAGGAGGCCTGGCGCACCGTCGCCCAGGCCGCCGCCCGCCTCACCGAGACCGCCGGGAGCCTCGCCGTCGACCGCGTCGCCCACACCCCCGAACGCGGCAGCCTGGCCGGCTCCGCGCCCGGCACCAACATGGGCAACGACGCCTACCTCGTCCCCCGGGACCGCGTCGACGCGTTCCGCACGGGCGTCCTGGCGGCCGCGCGCGGCATCCCCGGCCTGCGCGTGGAGGTCACCGGCCCCTGGGCCCCGTACTCCTTCGCGCTGCAGCCGGAACCGGCACCGTAGCCCGCGTGAGGCCGGCCGGAGCTCAGGCGCTCAGCGGGGCCGCCAGCGCCGGCACCCGGGCCGCCTCGTACCGTTCCAGCACCACCCGCGCCACCTCCGGCGCCGCACCGAGGACGTCCGCCAGGACGTCTGCCTCCGCAGCGCCCCGGGCGATGCGGTCGGGGAGGAAGCCGGGGGCCAGTACGTAGGGGGCGACGGCGACGCGGGAACAGCCGAGGGCGCGCAGTTCGCGGACGGCGTCCTCCGTGCGCGGCAGGGATGCGGAGGCGAACGCAGGCCGCACGGCGCACCAACCGGTGTGCCGCCACTCCCGCGCGATCTCTGCGATCACTGCGATCGCCTCCGGGTCGGTGGACCCCGCCGAGGCCAGCACGACCCCGGTCGAGGACTTGTCGCCGGGCGTCAGACCCGCCTCGTACAGACGCCGCTCCAGGGCCGCCAGCAGCAGCGGCGAGGGGCCCAGGACCTCCGCCTGGCGGATGCGCAGCCGCGAGGGCGCGTCCGCCAGGACCGCCGGGATGTCGGCCTTGGCGTGGAAGGCGCGGGTGAGCAGGAGCGGCAGGGCGACCACGTCCCGCACGCCCTGCACCGCCAGGGACTCCAGCACGCCCTGCACGGACGGCACGTTGAAGTCCAGGAACCCGGTCTCCACGCGGACGTCGGGGCGCAGCGCGCGCACCCGGCGCACCAGGGCGTGCACCGTCGCGGCGTGCCGCGGGTCGCGGCTGCCGTGGGCGATGACGAGGAGAACGGGCGTGTGCGTCATGGGACTCAGCTCTTCACCAGCAGGCCGCGGCTGCGCAGCACCCACCGCTCCAGCGGGCTGAAGATCAGCAGGTCGATCGCGATGCCGACGATCAGGATGAGCAGGATCGCCTCGAAGACCATGGCCATGTCGCTGGCGTTGCGGCCGTTCTCCAGCAACTGGCCGAGGCCGACGCCGAGGTCGGGGAAGGACGCGATGATCTCGGCGGCCATCAGCGAACGCCAGGAGAAGGCCCAGCCCTGCTTCAGGCCCGCCACGTAACCGGGCAGGGCGGCCGGCAGCACGATGTGCCAGGTGCCCTTCAGGCCCGTCGCACCGAGCGTGCGGCCCGCGCGCAGGAACAGCGGCGGCACCTGGTCGACGCCCGACACCAGGCCGTTGGCGATCGACGGGACCGCGCCGAGCAGGATCACCGCGTACATCATCGAGTTGTTCAGACCCAGCCAGATCACCGCGGGCGGCACCCAGGCGACCGACGGCAGGGACTGCAGGCCCGACAGGATGGGGCCGATCGCCGCGCGGACGAACTTCACCCGGGCGACGAGCAGACCCAGCGGCGTGCCGATCGCCAGCGCGAAGCAGAAGCCGAGCAGGCCGCGCGAGACGCTGGTCCAGATGTAGCCGAGCAGCTCGCCCTTGAGCCACGCCGTGTGGACGACGTCCCACACGGCCCCGGGCGAGGGCAGCTTCGTCGGGTCGTCGACGATCCGGAACGAGACGAGGGCCTGCCAGACCGCCAGCACCAGCGCGACGGCGAGGACGGGCGGCAGGATCTTCTCGGTGAAGGTCTGCCGGAACGGCGTGCGGCCCGTCTGCCGCGTCTCCAGGGCGTCGAGCCCCGCCTCCAGACCGGCGAGATCGCTGCCGTCCTTGGCGACGGTCGTCGAATCAGTGCTGGCCATGGCGGCGGATCTCCCCACGCAGTTCTTCGGTGATCTCGACGGACAGTTCCGCCACGGCGGTGTCCTCGATGCGGCGCGGATGCGGGATGCCCACCGTCCACTCGCGCGCGATGCGCCCGGGGCGGGAGGACAGCAGCACCACGCGCTGGGCGAGCCGGACCGCCTCGCGCACGTTGTGCGTGACGAACAGGACCGACAGCTGCGTCTCGCGCCAGATGCGGGTCAGCTCGTCGTGCAGCACGTCCCGGGTGATGGCGTCCAGCGCCGCGAACGGCTCGTCCATCAGCAGCAGCCGGCTCTCCTGGGCGAGCGCCCGGGCCAGCGCGACCCGCTGGCGCATCCCGCCCGACAGCTCGTGCACCCGCTTGCCGTGGGCGCCCTTGAGCCGGACGAGTTCGAGCAGCTCCTCCGCCCGGTCGCGGCGCTCGGTCTTCGGCACGCCCCGCAGCTTCAGGGCGAGTTCGATGTTCTTGCCCGCGGTCAGCCACGGGAACAGCGCGTGCTCCTGGAACATCAGCGCCGGGCGGCCGTCCGTGGTGATCTCACCGGCGCTGGGCCGGTCCAGACCGGCCACCAGGTTGAGCAGCGTGGACTTGCCGCAGCCCGAGGCCCCCAGCAGGGTGACGAACTCGCCGGGCGCGACATCGAGTGTGATGTCGTCCAGGACGAGCTGCTGCCCGGCGGGGCCCGCGAACGACTTCGAGACGTGCTCGATCCGGGCGGCGTGCGTGGCCGCCTCGGTGCCGTCGGCGGCCTTGGCGAGGGTCGTGGCCATGGTCGTCACCTCCTGGGAACGGGTCGGGTTGCGGGCTTACTCGGCGCCGAGACCGGCGTCGTCGACCGTGGGCTCGCCCTCGGCCTCGAGGACCTGGTTCAGCGGCGCGAGGTCGTAGATGCCCTTCAGGTTCGGCTTCTCCAGCAGCCCGGCCTTCACGGCGTGCTCCGCCTCGGTGCTGAGGGTGGAGGCCAGCGGGTCGTCGGTGAACCGGATCGACTTCCACGCCGGGTCCAGCACCTCGGCGGGCAGCGCCTTGCCGGTCTCCTTCTCCAGGAGTGTGTTCGCCGCCTCCTTGGCCGCGTCCGGGTTGGCGTTGATCCACTTGTTGGTCGCCACCGAGCCCTTGAGCACGGCCTCGACGACCTTCGGGTGCTTCCTCAGGAACTCCTGCCGCACGATGATGTTCGTGATCACGAACTTCTCGTCCGGCCACAGCGTCGCCTCGTCGAGCAGCTCCTTGCCGCCCTCGGCGACCAGCTTCGACGCGGTCGGCTCCGGCACCCACGCGCCGTCGACCGACCCGGCCTTGAAGGCGTCCGGGGTGACCTTGTTGTCGCTGCGGACGACCGTGACGTCGCCCTTGCCGCTCTGCGGGTCGACCTTCCAGCCCTGCTCGGCGGCCCAGTTGAGGAACGCCACGTCCTGCGTGTTGCCCAGCTGCGGAGTCGCGATCCGCTTGCCCTTGACGTCCTTCAGCGACTTGATCCTGTCCGGGTTCACCACCAGCTTCACCCCGCCGGACGCCGAACCGCCGATGATGCGCAGGTTCTTGCCGCCGGACTTGGTGTAGCCGTTGATGGCGGGGGAGGGGCCGATCCAGCCGATGTCGATGGAACCGGAGTTGAGCGCCTCGATCTCCGAGGGGCCGGCGTTGAAGACGGCCGGCACGACCTTGGTGGCACCGAGCTCCTTCTGGAAGAAGCCCTTCTCCATGCCCACCAGCGCGGTGCCGTGGGTCAGGTTGCCGAAGTAGCCGATCTTCACGGAGTCGAGCCCGTCGATCCTCTCGGCCCCGGCGGCGACCTTGGCGGCGCCGTCGTCCTCGGCCTGGGAACCGTAGCCGCAGGCGGCGAGCGTGAGCAGGGGCAGTGCGGCGACGACCGCGAGGCCGCGGCGCACAGCGGATGAAGCAGGCACGGGAGGTGGTCCTCTCGTTGGCCCGGCGGTCACGGTCTTTCAGGTCGTGGCCGGGAGGTCGGCAGGTTTTCGTCTACGGCGGTGGGGGGTGCGGGCGCGCGGGCAGTGCGCGTACGTCAGCGCACACATCGCGCCACTCCGCCCTGCCCGCTGCCGAGCGCACCGCTGCCGACGCGGCCGCCCTCCTTGGCGAACATGGAGTAGAAGTCGGGGGAGCTCATGTCAGAAGTCCCACCCGTCGTCGTCGGACTCGTTCTTGACCGGCTCCGGGGCGGCGAAGGACTCGCCGACCATGCCCGCGGTCAGGGTCGTGCCGTCGTTCGGGTCGATCAGGATGAACGAGCCGGTGCGCCGCGAGTCGGCGTAGGAGTCGACCGGCAGCGGCTCGGCGGTGCGGATCTTGACCCGGCCGATGTCGTTGGCGACGAGCTGTCCCGGATGCGGGTGCAGCGACAGGTCGTTGAGCGTGAGCCGGGACGGGATGTCCTTGACGATGGCCTTGACCGTGCGCGTGCCGTGCTTGAGCAGCACCCGGTGCCCGACGGTCAGGGCGGCGTCCGCGACGTGGCAGACGGTCGCCTCGATGTCCTGGGTGGTGGGCGGCGCGTCCTTGCTGGGCACGATCAGGTCGCCGCGCGAGATGTCGATGTCGTCCTCCAGCAGGAGGGTCACCGACTGGGTGGTCCAGGCGACGTCGACCGGCTCGCCCAGCAGGTCGATGCCGGAGATCTTCGTGGAGCGGCCCGACGGCAGCACGGTGACCTGCTCGCCGACGTGGAAGGAACCGGCCGCGATCTGGCCGGCGTACCCCCGGTAGTCGGGGTGGTCCGCGCTCTGCGGCCGGATCACGTACTGCACGGGCAGCCGGGCGTGGCAGTGGCTCAGGTCGTGGCTGACCGGCACCGTCTCCAGGTGCTCCAGCACGGTCGGGCCGCCGTACCAGTCCATGTGGGAGGACGGCTCCACCACGTTGTCGCCGACGAGCGCGGAGATCGGGATCGCCGTGACCTCGGGGACGCCCAGCTCGGTCGCGTACGCCGTGAACTCCTCGGCGATGGCCGCGAACACCTTCTCCTCGTAGCCGACGAGGTCCATCTTGTTGACCGCGAGGACCGCGTGCGGCACGCGCAGCAGGGCGGCGATGGCGGCGTGCCGGCGGGTCTGCTCGACGACGCCGTTGCGGGCGTCGACCAGGATCACCGTCAGCTCGGCCGTGGAGGCGCCGGTGACCATGTTCCGCGTGTACTGCACGTGCCCGGGGGTGTCGGCGAGGATGAACCGGCGCCGGGGCGTGGCGAAGTAGCGGTACGCCACGTCGATGGTGATGCCCTGCTCCCGCTCGGCCCGCAGACCGTCCGTCAGCAGCGCGAGGTCCGGCGCGTCCTGGCCCCGGCTCGCGGAGGCGCGCTCCACGGCCTCCAGCTGGTCGGTGAGGACCGACTTGGAGTCGTGCAGCAGCCGGCCCACCAGGGTGGACTTGCCGTCGTCGACGGAACCGGCGGTGGCGAACCGCAGCAGGGTGGTGGCCGAGAGCTCCTCGGTCGTGATCGTGCTCATCTCTAGAAGTACCCCTCGCGCTTGCGGTCTTCCATCGCGGCCTCGGACATCTTGTCGTCGGCGCGGGTGGCGCCGCGCTCGGTGAGCCGGGAGGCGGCGATCTCCACGATCACCTTCTCGATCGTGTCGGCGTCGGAGTCCACCGCGCCCGTGCAGGACATGTCACCGACGGTCCGGTAGCGCACCAGCCGCTTCTCGACGGTCTCGCCGTCCTTGGGACCGCCCCACTCGCCGGCGGTCAGCCACATGCCGGCGCGCCGGAACACCTCGCGCTCGTGCGCGTAGTAGATCTCCGGCAGCTCGATGCCCTCGCGGGCGATGTACTGCCACACGTCCAGCTCGGTCCAGTTGGACAGCGGGAAGACCCGCACGTGCTCGCCGGGCGCGTGGCGGCCGTTGTACAGGTTCCACAGCTCGGGGCGCTGGCGGCGCGGGTCCCACTGGGAGAACTCGTCGCGCAGCGAGAACACCCGTTCCTTGGCCCGGGCCTTCTCCTCGTCGCGGCGCCCGCCGCCGAAGACGGCGTCGAACCTCTCCGCCTGGATCTTCTCGGTCAGCGGCAGCGTCTGCAGCGGGTTGCGGGTGCCGTCCGGGCGCTCCTTGAGCACCCCGCGGTCGATGTAGTCCTGCACGGAGGCGACGTGCAGCCGCAGCCCGTGCTTCGCCACCGTGCGGTCGCGGTAGTCGAGTACCTCGGGGAAGTTGTGCCCGGTGTCGACGTGCAGCAGCGAGAACGGCACCGCCGCCGGGCGGAACGCCTTCAGCGCCAGGTGCAGCATGACGATGGAGTCCTTGCCGCCGGAGAACAGGATCACCGGCCGCTCGAACTCGCCCGCCACCTCGCGGAAGATGTGCACCGCCTCGGACTCGAGGGCGTCGAGGTGCGACAGCGCGTACGGGCTGCCGGTCTCCTCGGACACGGTGGCGACGGTCGTCGTCATGCCAGTCCCCTTTCGGTCAGCAGGGCGTACACCGACGCCGCGGACTCCTGCACGGTCTGGTGCTGCGACTCGATCCGCAGATCGGGCGAGGCGGGCTCCTCGTACGGGTCGTCGACGCCGGTGAGCCCGGTGAGCTCACCCGCGGCCTGCTTGGCGTACAGGCCCTTCACGTCCCGCTCGCTGCACACCTCGACCGGGGTCGCCACGTGCACCTCGACGTACGCCGTGCCGTTCGCCTGGTGGCGCTTGCGTACCGCCTCGCGGCTGTCCTGGTACGGCGCGATCACCGGGACGAGCGCCAGCACGCCGTTGCGGGCGAGCAGTTCGGCGACGAAGCCGATGCGCTGCACGTTGGTGTGCCGGTCCTCGCGGGTGAAGCCGAGGCCCGCCGAGAGGAACTCGCGGATCTCGTCACCGTCGAGCACCTCGACCCGGTGGCCCTGCTCGCGCAGCCGGCCGGCCAGTTCGTGGGCGATGGTGGTCTTGCCCGCACTCGGCAGACCCGTGAGCCAGACGGTGGCTCCGGTCGTCACGTCGGTCTCCTGAATCGTCTGAGGCGTCGTCATCCGTGCAGCCCGCACTCGGTCTTGGCCCGGCCCGCCCAGCGTCCCGCCCGGGCGTCCTCGCCCTCCAGGACCCGGCGGGTGCAGGGGGCGCAGCCGACGGAGGCGTAGCCGTCCATCAGCAGCGGGTTCGTCAGTACGCCGTGCTCGGTGACGTAGGCGTCCACGTCGTCCTGGGTCCAGCGGGCGATCGGCGAGATCTTGACCTTCTGCCGCTTCTCGTCCCAGCCGACCACGGGGGTGTTCGCGCGCGTCGGGGACTCGTCGCGGCGCAGGCCGGTCGCCCAGGCCCGGTATCCCTTGAGCCCCTCTTCCAGCGGCTGCACCTTGCGCAGCTTGCAGCACAGGTCGGGGTCGCGGTCGTGCAGCCTCGGGCCGTACTCGGCGTCCTGCTCGGCGACCGTCCGACGGGGGGTGAGCGTGATGACGTTGACGTCCATCACGGCGTCGACCGCGTCGCGGGTGCCGATGGTCTCCTCGAAGTGGTAGCCGGTGTCGAGGAAGACGACGTCGACGCCGGGCATCGCGCGGGAGGCGAGGTGGGCGACCACCGCGTCCTCCATGGACGAGGTGACGCAGAAGCGCTTGCCGAACGTCTCGGCCGCCCACTGGAGGATCTCCAGCGCGGAGGCGTCCTCCAGGTCGCGGCCCGCCTGCTCGGCGAGCGCCTTCAGTTCCTCGGCGGTGCGTTCTTCCTGAGTGGTCGTCATATCTGTGCCCCTCCGGAGTCGGATCGCTTCAGCCCCTGGGACAGCAGCCCCAGGAACTTCAGCTGAAAGGCCCGGCTGCACGCCGCGCATTCCCACGCGCCGTGCCCCTCCTCGCTCGGCCGCAGGTCCTCGTCCCCGCAGTACGGGCAGTAGAACGGGGCCATCCGCTCGCTCACGACAGGGCCTCCTCGCCGGCCCGCGAGGCCCACGCGGCGAACCGCTCGCCGTCCTCGCGCTCCGCCTGGAACCGCTTGAGCACGCGCTCGATGTAGTCCGGCAGTTCGTCGGAGGTGACCTTCAGACCGCGTACCTTGCGGCCGAACCCGGCCTCCAGGCCCAGCGCGCCGCCCAGATGCACCTGGTAGCCCTCGACCTGCTCGCCCCGGTCGTTGAGGACCAGCTGCCCCTTGAGACCGATGTCCGCGACCTGGATACGGGCGCAGGCGTTCGGGCAGCCGTTGAGGTTGATGGTGAGCGGCTCGTCGAACTCCGGCAGACGGCGCTCCAGTTCGTCGATGAGCTGCGCGCCGCGCTGCTTGGTCTCGACGATGGCCAGCTTGCAGAACTCGATGCCGGTGCAGGCCATGGTGCCGCGCCGGAACGAGGACGGCCGGGCGGTCAGGTCGAGCGCCTCCAGGCCCTCCACGAGCGAGTCGACCTTGTCCTCCTCGACGTCGAGGACGATCATCTTCTGCTCGACGGTGGTGCGCACCCGGCCCGAGCCGTGGGCCTCGGCGAGGTCGGCGATCTTCGTCAGCGTCGCACCGTCGACGCGTCCCACGCGCGGGGCGAAGCCGACGTAGAAGCGGCCGTCCTTCTGCCGGTGCACCCCGATGTGGTCGCGCCACTGCTGCGACGGCTGCTCCGGGGCGGGCCCGTCGGTGAGCTTGCGCCCGAGGTACTCGTCCTCCAGCACCTGGCGGAACTTCTCCGCGCCCCAGTCGGCGACGAGGAACTTCAGGCGGGCGCGGTTGCGCAGCCGGCGGTAGCCGTAGTCGCGGAAGATCGAGATGACGCCCTCGTAGACGTCCGGGACGTCGTCGATCGACACCCAGGTGCCCAGCCGCACGCCCAGCTTGGGGTTGGTGGACAGGCCGCCGCCGACCCACACGTCGAAGCCCGGGCCGTGCTCGGGGTGGCGGACGCCGACGAACGCGACGTCGTTGATCTCGTGCACCACGTCCAGCAGCGGCGAGCCCGAGATGGCCGTCTTGAACTTCCGGGGGAGGTTCGAGTACGCCGGGTTGTTCAGGACCCGGCGCTTCATCTCCTCCAGCGCCGGGGTGGCGTCGATGATCTCGTCCTCGGCGATGCCCGCCACCGGGGAGCCGATCATGACGCGCGGGGTGTCGCCGCAGGCGGTGACGGTGGACAGGCCCACGCCCTCCAGCCGGTTCCAGATCTCGGGCACGTCCTCGATCCGGATCCAGTGGTACTGCACGTTCTGCCGGTCGGTGATGTCGGCCGTCCCGCGCGCGAACTCCTGCGAGACCTCGCCGATGACCCGCAGCTGGCGGGTGGTCAGCGCCCCGCCGTCGATGCGGACCCGCAGCATGAAGTACTCGTCGTCCAGCTCCTCCGGCTCCAGGACGGCCGTCTTGCCGCCGTCGATCCCGGGCTTGCGCTGGGTGTACAGACCCCACCAGCGCATCCGGCCGCGCAGGTCGTTCGGGTCGATCGAGTCGAAGCCGCGCTTGGAGTAGATCGTCTCAATGCGTGTCCGCACATTGAGACCGTCGTCGTCCTTCTTGAACTGCTCGTTGCCGTTCAGCGGGGTGAAGTGCCCCGCGGCCCACTGGCCCTCACCGCGGTGACGGCTCACCTTGCGGCGGGGAGTCGCGGCGGCAGGCTTCTGCGGGGTGGCGGCCATGGTTGATACGTCCTTCGGGACAGGCGGAAATGCGGCTCTGACCTGCGCGCGCGGGCGCATGGGCATACGTGCGCGTCATTGCGCAGGAACGAGACGAGAAAAGGGGATGCCGGGCGCGTGCTGAGTGCTCTCAGTGCGCCGGACAGATGGCGCTGGACATGCGGCCGAGGTCGACGTGCCGTCGACTCACCAAGGCGATTCCAGTTCCAGACATGACGGAAGCGTGTCATGGCGATCTGGACACAGTCCAGCTTTGTCCAAAATGCGGACACCCTTGTCTCGCCTTACGAGACAAGGGTGTCCTTGGTCACATCGTTCGGAGGGGAGGTGTCCGTCCAGTTCAGGCAGGGAAAGCTCCAGGCCACGGTCCCGGAGCGGTGACCTCCGGTTCCTCCTCGACCTTGGTGTCGAACAGCTTGAAGCCGCGGCGCTGGTAGTTGTCCATCGCGTGCTCCCCGTCCTTGCTGCAGGTGTGCAGCCAGACCCGCTTCGTCGGGGCCAGTCCCGCCCAGCGGTCGGCCAGGTCCCAGGCCCGGGCGGTGCCGTAGGACAGCAGGTGGCCGCCGATGCGCCGGCCGCGGAAGGCGGGCAGCAGCCCGAAGTAGACGATCTCCACGACCGCGTCGTCCTGCGCCTCCAGCTCCACGTACCCGGCGGGCGTGCCCCGGTCGTAGGCCACCCACGTCTCCACACCCGGCCGCTGCAGGTGCTCCTGCCAGCGGGCGTACGACCAGCTCAGCCGGTCGGTCCAGCGGATGTCGCCGCCCACCGAGGCGTACAGGAAACGGCTGAACTCGGGGGAGGGCACCTCGGAGCGGACGATCCGCACGTCGCCCTCCGGCGCTGCGGACGGCAGCAGATCGGTCGGCGCGGTCTGCTCCAGGGACCAGGTGGTCACGGCGATGGTCGTCATGCGGGCCAGAAAACCATCCGGCCTACTCGTCTGTCGATCGGCCCAGTGCCCGGTCGACGGAGGTCAGCGGCAGCGCGAACAGCATCCGCCCGGACTGCGACCACACCTCACCGGTCTCCTCCCAGTAGGACAGCGATCCCGACCACCCGCTCCAGCAGTGCCGCGTCCCGTCCGTCCCGCACTCCGTCACCCGGGCCCCGTCCGCGTCCTGGCGCCACAGCGTCCCGTGCCCGCCGGGGGAGCCGGCCGCCCGGTCCAGGTACCAGGCCGAGCGGTACGCCAGCACCCCGCGCACATCGGCCGTCTTCGTCTCGTACGCCTCGACGGGCTCGGCGCGCCCGGCCGAGCCGGTGGCGAGCAGACCGGAGCGGGCCGGGTCGCGGCTGAGGGCGTAGCGCCACAGCCGGGTCGGCCGGTCCCCGTCCGCCGGCACCCACTCGCCGGCCACCAGGCTGTCCGGCACCGTGCTGCGGTCCAGGGACACGGAGGCCGGGCGCGGCACGTCGTCGCCGCCGGGCAGGGTGTAGGAGCCGACGGCGGGCAGCACGTAGCGGGAGCCGTGCGCCGACCAGCCACCCGGCACCCGGCCCACCGCGTCGGCGTCGACGGTGGCGCGCAGGATGCGGTCGAGGTCGTACACGTACAGCGCGTCCCGGTCGCCCTCACGGGTCGTCACCAGCAGCTTGTCCTGGTACCAGACCATGCCGGACAGCGGGGAGACCAGGCCCCGGTAGTCCCGCCCGCCGTCCACCGGGACGGCCAGCAGGGCCCAGGTGTAGCGCAGCCGGGCCGGGTCGTTCGCGTCGACGAAGGCGACCTTGGCCAGGCCCCGCTCCGGGTCCGGGCCGTCGAGGGAACCGCCCCCGGCGCCGCCGCGGCTCCAGCCGGACAGGATCACGCGGTCCCCGGCCCAGCGGCCGTCGTCGTCGGCGTCGCCCGAGGTGGTGACCGCGCCGGGCCGCCAGCCGCGGGTGTCGGAGGCGCCGAAGCAGTAGGCGCGCGTCGCCGCCGGTTCGACCGGCAGGCCGCGCCGGTCGGAGCTCGCGCAGTCCGCCGCGTTCCGCAGCGGGAGGTCGGCGTCCCGGAGCACCGCGCCGACGCCGACGGGCCGGCCCATCCGGTCCGTCAGCCGGTCCAGCCACCGCCCGGGCGTCCGCTGCTCGGCCAGCGGCAGCAGCCCCGCCCCGGCGGACACCGCGACCGGCCGCAGGGCGCCCGGGTCGTCGGCGACGGTGGCCTGCGAGGCGCTGATCACGGTGGCGGCGGCGGTGAGCGCGAGGGCCGTCCCTGCCAGGGTCGCGCGCAGCGCCCTGCCCCGCCTGCGCCGCCGGTGTCTGCCGCGATGCTTCATACCGTCCTCCCGAGACGGACCAACTGCGCCCTGTGGTCCGTACGTTGACGGAGGAGCAGGTGGGGTGGTCCGTACAGGGATGCTACGGCAGGGGGAGGGGGTGGCGGACGAAGATGCCGCAAATATGCGAAAGACGCACCCTCGGGGCGGGCCGGACGCCACGCTGCGTGATTCTCAGGGCGCCACCACGGAAGCCTCGGACGCCACCACGGAAGCCTCGGACGCCACCACAGAAGCCTCGGACGGCATCACGGAAGCCTCGGAGGGCACGGGGGAGACTCTCAAGACGCCGCCGCGCGGGCCTCACGGCGTCGCCGTGGACGGCCGGAGGCGCGCCACCGCCGGTGCCGATGAGTGCGGCAGCAGGTCGGCGGGGTCGTCCGGCAGCAGCACCTCGACCTCCGCGTCCTCGGCGAACCGGTACGGCCGGTGCTCCAGGAACGTCCCCAGATACCGCCGCACCCGGGACATCTCGGCACGCACCGTCACCGTGCGGTCCGGGTCGCCGAACACGTCCGCCGCCAGGCCCGAGGCGCTGCGGCCGGAGCGGTGCACCGCGAGGAGGTACAGCAGTTCGGCGTGGCGCGGACTCAGCTCCCTCGTCCAGGAGCCCGCCCCGCCGGCCACCTCCACCGACCAGCGGCGCGGTTGTCTGAGGTCCAGCACGATCCTGGTCCCGCCGCGCGGCACCGGCTCGTCCGCCGCCGCCCGCAGCAGCCAGCCCCCGGCCAGCGGCTCCACCGCGCACAGCCCGAGCGCCGGCATCCACCGCAGGCCCGCCGACAGCGACTTGGGCAGGCCCACGCGCCGGGTGTACGGCATCCCGCTCACCGCGGCCGTCCAGCCGTCCGCGTCGACGACCAGGGCACGTCCGCCGAGCCGGGCCAGCACCGGCGCCGCCACCGCCCGCAACCGCTCCAGCGACTCCAGGTGCATCTCCCGCAGCCGGGCCTCGGCCAGCTTGGCCACCGAGTCGACCCAGGACAGCGTGGCCGGATGCATCGTCTCCAGCGGCCCGCTGACGTCCACCACGCCCAGCAGCCGGCCGTCGCGCGGATCGGTCAGCGGAGCGCCCGCGCACGTCCAGTGGGCCTGGGAGCGCACGAAGTGCTCGGAGGCGAAGACCTGCACCGGCCGGCGCACCACGGCCGGAGTGCCCAGGCCGTTGGTGCCGACGACGCTTTCCCGCCAGTCGGCGCCCAGTTCGAAGCCGAGCCCGTCCGCCCGGCGCAGCACCGGCGGGCTGCCCTCGCGCCACAGCACCCGGCCGTCCGCGTCGGCCACGACCATGATGTGGTGGGCGACGTCCGCCGCCGCCAGCAGGCCCTGCCGCAGCACCGGCAGCACATGGCGCAGCGCCGACGTCTCGCGCCGCCGCTGCAGCTCCTCGCGGGACAGCGGATCCGCCCGGACGTCACGCTCCGGATCGACACCGCTGCGCAGCATGCGCTCCCAGGACTGCTCGATCACGGGCCGCGGCGCCACGGGAGCGGGCCGCCCGGACAGCCGGGCGGAACGGACCTCGCTGAGGACCCGGGCCGCACGCGAGGTGTCCACAGCGGCCAGGTGCGTGACGTCCATACGCGAGCGCCCCCTGAAGTTGCATGTTTGACCGTCTGTCTCATAGTGCCGTCTGCCGCCGTGGGCGTGCGCACAGTCCGCACACAGTCACCAGCAAGTTGCAACCCCCTGCAACCCTGGTGGACGGCCCGGCCCTGTCCGAAACTTGAGCCGCGCCGTCCCGAGCGGCGTTCAGTGGCTCGAACGGGCCAGTGCGGCGGGGGTGGTGCCGTGTCGGCGCAGCACCACCCCCGCTTCCCGGGTCCGCGGGTCAGGGCGCCGGGTCGTGCTCCGGCCGGGCCCGCTCCACCACCGACGCCAGGTCGAGCGTGTGCGGCAGCGTCCCGAAGGCCGCGCCCCCGTCGCCGCCCAGCCGCGCCGCGCAGAACGCGTCGGCGACCTGCGGCGGCGCGAAACGGACCAGCAGCGAACCCTGGAGCACCAGTGCGAGCCGTTCCGTCAGGCGCCGCGCCCGGCCCTCCGCGCCCTCCAGGTCGGCCAGTTCGGTCAGCAGGTTCTTGATGGCCCCGTCCAGCCGGTGATCGGCGCCGCGCGCCTTGCCGACCTCCCGCAGATAGGCGTCGAACACCCCCGGCTCCCGCCGCAGCGCCCGCAGCACGTCGAGCGCCTGCACGTTGCCCGCGCCCTCCCAAATCGAGTTCAGCGGCGACTCGCGCACCAGCCGCGGCATCCCGGACTCCTCCACGTACCCGTTGCCGCCCAGGCACTCCGCCGCCTCCACCGCGACCGCCGGGCACCGCTTGGTCACCCAGTACTTGGCGGCCGGCACCGCGATCCGCAGCAGGGCCCGCTCCTGCTCGCCGCCGTCGTCGCAGGCCGCCGCGAGCCGCAGTGCCAGCGTCGTCGCCGCCTCCGACTCGACGGCGAGATCGGCCAGGACGTTGCGCATCAGCGGCTTGTCGACGAGCTTCCCGCCGAAGGCCTCGCGGTGGGCGCCGTGGTGCACGGCCTGCGCCACCGCCTGCCGCATCAGCCCGGCCGAGCCCAGCACGCAGTCGAGGCGGGTGGCCGCGACCATCTCGATGATGGTGCGCACCCCGCGCCCCTCCTCGCCGACCCGCCGCGCCCACGTCCCGTCGAACTCGACCTCCGCCGAGGCGTTCGACCGGTTGCCGAGTTTGTCCTTGAGCCGCTGGATCCGGAACACGTTGCGCGAGCCGTCCGGCAGCACCCGCGGCACCAGGAAGCACGTCAGCCCCTCCGGGGCCTGCGCCAGCACCAGGAAACCGTCCGACATCGGCGCCGAGCAGAACCACTTGTGCCCGGTCAGCTCGTACGTCCCGGCCTGTGCGAGCGGCCGCGCGGAGGTGGTGTTCGCCCGGACGTCGCTGCCGCCCTGCTTCTCCGTCATGGCCATCCCGAACAGCGCCCCGGCCTTGAGGTGCGCGGGCCGCAGCTCACGGTCGTAGACCATGGACGTCAGCCGCGGCTCCCACTCGGCGGCCAGGTCCGGGTCCGCGCGCAGGGCGGGCACGGCCGCGTGCGTCATCGACAGCGGGCAGCCGTTGCCGGCCTCGACCTGCGTCCACACCACGAAGGCGGCGGCCCGCCGCACGTGCCCCGCCGGCCGTCCCCAGGCCGCGGTCAGACCGGCCGAGACGCCCTTGCCGAGCAGCCGGTGCCAGGCCGGGTGGAACTCCACCTCGTCGATCCGGTGGCCGTACCGGTCGTGGGTGCGCAGCCGCGGCGGGTTCTCGTTCGCCTGCGCACCCCACTCCTGCACCTGGGCCGAGCCGGAGGTCCGCCCGAGGGCCGACAGCTCCCCGAGCACCTCCTCGCGCAGCTCCGGTTCCAGGTGCCGTTCGACCGCGGCGGCCAGGGCCCGGTCCGAGGAGAAGACGTCGTACCCGACCAGCGGCGGGACCTGGTTCGTCACGAGGTGCGTGCTGCCTGCCATGGTGCGAAAGTACCCCGCGGTAGCACCTCGGTCACCAGCGGACCCGGCCCGGTCCGCCAAGACCCGGCCTGTGGGTGAGTGGGGCCGGGCCCGACGGATACCGTTAGGGGGTGCAGCCAGCAAGTGAAACCCCCGACACGCCCTCCGGGCGCCTCCACCGGGCGCGGGCCCTCTACCGGAACGTCTCCAAGCGCAGGACCGCCTGGCTGTTGCTCAAGGACACCGTCAACTCCTGCATCGAGTACCGCATCCTGGGCCTCGCCGCGGAGGCCGCGTTCTTCACGCTGCTGTCGGTGCCCCCGCTGCTGCTGAGCATGATCGGGCTGCTCGGCTACGTCGACGCCTGGACCGGCGCCGACACCATCCAGAGCCTGCGCACCAACCTGCTGGAGGCCTCGCGCACGGTGCTGTCCGACCGCGGCGTGCGCGAGATCGCCGAGCCGATCCTGCACGACGTGATGAAGGGCGGCCGGGTCGACGTCATCTCCCTCGGCTTCCTGATCGCGCTGTGGTCGGGCTCCCGCGCGGTGAACGTCTTCATCGACACCATCACCGTGATGTACGGCCTGGACGGCGTCCGGGGCATCGTCAAGACCCGCCTGCTGGCCTTCCTGCTGTTCATCGTCGCCCTGCTGATCGGCTCGGTCGCGCTGCCGCTGATGGTGGCGGGCCCGGACGCGATGGTGGACATCCTGCCCTGGTCGACGACGGTGGTGCAGGTCCTGTACTGGCCGGTGGTGATACTGCTGTCGATCGCCTTCCTCACCACGCTCTACCACGTGTCCGTGCCGGTGCGCTCCCCGTGGATCGAGGACGTGCCGGGCGCGCTGGTCGCCCTCGGCATGTGGGTGCTGGGCAGCTTCCTGCTGCGGATCTACCTGCAGAACACCGTCGAGGGCGCCACCATCTACGGCTCGCTCGCCGCCGCGGTCGCCGTGCTGCTGTGGATCGGCGTGTCCGCGTTCGCCGTGCTCGTCGGGGCCGCGGTGAACGCCGCGATCGACCGGGTCTGGCCGGCCGCCGCGACGGCCGCGGCCCGCGAGGCCAACGAACGGCTGCGGCAGGCGCAGGTCGCCGAGTACGTGGCGCGCGCCGCCGCCCGGGGCGAGGCCGACCCCGACATGCCGTCCGAGTTCCCCGAGCGCTGGTCCCGCTTCCTGCCCCCGGAGGACGTCACGGCCCGGCTGCGCACGCAGGTGAGGTCCGCGCACGCCAAGAACGGCCACGGCAACGGGGAGGGGCAGCCGCCCGCCGGGAAGTGACGGGCGGCCGCTCAGGCCCTCCAGGTGCCGCGCTCACGCCTTTCAGGCGGCGCAGCTCAGGCCTTCCAGGTACCGGCCGCCGCCTCCTCCCGCACGAAGTCCGAGAACTCCCGGGGCGCCCGGCCCAGCACCTGCCGCACCCCGTCCGAGAGGTGCGCGTTGCGGCCGTCCAGGAGGGTGCCGAAGATCTCGGTCAGGGCCGCGACCTCCTGCGGCGGCACCCCGAAAGCGGCCAGCGCCTCCCCGTAGTCCCGCGTCGGGACCGCGCGGTACGTCAGCGGCCGCCCCGTCGCCGCGGCGATCTCCGCGACCGCCTCCCCGAAGGTCAGCAGCCGCCCCCCGGAGAGGGTGAGGGTCCGTCCCGTGTACCGGTCGCCGGCCGTCAGCGCGGCCACCACCACGTCCGCGATGTCCCGGACGTCGAGGAACGGCTCGCGCACCGCGCCGGCCGGGAACACCAGCTCGCCCCGCTCGCGCAGCTCCGCCACCAGCGGTCCCTCGCTGAAGTTCTGCGCGAACCACGCCGCCCGTACGACCGTCCAGTCCGCGCCGCTGGCGCGCAGCGCCTCCTCCGTGGGCAGGGCCTGGTCCTCGCCCCGCGCCGACAGCAGCACCAGCCGCCGCGTCCCGAGCCGGACCGCCTCCCGGGCGAGTTCCCCGACCGCCTCGGCGGCGCCCGGCGCCCCGACGTCCGAGGGCAGGGCGAGGTAGGCCGCGTCGGCGCCGCGCAGGGCGTCCGCCCAGGTGGAAGCGGACCACCAGTCGAAACCGGTGGCCCGTGACACCGCCCGCACGGTCAGCCCCGCCGCCTCGGCGGCCCGCGCCACCCGGCTGCCCGTCCGTCCCGAGGCGCCCGTCACCACCAGCGTCATCTCCCGCACGCCCCCCGCCGTCTCCTGCGTGTCCCGCGTCGTGTTCGTCATGCCGTCGAGTCAACTGCCGTACGGCGGACGGAACCATCGCCGAACGGCTCATTCCCATACGCCCGCGTCTACGCTGGCCGTATGGACGCTCTCGCAGGCCTGCTCGAAGGCCCCCGGGCACGGGGCGCGTTCATGATCAGGGCGTGCTTCGACCCGCCCTGGGCGGTCCGGGTGGAGGACCGGGCGTCGCTCACCGTGATGCTCGCCGTGCGCGGCGAGGCCTGGGTGCTGCCCGACCGGGGCGCCGCCACCCGGCTGCGTGCCGGCGACCTCGCCATCGCCCGCGGCCCCGACCCCTACACCTGCGCCGACGCCCCCGGTACGGCACCGCAGGCGCTGATCCTGCCCGGCCAGGAGTGCCACCACCCGGACGGGCGGCCCCTCAACGGCTCCATGGACCTCGGCGTGCGCACCTGGGGCGACCGGCCCGACGGCGCCACCGTCCTGCTGATCGGCTCGTACCCGATGCGGGGCGAGATCGGCGGGCGGCTGCTGGACGCCCTGCCGCCGCTGCTCACCCTGACGCCCGAGGTGTGGGACTGCCCGCTCACGCCGTACGCCTGCGCGGAGATCGTGCGGGACGAGCCCGGCCAGGAGGTCGTCCTGGACCGCCTGCTCGACCTGCTGGTCATCGCCGCGCTGCGGGCCTGGTTCGCCCGCCCGGAGGCGGCGGCGCCGGCCTGGTACCGGGCGCTGGCCGACCCGGTCGTCGGCGGGGTGCTGCGGCTGCTCCAGGACGACCCGGCCCACCCGTGGACGGTCGCCGCGCTCGCCGCCAAGGCCGGGGTGTCCCGGGCCGCGCTGGCCCGCCGCTTCACGGCGCTGGTCGGGCAACCGCCGATGGCGTACCTCACCGGCTGGCGCCTGGCCCTGGCCGCCGACCGCCTGCGCGACTCCGACGACACCCTCGACGCGGTGGCCCGCAGGGTGGGCTACGGCAGCGCCTTCGCCCTGTCCACGGCGTTCAAGCGGGTGTACGGGGTGAGTCCGGCGGAGTACCGGGGGCGGGTGGGGTAGGGACGGACAGCGGGATCCGGCGGCCGGCGGCCGGCGTGTGGGGTGCTGGTGGTGGGCGGTGCGGGTGCGGGTGCGTTGTGGTTGTTCGCGCAGTTCCCCGCGCCCCTGAGGCGTCTGCGGAGCAGGGGGCTGATGGATGGGCGGGCCCTGGGTGGGTGTGTGCTGCGGCCGGTGCAGAGCGGTGGCCGTGCCGGGTGCGCTGTGGCTGGTCGCGCAGATCTCCGCGCCCCTGAGGGCGTGTCGGCGGCGTAGCCTGGCAGACGTGTATGCGGAGCGGGCGTCGCGGCTCGCCGGGGCGGTCGTGTGGACCAACGCCCCGGAGCGGTCCGGGACCGGGCGGGTACTGCCGGACGGGTGCATGGACCTGCTCTGGCACGACGGAAGGCTGCTGGTCGCCGGGCCCGACACCCGGGCCCACCACACGGACGGCGCGGGCGGCCCCTGGTCGGGCATCCGCTTCCCGCCGGGCACGGCACCGGCGCTCCTCGGCGTCCCCGCCCACGAACTGCGCGACCGCCGGGTGGAGCTCGCGGACCTGTGGCCGGCGGCCGAGGTGCGGAGACTGGCCGCCCGGGTGCACGCGGCCCCCGACCCGGTGAGCGGCCTGGAGGAACTGGCGCTGCGGCGGGCGGCCGACGCTGACCCGCCGGACCCGCTGCTGCGGCGGGTCGTCGCCGCCCTCGACGCGGGCCGCTCGGTCGCCGCCACCGCCGACGAACTCGGCGTCGGGGCACGCCGGTTGCACCGCCGCTCCCTGGCGGCCTTCGGCTACGGACCCAAGACCCTGGCCCGCATCCTCCGGCTGCGCAGGGCCCTCGCACTGGCCCGGTCCGGCACACCTTTCGCGGAGACGGCCGCCCGGGCCGGTTACGCCGATCAGGCCCATCTCTCCCGCGACGTACGGGAGTTGACGGGCCTGCCGCTGAGCGTGCTACTCGGCCGCGGCGTCCAGCGGCGCGAACAGGTCCACCCCGTTGCCGTCGGGGTCGTGGACCACGGCGTACCGCTGCCCCCAGAAGGCGTCCCAGGGCTTGAGCTCCCCGTGGTACCCGGCGCCGGTCAGCTCCGCGTACAGCGCGTCCACCTCGTCCGGCCCGTCGCACCTGAGGGCCAGCGAGGTCCGGCCGCCGCCCGCGGGGGGCCGCCACGCGGGCAGGAAGGAGCGGACCGTCTCCTCGGTGTCGAGCATCAGCCGCAGCCCGCCGGGCAGCCCGGCCTCGGTGTGCGGCTGGTGCCCGGCGTCCTCCGGGAAGGCGAACCCGAGCCGGCGGTAGAAGGCGACGGAGGCGGCCATGTCGGAGACGACCAGGCCGATGGCATCGAATCGTGCGGTCATGGCCCCACCGTAGGCAGGACCGCGACGGCCGGTCTTGAAGGAAACGGACACCGGCCGCACCCGTCCGGGCCGCCTGTCCGATCCGTTCAGGACGGCCCTCGGCCGGCCCCGTAGCGTCGCCGCCACGACGACCACGACACGGACGACATCGCGGCACCCGAGCGTCTACGGATCACCGTGGACTTCGCGCCACGGAACGACCTCGGCGACCTGGACCACGACGTCACGCTGCCCCCGGGGCGGACCGTGCACCATCCGATGCGGGTCCTCGCCGATGGGCCCGGCCGCGAAGTGGTGTTCACGCTGCGCCGGCAGCCGGGGACGAGCGACGAGGAGTTCCGCCGTGACGCGGAGGCGGTACCTTCCGGCGTCCGAGCGCTCCGCCGGCCTCCCCGATCTCCTAGGTTCTGTGTCATGGCGCCACGACTGCTCGTCCATACCCGCACCACCGGATACCGGCACGACTCCATCCCCGCCGGTGTCGCCGCCCTGCGCACCCTCGGCGACTTCGAGGTCCACGCCACCGAGGACCCGGCGGCCCTGGAACAGCCCCTGGACGGCTACGCGGCCGTCGTCTTCCTCTCCACCAGCGGCGACATCCTCACCCCGGCCGGCCGTCAGCGGCTCGCCGCGTACGTGGATTCGGGCGGCGGCTTCGTCGGGGTGCACGCGGCGGCCTGCACGGAGTACGGCTGGCCCTACTACGGCACGCTGCTGGGCACGTGGTTCGACCGGCACCCCCGCCTTCAGCCGGGCCGGGCCGTCGTCGAGGACCACGACCATCCGGCGACCCGGCACCTGCCCGCCGTCTGGGACTTCACCGACGAGTGGTACGACTTCCGCACCAACCCGCGCGGCACGGCCCGCGTCCTGGTGAGCGCCGACGAGTCCTCCTACGAGGGCGGCGGCATGGGTGAGGACCACCCGCTGGCCTGGTGCCGCGACCACGGCGCGGGCCGGGTCTTCTACACCGCCCTCGGTCACGCCCCGGAGGCCTACGCGGACCCGGCCTTCCGGGCGCACCTGCTGGGCGGCATCTCCTGGGCGGCCGCACGGCCCCTGCCCTGAGGGCGTTCCCACGGCAGGGGCCCGGGGTGTGCCGGGCGGCCCGGCCCGGCCCCGTCCCACGCCGGGCCCGGACGACCCATACCCGGCCGGGACGCCGCCGCCCGGCGCGTGAACCGTCCCTGGGCGGCCCGTGGACGCCTGGGAGGCCCGCCGCGGCCGACCGCGGACCGTGAGGCTGTGCCGTGCCAGACGACACGAGCCGCCCCAGGGGAGACCCGCCGGGGGACGGCGGCTCGGAAAGGAAGACCGCATGAGCATGCGCAATCGGGCCCCCGCGATGGTGACGGCCGCACCGCTGGGGGCCGGCGGCACGGGCGTCGCCCCCGGGCACCGGCCCCTCCCCGCCGCATCGTTCGACGCCGACGGGTTCCGGCCAGTTCCCCCTCACGACGGGCGCGCGGCGCGTGCAGGGGGTGTGCGACCACCGCCCGGGCGACCTCGGCCGCCGCCGAGTGCGCCGGGAGCGGAAGCGAGGGGCGGCCGGGGGCCGGAGCGGGGTCGGGCCGGGAGTGGGGTGGGGCCGGGGGCGACGCTCAGCTCGCGTCCGGCACCGCCGGGCGGACCGCCACCGCGTCGACCTCGAACAGCATCCCCGGCAGGGCCAGCGAGGCCACCCCGCTCAGGGTCTGCGCCGGGAGCCGGTCGCCGAAGCGGGCGTGCAGCGCCTTGCCGAGGACCTCCAGCTTGCCGAGGTCGTGGTCGACGATGAACGTGCCGAGCCGGACCACGTGTTCGTAGCCCAGCCCCACGCCCTCCAGCGCCGACCGCAGCCGGTCGAAGGCCAGGTCCACCTGGGCGGCGAAGTCCCCCGGCACGGGCGCGCCGGTGGCGTCGGAGGCGTACTGGCCCCCGATGAAGACGGTCTCGCCGGGGGCCGACACGGCGTGGCTGTAACCGAACGGGGTGGGGTCGTGGAGCGTGGCCGGATTGGTGATCGTGCGCTGGTCGCGCGTCATGACCGGAGGGTCCTTTCCCGGGATACGGCCGCCGCGTGCGACGGCCCTGTCCCACCTGCCAACTCCGCGCGACCGCGCGGGCATTCCGCCCGGCCTGCCGGCTTCTCGCGGTAGCGGACGCGGCGTGCCCTCCACTCCTCCCGTCAACTCCTTCCGGTGGGGGCGCGTTCCACGCCCACGGCCGCGCTTCCACCGCCCCCGGGGCGGCCCGCGGCGTCGCTCCGGGCGGGGACGCACGCCTTCCATGCCCGGGCGTCACGCGGCCGGCCCGGCGGCCGCCGGCTACGCGCGGGGCGCCGCCGTGCTCGCCCGTCGCACCAGCCGGGTCGACAACTCCGTGCGGGTGCTCTCCGGCCGGTGCCCGTCCATCATGCGCAGCAGCGACCTCAGGGCCGTCGCGGCCATCTCCGACAGCGGCTGGCGGACCGTGGTCAGCGCCGGGGAGGCCCAGCGCGCCTCGGGCAGGTCGTCGAAGCCGACCACGCTCATGTCGTCCGGAACCCTCAACCCCCGTGCGCCGAGGGCCTCGTAGACCCCCAGGGCCATTCCGTCGGAGCAGACGAACACGGCCGTCGGCGGTTCGGGCAGGTCGAGGAGCTCCAGCATGCGGCGGCGGGCCCGGGCCTCGTCGAAGCCGGCGTACCGGACGTACTCGGGGCGCTGCCGGATCCCGGCCGACGCGAGCGCCGAGCGGTAGCCGGCGACCCGAGCGCTGTTGCACATCGTGCGCCGGGACCCCGCGACCACGGCGATCCGCTCGTGCCCCAGGGCGAGCAGGTGCTCGGTGGCCGTCAGACCGCCCTGCCAGTTCGCCGCCCCCACCGACACCACGCCCTCCGGGGGCTCCTGCACCGGGTCGATCATCACGAAGGGGATGCGGTGCTGCTCCAGCCAGGCGTACTGCGAGGCGCTCAACTCGGCCAGGTTGAACAGCACTCCGGAGGAGCCCCGCGCGACCAGCTTGTCCAGCCAGCCCCGCTCGGGGCGTCCGGCCCGGGAGCGGGTCAGCGCGGCCGACACCACGACCTCCAGGCCCGCGTCGTGCGCCGCCTCCTCCGCCCCGTGCAGCACGGCGCCCGACCAGGAGCTCTCCAGCGAGTGCACGACCAGGTCGACGAGCCGGGGCGCCTTCGCCGCGTCGAAGCGGGGTCTGCGCACGTAACCGAGCCGGTCGAGCGCCTCGGTGACGCGGCGGCGGGTCTCGGGCGCGACGTCCTCCCGGCCGTTGACCACCTTCGAGGCGGTCGGCACCGAGACCCCCGCCTCGCGGGCCACGACCGCCAGCGTCGGACCGGCCGCCGCGCTCGCACTCGCCGTACGCGCCATCGGGAACCCCGCCTCTCCGGCCCGCCCCGGGCCGTGGAAAGTTTCGACCAGTGCTGCCCGCCGCGGTTCGGCTCCGGCGGTACAGAAAGCGCTTCCTACTGTAGGTGTGGCGCAGGACGGCGGGAAGACGGGTGAATTCACGGGTTCGCGCCGGTCAGAACTTTCGAAACCCGGAGCAATGTGCTCACTCCGGCGTACGGACCGGCCGGATGCGCCGGTGCGGCAGGTAGGCCGAACAGCCCTCCCCACCGCCCCCGCACCGGAATACCGGGCCATGCTGGGGTGCTCTGATCTTCACGGTGCACGAGCGCGGTGAGGAGGCTGGTGGACGTATGACGGCAGACCAGGCGGACCCCGTGGTGAGCACGGCCCACGGAGCCCTCCGGGGCAGACGCGAGCGCGGTGTCGCGGTCTTCCGCGGCATCCCCTACGCGGCACCCCCCTTCGGCCCGCGCCGCTTCCGCCCGCCCGTGCCCCTCCCGCCCTGGGACGGCGTCCGCGACGCCGGCGCCTTCGGCCCCACCCCGCCCAAACCCCCGTACTCCGACGCCTTCGCCCGCTACCTGTCCGACCCCGTCATCCCCGGCGACGACGTCCTCAACCTCAACGTCTGGACCCCCGATCCCGCGGCCCGCCTCCCCGTCCTGGTCTGGTTCCACGGCGGCGCCCTGACCAGGGGCTCCTCCGCCGTCCCGGTGTACGACGGCCACGCCTTCGCCCGGGACGGCGTGGTCTGCGTGTCCGTCAACTACCGCCTGGGCGTCGAGGGCTACGGCCTGTTCCCCGACACGCCCCCCAACCCGGGCCTGCGCGACCAGATCGCCGCCCTGACCTGGGTCCACGAGACCATCGAGGCGTTCGGCGGCGACCCGGGCCGCATCACCCTCTGCGGCCAGTCCGCCGGGGCCATCAGCGTCGGCGCGCTCCTCGCCGCCCCGCAGACCCGGGGCCTGGTCCGCCGGGCCGTCCTGCAGAGCGGTCCGCCCGAGGCGGCGGAGCGGGCCAAGGTCCGCCGTATGGTGCGCCGGATGGCGTCCCGGCTGAGGATCCCGGCCACCGCCGAGGCCTTCGCCGCCGTCGACCGCGGCCTGCTGCTGCGCACCCAGGCCGAGGTAGGCCGGCTCAGCAGCCCGGTCCTCGGCGGACCCGCCTTCGGCATCGTCGTCGACGGCGACGTCGTCCCGCGCGACCCGCTGGACGCCCTCGCCGGGGGCGCGGCCCCCGGTGTGGACCTGCTGATGGGCTGGACCCGCGACGAACACCGGCTCTGGCTGGTCCCGGGCGGCCTCATGGAACGCGTCGACCGCCTCGGCGCCGTCGCGCTGGCCGGTGCCATGGCCCGCTGCCGCTGCGGCAGCGAGGTCCCGCGGGGCTACCGCGCCCTGCACCCCGAGGCCGGCACGGCGGACCTGGTCGGCCGGCTCGTCACCGACCACCTGCTGCGTGTCCCGCTGCACCGGCTGGCCGACGCCCGTGCGGCAGCGTCGTACGTCTACGAGTTCGCCTGGCCCTCCGGCCTCCCCGGCCTCGGCGCCTGCCACGGGCTGGAACTGGGCTTCGTCTTCGACACGGGTGAGGTGCCCGAGTCCCGCAGACTCGCCGGCGAGGGCGCGCCCCGGGAACTCGCCGACGCCATGCACTCCGCCTGGGTGCGCTTCGCGACGGAGGGCGACCCGGGCTGGGAACGCTGGGACGGCACGCACCCGGTGCGCGTGTTCGGCGACCGCGCCCCGGACGCGGAACACGCGGTGGCCTACACCGCGCACGGCCCGCTGGACCGGGAACTCGCCGTCTGGGCACGCGACGCCGCCATGCCCGACCCGGTCCCGAGTGACGCCAGGCAGCCACGCGGCCCGGACATCCGCGCGGCCGTACGACGCCTGCGGCGGTCGGGGGCGCTGCGGCGGTAGCGAACCCGCGGGCGCGGGGTCGCGCGCGATGGGTTGGCCAGGGCCCCGGACGCGCGTGCACGGTGCCCGGGATGTGTCCCCGACGGGGGTCGAGGAGGGTCCGGGGCGTCCGTTCGTGGTGCCTGGGATGGGTCCTCGGCGGCGGGTTCGAGAAGGGTCCCGGACATCCGTTCGCGGTGCCGGGATGTGTGCCTGGCGGTGGGTTCGAGGGGAGTGGCCCCTGGCGTCCGTTCGCCGTGCCCGGGATGTGTCCCCGACGGGGGCCGAGGAGGGTCCGGGGCGTCCGTTCGCGGTGCCCGGGATGGGTCACGGGCCGCTTCGCGGCCGTCCGCTCGTGGCCGGCGCAGGCGTCACGCCGCCGCCAGTACCCCCGCGATCCCCGAGATCGCCTCCGGCCCCACCCGGCAGCACCCGCCGATCAGGCGGGCGCCCGCCTCGCGCCAGCGCTGCACCTGGTCGGGGGTGAAGGTGGAGCGGCCGGACCAGGTGCGGGCCGTGGCGTTCCAGGTCTCGCCGCTGTTGGGGTAGACGACGACCGGCTTGCCCGTCACCCGTGCCGCAGTCGCCGCCGCGGGCTCGACGTCCTCGGGTGCGCAGCAGTTCACGCCGACCGCGATCACCTCGTCCGCCTCGGCGGCCAGGGCGAAGGCCTCCTCCAGGGGCTGTCCGGCCCGGGTGCGGTCGCCGGCGACCGAGTACGTCAGCCAGGCCGGGACCCCGAGACCGCGCACCGCCCGCAGCAGCGCCGCGGCCTCGTCGGCGTCCGGGACCGTCTCCAGGGCGAGGACGTCGGGGCGGGCCGTGGCGAGCACCTCCAGGCGCGGGCGGTGGAAACGCTCCAGCTCGTCCACCGTCAGGCCGTACCGGCCCCGGTACTCCGAGCCGTCCGCGAGCATCGCCCCGTACGGACCCGCCGAGGCCGCCACCCACAGGGGCCTGGAGGCACGGGCCCGGCGTGCCGCCTCCCTCGCCGACTCCACGCTCAGCGCCATGAGCCCGGCCGCCCGGTCGTGGTCGATCCCCTGCTGGGCGAAGCCCTCGAACGTGGCCTGGTAGCTGGCCGTGATCGCCACGTCCGCGCCCGCCCGGAAGTAGGCCAGGTGCGCCTCGGTGACCGCCTCCGGCTGTTCGGCGAGCAGCCGCGCGGACCACAGCTCGTCGCTCAGGTCGTGCCCGGCCGACTCCAGCTGGTTGGACATGCCGCCGTCCAGGACGACCGTCCCGGTGGCGAGGGCTTCGGCGAGGGTGAGGGCGCTGGTCATGCGGTCGACGGTAGTCGACGTCCCCTGCGGCACCCCAGCCGTCGTTGTCCAGGCCGTGAACAGAGTGATCAGCATGTGGGGCGCCGGGTTGCGATCACGAGCCCCCCACCCGCTCCGCTCGTCAAGGAACACCCATGACAGTCCCCGAGGCCGCGAACCCGCTGCGCCACCGTCCGAGGGCGCCGCATCGACGGGACCGCCCGGCGCCCCGGCACCCGCCCCCCGCCGCACCTTCGGCCTCGCCGCCGCCAGGCCCTCTGTCCGTCTACCCGCGCGACGCGTTCCGGGACTTCGCCGGGTTCCTGTCGACTTGGTCGTACTGGACGATGTGCTGGGTCAGCATCGTTACCCTGGCCGTCGCGGTCGTCGGTTACGTAGAGGTCCTCATGAGCTGCAAACCGACCCGAGGGGGGACATGCCCAAGGCACCTGCTCCGAAGCATCTGACGATCACCATCGACTTCGACCTTCAAACCGAGGGATCGACGATCCACTATCAACGGGCGCGCGCAGCGTACTAAGGCTGCTGTAGAGGCAGCGATCCGGGAGGCGAAGAAGGTCCTCCCGCCCGACAGCATCAGGGGCATCACCAGCGAGGTCGACTGGTCGTACCGCTGGATCCGGGATAGCGACGTGCAGTTCCGCCGCCCCGATCTGATCGATGAGATCGAGGAAATCGCGGACGAAAATGAGTTCGAGGACGAGGTCTGAGGCATAAGACGTCGTTTCAGATGGTGCTGTGGCGAAGGCGGTGAGCCGCTGAAGACCCGGCTGGGCGGACAGGTTGCTGTGCTGGATGGAGTAGACCGCATACCAATTGGCAGCCAGGTCGGTTGCCATGATGCCTCAGGTCAGGTCCACCCCTGCTCGCTTGCTGCCGACCAGAAGCACGGCTTCCAACGAGTCGAAGACGACGAGAGCGAGGCGGCACCGATGAAGACGAGGACGACGACGTATACGACGATCAGTGCGACCGCCGAGTCTGACGGGACTGAATCCGACCGACCTCGCTCCGCATCCGACCGCCGCCGAATGCATCTCAGGTCCGGACTACGCAGCGATTCGGCTGTCCGCGAGGTGTACAGGGATGGCCGCGATCGTTGATCAGGCATGATCTCGCGAACTAGAAAACGTCGTGTGAGGTGAAACCATGACGACAGGTGGAACGAGAGCAGATGACCGAGTGCCCAGAGCTAGGCGACTCGTAGAAAGGGCAACTGCATCTGAAGCAGCGAGTGCTCCCGCCACCACCATCATCCTCCCCCGAAAGTTGCTGACGAGCCTTCATCTGCACCTCTCGAAAACGCGCCTCAGTCTCATCTAGCTCAGCGAGGATCGCCTCAGACAGCTTGGAGTCGGCAGACACTGGCATCACGACCTTTCCAGCCAGGCGTAGCGACCACGCCACGCCTTACCTTTCCATCGTTACGCCGTTGGACTGTTGACGCATCCCGGGGCAGTCGGCAATTTGGGTTGCGAACTCGTCAGATATTGAACGATGTGCGCTTGCACGTCCGTGACCTGTACGCTCAGGCGTTTTCTCAGCCAGCGTCAGCCTTGGATACGCCCCTGACCGTGCCGCGCGCCACTGTGGCCGCAGCCTGATGCAGCGGCCGTACGCCGACGCAGTGCTGCTCGGGCTGCGGACCGCTCCGAACAAGACGATCATGGACGCTCCCGCGGCGGCCTGAGCACGAAAGTCCATCTCGCCAGCGACAGCTATGCACGACCCCTGGCCCCCCCACGTCACCGCAGGCCAGGAAGGTGACGCGCCGGCCTTCGAGGCCGTCATGGCTGGCATCCGCGTTCCGCGGAGCGGACGTGGCAGACCCAGGACGCGTCCGGAGGCCCTCCTGGCGGATCGAGCGTATTCGTCGCGTGCGATCCGTGGGCAGCTGCGCCGGCGAGGGATCCGAGCTGTTATTCCGCAGCCGTCCGATCAAGTTGGTCACCGTCTGCGGCGAAGGTAACGCCTTCCGCTCCCTGGCCACGGACCTGACCGTCCGTATCGTGGCTGAGCTGTGGGAGGACCACGGGTTCGCTCCCATCCCGCCAGATGAGCTGAAGTATCAGGACCCGGGCCAGCGGCGGACCGAGTTCATGCTCTATGCGGAGGGCGTGGACTGGTCTGATTCGGATCAGGTCCGGCGTGCGCTCCTGGTCTTCGAGGACTTCATCCGCGCGTACCGGGATCCCGATCAGCAGGGCACCCCGAAGTGGCTGGACGACATCCGAGTCCGCCTGGAGCGTGACGGGTTCGCGCTTGACAAGGAGGGTCGGATCTCCTGGTCCACCCCGCCTGTGCTGGCTCGAGACCTCAGCACACTGAGCGACGCCTCGGGCATCACGATCGAGCTGGAGCGCATCCGGCGTGACCTGACGACCGACCCTCACGGGGCCATCGGTGCGGCCAAGCAGCTCATCGAGGCCACGGCTAAGACGGCCCTCCGGGAGCTGAGTATCGAGGTCGACAGGAACGCCGCGCTTCCCTCACTGATTAGCACGGTCCAGAAGGTGCTGAAGCTCGACGCAGCTTCGG
This sequence comes from Streptomyces sp. DT190, assembly GCF_049846985.1. Lineage (NCBI taxonomy): Bacteria > Bacillati > Actinomycetota > Actinomycetes > Kitasatosporales > Streptomycetaceae > Streptomyces > Streptomyces sp. DT190. Next base: position 285,397 of record NZ_JBNCNM010000003.1, on the reverse strand, counting down.
CTTCGGACGGCCCAGACGGCAGCAAGGCTGTGAAGAAGATTCTTTCCGGTTCGGTGAACATCGCCGTGGGTGTCGCCGAGTTGCGCAACCAGGGCTTTGGTAGCGGCCACGGCCAGGCGAGCGTACCGTCCGGGCTGGGAGTCTCCGTCACGCTCGCCTGACGGTCAACGCAGCCGTCACCTGGTGTGAACTGATTCTCGACACGCTCGCCGATCCATCGGCCCCGTGGCGCATCAGCGGAGTCTGAACAGCTCTGAGGGCGATGGAGCCAGCCGGAACGGGGCCGACTTGCTTCCGCCCGGAGCAACAGGATTTGACTCGTTCCGCGATGAAAAATATAGACGTCCGAACTTGAGGTGATCTTTCAGCCACTGGACACTGAGGATCCGCCAGGTGTGAGGACGAGTACATGAGTTACGCCGAAGAAGAAGCAGAGATGGCGCGACGCTCCGTGGAGCACCAGCAGTTCATCGACATGGGCCACGACATCGCATATGGCGGTCAGGGCTCGCCGGGGTACGAAGACTCTGTGTCGTACGACTACAACTCACTTACACCGCTGCAACAGCGCCAGAAAGACCTGGAGCTTGAAGCGGCCCTGCGCGCACCCCGGCTCATCCGTGAGGCCCGGGAGGAGCGGGAACGACTGGCGCGGAAGGCTGAGGAGGAACTGAAGCGGGAGCGTGAGGCCCGCGCCCGTGAGGAGGCCACCCGGCCCACAGCTCCGCTCGCCACTCCCTCCCCGTTGAAGACCGTGGCCCTGTGGATCGTCGGCATCCTTTGCGTTCTCGTGCTCCTCGCGGTGCTGTCCTGATCACTTCCAAAACACTTCGACCCGGTTCGGGTTCCTCTCGCTGAAGGGCCGGGTCGCGGCGTGTCATGGGATCTCGCTGATCAGACCCCGGTACACCGACTGCTGCGGAAGGCCGCAGAGCTACTGAAGGCGTGGAAGGGGGTACTCCGCCCCGGAAGCAGGCGTGCTCTTCCTGTTCGCCAGGATTCCGGTGTACGTGTGGCTGTGGGGACACCGGGACAGGGCCGGGGCGGCGGCATAGCATCGGGGGATGCCCGAGGTCGCTGTCGCAGATGCCGAAGTACGTGAGGTGCTGGGGGTCCCGGCGGCCCGGGCGGTGTGCGAACCGCTCACGCACAACCCCTCCAACGGCGTCACGGCCGGGGTGTGGCGGGTCGCCGGCGGCGGCCGCACGGCCGTGCTGAAGGTGCTCACGCGGACGAGGGAGACCGGCGTCGCGTGGGCGGCCTCGAACGACCCGCGGCACTGGAACTTCTGGCGCCGGGAGGCCTACGTCTACCGGTCCGGGCTGGCCCGCATCTGGGAACGGCACGGCATCCGGGCGCCCCGGCTGCTGGAGTGCGTCGAACGAGCCGACGGGGACGTGGCGTTGTGGCTGGAGGACGTGCCGGGCACCCCGGCCACCTCCTGGTCCCCGGCCCGCCACGTGGAGCACGCCTACCGGCTCGGCGCCGCGCAGGGAGCGGTCGGCGCGGGGGAGGACCTGCCGTGGCTGTCGCAGCGCTTCCTGCGGGACCGCACGGCGGGCAAGGTCACGGGCGAGGACCTGCTGGACGACGACGAGGCGTGGCGGCACCCCCTGGTCCGGCGGCACTTCCCGCCCGGCCTGCGCGCGGACATGGTCCGTCTGCGGCACGACCGCGAGTGGTTCCTGACGGTCATGGAGTCCCTCCCGCGCGCCCTGTCCCACCTCGACCAGTGGCCGGCCAACGTCCTCTCCGGCGGCCCCGGCACCAGCGTCCTGCTGGACTGGGCCTGCACGGGCGACGGCGCCTTCGGCGAGGACCTCGGCACTTACCTCCCCGGATCCGTCCTCGACCACTTCCTGCCCGCCGAGGAACTCCCCGGTCTGACCAAGGCGGCCTACGACGCCTATCTTCACGGCCTGCGCACGAGCGGCTGGCGCGGTGACGAACACCTCGTCCGCCTCGGCGTGTGCGCCTCCGCCGTGAAGTACGACCGGCTCACCGCGCTGATGCCGGCCCGGGCGGACGAGGCGCCGGTGGCGTACGGCGGCGCGGACGCCGTGCCGGCCGAACTCCGCTTCCGCGAACGGGGCCTGACGCTGGCGTACCTGGCCGAATGGGCGGCGGAGGCCAGAGTCCTGGCTCCGCGGCTGGGCTTCCCGCCGGCCCCGAGCGGACGCTGACCGCGCGCGACGGGACGGAGGGGTCATGGCCCGGGTGACCGACCTGCTGTACTACCCCGTCAAGGGGTGCGCCGGGACGTCGGCGCGCGAGACGGTGCTGACCCCGGCCGGGCCGGTGCACGACCGCAGCTTCATGGTGGTGAGCGAGGAGGGCGGGTACCGCACGCAGCGCCGCGATCCCCGCCTGGCCGTCGTCCGCCCCGCCGTGTCCCCCGACGGGGCGCACCTCACGCTCACCGCACCCGGGGCCGGGTCCCTCCGCCTCCCGGTCCGCACGTCCGGCCCCCGGCGGGCGGTCGACCTGTTCGGAACGGCCTACCGGGGCATCGACCAGGGCGACGAGGCGGCGGCCTGGTTCTCCGAGGTGCTGGGGGCGCGCAGCCGGCTCGTGCGCGTACCGCCGGAACACCACCGGGTGACCGACGGCATGACACCCGGCACCTCCGGCTACGCCGACAGCTGTGCCGTGCACGTCCTCTCCCGGGCCACGCTCGACCTGCTGGACCGCGCCCTCGCCGAACGCGGCGTCCGGCCGCTGCCGGTCGGCCGCTTCCGCCCCAACCTCGTCGTCGACGGCTGGGACGAGCCCCACACCGAGGACCGCGCCCGTCTCCTGCGCGTCGGCGGCGCCGAACTGGGCTACGCCAAGCTCGCCATCCGCTGCGCCGTGGTCCTGGTCGACCAGGACCAGGGGGTCAGGGCGGGTCCGGAGCCGCTGCGCACCCTCGCCGGCTACCGGCGGGCGGCCCGGGGCGGTGTCGCCTTCGGCGCGAAGTACGCCGTGCTCAGGCCCGGCTCCGTCGCCGTCGGGGACGAGGTGGAGGTCGGCCTGTGGGGGCGGTCCGAGCTGTGAGGCCCACCGGCCGGAGCCGGCCGGTCCGGTGCGAGGGCGCAGCACCGCCGAACGACTGGTCCCGTCGGACCCGTTGACCTCCCCGTGCCACCCCCTTACCTTTTCGGCGTTCGTTATTACAGATGGTGTTCGAAAGGTCGAACGTATCGGCATCTCGCACCACGTGGTGTGTTCCCCCCATGAGAGGCAGGCCGCATGAGCCGCGACCCCGCTCTGCCCGAACCCCCCAGCCGCAGGCTGCTGCTGAAGGGCGCCGCAGCCGCCGGCGCCGCCGGAGCCCTGGCCGCCGTCCCCGCCGCCCCCGCCGTCGCCCGGACGGCCGGGCACGACCGGCCGTCCGGGCCGGCCCCCTTCGCCAACCCGCTCGTCCGCAACCGCGCCGACCCGCACATCCACCGGCACAAGGACGGCCACTACTACTTCACCGCCACCGTCCCCGAGTACGACCGCATCGTCCTGCGCCGCTCCCGCACCCTCGACGGCCTCGGCACGGCGGCCGAGTCCGTCATCTGGCGCGCCCACGCCACCGGTCCGATGGGCGCCCACATCTGGGCGCCCGAACTGCACCGCATCGGCGGCAAGTGGTACGTCTACTTCGCCTCCGCGCCCGCCGAGGACGTCTGGGCGATCCGCGTCTGGGTGCTGGAGAACGCCCACCCCGACCCCTTCCGCGGCACCTGGGTGGAGCGGGGACAGGTCAAGACCGCCTGGGAGACGTTCTCGCTGGACGCCACCACCTTCACCCACCGGGGCAGGCGCTACCTCGCCTGGGCGCAGCACGAGCCCGGCATGGACAACAACACCGGCATCTTCCTGTCCGAGATGGCGAACCCGTGGACCCTGAAGGGCCCGCAGGTGCGGCTCTCCACCCCGGAGTACGACTGGGAGTGCATCGGCTTCAAGGTGAACGAGGGCCCGTACGTCCTCAAGCGCAACGGTCGCCTGTTCATGACCTACTCGGCCAGCGCCACCGACGCGCACTACTGCGTGGGCCTGCTGACCGCCGACACCGACAGCCACCTGCTGGACCCGCTGAGCTGGACCAAGTCGCCCGTCCCGGTCTTCACCAGCAACGACACGACGAAGCAGTACGGCCCCGGCCACAACTGCTTCACGGTCGCCGAGGACGGCCGCACCGACGTGCTCGTCTACCACGTCCGCCCGTACAAGGAGATCGACGGCGACCCGCTGGACGACCCCAACCGCCACACCCGGGTGCAGAAGCTCGGCTGGAAGGCGGACGGCACCCCCGACTTCGGCATACCGGTCGCCGACACGGCCAGGGCGGGTGACTGACATGAGACGCGCGTACGCCGCCCTGCTCGCCCTGTGCCTCGGCCTGCTCGGCACGCTCGCCACCGCCGGGCCCGCCCGGGCCGCGCCCCAGACGATCACCAACGGCACCCAGTTCAGGGACACTTCGGGAAACCCCGTCCACGCCCATGGCGGTGGGGTCCTCAAGGTCGGCTCCTACTACTACTGGTTCGGCGAGCACCGCAACGCCGACAACACCTTCCGCTACGTCGACGCCTACCGCTCGACCGACCTGAAGAACTGGGAGTTCCGCAACCACGTCCTGACCGAGGCGAGCGACCCGGAGCTCGCCACCGCCAACATCGAGCGGCCGAAGGTCATGTACAACGCGGCCACCGGCACGTTCGTGATGTGGATGCACAAGGAGAACGGCAGCGACTACAGCGAGGCCCGCGCGGCCGTCGCCGTCTCCGACACCGTCGACGGGAACTACACCTGGAAGGGCAGCTTCCGGCCGCTCGGCCGGCACATGTCCCGCGACATCACGGTCTTCACCGACACCGACGGCGCCGGCTACATGATCTCCGCCGCCCGCGAGAACTACGACCTGCAGATCTACCGCCTCACCGCCGACTACACCGGCATCGCAGGCCTGGTCGCCAACCCCTGGCCCGGCGGCCACCGCGAGGCCCCCGCCCTGTTCAAGCGGAACGGCGTGTACTTCATGCTGACCTCGGGCGCGACGGGCTGGAACCCCAACCAGCAGCAGTACGCCACCGCCACGAACATCGCCGGGCCCTGGTCGGCCATGAGGAACATCGGCGACGCGACGACGTACGGCTCGCAGACCGCGTTCGTCCTGCCCGTGCAGGGCGCCTCGGGCACCTCCTACCTGTACCTGGGCGACCGCTGGGGCAACTCCTTCGGCGGCACCGTCAACGACTCGCGGTACGTGTGGCTGCCGCTGGCCTTCTCCGACTCGACCACGATGTCCATGTCCTGGTCGCCGGAGATCACCGTCGACACCGCCGCCGGGACCGTCTCCGGCACCAGTGCCACCTACAGCACGCTGATCGCCCGCCACTCCTCCAGGTGCGCGGACGTCACGAGCCAGTCGCTGTGGCAGGGCGCCCAGCTCAAGCAGTACGACTGCAACGGCGGCGCCAACCAGAAGTACTGGTTCAGGTCCGTCGGCGGCGGCTCCTACCAGCTGATGGTCAGGAACAGCTCGCTGTGCGTGCAGGAGAACGCGAACACCGTCACGCAGGAGAACTGCGACGCCTCCGCCCCGAGCCAGCAGTGGTCGCTGACCACCACCGGCTCCCACCTGAACGTCAGGTCACGGGCGAGCGGCGAGTGCCTGGACGTGAACGGCGGATCCACCGCCAACGGCGCCGCGATCATCACGTACACGTGCAACGGCGGAACCAACCAGCAGTGGAGCCGCGCGTGAGACGTCTCAGCATCGCCGTCGTGACGGCCGTGGCCCTGGGAACCGCCGCACCGGCCGCACCGGCCGCACCCTCGGCCGGAACCCCCGCGGGCCCCGCGCCGTGCACCGCCGGTGTCTGCCACTTCGACCTGCCGCCGGGCACCTACGACGTGCGGGTCACCCTCGGCGGGGCGGCCGCGTCCGGCACCAGCGTCAGCGGCGAGACCCGCCGCGCCCTGCTGCCCGAGACGGCCGTCCCCGCCGGGGAGCGCGTCACCCGGCGCTTCACCGTGGACGTCCGCACCCCCGAGGGCGAGCCCACCGGTCCCGACGGAACTCCCGGCCTCGACCTGCGGATCGGCGGGTCCGCTCCCGCACTCGCCGGCCTCCGGGTCACCCCGGCCCGACACGCCCGCCGGATCCTCCTGGTCGGCGACTCCACCGTCTGCGACCAGCCCGGCGCCCCGTACTCCGGCTGGGGACAGCAGCTTCCCCAGTACCTCCGCGGCGGTGTCTCCGTCGCCAACTACGCCGATTCCGGGGAGAGTACGGTGTCGTATCTGGGGAACCCGCGGCTGTGGGCCACCGTACGGCCCCTGATCCGCCCCGGCGACCTGGTGCTCGTCCAGCTCGCCCACAACGACAAGACCACGGACGAGGCCACCTACCGGGCCAACCTGGAGACCCTGGTGGCGGGCGTGCGGGAGCGGGGCGGACAGCCGGTCCTTGTCACTCCGATCGTGCGCCGCTGGTTCAACGCCGACGGCACGCTGAACAACGGAACCGCCCTCCTGGTCAACGGCCAGGGCGTCGACCACCCCGCGGTCGTCCGCTCCGTGGCCGCCGCGCGGGACGTGCCGCTGATCGACCTCACGGCGAAGACCAAGGCGCTCGTGGAGGCCCTGGGCGTGGAGGCGTCCAAGGCGCTGTACCTCACCGACGAGGCGCGGGACAACACCCACACCTCCGTGCGCGGTGCGACCGTCTACGCGGGTCTGGTCCGCGACGAACTCGTCACCCGGCACCTGGTGCCCCGGGGCACGGTGCGGGTGGGATGAGCCCCTGGGGCGCCCCGACCGGAACCGGGGCGCTCCAGGCCCGATCAGTCCGACCGGTCCGAGCACGGAAGAGAACCGATGCAGCTGCCCCCCGCCGACCGCACGGCGTCCCCGTTCACCGGCTACACCCGCGCCCACTGGGAGGCGGCCGCCGACGCCCTGCTCGCCGCCGTCGAGCCCTACGCGTCCGAGGACCGCGCGCTGTACCACCTGCCCGGCGACCGCACCAGCTGGTCCGGCCGCCTCTCCGACGGTCTGGAGGGGTACGCGCGCACCCTGCTGCTGGCCGCCTTCCGCCGCGACGAGAAGGCCCTGGAGCGCTACGCGGCCGGTCTCGCGGCCGGGGTGTCGGGCGTCTGGCCGCGCATCGAGGACCGCGGCCAGCCCCTGGTGGAGGCCGCGTCCGTCGCCCTGGCCCTGCGCCTGACCCGCGACCTGCTCTGGGACCGCCTCGACGACGGTGTGCGGCAGCGCGCGGCGGCCTGGCTTGCCGACGCGCTCACGGCCGAACCCTGGCCCTGCAACTGGGAGTTGTTCCCCCTCACGGTCGGCGGCTTCCTCGCGGAGACCGGCCACGAGCCGGAGGCGTCCCGCGCGGCGATCGACCGCGGCCTGGAACGCATCGAGCAGTGGTACAGGGGCGACGGCTGGTACACCGACGGCGACGGCCGCAAGTACGACTACTACAACGGCTGGGCGATGCACCTCTACCCCGTGCTGCACGCCTGGCTGGAGCGGGACGAGCGCCTGCTGGAGCTGTACGGGAGCCGCCTGGAGCGGCATCTCGACGACTACGCCCGGTTGTTCGGGGGCGACGGCGCCCCGATGCACCAGGGGCGTTCCCTGACCTACCGCTTCGCGACGACCGCCCCGCTGTGGCTGGGCGCGCTGACCGGCCGCACGCCGCTGGAGCCGGGCGAGACCCGGCGTCTGGCGTCGGGCGCGCTGCGGTACTTCCTGGAGCGGGGCGCCGTCGACGACCGGGGCCTGCTGACCCTCGGCTGGCACGGCCCCGACCCGTCCGTCCTGCAGGGCTATTCGGGCCCGGCCTCCCCGTACTGGGCGAGCAAGGGCTTCCTCGGCCTGCTCCTGCCGCCGGAGCACGAGGTGTGGACGGCGGCCGAACGCCCCGGACCGGCCGGGCGCGAGGACGCCGTCACCCCCGTCGGACCGCCCAACTGGCTGCTGCAGTCGACCCGTGGTGACGGCGTCGTCCGCCTCCACAACCACGGCAGCGAGGACGTCCGCTACGACCCGTACTACACACGCCTCGCCTACTCCACGGTGACGGCCCCCACGCAGGCGTACGACAACAGCGTGATCGTGGGCGGCGACCCGGGCCGCACGGGGATCGAGCCGCTGGGCACCGGCGAGGGCTGGGCGGCCTCGCGGCACACGGCGGGCGGGGGAGCGAGGGTGACGAGCGTGGTGCTGGCGCGCGGGGCGGTGGAGGTCCGCGCCCACCTGGTCGTGGGTGCCGAGCCGGGCACGACGGTGCGCGTGACCGGGTGGAGCGCCCCGGAGGGCGTCCGCGCGGAGATCCTGCCCGCCGTCCGCCTGGACGCCGGCCTGACCGGCGTCACCACCGGGGACGCCACCCTGTTCGTCGCGCTGGCCCGGCTCACCGCCGAACCGGACCCCCTGCCGCTGGCCGGGACGGTGAGCGTCGGCGAGGACGGGGAGGGCGCGCTGACGGTCCGCTGGAGCGAGGGGCCCGAGGTGCGGCTCCGGCTGGACGAGGCCGGGGTGCGCGTGCACTGACGCGGCCCGGCGCCGGCGTACGGGGGCCGGCCTACAGGGGCGGCCGGCCCGGGGTGCGCCGGCGTGCCCCGCGCTGCGGCAGGGGCGGGCACGGCCATCGGGCGTGCACGGGACCGGCCCGCGCGGACGGCCGTTGTTCGGCGTGGGCCGAAACGATCCGGGCCTAGCGTGGCGGCATGACCGAGCATCCCCGGCGGACCCCGCCCGGCACCGAATTCGCCGCGCTCCACCACCGCGAGGAGCCACTGCTGCTGCCCAACGCGTGGGACTACGCCTCCGCACGGGCCCTCGCCGGGCAGGGGTTCCGGGCGGTGGCGACGACGAGCCTCGGCGTGGCCGCCGTCGCGGGCCTGCCCGACGCGGTGGCCGCGACCCGCGAGGAGACGCTCCGGCTGGCCCTCGCCCTCGGCTCGCAGCCGCTGCTGCTGTCCGTCGACGCCGAGGGCGGCTTCGGCGACGACCCGGACGAGGTCGCGGAGTTCGCACGCGAGCTGTACGCCGTCGGCGCCGCCGGGATCAACCTGGAGGACGGCCTCGGGCCCGCCGCGCACACGGCTGCGAAGATCGCCGCCGTCAAACGGGCCGTTCCCGCGCTCTTCGTCAACGCCCGCACCGACACGCACTGGCTGGGCGACGGCGACGGCGCGGACACGCTCCGCCGCCTCGACGCCTACCAGGAAGCCGGCGCGGACTGCGTGTTCGTCCCCGGCCTCACCGACCCGTACCGCATCGCCGCCCTGGTCCGTCACCTGGACGTCCCCCTCAACGTCCTCTACACACCCGCCGGCCCGCCCGTCCGGCAGCTCGCCGGGGCGGGGGCCCGCCGGATCAGCCTCGGCTCCCTGCTGTACCGCAGGGCGCTGGGCGCGGCGCTGGAGGCGGCGGCCGACATCCGGGCGGGCCGGACGCCGGGCGGGACGACACCCTCGTACGGCGACGTGGCGGGGCTGCTCCCACCGCCCGGCTGACCGGGTCCGGCCGAGGGGACGAGCCTCCACTGCCGAACGGGCCGGTTCCGTCACGCGCCGGGCGTCCCCTCCTCGCGCGGCCAGTTGAGCAGCAGCACGTGCAGGGCGTCGATCGCCTTGTCCCAGGAGGCCTGCACGTCCCGGGGCGCGCCGAAGGCACCGGTGGACTCCAGGGCGCAGTAGCCGTGGAAGGCGCTGCGCAGCAGACGCACGGCGTCGGTGAGGTCGGGTTCCTCCAGGCCGTAGGCGCGGAGCATGCCGTAGGTCACCTCGGCGGTGCGGCGCAGGGCGGGGGAGTCGGCGACCAGGGCCTGGTCCAGGGGGAGCTGGGTCGCCGCGTAGCGGCCGGGGTGCTCCAGGGCGTAGGCCCGGTACGCGGCGGCGAACGCGGCGAGCGCGTCCCGGCCGGTGCGCCCGGCGACCGCCGCCGCGATCCGGTCGATCATCTCGGAGCCCGCGAGCAGGGCCATGCGGGTGCGCAGATCCCGCAGGTTCCTGACGTGCGAGTACAGACTCGCGTCCTTCACGCCGAAGCGGCGGGCCAGCGCGGACAGGGTGACGTGCTCGAACCCGGCCTCGTCGGCGAGGTCGGCCGCCGCCGCGACGAGACGGTCCGGGGTGAGGCCGGCTCTGGGCATGGGTCTCGGACCTCCCTCTCGGACGGGGCCGTGTCGGCTGGGGCCGTGTGATCGTAGCGGGCGCCGAGCCGGGGACCGGGGGACCGGGCGCACGCGCCCCGGTCCCCGGGTACGGCACGGCCCGGAGGCCGGCACGGCCCGGCGGCCGGGCCCGGGTCGGCCCGGCGGTCGGGTACGGGTCGGCCCGGCACCCGAGTACGGCGCGGTCCGGAGGCCTACGCGGTCCGGCACCCGGGTACGGCACGGCCCGGTGGCCGGGTATGGCGCGGTCCGGAGGGCTACGCGGTCCGGTGGCCGGGTACGGCGCGGTCCGGCGGTCGGCGCGGCCCGGCACCCGGGTACGGCGCGGCGGCCTCGGCGCGGGCCGTGCTGCCGTGGCGGCGTCCGGGACCGCCGGGGGCGCGGCCGTCCCGGGTGCCGCCGGCCGGTGCCCGCCGCTCAGCTCACGGGCGCGTGGATCACGCCCAGCTTGTCGATCTCGGAGCCCGCCCGGCCCGTGAAGCCGACGATCCGCCGGCCGGCCGGTGCGGTGAAGGTCCGCGCGTCGGACGTGGGCGTGCCGGCGGACAGGGTGCGGCCCCGGTCGGTGGTGAAGGACGCCGAGAAGATGCGGGTACGGCCGTCCTTCTGCCCTTGCGTCAGCCGCACGGTGGTCAGGTGCTCGCCGGGCGCCAGCGTCAGCGACCTGGCCGTGCCGCCCGTGCCGCCGTGGGCGAGGACCGTGCCGTCGTCGTGGGTGAGCGAGAGCGCGTCCAGGCGGGCGTCGCCGCGCAGGGTCAGGGTGCGGGGCGCCAGGGCCGCGGGCAGGTCGTCCGCGTCGTTGAACGCCGTGCCGTGCGGGCCGCCGAAGAAGTCGCTCGCGCGCAGCGCCGGATCGAGGGCGTAGGAGAAGCCGACCGTGTGCGGGAAGTGGTCGGAGAGGTGCTTGCCGTCGGAGCGGAGGAAGGAGCGCCAGTCGTTGGCGTACCGGGTGGCGGTGAGGTCCACGAGCGCGCTGCCGCGGTAGAGGACCTTGTCCACCACCTCGCAGTCGTCCGCCGGGGCCACCGCGTCGCACAGCAGCGCGTCGGAGCCCTGCGCCGGCGGGGTGCCGCCGCGCACCCGCTCGACCCACGCGTCGGTCAGGCCGTTCTCCGTCAGCAGGGTGCGGATGTTGTCGCCGGTGCGCGTGTACCGGGTGTTGGTGTCGCCCATGACGATCACCGCGTTGCCCGAGGAGTTCGCCCGCACGAAGTCGGAGAGCTGCTCGATGTTGGCCCGGCGCGCGGCCAGCGCCTCCTCGGTCGAGTCGGCGTTGGTGTGGACGTTGTACAGGTCGACGTAGGCGCCTTCGGCCAGGCGGACCCGCGCCAGCGTGAAGCCCTTGGGCGTCAGGCAGTTGGTGCCGGTGCAGTCGTTCCACCTCACCCGCTGGAAGTCCTCGAAGGGGAGGTCCGACAGGGTGTTGAGGCCGTCGCCGAAGGCCGCGCCGCCGCTGGTCGCCGTGCGGTACGGGTGCTGGTCGTGGGCGTACAGCGACGCGTGGTAGTTGAAGTCCTCCTGCACGTTCACGATGTCGTACGGCCCGAGCCGCTGCCCGATCAGCGGGGTGTTGGTCTCGGGGTCGCTGTCGCCGAGGCCGAGGGGGAGCCCGGCGATGTTGTACGTGAGCACGGTGAAGGAGCCGGTGGCCGCGGTGGCCGCCGCCGCGGGGGTGGCGGTGGCGGCGGTGAGTCCGCCGAGGGCCAGGGCGGCGGCGGTGAGGGTGCCGAGGAGTCGTCTCATGGTGGGGGTCTCTCCGGTCGGGGAGGCGCGACGGAACCTGAACGATGCTCAGGTTGTGTGCCCATCAGTGTGACGAACAAGGGGAGTCGAGAGAACAGTGACGGACGGGGACAGCCCGCCGTGCCGGGGCCGCCCGCCGCTCACCCCCCAGTCGTTCAACGTTCACGTTTCGCCTCGATCCTCCACACGCGGCGTGATCACGCGCCGCGGGAGGCAGCCGCCGTACCGGCGGCACACAGGAGGCGCTTCATGGGACACGGGCACGCACACGGCCATCACCACCACGGGCACGACCACGAGCACGAGGCCGCACAGGCCCTGCCCGCCGCCTTCGACACCTCCGTCCCCGACGAGGCCCTCACCCCCGAGCAGGCCTCACGCCGCTCGCTGCTGCGCCGCGCCGGGCTGCTCGGCGCGGGGCTCGCGGCCGGCAGCGTCCTCACCCCGGCCGCGCCCGCCGCCGCGGCCGCAGGCCGCCGCCGGGACGGCTTCCTGTGGCTCGCCGGCGACCACCACATCCACACCCAGTACAGCAGCGACGGCAAGTACCGCGTCGTCGACCAGGTCCGCCAGGGCGCCAAGCACGGCATGGACTGGCTCGTCATCACCGACCACGGCAGCGCCACCCACGCGAGGATCGGCGTGGAGAAGGTCAACCCCGACATCCGGGCGGCCCGCGCCGCCCACCGCGACACCCTCGTCTTCCAGGGCCTGGAGTGGAACATCCCGGCCGCCGAGCACGGCACCGTCTTCGTGCACCCCGGCCGCAACGAGGTCGCCGTCCTCAAGCAGTTCGAGACCGACTACGACGGCAGCGTCAAGAACGCCTCCGACTCCACACCGGCCAACGAGGCGCTCGCCGTCGCGGGTCTGAACTTCCTCGCCGACCAGGTCAGGCGCCGCAAGGTCGAGGACGCCCTGATGCTCGCCAACCACCCGGCCCGGCGCGGCGTCGACTCCCCGCACGAGATCCGCGCCTGGCGCGACGCCACCGGCTCCGGCCGGCAGATCGCCGTCGGCTTCGAGGGCGCCCCCGGCCACCAGGCCGCCGGCCTGCCCGCCCCGCTCGGCATGGGCCGTGCCCGCGGCATCTACGACAACAGCCCCGGCGCCAACTCCTTCCCCGGGTACCCGCCCGAGAGCTACCGCACCTGGGGCGGGTTCGACTGGATGACCGCCACCGTCGGCGGCCTGTGGGACAGCCTCCTCGCCGAGGGCAAGCCCTGGTGGATCACCGCCAACTCCGACTCCCACCAGGTCTACGCGGACACCGCCGTGCGCGGTCCCGGCGGCGACTTCAACGCCGACGGCCGCTACCCGGACCCCGTGTACGGCGGGAAGATCGACGTCACCCAGGGCGACTACTGGCCCGGCCAGTACAGCCGCACCCACGTGGGCGCCGACGGCTTCTCCTACGCCGCCGTGATGGACGGCATCCGCGCCGGCCGCGTCTGGGTCGACCACGGGCAGCTCGTCGACGCCGTGGACGTGCGCGTGACGGGCGGCGGCCGCCGGGCCACGCTCGGCGGCGCGCTGCACGTGAAGAAGGGCACCCGGGTCACGCTCACCGTCGACGTCACCCCGGCCGGCGGCCCCAACTGGGCCGGTTTCCTGCCCGAGCTGGCCCGTGTCGACGTCATCCAGGGCGAGGTGACCGGGCCCGTGGCCGACCGGGACACCTTCACGGCCCCGACCGCGAAGGTCGTCAGGGCGTACGACGTCAGCAAGGCCACCGGCACCGTCCGCCTCACCCTCGACCTCGGCCGCGTGGACCGGCCCGTGTACCTCCGGCTGCGCGGCACCGACGGCAACCGGTCCGCCGTCGGCGCCATGGGCGCGGCCGTCGACCCGGCGGGCCCCGCGCTCGACGTCGTCGGCGACGCCGACCCGTGGCGCGACCTGTGGTTCTACACCAACCCGGTGTGGGTCCTGCCCTCGTGACGCCGTACACCCTCACGGTCGACCCGGGCCTCGGGCAACTGCCCGCCGCCGACCACCTGCTGCACACCCTGGCAGCCGAACTCGCCTTTCCCGAGGACGTGTTCGGCTGCACCCACCTGGTGCGGGGCGAGCGTCCCCGGGTCGTGCTGTCCCTCGCCCTGCCCGCTGAGCCGCTCCAGCGCACCGCCGTGGAGCGGCTCTCGGGCCTGGGACACGCGGTGGCGCCCGGCCTTCCGGACCGGGTGGGGCGTGCGGTGCTCTACCCGGGTGCCGCGTCGCTCACCGGCACGCTGACGATCGCGGACCTGCTGGCCCGGTCCGCGATCGACCGTGTGACCGTCCTCGGCACGCCGGACCCGCCCGGGCCCGGCACACCGCTGGCGACCCGGGACCACGTGCGCCCGCAGTGGCAGGACGGGGAACTGGTGCTGACCGCGATGCCCGCCGCGGGCGGCACCCTCGTCCCCTTCGAGGTGCCCGACCCGACCCCGTGCTGCGCGGACCACTGAGGCGTTCGAGGACCGCCGCGGCAACTCCGGGTCCGCGCCCGGGGGTCGAGCACCCGGTCGTGCCCGGCCCGGCGCGCCGCCTCCTCCACGGCGGTGAACGGACCGCACCGCACGGCCGGGTCGCCGCCGGCCGGGATGCGCCGCGGCCCGGGCAGGAGCCGGAAGTGCTCGGTCACGTGACGGTCTCCATCGTGTCGTCCATCGTGCGGCCGCCGCTGGAACCATGGGACAGCGGGGAGTCCGAGGGACGCGGGACACGGGGAGGCGGCATGACGCACGAGGCGGCACGGCGCGAGGACGAGCCGGGCGGCACCACGGCCGGCTCCGCAGGCCGGGTGCCACCCGGCACCCGGCCGCTGTGGCGGCAGCGGGACTTCGGGATCTTCTGGGCCGCGCAGACCCTGTCCGTGCTGGGCGACTCCTTCGCGCTGATCGCCCTGCCCCTGCTGGTCCTCGATGCCACGGGCTCGGTCGCCCGCATGGGCCTGCTGACGGCGGTGGGCGGGGCGGCGTCGGTCGTGGCGGCCCTCTTCGCCGGGGCGGTGGTGGACCGCGTGGACCGGCGCCGCCTGCTCATCGCCTGCGACCTGGTCCGCATGGGCCTGTACGGCGTGATCCCGCTGGTGTGGCTGGTCGGCCCGCAGCTCTGGCTGCTGTACGTGGTGCTGCCGCTGTGCGAGGCGGTCGGCATGCTCTTCGCGGTCGGCTACGTCACCGTCGTGCGCGGCCTGGTCGGCACCGCCCGACTGACCGAAGCCAACGGGCGGTTGAACGCCACGGCCGCCGCCGCTGGTGTCCTCGGGCCGCTGTGCGCCGGGCTGGTGGCCGCCTGGTCGGGCCCCGCCGCGGCCGTGGGCGTGAACGCGGCCAGCTTCGGGGTGTCGGCGGCGTGCCTGTTCCTCGTACGGTTCCGGCCCCGCCCGCCGGACGAGCGGACCGGGGAGCGCACGGGCCTGTGGCGGGACCTGCGCGTGGGCGTCGACTTCCTCCGCGGCCACCCGGTGCTGCGCTCCCTCACCGTTCTCCTCTTCGGCTTCAGCTTCCTCACTCTGGGCCTGAACGACCTGGTCATCTACCACCTCAAGCACGACCTCGGCCACGACGACGGCACGGTCGGCACCGTCATGGCCGCCGGCGCCCTCGGCACCGTCGCCGGCGCCCTGCTGGTCGCCCGGGTCCGCCGCCGCCTCGGCTTCGGCACGACCTGGACCGGCGCGGTCGCGGTGTGCGGCCTGGCCTTCGCCGGTCTCGGCTGGGCCCGGGACGTGCCCGTGGTGGCCGCCCTGAGCGCCGCCTTCCTCGCCTGCGCCGCCATGGCGGGCACGTGCTCGATGTCGCTGCGCCAGGAGGTCACCCCCGAGCACCTCCTGGGCCGCGTCACCTCCGCCTTCTGGACCCTCCAGTACGCGGCGGCACCGATCGGCGCGGCCGTGCTCACCTGGGCCGCCGAGGAACAGGGCACGGCCCCGGTCGCCCTGGCCGCCGGTGCGGCCTGCGTGCTGCTCGCCGGGACCGCCCTGCGCACCCCCATCCGTGGATCGGGCCGGCCGGCCGGGACCGCCGCGAAGAGGTAGGCGGCGAGTCCCGGCCGGCCGGTGTGTCGGTCGACCGAGCGACTTCTCACCCGGTCGATCGAGCGACTTCTCACCCGGTGGTCGAGAACACGAACGAGAAGTGGGCCGGCTCCGCCCTCAGGTGGTACCGCGGCAGCGGGCCCGGACCGCACGACTGCGAGCCGATGCCGTGCTGCCCGTGGTCGAGGTTGACCCACACCGTGTCGCCGGGCACCAGGTCCGTGCGGTGCCGGGCCGCGTCCAGCTGCTCGGTCGTCCAGCGCCGCGCGGTGAACCAGAACTCCGGGTCGCCCTCGATCCGCAGCCCGCCGAGCTCCACCCACCGGACGTCGGCACGGGCTCCGTTCTCCTGCGGGCGGAGGTACGGCGTCTGCAGCCCGTCCACCGTCGACCGCCAGCGGCCCACCATGGACGCCGCCCGGGTGTCCGGGTACGCCTCGCCGGGACCGCCGCCGAACCACTCCACGCCGTCGGCCTCCCGCAGCCCGAAGCGCACACCGAGCCGCGGCAGCGGCACCGTCCAGTCGCCCTCGGGCGTCACGGACACGGACAGCCGCAGCCGCTCGCCGTCGGACGTCCAGCGGTACACCGCGTCCAGGCCGATGTCCCGGGCGGCGGGCGCCACCCGGCTGCGGACCGTCAGGGCGTCGTCGCCCGCCTCGACCGACACCAGCCGGTGCCGCATCCGGTGCAGGCCGAGCGCGCGCCACAGCAGGCCGTAGCGGGTGTCCGACTGCCACTCGGCGCCGTCGTCGTTGTCGGTCGGCGCCCGCCACACGTCCAGGCGCGGCGCCGCGCCGACCGGCACCGCGCCGATCGAGAGCAGCGCCCCGGTCCGGGCGTCGAACGCGCCCGGACCGAGGGTGATCCGGTCCCCGTCGGGCACGGGTTTGTCGGTCGCGGGGAAGCTCGGCAGCGGCCTGGTCCCGACGGCGAACTGCCCCCAGGCCACGACGTGGTCCTTCGCCGCCCAGGAGGTGTCGTCCGCGAGGAGCGCCCGCACCGTCCACTGGCGTTCGCCGCCCCGGCCGTCGGCGGGCGGCTCGGGCAGCTTGATCTCGGCGCTCTCGCCCGGCGCGAGCGCCGGCACCGTGAGCGGGCCCGACTCGACGGTCTCGCCGTCCACCTGGCAGGACCAGGTGAAGGCCAGCGCGGACAGGTCGGCGAAGTCGTGCTTGTTGGTGATCCGCACGGTGCCGTCGGTGCCGTCGCCCTCGATGTGGACGGGTTCGATGACCTTCTTGTACTCGATCAGGCCCGGGGACGGCGTGCGGTCCGGGAAGACCAGCCCGTCGCAGACGAAGTTGCCGTCGTGCAGCTCCTCGCCGAAGTCGCCGCCGTAGGCGTAGCCCAGCTCCGGGTGGTCGACGCCGTGGTCGATCCACTCCCAGATGAACCCGCCCTGGAGCCGCTCGTGCTGCTCGAACAGCTCCTGGTAGTCGGCGATGCCGCCGGGGCCGTTGCCCATGGCGTGCCCGTACTCGCACTGGATGAACGGCAGTGCGCGGCGCTTGTGCGTGCCGCCGTCGAGACCCCGCCCGATCCTGTCGACCTCGTCGTGGAAGGCGTACATGCGCGAGTAGACGTCCGTGTCGCGGCAGTTCCAGTCGCCCTCGTAGTGCACCAGCCGCTCGGGGTCCCGCGCGCGGATCCACTCGGCCATGGCGGTGAGCCCGCGGCCGGTGCCGGCCTCGTTGCCCAGCGACCAGAACACCACCGACGGGTGGTTCTTGTCCCGCTCGACCATCCGCGCGGCCCGGTCCAGCAGGGCCGGGGTCCAGCGGTCGTCGTCGACCGGGTTGTCCCGCCAGTCCTGCTCGGTGAAGCCGTGCGTCTCCAGGTCGCACTCGTCGACGACCCACAGACCGTACTCGTCGCACAGGTCCAGGAAGGCCGGGTGCGGCGGGTAGTGCGAGGTGCGCACGGCGTTGAGGTTGTGCCGCTTCATCAGCAGCACGTCCTCGCGCATGGTCTCCACGTCGAGCGCGCGGCCCGTGCGCGGGTGCCACTCGTGCCGGTTGACGCCCTTGAAGAGGATCGCCCGGCCGTTGACCTTGATCAGGCCGTCCTCCAGCACGACCGTGCGGAAACCGATGCGCAGCGGCACCCGCTCGCCCTCGGTGGCCAGCACGCCGTCGTAGAGCCTCGGTGTCTCGGCGGTCCACGGCTCGACCACGACGGTCACCGGCTCGCCGGTCGCGACATCGATGTCCAGGGCGGGGACGGTCACCCGCCCGGCGACGTCGGAGTCGACGCGCAGGGTGCCCTCGCCGGTGGTGTGGTCGTAGGAGGCGTGCACGAAGAAGTCGCCCACGGCGCCCGCCGGCCGGTGCAGCAGCGTCACGTCGCGGAAGATGCCCGGCAGCCACCACTGGTCCTGGTCCTCCAGGTACGACCCCGCCGACCACTGGTGGACCCGGACCGCGAGCACGTTGCGCCCGGGCCTCAGCAGGTGCCCGACCGCGAACTCGTGCGGCAGCCGGGACCCCTTGAACTCGCCGAGCTCGGTGCCGTTCAGCCAGACGCGGGCGCAGGACTCGACGCCGTCGAAGCGCACCACCGCCCCGCCGTCCGACGGCCAGTCGGACGGCAGGTCGAAGACGCGCAGGTGGTCACCGGTCGGGTTCTCCGTCGGGACGTGCGGCGGGTCCACCGGGAAGGGGTAGAGGTGGTTGGTGTAGATCGGGGACCCGAACGCCCCGTCACCCTGGAGGACCCAGTGGCCGGGGACCGTGACCTCGGCCCAGTCCCCGGCGTCGAAGCCCTCCTCGGCGAACGAGTCGTCCTCGGCGCCGGCCGTGGCCGACAGACGGAAGCGCCAGCTGCCGTTCAGCGACAGCGACCGCGCGTCCGAGGACGCGTACCAGGCACGGGGCGGCAGGGTCCCGCTGCCCGGGGAGACGTCCTCGACGTAGTCGGCGGAGGGGATCGTGCGGAAAGACATCGGTCTCCTAGCTCAGCCCTTGATGCCGGTCTGCGCGATCCCCTGCACCAGCCAGCGCTGGAGGAAGAGGAAGACGAACACCAGGGGCAGGATCGAGATGGCCGTGGCCATGAAGATCAGGTGGTAGTTGACGGTCTGGTTCGTCATGTACGACGACAGCGCCACCTGGACGGTCCAGGCACTCGGGTCCTGGCCGATGACCAGGGGCCACAGGAAGGCGTTCCAGCCGTTGATGAAGGTGATCGTGGCGATGGCCGCGAAGAAGTTCAGCGAGTTCGGCACGACGACACGCCAGTAGGCGCCCCAGTAGCCGAGCCCGTCCACGCGCGCCGCCTCCTCCAGCTCCTTGGGGAACCCCAGGAAGTACTGCCGGAACAGGAAGCACGTGAAACCACTGAACAGGCCCGGGATGATGAGGCCCCGGTAACTGTCCACCCAGCCCAGGGACGACACCAGCACGAAGCTCGGCACGAACGTGACCGCCGTGGGAACCATCAGGGTGGCAAGGACGGCGTAGAACACCTTGTTGGCGTGCCGGTACGGGATCCGGGCGAGGCCGTAGCCGGCGAGTGAGCAGATCAGCAGGATGCCGGCGGTGTGCAGGACGGCGACGACCACGGAGTTCCACAGGGAACGGGCGAAGTCGACGGTGACGTCGTCGAACGGTTCGGTGATGTTGCCCCACTGGACGGTGGTGGGGAACCACTTCCACTCCTCGCCCGTGATCTCCGGGTCCGTCATGAAGGCGTTGCGGACGATCAGGTAGAAGGGGATCAGGAACAGGACGGCGGCGACGCCGGTCGCGAGGTACAGGCCGGTGTTGCCGACGACCCCGCCGCGCCGGACCCTGCCCGGCTTCGCGGTCTTTCCCATCTCGGGTGCTGTGGTGGTCACTTGGACTCCTCACCCCTTCCGAAGCCCATGATCCTGCCCTGGAGCAGGGTGACGACGCAGATGAGCAGGGTCAGTACGACCGCGCCCGCGCTGCCCGCGCCGTAGTTCTGGTTCTCGCCGAGGGCCATCTTGTACAGCTCGACCAGCGGGGGCTGGCCCCAGGTGGCCTTGGAGAGCAGGTTGAAGAACTCGTCGAAGGCCTGGTAGGCGGCGATCAGCAGGAGCAGGATCACCGCGGTGGACGTGGCCCGCAGTTGCGGCAGCGTGATGTGCCGGAAGGTCTGCCAGCCGGGCTTGGCGCCGTCGATCGCGGCGGCCTCGTACAGCTCCCGCGGGATGTTCTGCAGCGCCGCCAGGAAAAGGATCATGAAGAAGCCCGACTGGAGCCACAGCCGGACGGTCACGATGACCAGCCAGTACCAGGGCGGGTCGGGGCTCGCCAGCCAGGCGATGTTGTCCACGCCGAACCAGCCGAGGACGGTGTTGGCGAGGCCGAAACGGACGCCGTTGAACAGGGACATCTTCCAGATCAGCGAGGCGGCGACGTAGCTGACCGCGGTCGGCAGGAAGAACACCGACCGGAAGAACGCCCGCATGAACCGCAGCCGGTTCACCAGCAGCGCCAGGCCCAGGGACAGGGCCCAGGTCGCCGGCACGATGAACGCGGCGAACACGGTGAACGTGACGAGCGAGTTGCGGAAGTCCGTGTCGGTGAGGACCTCCTTGTAGTTGGCGAAGCCGACGAACTCGCTCGGCGTGACCGTGAAGCGCGCCTCGAAGAAGCTGAGCCAGACGCTCCAGCCGATCGGCACGAAGACGAAGATCACCAGGCCGATCAGGAACGGCCCGGTGAAGAGCCAGAAGTTGAAGGTGCTGCTCGCCCTGAGGCCCCGCCGCGGCCGGTCCTGGGAGACCCCGGCCGGGGCGGGGCTCTCGGCGACCCCGGGTGTGGTGGTGGTCGACATGTCGGGATCCGTCCGGCGGCCTAACCGAAGAGCTTCTTGAGCTCGGCGCCGACCTTCTTCTCGCAGGCGGCGAGCTGGGCCTTCGGATCGCCGTTCTTGCGGACGGAGTTCGCCATGACGTCGTTGAACGCGGCGATCATGGCCTGCGTCCAGCCGATGTTGTCGAAGTGCCCGAACTCGTTGAACAGCTTCACGCCCTCGGCAGGCAGGCCCGACTTCAGCTTGTCGGCGGACTGAGCGAGGGAGGTGCGCGGCGGGATGTGGAAGCCGTAGGAGGTGGCGAAGTCCTCCTGGTACTGCTTCTGGTCGATCCACAGCCACTTGACGTATTCCTTGGCCGCCTCGACGTTCTTGCCCTTGGCGTTGACGAACATCGACCAGCCGCCGTTGTAGACGGACTCCTTGCCGGCCGAACCGACCTTCGGGAAGGGGAAGATGCCGATGTCGTCGCCGAGCGCCTTCTGCATGACCGGCATGGCCCACATGCCGCACCACTGGATCGCCGTCAGACCCTGGGTGAAGGCCGAGGGGTCCCACCAGTCGGCGGGGGCGCCGAGGAGCAGGTCACCGCTGGTGAACAGGCCACGCAGCTGCTTGAGGCCGTCGGCGACCGCGTCGGTGTTGAAGGCGGGCTTGTTGTCGGTGGTCAGGGTGTCGGCACCGGCCGACCAGATCAGGTTGTGCTGCACCGGGGTGAGGTCGTTGCCCAGGTAGGCGCCCTTGACCTTGCCGGTCCTGAGCCGGGCGGCCGCCTCGACCAGCTCCTCCAGCGTCGTCGGCACCTCGACGCCGGCCTTCTCGAACATCGACGGGCGGTAGAAGAAGAACTGCGGGTCGTCGATCATCCGGACGCCGTATATCTTCCCGTCGACCGTGTGCGACGTGATGTCGGCCTGGTTGAAGTCGTCCTTGACCGGCTCGATGATGTCCGTCAGGTCGGCCACCTGACCGCTCTTGACGAGCTGGATCTGCGGGTGGAACTCGAAGACGTCGGGCGCGTTGTCGGTGAGCAGCGCGGCGAAGAGCTTCTGCTCGAAGTTGTTGCCCGTGATCCACCGCGTGGTCACGTCGGCGTCCTTGTAGGCCTTGGCGTAGCGCTTGACGGCCTGCTCGACGCCGGCCTCGCCGTACGCGTGGAAGTACTGGACGAGGCCCTTGCCCGACCCCGACCCGCCGCCCCGCCCGGTGTTGCTGCCGCAGGCGGCCAGCCCGCCGGCGGCGGCCAGGCCCATCGCGGCCCGCAGTACGGTTCGGCGGTCCCAGGTGCTGTTGCTCGATGCCGACATGCTGACGTCCTTGTCTCGAGTACGGCTGCGGCTCTCCGGCTCGGTCCCCGGATCACGCTCGGCCCGGTGGCTCGCGCCGGTTGGCTGGAAGAGGGGGGTGCGGTGCGGGACGCTAGAGCTTCGGCTAAGGCTTCGGCAAGGGGTTGGACGAAGTCGGTGCGAAGCGTTGTCTCCGGTTCGCGATTTCGAACGGCCGGAGGGTGTGGCGCAGCCCGGCTCCGCCGTTACGAGGGGGGTGCGGCGGCCCGGCCGCGCACGGCGGCCCGCGTGCCGTTCTTCTGCCCGACCGCCTGCAGCGCGCCCTCCAGCGCGAACGTCGCCGCGCCCAGGCACACCGCGTCGGTGGGGATCGGCGACAGGACGATCTCGGTGGCGGCCAGCGGCCGCGGCAGCGCGTGCCGGGTCACGGCGTCGCGCACCTCGTGCAGCAGCGGTTCGCCCAGGGTGCGGGCGACCCAGCTGCTCAGCACGACGATCTCGGGGTTGAACAGGTTCACCAGGTCGGCGACGCCGGCGCCCAGATAGCGGGCGGTCTCCTGGACGGCCCGGCGCGCCACCGGGTCGCCGCCCCGTACGCCCCGGGCCAGCGCGTCGATGGTCGCCGTCTGGTCCTCGGCGTGCAGCAGCGGGCTGTCGGGGCCGATCTCGCGCAGGTTCAGCATGATGCCGCGGGCGCCGACGTAGGCCTCCACGCAGCCGTGGTTGCCGCACCGGCACAGCCGTCCGTCCAGCACCATCGTGGTGTGGCCCCACTCGCCGGCGCTGTTGCTCACGCCGCGGTGCAGTCCGCCGCCCAGGACGAGTCCGGCGCCCACGCCCGTCCCGAGGTTGACCACCACGGCGTTCCCGCGGCCGCGCGCGGCGCCGAACCACAGCTCGGCCACCGCGCTGGCGCGCAGCGGGTTGTCCAGGTACAGCGGGTAGGCGATGTGCTCGGTGAGCAGGTCGAGCAGCGGCACGTCGTGCCAGTCCCAGTTGGGCGCGTACTCCGCGATGCCGGTGGCCCGGTCCACCTGTCCCGGCACGCTCACGCCGACCCCGAGCACCCGGGCGCCCTCGATGCCGGCCTGGGCGACCACCGAGCCGACGGCGGTGGCCACGTGGCCCACCACCTGCTCGGGCAGGCTCTCGCCGGGCCGGACGTCCTCCTCGGCCCGGGCCAGCACGTTCAGCGCCAGGTCGAACAGCTCGACGTGGACGTACGTCTCGGCGATGTCGACGCCGATCAGCGCGCCGCCCGAGGCGTTGACCGCGACCAGGCCCCGGGGGCGGCCGCCTGCCGAGTCCTCGAAGCCGACCTCCGTGATCATGCGCAGGTCGAGCAGCTCGCCGACGAGGGTGGCGACCGTCGCGAGGCTGAGACCGGTGGCTGCCGCCAGCTCCTGCCGGGAGGTGGGGGACGCCGCGATGATCTGGCGCAGCACCTCGTAGCGGTTCGCGGTGCGGATGTCGCGTGATGTGCGCTTCACCGGGTGCTCATCCCTTTCCCAGACCGGCTCGGGCCGGGTCGACGTCGGCACCGGCGCGGCGCAAGGCTATGGTCTGCCGGGACTTTCGACAAGGGGTTTGGAAAGGGGCTTTATAAAGTCCGTCCCGCGCGCGGGAGACCTGCGGCCGGGGGTGGCTCGCCCATGATGCCTCAGGGGGTGGGGGCGGGGTCGGCCCGGGGGTGACCGCGGGGGATGGTGGAGCCGCGGCGTCGTGCGGTGGGTGGCCGCCGGTCGCTCCGTGCGCGGCCAAGGATCCGTCGGGAAACGGGCGTGGTGCGGGGTCGTGCGCGACCGGCACTCCGGGTCCTGCGGGCCCGTACAGGGCCGGTCCGTCCGGAGTCGGGCGCGGTGCGGGGGGCGTACGGGGTAGGGGGGAAGAGTCCGTCCGGAGTCGGGCGCGGTGCGGCGGCGGCGCGAGGGGTCCGTCCGGAGTCGGGACCGTGCGGGCCGGTGCATGGGCTTCGGCCGTGGCGGGTGGCGGGGTGCGTCAGGCCCCGTCCTCCGGCGTCGTCCCGGTTCCCGCGTTCCGGTTCCGGGGCGCATCGCCGTCCCCGGTCCGGGCTCCGTGACCGCGACGGCGGCCGTTCGCCGGTGCCGGGTCCGGTCCGGCGGTGTGCCGCCCTACGCGCGGCCCATCAGGTCGCGGGCCGGGTCGGCCGTGCGCCTGGCCTGTACGGTCCGCCGCACGGGGATGACCTGGGTGCGCGGGCCCCCGTCGGTCCCGTCCGGCCGGGCCGGGCCGGGCGCGGCGGCGGGTGCCGGATCCCCCGACGGGCCGGGCGGGCGCCGGGGTTCCTCGAACAGCTCCCTCGTACCCGTCAGGTCGAGCAGGCGCCCGACCGCCGTGCCCGCGGAGCGGACGGTGAGCGTCCTGTCCTCGCGGAGGGCGCGGGTCCGCAGGTCCATCAGCGTGCCGAGCCCGGAGCAGTCGCAGAACCCGACCCCGTCCAGATACAGGTCGACGCCGCTGCCCGACAGGCGCAGGGCGTCGTGGAGTTCGGGAAGGAGCCGCCGGCTGCCCAGATCCAGCTCGCCCCGCAGCGTCACCCGCGTCCGGCCGCCCTCCGGTGTGACCTCCAGGGTCGCCGTGCAGGGCGGCATCGCCGCGGTATGCGCGGGCTCCGGCATGGCTGTCGCTCCCTCTCTTTCGCCCTGCCTTCGTGTCCAGCCTTGCCCCTCTACCCCGGACACGTCAACCAATACGTGAAATGCAGTACGTGTTTTTGGGTGCGCGAATGTTCGGTCAGTAGAGTGGGGGTATGGATGGAGTGCCCGAGCCACACACCGGATGGACGTTCCTCACCAACCATGCGCGAGTGCTGGCGGCCATCGCCGACAACCGCAGCGCCCGGATCAGGGACATCGCGGCCCACTGCCGGCTCACGGAACGTGCCGTACAGAAGATCATTTCCGACCTGGAGCAGGACGGCTACCTCTCCCACACCCGGGAGGGCCGTACGAACACGTACCGCATCGACCCCGGCAAGGTGCTGCGGCACCCCGCCGAGGCCGGCCTGACCGTGGCGTCCCTGCTCTCGCTGCTGCTCCAGGACGAGGCGGACCGCGTCGTGCCCCCGAGCCCGCCCAGCCGGCCGCACGCCACGG
The DNA here is from genome assembly GCF_049846985.1 of Streptomyces sp. DT190. NCBI lineage: Bacteria > Bacillati > Actinomycetota > Actinomycetes > Kitasatosporales > Streptomycetaceae > Streptomyces > Streptomyces sp. DT190. The sequence goes on along the minus strand of NZ_JBNCNM010000003.1, from coordinate 260,278 downwards.
CCTGACCGGCCGCGCGCGGGACGGGCCGGGCGGCCGCCCGCCCCGGTTGGGCCGCGCCCTTACGCCTCCGCCAGCACGTCCCGCACGAAGGCGTTGGCGAACGTCCCCCGCGGGTCCAGTTCCCGCGCCAGCGACCGGAAGTCGCCCAGACGCGGATACAGCCCGGCCAGGGCGGAGGCGGGCAGGGTGAACACCTTGCCCCAGTGCGGCCGCGCCCCGAACGGGGCGAGCGCCTCCTCCACCCGCCGCACCACCGGCAGCACCGCCGGTGTGTCCGCCACCCACGTGAAGTGCACCGCCACCGTGTCCCGGCCGTAGGACGGGCTCAGCCACTGGTCGTCGGCGGCGACGGTGCGCACCTCGCAGGTCTGCAGCACCGGGGCGAGGGTGTCCCGGATCGCGTCGAGCGCCCGCAGCATCTGCACGGCGTGCCCGCGCGGCAGCAGGTACTCCGACTGCAGCTCCTCCCCGCTGCTCGGCACGAACTCCGCCCGGAAGTGCGGCAGCCGCTCGTGCCACGGCCCCGGCACGCCGAACTGCTCCGTGCAGTTGACCGCCGGCATGCCCGGCACCGGGTGCAGCTTCTCGGTGGCCGGCGCGGCCCACGGGAACGCGGGGAGCGGCTGGTCGGTGCGCCGCTTCAGCCACACCTGCCGGAAGCCCGGCGCCCGCCAGTCGGTGAACAGGCTGACGCTGTACGCCGTCGCCATCACCGTCTCGAACGCCCCGGAGTCCAGCCCCTCCAGCGGCAGTTCGGTGAACAGGTGCTGCTCCACCTCGTAGGCCGGCTCCAGGTCCAGGGTGAGCGCGGTGACCACGCCCAGCGCGCCGAGCGAGGTCACGGCCCCGCCGAACCGCTCCTCGTCGCGCCCGATGCGCACCGTCGAACCGTCGGCCGTGACCAGCTCCACCTCCCGGACGGGCACCGACAGCGGCCCGTTGAGCACCCCGGAGCCGTGCGTGCCGGTCGCCACCGACCCGGCCACCGAGATGTGCGGCAGGGACGCCATGTTGGGCAGCGCGAGGCCCTGCGCGTGCACCCGCCGGGCCAGCTCCGCGTACCGCACGCCGCCGCCCACCCGGACCGTGCGGGCCGCGGTGTCGACCTCCACCTCGGGAGGCAGGTCGGCCAGGGACAGCAGGACGCCCTCGCGGCCCGGCTCGGCTATCAGGTTGAACGAGTGTCCGCTGCCCAGCACCCGCACGCGGTCACCGGCCGCGACGAGCGCCCGCAGCGCGTCGAGCGAGGCCGGCCGGTGCAGTTCCTTCGCCGCGTAGGTGATGTTGCCCGCCCAGTTGGTCACGGTCCCGGTCATCGCGTCGTCCTTCCCCGAGGCAGTGGGGCAGGGAAAGCCCCTGCCGGAACCTACCCCGGCCGCCTTCCGTTGCCGCCGCCGCCCGGGTCGGCCTACCGTGGAGCTGCCGTAGGAAGCGGTTTCCAACGATCCGCCGGAGCCGCGCCCGCGGGTCACGAGTGGGAAGGTCACCTCCTTGAACCAGCGCCCCCAGGCACTGTTCGCCCTGGCCGCCGAACACGTGCCGCAGGTCTTCCCGCCCGAGGTGCTGGCCCGGCTGCGGACCTCGGTGGACATCGATCCCGCCCTCGTGGCCCGGGACTTCACCGAGCCCGCCGTCCTCGACGCCCTGGCCCGGACCGAGATCCTGGTGACCGGCTGGGGCTGCCCCCCGCTCGACGAGGCGGTCCTGGAGGCGGCTCCCCGGCTGCGCGCGGTGCTGCACTCGGCCGGGTCCGTGAAATCCTTCGTCACCCCCGCGGTCTGGGAGCGCGGCATCGCCGTCTCCTCGGCGGCGGCGGCCAACGCCCTGCCGGTCGCCGAGTACACCCTCGCCATGATCCTGCTCGCCGGGAAGGACGTCCTCGCCTCCCGCGAGCGGCTGCGCGCCACCCGGGCGTCGGCGGGCTGGGGCGTCCTGGCCGGCATCGGCAACCACGGCCGCCGCGTCGGCGTGATCGGCGCCTCCCGCATCGGCCGCCGTGTCCTCGAACTGCTCCGCCCCTTCGACCTGCGGCCCGTCCTCACCGACCCCTACGTCGACGAGCGGGAGGCCGCCGCGCTCGGCGTCCCCCTGCTGCCGCTCGACGACCTGCTGCGCACCTGCGACGTCGTCACCGTCCACGCCCCCGAGACGCCCGAGACCCGCCATCTGATCGGCCGCCGCGAACTGGCCCTCATGCCCGACGGGGCGGTCCTGATCAACACCGCCCGGGGCACGCTGGTCGACCACGACGCCCTCGTGGCGGAACTGCGCACCGGGCGCCTGACCGCGGTCCTCGACGTCACCGACCCCGAGCCGCTGCCCGCCGACTCGCCCCTGTACGACCTGCCCGGGGCGTTCGTCACCCCGCACCTCGCGGGCTCCCAGGGCAACGAGCTGGCCCGGCTCGGCCTGACCGTGGTGGAGGAGGCGGAACGGCTGCTGGCCGGCACGGGCCTGGCCCACGCCGTCGATCCGGCGGCCCTGGCCCACGCGGCGTGACGGCGGCCCGGGTGTCGCAGAAGCGGTGATTCCGGTCATAAGCAGCGCCTCGGGGGGACCCGGTACCGCTCACGCACAGCCATGGGCATACCGTGAGGAGTCGTACGTCCGAGCGGGAGGAGACACGGGATGGGCAGCGGCAGCCGTACCGCGCTGGTCGAGGATCTGATGGAGCGGTTCCCGCACGTCCCGCGGGAAGCCGTCTTCAAGGAGGACCTGCTCCGGGGCGGTGTGGCCTTCGACCCGTCGGCGCTCAGCGACAACGAGGGCGGTGACGTCAAGCCGAAGTCCTACTTCATCTTCTCCTTCGACCACGGCACCCTGCCCGAACTGGGCGAGGCGGCGCTGCGCCGCCCCCCGGAGGAGATCATCCTCACCGGCGGCCCCTACGACCTGCGGCGCACGGTCGTCTCGGTCCGGGTGAACCCCTCCTCGCCCTACCGCGTCGCCGCGAACGAGGACGGCGTGCTCGGCCTCTACCTCGACGGCAGGCGGATCTCCGACGTCGGCGTGCCGCCGATGCCCGAGTACTACCGGCACACCCTGTCCAACGGGAAGTCGGTCATGGAGGTCGCCCCGACCATCCAGTGGGGCTACCTGATCTACCTGACCGTCTTCCGGGTCTGCCAGTACTTCGGCGCCAAGGAGGAGTGCCAGTACTGCGACATCAACCACAACTGGCGCCAGCACAAGGCCGCGGGCCGGCCCTACACGGGCGTGAAGGACGTCGAGGAGGTCCTCGAGGCCCTGGAGATCATCGACCGCTACGACACGGCGAAGACCTCCACCGCCTACACCCTCACCGGCGGCGCCATCACCAAGACGGTCTCCGGCCGTGACGAGGCCGACTTCTACGGCCACTACGCCAAGGCCATCGAGGAGCGCTTCCCCGGCCGCTGGATCGGCAAGGTGGTCGCCCAGGCCCTGCCCCGCGACGACGTCCAGCGCTTCAAGGACTACGGCGTGCAGATCTACCACCCCAACTACGAGGTGTGGGACGAGTACCTGTTCAAGATGTACTGCCCCGGCAAGGAGCGGTACGTCGGCCGCGACGAGTGGCACAAGCGCATCCTGGACTCCGCCGAGATCTTCGGCGCCCGCAACGTCATCCCGAACTTCGTCGCCGGAGTCGAGATGGCCGAGCCCTTCGGCTTCAAGACGGTCGACGAGGCCATCGCCTCCACCACCGAGGGCCTGCGCTTCTTCATGTCCCACGGGATCACGCCCCGCTTCACCACCTGGTGCCCGGAGCCCACGACCCCGCTCGGCAAGGCCAACCCGCAGGGCGCGCCCCTGGAGTACCACATCCGCCTGCTCCAGGCGTACCGGCAGACGATGGAGGACTTCGGCCTCTCCTCGCCCCCCGGTTACGGCCCGCCCGGCGCGGGGAACGCGGTCTTCTCGGTCAGCTCCTTCATGGACAGCCTGCCCGCGGACGCACCCGTCGAGGTCTGACCCGGTCCGCCCTGAGACGGAACGGCGCCGCGTACGTATCCACCCGGAAGCCCCGCACCGGGATTTGAATACGCGGCTTGTCAGTTGTGTCGGAAGCGTGAAAAACTCCTGCCCGCCCCCGAGGTTCCCCCCAACTCCAATGCCGACATGGTGAGTTGACCTCGCTTGCGGATGCAGGAGACTCATGCCCGACCTGCCGACCCCTCAGGACGCCACCGAGGCCGCGCTGTTCTCCGAGTGCTGGGACGCGGTCCTCGCCTACGCCGACCTGTGCACGTCCGGTTCCACGGCCGCCGCGCAGCTGGGCCGGGAGGCGTTCGCGCACGGCATGCGCGAGGCCCGCGCCGCCGAGGCCGGTCCCGTCCGCGGCGCCGGCCGCCGCCCCGCCCGGCTGCCCCGCATCCCCCTGCTGCTGACCTCCGTGCGCACCACGGCGGCGGCCTGGGAGGAGGACGGGCAGGGCCACAAGCTCGACCCCGATCTGCGGCTGTGGCTCAACTCGGACAAGGCCGCCCGGTACACCGGGCCGCCCCTGCGGCGCCCGCTCGCGCTGCGCGGCCTGCGCGACCTGCAGCAGGCGGACGCCGAACTGCTGTGGCTGGCCGAGGTGGAGGCCCTGCCGCTGTCCCTGGCCGCCCGCCGCCTGGGCCTGGACCCGGCCACCGCCGCCGAGGAACTCCAGCAGGTGCGCACCCTGTTCCGGGACCGCTGCCACCGCAACCACCTCGACACCCCGATGGACGCCCGGTGCCGCAGCTACGCCCGGCTGCTGGACGCCGTCACACGCTCCTCAGCCGCCGACACCCCCGGCGACCTCTCCCGGCACCTCGCCACCTGCGTGGAGTGCGCCGAGGCCGCCGCCTGCCTGCGCCTGCACGGCGGCGGACTGCCGGGGGCGCTGGCCGGCGGGGTGATCGGCTGGGGCGGACTCGCCTACCTGGAGCGCCGCCGGCGCGCCGCCGAGGTACGGCTCGGCTCCGGCCGGCCCGGCGCGGCGGACCGGGCCGCCGAGGAGGCGGAGGACGGGACGCAGAAGGCGCGTGTCGCCCGCAGCGGCCTCCTCGTCGCCGCCGTCCTCGTCTCCGTCCTGGCGCTCGGCGTCTCCCTGATGCCCTTCGGCGGCTCGGGCGACGACCTCGGCGCGCGCGACGACGCCGGCCGCCAGCCGGTGGCCGACCCCGGCCCGTCCCTGCCCTCCGCCCCGTCGCTGCCGCCCGCCACCTCCCAGCCGGCCGGCCCGGCGGGCTCCGGCACCGGCGCGCCCGAGCCGGACGAGCCCCGCTCGTCGAAGAGCCGCAACCAGCACACCGAACCGCAGGGCACCGCCTCGCCCACCGACCGGCCCCCACCCGGCGACGAGCGCGCACAGCCCACCTGCCGGGTCGAGTACGACCTGGTCAACCAGTGGCCCGACGGCTTCCAGGCCACCGTCAGCGTCACCAGCACCGCCGCCCTCGGCTCCTGGGAGGTCTCCTGGTCCTTCCGGGACGGCCAGCAGGTCGGGCAGATGTGGGACGCCTCCGTCTCCCAGGACGGCTCCCGCGTCACCGCCACCGCCGCCGACTACAACAGGTCCGTGCCCGCGGGCGGCGAACTGGCCTTCGGCTTCCTCGCCTCCTGGCAGGGCAGGAACTCCCCGCCCTACGACTTCACGCTGAACGGCCGGGCCTGCGCGAAAAGCGGTTGACGCGACCGCGGCAGGACGGGGTACGGTGACGCCGGTTCTGCGAAGAGCCGACGAAGCCGAAGATCCAAGAGGGACGAGGAGGTGTCGACCGATGGCTGTCATTGCGATGAGCGCTGCCCGCATCCAGTTCCTGAAGTCCACCTCCGTGGTCGCCGGCTGACCGACCGAGCGTCGGGCCGGGGCCGTCCTCCAGAAGGATCACCCTTGTCTTCCAGCTCCGCCTCCTCCGCTTCATCCGTTTCCGCCGCCCTCGCTCCCTACGGCTGGGACGCCGCCTGGGCCGAGACCTTCGCTCCGTACGAGGCCGAAGGGCTGCTGCCCGGCCGGGTCGTCCGCGTCGACCGCGGGCAGTGCGACGTCGTCACCGCCGACGGGATCCTGCGGGCCGACACCGCGTTCGTCACCCCGCACGACCCCCTGCGGGTCGTCTGCACCGGCGACTGGGTCGCCGTCGAACCGGGCGGCAACCCGCGCTACGTCCGCACGTACCTGCCGCGCCGCACCGCCTTCGTCCGCTCCACCTCCTCCAAGCGGTCCGAGGGACAGATCCTCGCGGCCAACGTCGACCACGCCGTCGTCGCCGTGTCCCTCGCCGTCGAACTCGACCTCGGCCGCGTCGAGCGGTTCCTGGCCCTCGCCTGGGAGTCCGGGGCGCAGCCCGTGGTCGTCCTCACCAAGGCCGACCTCGTGCCCGACGCGGTGACCCGCTCCCACCTCGTCCAGGACGTGGAGACCAGCGCGCCCGGCGTCCCGGTGGTGCCCGTCAGCGCCCAGGACGGGGACGGGCTCGACGTCGTCGCCGCCCTCGTCTGCGGCGGTACGTCCGTGCTGCTCGGACAGTCGGGTGCCGGCAAGTCGACCCTCGCCAACGCGCTCCTCGGCGAGGACGTCATGGACGTCCGGGCCACCCGGGACGTCGACGGCAAGGGCCGCCACACCACCACCACGCGCAACCTGCTCGCCCTGCCCGGCGGGGGCGTCCTGATCGACACACCCGGCCTGCGGGGCGTGGGCCTGTGGGACGCCGAGACCGGCGTCGGGCAGGTGTTCTCCGAGATCGAGGAACTGGCCGCGCGGTGCCGCTTCCACGACTGCGCCCACGAGGCCGAGCCCGGCTGCGCGGTGCTGGCCGCCGTGGACTCCGGTGACCTGCCGGAGCGGCGGCTGCACAGCTACCGCAAGCTGCTGCGCGAGAACCAGCGCATCGTCGCCAAGACGGACGCCCGCCTCCGGGCGGAGATCCGCAAGGACTGGAAGCGGAAGGGGGCGATGGGCAAGGCCGCGATGGAGGCCAAGCGGGGAGCGCACTGGCGTTCCTGACGGTACGGCCGTTCCCCGCCCTCTCGACGAGTGGGGTTCTCCCCGCCGCCCCGGAGCCGCGGGGTGGCGGGGCGGTCCCCGATCGCGGTGTCCGATTTCCGCCAGCGGTGGCCCCGCCCACGGCGGAGACTGGACCCGTGAGCACCCAGGGAACGGACGAGGACACCAGGTACGAGGCCGTACGCAGCCGCGACGCCCGCTTCGACGGCCTGTTCTTCTTCGCCGTCGAGACGACCGGCATCTACTGCCGGCCGAGCTGCCCCGCGGTCACCCCCAAGCGGGCCAACGTACGGTTCTTCGCCACGGCCGCCGCCGCGCAGGGCTCGGGGTTCCGGGCCTGCCGGCGGTGCCGCCCGGACGCCGTGCCCGGCTCCGCCGAGTGGAACGTCCGCGCGGACGTGGTGGGCCGGGCCATGCGGCTGATCGCCGACGGCGTCGTCGACCGGGAGGGCGTCGCCGGGCTCGCCGCACGGCTCGGCTACAGCGCACGGCAGGTGCAGCGGCAGCTCACCGCCGAACTCGGCGCCGGGCCGGTCGCCCTCGCCCGCGCCCAGCGGGCCCACACCGCGCGCCTGCTGGTGCAGACCACCGAGCTGCCGATCACGGAGATCGCGTTCGCCGCCGGGTTCGCCAGCGTGCGGCAGTTCAACGACACGATCCGCGCGATCTACGCGTCGACCCCGAGCCGGCTGCGTGCCGCCGCACCGGGGAACGGCCGCGCCCGCCGCACGGCCACCCCCGGCGCCGGGATCCCGCTGCGGCTCGCCCACCGCGGCCCCTACCAGGCCGGACCCGTCTTCGACCTGCTCCAGGACGAGGCCGTGCCCGGCATCGAGGAGGTGAGCGGCCCGCCCGGCGCGCGCACCTACCGGCGCACCCTGCGCCTGCCGTACGGCACCGGCATCGTCGCCGTCGGCGAACGTCCCGGCACCACCCGGACCGGCTCCGGCGCCCACCCGGGCGGCTGGCTCGACGCCCGGCTGCACCTCACCGACCCTCGCGACCTGACCACCGCAGTACAGCGGCTGCGGCGGCTGTTCGACCTCGACGCCGACCCCTACGCCGTCGACGAACGGCTCGGCGCCGACCCGCGGCTCGCCCCGCTGGTCCGTGCCCGCCCCGGCCTGCGCTCGCCCGGCGCCGCCGACCCGGAGGAACTCGCGGTGCGCGCGCTGGCCGGACGCACCGAGGCCGAGCGCCTGGTACGGCGCTACGGCAAGGCCCTCGACGCCCCCTGCGGCAGCCTCACGCACCTCTTCCCCGAGCCGGCCGTCCTCGCGGGGGCCGAGCCCGGCGGCACCCTCGGGGCGCTCACCACCGCCCTCGCCGACGGCGTCCTGCGCCTCGACCCGGGCGCCGACCGGGAGGCCGCGCAGGACGCCCTGCTGGCCCTGCCCGGACTGGACGCCCGTACGGCCGCCGCGATCCGCACCCGCGCCCTCGGCGACCCGGACGTCGCCCCGCCCGGCCTCGACATCCCCGGCACGTGGCGCCCCTGGCGCTCGTACGCCCTGAACCACCTGCGCGCAGCAGGGGAGTGGGAGCTCCGATGACCCAGCCGACCTACTGGACGAGCGTGCCCAGCCCCGTCGGGCCGCTCCTGCTCACCGCCGCCCCGACCGGCGAGCTGACCTCGCTGTCCGTGCCCGGGCAGAAGGGCGGACGCGTGGTGCGGGACGACTGGCGGCGCGACCCCGGGCCGTTCCGCGCGGCGCGGGAGCAGCTGGCCGCGTACTTCGCCGGGGAACTGAAGGAGTTCCGGCTGGCGTGGCGCACCGAGGGCACCCCCTTCCGGGAGCGGGTGTGGGCCGCGCTGGACGACGTCCCCTACGGCTCGACCGTGACGTACGGGGAGATCGCCCGCCGGATCGGGGCGCCCCGGGCGGCCGTGCGGGCCGTCGGCGGTGCGATCGGTGCGAACCCGCTGCTGGTGGTCCGCCCGTGCCACCGGGTCATCGGGGCCGACGGCACGCTGACCGGTTACGCGGGCGGACTGGACCGCAAGGTGCGGCTGCTGACGCACGAGGGAGTGCTCTGACCCCGGCCCGGGGTCCCCGTGTCAGGCCCAGAGGACCGCGCCCAGCCACGCCGCCGCGATCAGCTGGCAGGCGAACAGTTCGGCCAGGACGCTGGAGCCGCCCGAGCGCATCACGGTGCGCAGGGCGGACCTCGCCTCGGCGCGGCGGCCCAGCCGGACGCGTTCGAAGACGTAGACGCCGGCCAGGAAGCCCGGGATCGCGCCGAGGACGGGCAGCAGGACGAAACCGGCGGTGGAGCCGGCTCCGGCGCAGGCCAGCATGCGGCGGCTGGTGCGGTTCGCCCGCAGGCGCCTGGGCGGCAGCGCCCAGCGCACCGCCTGGGAGACGAGCAGCAGCACCGTCGCCCCCACCAGCACCCCCCAGGCGACGGCCCGCGGGTCCTGCAGCGCCCACCACAGGACCGCGGCCCACACGAGCAGCGACCCCGGCATCGCGGGCAGCAGCACTCCGCACAGGCCGAGCAGGATGACCAGCCCGACCAGCAGGAGGTCCCACACTCCCATCTGACCAGACTGCCGGAACCCGACAGAAGGCGCAGGTCAGGACCGTTCGGGACGGCCAGACCCGCAGGTCAGCGACCCCTGGCCGCCGGGGCGCGCGGTATCGGACGACCGTTCTACGGATCACCCGGAGCGCGGGGTGCGCCGGGGTGGCGGGCCGGTTTTTTCCACAAGCCCCGTTTTCATCCGGCTCACGCGGTGGACAATGACGGGCATGAGCCAGCAGGGGGGAAGGCCCACCGGTCACGAGGACGACTGGTGGGGGCAGTTGTACGACGACTCCACCGGCGACACGGGCCCCGCACCGGCCCCCGATTCCCTGGACGACCGCTTCGCCTCGGCGGCGGGGACGGTGGGCGGCCCGGAGGAGACCGGCCCCGCCGCCGGGAGACTCGACCCACCGGACGACCGCCCGGGACAGCCGGCACAGGCGGAACGGTGGGGGCCGTCGCGGCCCGCTGGCGCCGAGCGGCCGGGGCAGCAGCCGCCCCACGGGTCGCGGTCAGGCCCGTCGCGGTCGGGCGAGACGGAGGGACCTGGTTCACCGTGGCCGTCCGACGCGGAGCGGACCGGGGCTCCGCGGGCGTCCGATGCCGAGCGGTCGGGGCCGAGGCGGCCGGGGGGTGTGGAGCCGGTGGTGCCGGCACCCCGCTCCGGAGCGGACGACCTGCCGCGCCCCGGCGGCAGGGCGCCGCAGCGGGCGCCCTGGGAACCGCCGCCCGCCCGGGCCACGGGCCCCGTGACCTTCCCGACGGCGTCCCGTCCCGCGGGCCGTGCGGAGCCCGGCGATCCCGCCGGGCCGTCCTCCCCTTCAGCGACCGACCGGCCGGACTCGCCCGCCCCTGCGGTTCCCGACGCGCCGCCACCTCCGGTTTCGCCGCCCGTGCCACCGCCGCCGCCCACGGTTCCTCCCGGCTGGCGCGACCTCGATCCCTCGGCCGCGGCCGACCCGCCGCGTGACGCCACCCCTCCGACAGTCGTCGGCCGGCTCGCCCCGCCGGCCCCCGCCGATCCGCCCGCCGTCCCTCCGGGGCCACCGCCTGCCGTCCCCCCGGCGGTCCCGGCTCCGCCGCCCGAGCCCCCCGCCGGCGCGGGGGCACCGCCCTCCCCGCGCGCCGCCGAGGCCGGACCCGGTCCGCGCGTCGAGCCGCACGAGTCCGTCCCGCGGGCCCGCGGCCACGTCGGGTCGCGACCGCCCACCTACGACGCCGAGCCGACCGCGCTCCCGCCCGCCGACCCGGACGACCTGGGTGGCCTGGTCGCGGACACCGTGCTCGACGGGGCCCGCTACGGGGTCTGCACGGTACGGGCGGCGTCCGTGCGCGGCGACTCCGCGCGGTACCGCGGCGAGCCACGGCGCGACGCGCTGCTCACGGCGCGCTTCGGCACGGGTGAGCACGCGCTGCTGCTCGTGGCCGTGGCGACCGGGGCCCGGACCGCACCGGGAGCGCACCGGGCCGCCGCCGAGGCCTGCCAGTGGATCGGCCGGGCCGTGGGACGCAGCCACGCGCGGCTCGTGGAGGACATAAGGGGCGGCCGGCGTGGCGACCTCAAGTCCGGCCTGCACCGCCTCACCGACCGCAGCCTCGGCAAGCTCCGCGCCAGCGCCGCCGAGCAGGGCGTCGCCCCGGAGGAGTACGCGGCGGGCCTGCGCTGCCTGCTGCTGCCCGCCGACCCCGAATGCCGCACGCGCGTGTTCTTCGGCGTCGGCCCGGGCGGGCTGTTCCGGCTGCGGGAGGGCGAGTGGCAGGACATCGAGCCGCAGGTCACCGAGGCCAGGGGCGAACCGGTCGTGGGCTACGGATCGCCGCCGTCCGAGACGCCCCAGGGCGACCGGCTCACCATGGACCTGGGCATCCCGACCCCGCCCAGCCCTTACGAGCCCGCCCCGGAACCGCCCCGCGAACCCTTCCGTTTCCGCACCTCCGTCGCCCGCCCGGGTGACACGCTCCTGATGTGCAGCAGCGGTCTCGCCGAGCCCCTGCGCGGGGAGCCCGAACTGGGCGAGTTCCTCGCCGAGCGGTGGTCGCGGCCCGAGCCTCCCGGCCTCGCGGCGTTCCTCGCCGACTCCCAGGTACGGGTCAAGGGGTACGCGGACGACCGTACGGCCGCTGCCGTTTGGGAGGCGTGAGAGCGCGCCCTGTGACTTGATGGAACCGGAGGGATCCCAGGAGACCGAAGGGGCAGACGAGGACCATGGCCAAACAGAACGTCGCGGAACAGTTCGTCGACATCCTGACCCGAGCCGGAGTGAAACGCCTCTACGGCGTCGTCGGCGACAGTCTCAACCCGATCGTCGACGCCGTCCGCCGCAACTCCGCCATCGACTGGATCCACGTCCGGCACGAGGAGACCGCCGCCTTCGCCGCCAGTGCCGAAGCACAGATCACCGGCGGCCTCGCCGCCTGCGCAGGCTCCTGCGGGCCCGGCAACCTCCACCTCATCAACGGCCTCTACGACGCCCACCGCTCGATGGCCCCGGTCCTCGCCCTCGCCTCGCACATCCCCTCCAGCGAGATCGGCCTGGGCTACTTCCAGGAGACCCACCCCGACCGGCTGTTCGCCGAGTGCAGCCACTACAGCGAGATGATCTCCAGCCCGCAGCAGATGCCGCGGCTGCTGCAGACCGCCATCCAGAACGCCGTCGGCCGCAGCGGCGTCAGCGTCGTCACCCTGCCCGGTGACATCGCCGACCGCCCCGCCCCGGAGCAGGCGGCGGAAACCGCCCTCGTCACCTCCCGGCCCACGGTCCGCCCCGGCGACGCCGAGATCGACCGGCTCGTCGAGATGATCGACGAGGCCGGCAAGGTCACCCTCTTCTGCGGCAGCGGCACGGCCGGCGCGCACGCCGAGGTCATGGAGTTCGCCGCGAAGATCAAGTCCCCGGTCGGGCACGCCCTGCGCGGCAAGGAGTGGATCCAGTACGACAACCCCTTCGACGTCGGCATGAGCGGACTGCTCGGCTACGGCGCCGCCTACGAGGCCACCCACGAGTGCGACCTGCTGATCCTGCTGGGCACGGACTTCCCCTACAACGCGTTCCTCCCCGACGACGTGAAGATCGTCCAGGTCGACATCCGGCCGGAACACCTGGGCCGCCGTTCCAAGCTGGACCTCGCGGTGTGGGGCGACGTGCGGGAGACGCTGCGCTGCCTGATCCCGCGGGTGAAGGAGAAGAAGAACCGCCGCTTCCTCGACCGGATGCTGAAGAAGCACGCCGACGCGCTGGAAGGCGTGGTGAAGGCGTACACCCGCAAGGTCGAGAAGCACACACCGATCCACCCCGAGTACGTGGCGTCCGTGCTGGACGAAGTCGCCGCCGACGACGCCGTGTTCACCGTCGACACCGGCATGTGCAACGTCTGGGCCGCCCGCTACATCTCGCCCAACGGCCGCCGCCGCGTCATCGGTTCCTTCTCCCACGGCTCGATGGCCAACGCCCTGCCCATGGCGATCGGCGCGCAGTTCACCGACCGCAAGCGCCAGGTCGTGTCGATGTCCGGCGACGGCGGGTTCTCCATGCTGATGGGCGACTTCCTGACGCTGGTGCAGTACGACCTGCCGGTCAAGGTCGTCCTCTTCAACAACTCCTCCCTCGGCATGGTCGAGTTGGAGATGCTGGTCGCCGGACTGCCCTCGCACGGCACGGCCAACAAGAACCCCGACTTCGCCGCCGTCGCCCGGGCCTGCGGCGCCTACGGCGTACGCGTCGAGAAGCCCAAGGACCTCGCCGGCGCCCTGAAGGACGCCTTCAAGCACAAGGGGCCGGCCCTCGTCGACGTCGTCACCGACCCCAACGCGCTGTCCATCCCGCCGAAGATCAAGGCGGAGATGGTGACCGGCTTCGCGCTGTCCGCCTCCAAGGTCGTGCTGGACGGCGGAGTCGGCCGCATGCTCCAGATGGCCCGCTCCAACCTGCGCAACGTGCCCCGGTTCTAGGTTCCGGGGGCGTCAGAGGTCGTCGAGGGCCGTCAGCTGTCCTGTCTCCACCGGCGTGCCGAGGTGTCGTACGTGTAGCGGGGCAGGTCCGCGATGCCGCTGGTGCGGAACGGGCGGCCGGCGTCGTCGATGCGGACGGTGCCGGTGCGGCCCTCGGACGACCAGTCAAGCTCCAGGTACCAGCGGCAGTCGCAGCCCCGCGTCCGGGCGTTGACCAGCAGCACCTCCGGGTCCCGCGCCGAGACCCGGTACGGCATGCTCACCGCCGGGATCGGCGTACCGGCGTCGCTGCCGGCGACCGCGCGGGCGATGGGGCGGTCCTTGTCCAGGTCCACGTCGAAGGAGCGCGGGGTGACCGAACCGCCGCAGCCCTGGTCCATGGCGTAGGCGTTGCCCCGGACCGGGGCCGCACGCCCGACCACGCGCACGCGCAGGGCGTCCAGCACGACGGCCCGGTCGCTGCGCCCCTGCACGGACAGCTGCACGAGCGTCTCGCCGCCGTGGACCGCGCTCTGGGTCGCCGCCCAGGTGCCGGCGTCCTGCGGGACCGGGGGCGGGGGGACCTGGGCCGGGGGCTTGGTGACCACGTAGTCGTGACCGCAGCCGAACTTCCAGGCCTGGGAGTTGGCGGTCCAGGTCAGGGGTGTGGTCCCGGTCCCGTGCGTGCCGCTCTTCGGCGGGGCGGTGGTGCGGGCGGAGGGTGCGGGGGCGGGCTCCTTCTTCCGTTCTCCCTTCTCCTTGGGGCCCGCGGAGGGCGACGACGGGTCGGGGGTGGGGGAGGTGCTCGGTGCGGCAGAGGAGCCGTGCCGCTCGGGTGTCCCGGTCCCCGTCGCCCCCGATGTGGCCGGACCGGCTGCGCGGGCGCGGTCGTCGGCGGCCGCGCGCCGTCCGTCCGGCAGCGCGGCGAGCGTCCCGAGGGCCGCGAGCAGGGCCGAGACGGCGGCCATCCCCACCGCGAGGCGTCTGCGCCGGTACCAGGGGCGGCGGGGGAGTGCGGCTCCGGTGGCGGGGCGGGCCACGGGGCCGGCTGCCGGCGCCGGGTTCGTGTCCCGGGGTGCGCCGTCCTCATCGACGGGCCTGTGCGCGCCTTGCGCCTCGGCGGGGTCCTGCGACGCGTCGGCGTCCTGCGCTGTGCCGGGGGTGTGTGTCGTGCCGGGGTTCTGTGCTGCGTGGGGGGTCTGTGTCGTGCCGGGGGCCTGTGCGGCGTCGGGGTCCTGCGTCGTGCCGGGGTCCTGCGGCGCGTGGGCGTCCTGTGCGGCGTCGGCGTCGTGCGCTGCGTCGGCGTCGGCGTCGTGCGCCGTGCCGGTGTCCTGCGTCGCGGCGGCTTCCCGCCCCTCGTCGGCAGTCGGCGCCGCGCGCCCTTCCTCTGCCGCGCCCGCGCCGTGCGGGACGCTCGTGTCCTGCGGCGCGCGCCCCTTCCCCGCATCGGCCGCCGGGTTGACCGCGCCCGCTTCTCGCGTCATGCCCGCGGTCTCCGCGGAACCGGCCGTCGCCGCACCCCGGGGCCGCTGCCGGGCCGCCACCGCGAGGAGCCAGCGGCGGTGGAGTTCCAGGCGTTCCTCGGGCCGGGCTCCGCAGAGGGCCGCGAGCCGCTCCACGGGCGCGAAGTCGACCGGCACCGCCTCGCCCGCGCAATAGCGGTGCAGGGTCGAGGTGTTCATGGCGAGGCGGCGGGCCAGCGAACCGTAGCTGCGGTCCGTGCGCTCCTTCAGCGCCCGCAGCAGCGCCGCGAACGCGGCGACGTCGTCCACGCCGTCCGTGCCGCCCGTGCCCTCCATGTCGACTGCCGACACCGTGCCCCCGTCTCGTAGGTACGAACCGGCCCGGGACGGCATCCCAGGCACCCATGTACCTGCACGTCAGACGGGCTGGGATGGTTCCACCCCGCCGGATCGGGCGCCGGCTGTTGCGCCCGTCCGCCGGGACCGCCGATGCTCTTGGTGTCGCAACCGACCGGCCCGGCCGACCGACGGGCGTCGCCGCGGCATCTCGCATCCATGTACCGACCCACGGGGGAAACACCCATGTCCCAGCGCATCCGAGCAGGCGTGCTCACCGCACTCACCGCCGCCGCCCTCACGGCCGGCACGGTCCTCACCGCACCGGCCGCCGGCGCCGCGCCGAAGGCCGCCGCGCCCAAGTTCCTGTCGGCTTCCCAGCTGCCGCCGCACCCGACGTCGTCGTGGACCGCCGGACCGGTCACGGAAGGGTTCCCGGAGGCCCTCGGCTTCTGTGTGAGCACGGAGGGCGTGCCCTCCTACGACTACCGGCACCGCGAGTTCCGGACCGACCTGGACACCGGCGCGGTGCAGCTGACCGTCGTGGCGGACACGGCCGCCCTGGCCAAGGCCCTGGCGAAGCACTACGACGACCTGATCCGCACCTGTGCCGACCGCATCGAGAAGGCCGACCCGGACGTCGCGGCCGAGGGCCGCGACTACGGCACGCTGCCCGTCGAGGAGGGCGCCCGCGTCCGTGGTCTGCACACCGAGACCTCCTGGGGTGCCAACGACGTCTCCCTGCTGTCCGTCGGACGGGACGGCAACACCGTCACCGTCGTGCAGTGGGGGCAGATGGGCGACTTCGACGACGCTCCCGTGACCGCCTTCAAGAAGACGACGACCACCGCCGTCAACAAGCTGTACTGACGGGCCGGCGCCGGGGAGGGGCCGGGGCCGTCCTCCGCCACGGGGGTGGGGAGGACGGCCCCGAACGGGTCGGCGGCCCCGGGAGAACCGTCGTAGTTCAGCCAACTTCACCGGGCCCGCGCGCACGGTGCCCGGCCGTTTTGGAGTCCCGCCGTATACGTACGGATCGGCAGTCCGCCGTCGGCACATCGTCCGATCTCGGGCGGTCAGGATCCGGCCGAGGCCCCGGACCGGCTACCCTCTTGTCCCCCTCCCCGTCTCCGCCGCACCTCCCGGCGGCCCTCCGCCCGCGCCTCCGGCCGCCTCGGCGTGGCCGAACACCCGGTCGTCGACGGCCCCCCATGACTGCCGCGTGCCCCATGGGGCATGGATCCCCGTGAACGTGTTCGAGCAGGAGGGGAACCGACATCGGCGCGCGGGCGGGGGTCATGGAGAGGCAGGCACGAGGAGGCGGTCCCATAGCGATCGGGGCCCTCTCGGTGAAGACCGTGGAGGACAAGGCCGACGACGTCACGGAGCGGGCGCCGACGCCTCAGCTGAGGCGCAGACTGGGCAGGTCGGACCTGCGCGCCGTGCCGGAGGCCCGCAGGGCCCTGCGGGAGCTGCTCGGGCAATGGGGAAGGCCGGGGCGGTCCGACATCTCCGACGTGGCGGAGCTGCTCACCAGCGAGCTCGTCACCAACGCGATCGTCCACACCGACCATGACGCGGTCCTGACGGCCACCGTCGGGCCCCGCGGACTGCACGTGGAGGTGAGGGACTTCGTGGCCCGCAGGCCCCGGCTGCGGATGCCGGTGGCCGACGACGGCACCAACGGCAGGGGGCTGTTCCTGGTGCAGTCCCTCGCGGACGCCTGGGGCGTACGGCCGCACGGCGTGGGCAAGGCCGTCTGGTTCGAGCTGGAGGCCGGGGCGGCGTGAAGGCCGGGACCAGGGCCGGCGTCATGGCCGGGCCGCGGGAGGCCTGACGGCCGAAGGGGCGCGGCCCGCAGGCCACGCCCCCTTGCCGTACCGCTGCGGCTCGGCTAGCCGAACTGCTGCTCCAGGTCCTTGAGCTTGCGCTCCAGGGAGTCCAGGCGCGGCAGCGCCATGGTGTCGTCCTCCGCGGTGAGGTCGACCGTCACGGGGTCAGCCCCTTTGCGGACGGGCTGCAGGGAGGGACGCGAGCGGACGGGCAGCTGCTCCGGCCCGGATATGGCAGGCTCCGCGGTGACCTGCGAGGAGCCGCGCTCCACCTGCACCTCCAGCTGCCGGCCGCCGCCGCGGCCGAGATAGCCGCGGTGACCGCGGCTGATCGCCTTCAGCTGGGCCCGCTCCACGCGCTGCTGGTCGCGGCGCCGCTGCCGGTCGGCGTCCTTCTTGCGCTTGTCCTCGCGCACCTCGTCGACCGCCTCGTCGAGGCTGCGCACACCCTCCAGCAGCATCAGCGACCAGGCCTTGTACGTCTCCCGGGGGGCCCGCAGCCAGCGCACTATGCGGATCTGCGGCAGCGGGCGCGGCACCAGGCCCTGCTCGCGCAGGGCGGCCCGGCGGGTCTGCTTCAGAGCGCGGTCGAACAGGACGGCCGCGGAGAGGGACATGCCGGCGAAGAAGTGGGGGGCGCCGTCGTGTCCGATGCCCCTGGGCGCGTGCACCCAGTTGAACCAGGCGGCGGCGAGTGCGAACGTCCAGACGAGTATCCGCGAACCGAGCGCCGCGTCACCGTGGCTGGCCTCGCGCACCGCGAGCACGGAGCAGAACATCGCCGCGCCGTCCAGGCCGAACGGGACGAGGTACTGCCAGCCGCCGGTCAGGCCCAGGTTCTGCTCGCCGAAGCCGACCAGGCCGTGGAAGGAGAGCGCGGCGGCGACGGCCGCGCAGCAGAACAGCAGGACATAGGAAACAGTGCCGTAGATCGCTTCCTTGCGTCTGCGGCGCTCCTCGCTGCGCTCCCAGGAGTCGTCCGCGCTCGTGTCCTTGACCGAGGAGCGCTTGCCGCGCGCGAGCACCGCCACCGCCGCCAGCATGCCCAGGAGAAGCACGGCGCCCGGAAGCAGCCAGTTCAGCGATATGTCGGTCAGTCTCATGTGGGTGGTCCCTTGCATGGGGATAGGGCGTAACGCCCGCCATAGTGGCCCAATCCCACCGGCCCTCAGAGGGTTTCGGGGCAAGAGGCCGCCAAGGAAGTGCAAGGGGATGCCCAGGGCGGCGTTCTGCTCGAACTGCCGCTTGAGGGGCGGGAGTTGAGTTCGAACAAGACTACCCGTACGAGTGGTTCCCCGGAAAGTTCCCGTGACGCGTGAGGAAGTTGTGAATCGCCTGCGGGTGCACGGGGGTCCGGTTGCGTGATGATCCTACGGGACGCCGGGAGGGTCGTTGTCCGACGGCCCGTCAACTGGCCGTGACGAGCAGCTTGCTGACCCGGTCGGCGTCGCAGGTGCGCGGGCAGGTGGCGCAGGTGTCCTCGGGGCGCAGCGTGTAGAACATGCAGCAGCTGGCCCGGTCCCGGGTGCGCAGCGGCTCGCCGCCGGGGCCCGTCAGCTCGCGGAACGCCGCCGTGCCGACGTACGGCTTGGTGGCGCCCGGCAGGAGCAGCTCCAGTTCGCGCATCGCGCGCCGCTCCTCGATCTCCCCGAACAGCTGGGCGACGTACCACAGGCCCTCGACGATCTCGTCGGTCGCCATGCCCCACAGGGCCCGGCCGCGGCGCCGCATCCGCGGCCCGAAACCGGTCAGGACCGGCTCCAGGTGCTCGGCGACCGCCGACCGCACCTCCGCGCGCAGCGCCTCCTCGTCCGCGACGACACGGGCACCGGGCAGCCCGGCGGCCTCGTCGCCGGGCAGGCAGGCGAAGCCGGCCGGGCGGACGGCCAGGTGGCCGAGGGCGTGGCGGGGGTCGGTGCGGTCGTAGGAGACGTGCGTCACGGGGTAGCGGGGGACGCGCCGGTGCAGGAACCAGGGCACGGTGATCAGCAGGCAGGCGGGCCAGGCGTACCGGTGCAGGCCGAAGCTGGCGACGACGTCGGGCCGGGCCTGCCGGTCGTAGTCCCGCTCGATCTGGGCCTCGTCCCAGGCGAGGAACGCGTCGAGGCCGTCGCCCGCGGCCGCCAGGTCGGCGGCGGTGACCCAGCCCCCGCCGTGCGGGGCTTTCTCGCCGGGGGCGAGTTCGGTGACGGTGAGTCCCGGCAGGACCTCGGCCAGGCGGGTGTAGGCGCCGGAGACGGCCGAACGGGTCGCGGGCATGTGATCACCGATCCGTGTCTGTAGACGGTCCCTCACGGGCGAGTCCTGAAGGTAAGGCTTACCTTACCGAAGATCGCCGGGATTTGAACTGGGGGCCGGTGCGCTTATCGTGCTTGACGGGCGAGTAACAACCCGCCGTAATGACCCCAAGTACCGATACGTCCGGAGGAGGACCCGTGAAGCAGGGTGCGCAGGGCTCCGCCGGGACGGGGGTTCCGCAGGTCCGGGCCGAGGCCGCCGGTCAGGCCCGGGTTCCGCGGCAGGCCGCGGCGGCGCGCGGGGAGCACACCCACTCCGAGCCCCCCGCGCCGCGGGTGCGGCCCGTCGTGCAGCGGGCCTCGGTACGGGGCCAGATCCTCGACGCGCTGCGGGCGGCGCTGGTGGCCGGGGACCTGCGGCCCGGGGAGGTGTACTCGGCGCCGGTGCTGGGGGAGCGCTTCGGGGTGTCGGCGACGCCGGTGCGCGAGGCGATGCAGCAGCTCGCGCTGGAGGGCGCGGTCGAGGTGGTGCCCAACCGCGGGTTCCGGGTCGTCGAGCGCGGGGCGCGGGAGCTGGCCGAACTGGCCGAGGTCCGGGCGCTGATCGAGGTGCCCGTGATGCTGCGGCTGGCCCGGACGGTGCCCGCCGAGCGGTGGGCCGAACTGCGCCCGCTGGCCGAGGCGACGGTCCGCGCGGCGTCCTCCGGCTGCAGGGCGACGTACGCGGAGTCCGACCGGGGGTTCCACCGGGCGGTGCTGTCCCTGTCCGGGAACCGGCAGCTGGTGCAGATCGCGGGGGACCTGCACCGCAGGGCGCAGTGGCCGCTGGTCGGGGGCGGGCCGGGGGTGCGGGGGCGTGCGGACCTGGTCGCGGACGCGCACGAGCACACGGCGCTGCTGGACGCGCTGATCGCGCGGGACCTGGACGTGGTGCGGGCACTGGTGGGCGAGCACTTCACGGGAGCGACCGGCGGCTGAGACCCGCCTCCGCCCGGGCCCACGGACGGCTGGTCCTGCCTTCGTGCGTGCCGACGGGCGGTCGTGCCGGCCGGTGGCTGAGGCCGGCCGCGGCCGGTGCCGGCCGGGCCGGGGTCGCGCCAGGACGCGATCCCGCTCGTCTCGCGCCGGCTCGCGCGGTCCGCCGTCATCGCCGCATCGGAGGTGGGCACGAGCGGTACGCTTCTCCCACCCGCAAGGCGTCATGGGGGAGTTACAGGCGTGAGTGAGCAGGTGCGCGCGGAAGGCCCGGTCTCGGACGGCGAGGACGTCCCACAGGCCGGTACCGTCCGGATCAACGCCGAGGGCCGGGTGGAGCACTACGACGGCACGGCGTGGCGCCCGTACGGGGAATTGCCCGACGACGGCGACCTGTCGGAGCCGCGGTTCCGACTCGACGACACGGCCGGTCCCGCGCGGCCGTGACCATCCCGTCCCCCGCGCCGCCGCAGTCGCAGGATCCGGCCGCGTCGGCCGTGCCGACCGGGGAACAGGCGGCCGTGGTCACGTCCGCGGACGCCACCGTCGCCGACATGCGGGCCGTCGCGCGCTGGACGATCATGGCCAACGCGGCCGTCGGCGGACTGGTGCTCGCCGGCTTCCCGCTGGCCGCCATCGGCAAGATCCACGGTCCGCGCGACATCGCCCTGGCCGGAGGCGGGCTCGCAGTGGCGCTGCTGGGGGTGTTCTGGGCGGTCTGGAGCACCGGCGAGGTGCTCACCCCCCGCTTCACCACACTCCGGTCGCTGCGGGAGCCCGCCCTCGCCGACCTGCGCGCCGAGATCGATGCCGCCCCCGAGCTGTTCTTCGGCCCGTTCGGCACGACCGTGGACGAACTCGGCCACGCGTGCCGGACCCACACCGCCGTGGCCGTGAACCTGACGGCACTGCTGGCCCGGGAGCGCGACGACGCGCTGCGCGCCGAGCTGGACCGCGCCCTCGCGGCCGCCCGGGCCAACATCGCGCACGCCACGGCCCGCCGCCGCGCCCTGGTGGAACTCGCGCACGCCTGGCAGGTGCGCGGAGCCCTGCGCCGGGCCCGGGTGCACACGATGCTCGGATCGCTGCTCGTCGTGACCGGCGCGGTGCTTTTCCTGTTGGCAACGGACGGGGGCTGAGCGCGCTCCCGCCGCACGAGCCCGGGCACCGGGACCCGAGACGAGAGGTCGACGAGGTTTGCGCAGGCCGTGGGAGGACGACGTGGCCCGGCTCGGTGCCCGGGCCCTGGAGCGG
The DNA here is from genome assembly GCF_049846985.1 of Streptomyces sp. DT190. NCBI lineage: Bacteria > Bacillati > Actinomycetota > Actinomycetes > Kitasatosporales > Streptomycetaceae > Streptomyces > Streptomyces sp. DT190. The sequence goes on along the minus strand of NZ_JBNCNM010000003.1, from coordinate 238,763 downwards.
TACGCGCGCTGGGGCGCCGCACGCGACGCCGGAGCGCTGGACGAGGCCGCAGAACTCCTGCGGCGCTGCCGTGACCTGCTGCCCGAGGTTCACCCCCGGCGCCCCATGGTGCTGTCCAACCTGTGCGCCGCGTTACGGGACCGGTTCGTGCTGCGCGGGGACGAGGCGGATCTGGACGCCGCGGTGGACTCCGGGCGGCGCGCGGTGGCCGGCGCGCACCCCGCCGACCCGAACCGGTGGATGTACCACGGCAACCTCGCGGGCGCCCTCAACGCGCTGGTGCAGACCCGGCCGTCGAGCCCCGACGGGGTCCTCGACGAGGCCGTCGCGGTCGCGGCGGAAGCAGTGCGGGCGGCCCCCGTACCCGTGCCCGTGTTCCACTCACACCTGGGTGTGGCGCTCCTCGCCCGCGCCGCGCGGGGAGGCCGTCGGGCCGGCCCGGACGCACACGAGGCCGCGGGCGCCTTCCACGCCGCCGTGCGCACGGCGGATCCCCGCGACCCCCAGCTCGCGATGTACCTGACCCACCTCGGCATCGCCCGGCACCTGGGAGCACGGCACACCCGGGTTCCGGGCGAGCGGGCCGCCACCCTGCGGGAAGCCCTCGACCTCACCCGGCAGGCGGCACGCCGGTGTTCCCCGGCCGATCCCGAGTACGCCCTGTACCTGGGCAACGTGGCCACCGTGATCGCCGCCATGGCGGAACTGGCCCCGGGCGAGGCCGACTTCGACGCCTTGGTGGAGTCCGAGCGCCGCGAACTGCGGACCCTGCCGGAGGAGTTGCGTGCGCGGCGGGCGTGGCTGCTCGTGGTGGCCCTGCGGCTTCGGCACGACCGTACCCACGACCCGCGCGACATCGACGAAGCCGTCGAACTCTGCCGGAAGGCGCTCCGGTCGTGCGAGGCGGGAGTCGTCGGGCCGTACCTCCACGAGCTCGGCAGCGCCCACCTCGCGCGCTTCCGCCAGTCGCGGGACCCTGCGGACGGCGATGCCGCGGTCGGTCTCGCCGAGCGGGCCGTGGCCTCGGCCACCGGCGCGGAACAGGAGCGAGCGGAGACGCTGCTGGCTCAGGCGAGGGCGGTGCGGTACCGGCTCTCCGCGGAGGTCGCGGAGGGTGGGCACGGCGCGGCCGAGGACGCACGGGACCGCGACGGCGTCGCCGCCGTCACCGCCCTGGAGGCGGTCGCCCGCCGCTCACCCGCCGGTGGTGCGGAACGTGCCAGGCACCTCTCGGAGCTGGGACTCACCCATCTCACCCGGGCGATCCGGCACCGGCACGCGGGCAGCGGCGACTCGTCCGGGTCTCTGGAGCGGGCCGTGGCCGCCCTGCGGGAGGCGGCGGAACCGCCGGTGCTCGAAGGGGCTCAAGCACTGCCGGTGCTGTTCCACCTCGGCCGTGCCCTCGGCATGCTGTACGAGCGTTCCGGCGACGCCGCCCTCCTGGACGAGGCCGTGCGGCACCTGGAGGGCGCCGAGGCCCTCGTGGCCGGGACCGACGGTCCGGAGCGTGCGCAGGTGCTCTCCGCGCTCGGCATGGCCCTGCGGGAGCGCGCCGAGCGGCTGGACGATGTGGCCGACCTGCACCGGGCCGTGGAGCTGACGGGGCTGGCCGTGCGGGCCGTGCCCGCCGGTGACCCGGAGCGCGCGCAGTGGCTCTCGCACCTCGGTGTCACCCTGACCTCGCGCTACCTCCGGCTCAACCGGGTCGCGGACCTGGAGGAGGCGGCCCGGGTGGGCCGGGAGGCCGTCCGCGCGCTGCCGGGCGCGACACCGCCGCACGACCGGGCGGTCCTGCTGACGAACCTGGGCGTGTCACTGCGCCGGATGTACGAACGGTCGGGCGCGCTCGCCGACCTGGACGAGGCCGTCGAGGTGCTGCGCGCGGCCGTCGAGACGGCGGCTGCCGGCAGCGAGCGCGCGGGCGAGGCCGCCACCAACCTGTGTCTGGCGCTGTCCGACCGCCACGAACGCACGCGCTCCGCCGCGGAGCTGGACGAGGCGATCGACGCCGGGCGGCTGGCCGTGCAGGTGTGGCCGCGAGGACACGCGCGGCGGGTCGGGGCCCTCACGAACCTGGCCACGGTGCTCCTGGACCGCAGCACGTCGCTGGGACGGCGCGGCGACGCGGACGAGGCCGTCCGCTGCTGCCGGGAGGCCGTGGACGCGACCCCGGACGGCCACCCCGCCCGGAGCAGAGCCCTGCTCGGGCTCTCCCTGGCCCACGGCGGGCGGTACGCGCTGACACACTCCGCCGCCGATCTGGCCGGGGCGATCGACGCGGCGGAGTCGGCGCTGCGCACCGTGCCCGAGGACGACCCGCGCCGGGTGTCCTTCCTCCTGGCCCTGGCGCAGGCTCATTCCCTCGCCTTCATGCGCGAGGAGAGCGACGCCGGCCTCGCCACGGCGTGCGCGGTGTTCCGGGAGGCGGCGGCCGTGGAGGGCGTGCCCGCCAAGGTGCGCTTCGCCGTCACGGCGCACTGGGCGCTGCGGGCCGCGTTGCTGGCGGACTGGGCGCAGGCCGTCGACGCCTACCGAGCGGCCCTCGCCCAGCTGCCGCTGCTGGCCTGGCACGGACTGGAGCTGGAGGACCGGATCAGCGGGCTGGCCGTCTCGGACAGCATCGCCTGCGACGCCGCGGCGGCCGCCCTGTCCGCCGGCCGGCCGCAGACCGCGCTGCAGCTGCTGGAGCTGGGCCGCGGGGTGCTCCTGGCACAGGCCGTGGACTCCCGCTTCGACATCGCGGAGCTCGAGGAACGGGAACCCGGCCTCGCCGGCCGCATCGCCGGGATCCGCCGGACCCTCCACTCGGCCGACGCCTCGCTCACCGACCCGACCGCACCGGTCCACGAGCGCCGCGCCGACATCCACGAGCGCCGCGAACTGACCGCCGAACTGGACGGGCTGACCCTTGAGGCGTACCGCCTGCTCGGCCTGGACGACCACCTGCGCCCGCCCGACCCCGAGGAACTGCGGGCGGCGGCCGGCGACGGAACCGTGGTGGTGGTCAACACCAGCTTTCTGCGCTGCGACGCGCTCGTCGTCACACGGGACGCGCTGCGCACCGTACCGCTGCCGGGTCTGAGCCTGGAGGAGGCGGGCGGAGTGCGGGCCCGGACGGAGACGCTGCTCGCCGCGCTCTCCTCGGCCGGCCGCGCGCCGGACGAGGCCGGCCGTGTCCTGGGGGAGACCCTGGAATGGCTGCGGGAGGCGGTCGTGGAGCCGGTGCTGACCGTGCTGCGGTCAGCGGGCCAGGATTCGGGCCGCCTGTGGTGGTGTCCCACCGGCCTGCTCGCCCTCCTGCCCCTGCACGCCGCCGGCGACCTCCCGGAACGGTACGTCTGCTCGTACACCACGACGCTGAGGTCCCTGGCGGACGCGCGGCGGCGGTCCGGCGGTGCCCGCGGCGGTGTCAGCGGTGACGGTGGTGTCCTCGTCGTGGACCAGGCGGACGTCCCCGGCCTGCCGCGGCTGCCGTCCGCCCGCAAGGAGGCGCTGCGCCTGGTCACGCAGCTGACGGAGCGCAGGCTGCTGGCGGGACCGACGGTCGACCCGCGCGCGGTGCGCAGGGCCCTGCCCCACCACTCCTGCCTGCACTTCGCGGGACACGCCCGCCACGACCCGGCCCGCCCGGCCGGAAGCGGGCTGTACTGCCACGGGGACGGGCGGCCCGCGCTGCTCACCGTCGAGGACATCGCCCGCATCCGGCTCGGCACCGCGCGGCTGGCCTTCCTGTCCGCCTGCGAGACGGCCCGCGGCACGGCACGCCTGCCGGACGAGGCGCTGCATCTCGCGGGCGCCCTCCAACTGGCGGGCTACGCCCATGTCGTGGCCGCCCAGTGGGCCGCCGAGGACAGCGCGGCCCAGGAACTCACCGCGCACTTCTACGCCGAGCTGCGCGACCCCGACGCCCCCGGCCGACTGGACCCCGGCCGCTGCGCGTACGCCCTCCACAGCGCCGTCCGCCGCATCCGCCGGCACGTCGCCGACCCTCTGTTCTGGGCCGCCTGGGTGCACACCGGCCCGTGAGCCCGCTCCGGACGCACGCCTCGAAAGGACCCCCCATGGACCTGCTCGTCTTCCTCGTCCCCCTCGTCACCGGCCTCGTCTGGGCCGGGAGCGGCGCCTACCACCTGATGGCCCACAACGAACTGCGCCGCCGCGGCATCCGCACCGAGGCCCGGGTGGTCGGCCCGGTCCCGGGCGTCCCGGCGTCGCACTCCCGCGGCAGGGGCGACTGGGTGATCAACCCCCTGCTCAGCTTCACCACCCCGGACGGCCGCACCGTCGAGCAGGGCGTCGGCAGCAGGAAGCGACCCATCAGGGCCCGTGCGCACGCACGGGTCACCGTGTTCCACTCCGCGGACGATCCGAGGGAACTGGCCGTCGACGGCCACGGCGTCCGCGGGCGCGCCTGCACGGAGATCGTGCTGGGAGGGTCCCTGGCCGTCGCCGTCGCGCTCTTGATGAGCCGGGTGGTGTGAGCCCGCACGGCGCGATCCCCTCAGGCCGTGGCCGCCGGGGGCGCCGGTGTCAGCTGGCGGGCCAGCCACGTCGGCACGCCCCCGAGGAGGCGGTACAGACGTCGTGCCTCCGCCCGGAGCCGGGACGCCTCCGGTTCCGTCTCCGTGTCGGCCAGGGACACCAGCGCCGGGGCCGTGCCCACCAGGTAGCCCAGTTCCTCGCGGATCCGCAGCGACTCGGTGAAGCCGTGCCGGGCCTCGGCCAACTCGCCGTCGCGCAGGGCGAGTCCGGCGAGGTGGCGCCAGGTGAAGGAGAGCAGCAGCGGGTCGGCGTGGGCCGTGGCGCCCGCGTGGGCGCGGCGGTAGGCGGCCCGCGCGGCCTGGGGCGCACTCGTCAGGTTCTCCGCCAGCAGGCCCCGGCGGAAGTCCAGCAGGGCGCGGGCCGCAGCTCCCGGAGGGATCAGCGCCGCCGCCCGGCCCAGCGCGGCCCGGGCCTCGTCGGCCCGGTCCCGGACGGCCAGCAGGGTCGCCGCGTACGCCAAGTACCCGCGTTCACAAGCGGCCGCGCCGCGCTCGTCGTCGCTGTGGGCCAGGGCCTCGGCCGTGCGCAGCGCGTCCTCGGCCTCCTCCCAGCCCTCCTCGGTGTACAGACACCGTTCGACCAGCAAGGACGCGCGTTGCAGCGCCGCCGCCGGGGTGGCGGGCAGCAGCAGCGCGGCCGCGTCGGCCCAGCACCCGCGGGAGCGCAGCCGCCATACCGCGGTCTGGAGGGGATCGTCACCAGCGGTCGTTCCGTTACCAGACATGGCGGTATGCGCCACGTTGCCCTCCCCGAGCACGCCATCGAGCTGTTGAGTGGTGGCGGCATCTCAGCACGAATCGCAGGGCCGGGCCAAGAGGGTGGGTGAAGGATTTCACAAAGTCGTGGGACTCCGGGGCGTCCCGGGTTTGGGCCGGGACAGCCCCGTTGCTCAGCTCATCCGCAGGGCCAGGAAGAAGTCCAGCTTGTCCTCGAGCCGCGACAGGTCACGGCTCGTCAACTGCTCGATGCGGCCGACGCGGTAGCGCAGCGTGTTGACGTGCAGGTGCAGACGGGTGGCGCAGCGGGTCCAGGAGCCGTCACAGTCGAGGAAGGCCTCCAGGGTCGGGATCAGCTCGGCGCGGTGGCGGCGGTCGTAGTCGCGCAGGGGGTCCAGGAGGCGGGCGGTGAAGGCGCGGCGGACGTCGTCCGGGACGAAGGGGAGCAGCAGGACGTGGCTGGCCAGTTCCTGGTGGCCCGCCGCGCAGACCCGGCCCGGGCGGGCCGCGGCGACGCGCCGGGCGTGGCGGGCCTCCTCCAGCGCGCCGCGCAGGCCCTCCGCCGAGTGCACGGCCGCGCTGACGCCGAGGGTGAGGCGGCCGTCGTCGTCCAGGCCGGCCGTGAGGGGGGACCGTACCGACTCCAGGAGCGCGTCGGCGAGGACGCCGGTCTCCGAGCCGTCGTGCTCGGTGGAGACGGCCGGGAGGGGCACCAGGGCTATCGCCTCGTCGCCGGTGTGCGCGACCGCGATGCGGTCGGAGTGCTCGGGGCCGGCCGCCCGGGGGTCGACGAGGACCTCCTCCAGCAGGGCCTGGGCGACCGGGCCGGTCTCGGTCTCGGCGCCGTCCCAGTCCACACGGGCCACCACGACCTGCCAGTGCGGCGCCGCGCCGAGGCCGGGCAGCAGCACCGGAGCGGCCACGCGCAGGCGGGCGGCGATCTCGGCGGGGGCCGCGCCCGTCTGGACCAGTTCCAGGACCTCCTGGGCCAGGCGGCGGCGGACCGTGCGGGCGGCGTCCCTGCGGTCCCGTTCGACGGCGATCAGCTGGGTGACGCCGTGCAGCAGGTCGAGGCGCTCCTCGGCCCAGTCCCCGGCGTCCGCCTCGACCGCAAGCAGCCAGTCGGACAGCACGGTCTCCCGCACGTCCCGGGCGCTCTGCGGGGAGCGGCCCGTCGAGCGGACCGGGAAGAGCGAGTAGGTGGTGGAGCCCAGGATGACGCGGTGCGGGCCGCGGCGGCCGGTGCGGGTGGCGGACAGGTGTTCCGCCGCCAGGCGGGCGCAGGCCTCGGCGGGCAGGGCGGGGCCCGCGGCCTTCGAGCCCGCGATGAGGCGGCCGGTGGGGGAGAGGACCCAGGCCCGCAGGTCGAGGTCGGAGCCGAGCAGGTCGAGGACCACGTCCGGGCCGCCGCCGGCCGGGCCCGACGTCATCATCCGGCGGTGCCGGTCGACCACCGCCGCGAGATCGCCGGCGCGTTCGCCCGAGACCTGCCGCACGACGTGCTCGGTGATCGTCGCGAAGGCCACCGACTCGTGCACCGCGAAGAGCGGCAGACGGTGCCGGGCGCAGGCCACGACCAGGTCCTCCGGCACATCGCCCAGCTCGGCCTCGCCCGCGGCCAGGGCGGCCACCCCGGCCTGCACCAGCAGACGCACGAACGGCTCCGAGTCCTCGGCGTCCCGGCGCCAGGCCAGGCCCGTGAGCACCAGCTCACCGCCCGAGAGGTAGCGGCTCGGGTCGCGCAGGTCGGTGGTCATCACGCCGCGCACGGCGCGGTCCAGCTCGTCCTCGCCGCCGAGCAGCTTGAGGCCCAGCGCGTCCGTGTCCAGCAGTGCGCGCAGCCGCATTCTCGTCGCCGCCGTTCTTTGTCTCGAAAACTATGGTGGATCTCGGTGGACCCCGGAGGGAACGCCTGTCCGGTGGTCCGGCGGGCGGCGTTCGCCGTCCTCGGACCGTGTCCCGGCTGTGGTCCAGGTCACGCGGTCGTGTCGCGCGTTTCCACAGGAAAACGAGGAGGTTACCGAGGGCCTCCGTTCATACGAATCTACAAGATGCCACTCCTGGCCAGCCAACTCCTTCATGGTTTCCGTGACTGACCCCCTCGGAGTACGGCGCTGTGTACTGAGACCACTACGCGTAAACAGCACATGAACGAGCCGGGACCGCCGCACACGGATTGGCTCAATCTGAACGCCCCACGAGAAGACGAAGAAGAGAGCCGGTCATGGACTTCCTTCGCCCCGCCAGCTGGGAGGAGGCGCTCGCCGCGAAAGCCGAGCACCCCACCGCTGTGCCGATTGCGGGTGGCACCGACGTGATGGTCGAGATCAACTTCGACCACCGCCGGCCCGAGTACCTCATGGACCTGAACCGCATCGGCGACCTGTCCGAGTGGGAGGTCGGCGAGGAGAGCGTGCGGCTCGGCGCCTCCGTGCCGTACTCGCGGATCATGGAGAACCTCCGTGCCGAACTGCCGGGGCTCGCCCTGGCCTCGCACACGGTCGCCTCCCCGCAGATCCGCAACCGCGGCGGCGTCGGCGGCAACCTCGGCACCGCCTCCCCGGCCGGCGACGCCCACCCGGCGTTGCTCGCCGCGGGCGCCGAGGTGGAGGTCGAGTCGGTGCGCGGAGCGCGCCGGATCCCGATCGACGCGTTCTACACGGGTGTGAAGCGCAACGCGCTGGCGGCGGACGAGCTCATCCGGGCCGTGCACGTGAAGAAGGCCGACGGGCCGCAGCAGTTCTCCAAGGTGGGCACCCGCAACGCGATGGTCATCGCCGTGTGCGCCTTCGGGCTGGCGCTGCACCCGCGGTCGCGGACCGTGCGGACCGGCATCGGCTCCGCGGCCCCGACGCCCGTGCGGGCCAAGGCCGCCGAGGAGTTCCTGAACGCCGCGCTGGAGGAGGGCGGCTTCTGGGACAACGGCAGGATCATCACCCCGTCGGTCGCCAAGCAGTTCGCGGACCTGTGCTCCGCCGCCTGCAACCCGATCGACGACGTCCGGGGCACCGCGAGCTACCGCCGCCACGCGGTCGGCGTCATGGCCCGCCGCACGCTGACCTGGACCTGGGAGTCCTACCGCGGCGCCCGCCGCGCCACCGAGGGAGCTGCGTAATGCGCGTCAACTTCACGGTCAACGGCCGTCCGCAGGAAGCCGACGACGTGTGGGAGGGCGAGTCCCTGCTGTACGTGCTGAGGGAGCGGCTCGGACTGCCGGGTTCCAAGAACGCCTGCGAGCAGGGCGAGTGCGGCTCGTGCACGGTCCGCCTGGACGGTGTGCCGGTGTGTTCGTGCCTGGTCGCGGCCGGGCAGGTGGAGGGCCGCGAGGTCGTCACCGTCGAGGGCCTCGCCGAGTACGCCAGGCAGCGCGCCGAGGGCGGCTGCGCCTCCGGGGCGTGCGGCACCGGGCTGCAGGACGCCCAGGCGTGGCAGGCCAAGGGCGCCGACTCGCACACCGGCGAGGGCACCGAACTCTCCCCGATCCAGCAGGCGTTCATCGACGCCGGCGCCGTCCAGTGCGGCTTCTGCACGCCCGGTCTGCTGGTCGCCGCCGACGAGATGCTGGAGCGCAACCCCAACCCGACCGACGCGGACATCCGCGAGGCCCTGTCGGGCAACCTGTGCCGCTGCACCGGCTACGAGAAGATCATGGACGCGGTCCGCCTGGCGGCCGCCCGGCAGTCAGAGGCGGTCTGATCGTGTCCTCACCCAACGGAACCCCCACCAGGATCACGCAGGGCTCGCAGACCAAGGGCGGCATCGGCGAGTCCACGCTCCGCCCGGACGGCACCCTCAAGGTCACCGGAGAGTTCGCGTACTCCTCCGACATGTGGCACGAGGACATGCTGTGGGGCCAGATCCTCCGCTCCACCGTCGCGCACGCGGAGATCGTCTCCATCGACACCGGTGAGGCGCTGGCGATGCCGGGCGTGTACGCCGTGCTGACCTACGACGACCTGCCGACCGAGGTGCGGAACTACGGCCTGGAGATCCAGGACACCCCGGTCCTCGCCCACGGCAAGGTCCGCCACCACGGCGAGCCGGTCGCCGTCGTCGCCGCCGACCACCCGGAGACCGCGCGCCGCGCCGCCGCGAAGATCAAGGTGGAGTACCGGGAGCTGCCGGTCGTCACCGACGAGGCCTCCGCGACCGCCCCGGACGCGGTCCTCGTCCACGAGAACCGCGACGACCACCACGCCGGCCACGTCCCGCACCCCAACATCGTGCACCGCCAGCCGATCGTGCGCGGCGACGTCGAGGAGGCGCGCAGGCGGGCCGACGTGATCGTCGAGGGCGAGTACACCTTCGGCATGCAGGACCAGGCCTTCCTCGGCCCCGAGTCCGGCCTCGCCGTGCCCGAGGAGGACGGCGGCGTCCACCTCTACATCGCCACCCAGTGGCTGCACAGCGACCTGCGCCAGATCGCGCCCGTGCTCGGCCTGCCCGAGGACAAGGTGCGCATGACGCTGTCCGGCGTGGGCGGGGCCTTCGGCGGCCGCGAGGACCTGTCGATGCAGATCCACGCCTGCCTGCTGGCGCTGCGCACCGGCAAGCCCGTCAAGATCGTCTACAACCGGTTCGAGTCCTTCTTCGGGCACGTCCACCGCCACCCCGCGAAGCTGCACTACGAGCACGGGGCGACCAGGGACGGCAAGCTCACGCACATGAAGTGCCGGATCGTCCTGGACGGCGGCGCCTACGCCTCCGCCTCCCCGGCGGTCGTCGGCAACGCCTCGTCCCTGTCGGCCGGCCCGTACGCGATCGACGACGTCGACATCGAGGCCATCGCCCTCTACACCAACAACCCGCCCTGCGGCGCCATGCGCGGCTTCGGCGCGGTCCAGGCCTGCTTCGCCTACGAGGCGCAGATGGACAAGCTGGCGCACGCACTCGGCATGGATCCGGTGGAGTTCCGCCGGCTCAACGCGATGGAGCAGGGCACCCTCCTGCCCACCGGCCAGCCCGTCGACTCCCCGGCCCCGGTCGCCGAACTCCTGCGCCGCGTCAAGGCGATGCCGATGCCGCCGGAGCGCCAGTGGGAGTCCAGCGAGGGCGCCGACGTACGGCAGCTGCCGGGCGGCCTGTCCAACACCACGCACGGCGAGGGCGTCGTACGCGGCGTCGGCTACGCGGTCGGCATCAAGAACGTCGGCTTCTCCGAGGGGTTCGACGACTACTCCACCGCCAAGGTCCGCATGGAGGTCCTGGGCGGGGAACCGGTGGCCACCGTCCACACGGCCATGGCGGAGGTCGGGCAGGGCGGCGTCACCGTCCACGCGCAGATCGCCCGCACCGAGCTGGGCGTCACGCAGGTGACCATCCACCCGGCCGACACCCAGGTGGGCAGCGCCGGTTCGACCTCGGCCTCACGGCAGACGTACGTCACCGGCGGCGCGGTCAAGAACGCCTGCGAACTCGTCCGCGAGAAGGTCCTGGAGATCGGCCGCCGCAAGTTCGGCTCCTACCACCCGGCCTGGGCGACGGCCGAACTGCTCCTGGAGGGCGGCAAGGTCGTCACCGACGGCGGCGAGGTCCTCGGCGACCTGGCCGACGTGCTGGAGGACGAGATCGTGGAGGTCGAGGAGGAGTGGCGGCACCGGCCGACCGAGCCCTTCGACCTGCGCACCGGCCAGGGCAACGGGCACGTGCAGTACTCCTTCGCCGCGCATCGCGCCGTCGTCGAGGTCGACACCGAGCTCGGCCTGGTCAAGGTGATCGAGCTGGCCTGCGCCCAGGACGTCGGCAAGGCCCTCAACCCGCTGTCGGTCATCGGCCAGATCCAGGGCGGCACGACCCAGGGCCTGGGCGTGGCGGTCATGGAGGAGATCGTCGTCGACCCGAAGACGGCGAAGGTCAAGAACCCCTCCTTCACCGACTACCTGATCCCCACCATCCTCGACACGCCGACCATCCCCGTCGACGTGCTCGAACTCGCCGACGAGCACGCCCCGTACGGGCTGCGCGGCGTCGGCGAGGCCCCCACCCTGTCGTCCACGCCGGCCGTGCTCGCGGCGATCCGCGCGGCGACCGGACTGGAGCTGAACAGGACGCCGGTCCGCCCCGAGCACCTGACCGGCACCGCGTGAGAGCTCTCCGGGCGGCGCACCGGGACGTCACCTTCCCGCGCCGCCCGGAGGACCGGGAACCGCACCGCTCGCGGTCCTCGCACACCGTCTGATCGTTCGTCTCGGGCCGTCCCCCGGGTCGTGCGGCCGAAGCACCTTCCCAAATCCCGCACGTCGTCGCGACGAGCCGCGGGTGCCCCTATGAACCTTGGGAGTAGGCCCACATGACCCAGCAGTCCACGGAGCCGAGGACCACAGCCGACGACGCGGGCGAAGGCACCCGCGTCCCGGCCGGGCGGTCCTGGCTCGACCGGTACTTCCACATATCCCACAGAGGGTCCACCGTCGCCCGCGAAGTGCGCGGCGGCATCACGACCTTCATGGCGATGGCGTACATCCTCCTGCTCAACCCCGTGATCCTGTCCGGCAAGGACGCGGCCGGGGCCACCCTCGGGCAGCAGGCGCTGATCACCGCGACCGCGTTCGCGGCGGCCCTGACCACTCTGCTGATGGGCTTCGTCGGCAAGGTCCCGCTCGCGCTCGCCGCGGGCCTGTCCGTCTCCGGGGTGCTCGCCTCCCAGGTCGCGCCCGAGATGACCTGGCCGCAGGCGATGGGCATGTGCGTGATGTACGGCGTCGTCATCATGCTGCTGGTCGTCACCGGCCTGCGCGAGATGATCATGAACGCGATCCCGCTCGCGCTCAAGCACGGCATCACCATGGGCATCGGCCTGTTCATCGCCCTCATCGGCTTCTACAAGTCCGGCTTCGTGCACCAGGGCGAGGCCACCCCCGTCACGCTCGGACCGGCGGGCGAACTCGCCGGCTGGCCGGTCCTGCTCTTCGCCGGCACCCTGCTGCTGATCTTCATGCTGCAGGCCCGCAACATCCCGGGCGCCATCCTCATCGGCATCGTCGGCGGCACGGTCGTCGCCGCGCTCCTGAACGCCGCCGGCGTCGTCGACCCCGAGGAGTGGGCGGCCGGGGCCCCCGAACTGCACGGCGGTGCCGTGTCCATGCCGGACTTCTCACTCTTCGGCGACGTCGAGTTCGGCGGCTGGGGGCAGGTCGGCGCGATGACCGTCGGCATGATCGTCTTCACCCTGGTGCTCGCCGGGTTCTTCGACGCCATGGCGACCATCATCGGCGTCGGCACGGAAGCGAAGCTCGCCGACGACAAGGGCCGGATGCCGGGCCTGTCCAAGGCGCTGTTCATCGACGGGGCCGGCGGGGCGATCGGCGGTGTGTCGGGCGGCTCCGGGCAGACGGTGTTCATCGAGTCGGCCACCGGCGTCGGCGAGGGCGCGCGCACGGGCCTCGCCTCGGTCGTCACCGGACTGTTCTTCGCGGCCTGCCTGTTCTTCACCCCGCTCACCGCGATCGTGCCGCAGGAGGTGGCGTCCGCCGCCCTCGTGGTCATCGGCGCGATGATGCTGATGAACGCCCGGCACGTGGACTGGGCCGACCGCGCCACCGCCGTCCCGGTGTTCCTGACGGTCGTGCTGATGCCGTTCACGTACACCATCACCACCGGTGTGGCCGCCGGCGTCATCTCCTACGTCGCCATCAAGACCGCCCAGGGCAAGTGGCGCGAGATCGGCATCTTCATGTGGATCCTCACGGCGGTGTTCCTCGTCTACTTCGCCCTCAACCCGATCGAGAGCTGGCTGGGCGTCCACTGACGCCCCGCCCCGCCGCAGCAGCCCTAAGGAGACCGAGACAGATGCTGGACATCGCCGAGGAGCTGAACCGGTGGGTCGGGCAGGGCCGCGACTTCGCCGTGGCCACCGTGGTGGCCGTGGGCGGCAGCGCGCCCCGGCAGCCCGGCGCCGCGCTCGCGGTGGACGCCGACGGCACGGCCGTCGGCTCGGTCTCCGGCGGCTGTGTGGAGGGCGCGGTCTACGAACTGTGCGCGCAGGCGCTGCGGGACGGCGAGACCGTCCTCGAGCGCTTCGGCTACAGCGACGACGACGCCTTCGCCGTGGGCCTGACCTGCGGCGGCGTCATCGACATCCTGGTCACCCCGGTGCGGGCCGCCGATCCGGTCCGCCCGGTGGTCGCGGCCGCGCTCGCCGCCGCCGCGCGAGGGGAGGCGGCGGCGGTGGCGCGGATCGTGTCCGGCCCGGCCGGCCTGACGGGCCGCGCCCTGCTGGTCCGCCCCGACGGCTCCCGCTCGGGCGGCTTCGGCGCCCACCCCGAGCTGGACCGTACGGTCGCGGCCGAGGCGGGCGCCTTCCTGGACGCCGGACGCACCGGCACCCTGGAGATCGGAGAGCAGGGCTCTCGCTGCGGAGCACCGCTCACGGTCCTGGTCGAGTCCTCGGTCCCCGCGCCCCGCATGATCGTGTTCGGCGCGATCGACTTCGCCTCGGCGCTGGTCCGCGTCGGCAAGTTCCTCGGCTTCCACGTCACGGTGTGCGACGCCCGCCCCGTCTTCGCGACCCGGACGCGCTTCCCCGAGGCGGACGAGATCGTCGTCGACTGGCCCCACCGCTACCTGGAGCGCACGGAGGTCGACGCCCGCACGGTGCTGTGCGTGCTGACCCACGACGCCAAGTTCGACGTGCCCCTGCTGAAGCTCGCCCTGCGGCTGCCGGTGGCGTACGTCGGCGCCATGGGCTCCCGGCGCACCCACCTGGACCGCAACGACCGTCTGCGCGAAGTCGGCGTCACGGAGAGGGAGCTGAGCCGTCTGCACTCGCCGATCGGCCTCGACCTCGGCGCTCGTACGCCCGAGGAGACGGCCCTGTCGATCGCGGCGGAGATCGTCGCGGGGCGGCGCGGCGGAAGCGGGGTGTCGCTGACGGGAGCGCACACGCCGATCCACCACGAGCCCGGGGCGGGTGAGGTGGGGCGGATCGGGTCGGTGGCCTGAGGCGGGACGGGCGCGTCCCGGCGCCTGCCCGTCCGTGCCGGCCGGCACGGTCGCGGACGCGGCCTGCCCGTCCGGCCCCCCGGGGCGTCCGCGCCGGGGTCAGGGGCGGCGGAGCAAGTGGTTCAGTGCCCGGCCGAACACGTGCCGCGCCGACGCCCGTACCACCCCGTCGAAGAGCGGCGGCAGGAAGCGGAGCCTGATCTCCTCGCGCCACAGCACCCGGGTGCGCCCGCCCGGACCCGGCCGCACCTCCAGCTCCGCCCAGCCCAGCACCACCCGGCCGCGTTTCTCCAGCCGGCACATCCCGGGTGATCCGTCCCGCGGTGGCCGCCACACGGTGATCTCCATCGGGTCGTCGAAGCCCAGCGGGCCGACGCCCGAGCGGGCCACGACGCGCGTGCCCTCGCGGGTCGGGCCGGGCGGGACCACCCGGACCACCGTCAGGGGCACGACGTCGCCGTGCCGGGGCCACGCCGTGATCCGGCGCCACGCCTCGTCGAGGGGGAGCGGGGCCGTGCGCTGGAGCTCGATGTTCGCCACGGCACGATCGTAAGGAACCCGCGCCGCCCGCCGCCGCGCCCGCGCCCCGTTCACCCGCCCGGCCCACGCACCGGCCCCGCCGCTCGCGCCCCGGCGGCCCCACCGCCCTACGGCGTCACCCGCGCCACCGCCCCCGTCTCCAGGGCCACCCACAGCGCCCCGTCCGGCCCCACCGTGATGCCGTGCGGTTCGCAGGACGGGGTGAGGGGTCGGGCAGGGGGATCTCCTGGAGGGGGTGCGGCACGTGGTCTCCCTTCGACGCCCTGGCACCCTCCCCGTGCTCGCCGGCGCTGCGCAACGCCCTTTCGCCGCGGCCCGTCACCGGTACACGGCCCCTGGCCGCGCCGTCCCCGGTGCCAGCAACTGCGGCACCGTCACGAAGACATAGCCCCGTTCCTTCAGCGCGTCGACGATCCCGGGCACGGCCGGCACCGTGCCGTCGTAGATGTCGTGCAGCAGGATGATGCCGTCCCGGGACGCCTGGGCGAGGACGCGGCGGCCGATCAGCTCCGGGTCGGTGGTCGTGTAGTCCTTCGCCGTCACGGTCCACAGCACCTCGGAGAGGCCCAGTTCGCGGCAGATCTCGTGCACGGTGTCGTTGGTGCGGCCCTGCGGCGGGCGCACCAGGGTGGGACGGCGGCCGGTGAGGCGCTCTATCTCGCGGTTCGGGCGCTCCAGTTCTTCGCGTATCTCCTCGGGTCCCAGGCCGGTCAGGATCTTGTGGTCCCAGGTGTGGCCGGCCACCTCGTGGCCCTCGTCGGCCATCCGCCGCACCAGCTCCGGGTACTTCTCGATGTGCCGCTCGCCCAGCAGGAAGAAGGTCGCCGGGACCTGCTTGTCCTTCAGGATGTCCAGCAGACGCGCGGAGTGCTCGCTCGGCCCGGCGTCGAAGGTGAGCGCGATGCACTTGGCCTCGCGGCAGTCCACGCTGCCGTACCGGGCCGCCGGGGCGCCGGCGGCCGGTTCGGCCCGGACGGCGCTGGGGGCGGTGGTGTCGGTGCCCGAGCAGCCGCTCAGGGCGAGGGTGAGGGCGGCGGCCGCCGCGAGCGTCCCGGCCGTCCGGAACGCGGTCCCCGTTTTCTTCATCTTCTTGGTCAGAGAAGGCATGCCGGGACTATACATAGCATGTATACGCGCTGTTTATAGTTTTTCGGTCGTATTCTGTGACGAATCGCTACTTACGTAGGCAGTTGGCATCAATTGTTTAAGTCAGCTCGTCCGCGGCACTCGCTTGCACCGTAGGTCTTCACCCCGCACGGGACGGAGCACGTTGCCCATGCGCATCCTCGGTGACCACGCCCGGCGCCCTCGCCCGGCAGCAGGAGGTGACCCCGTGAGCCCGGCCCGCCCCGTCAAGGCCGTGCTCTTCGACCGCGACGGCACTCTCGTCGAGGACGTCCCCTACAACGGCGACCCCGACCTGGTACGCCCCGTCGACGGCGCCCGCGACGCGCTCGCCGGCCTGCGCGAGCACGGCATCGCCACCGGCGTCGTCACCAACCAGTCCGGTGTCGCCCGTGGGCTGCTCACCGAGGCCGACGTCCGCCGCGTCAACCACCGCGTCGACGAACTCCTCGGTCCCTTCGACGTGATCGCCGTCTGCCCGCACGGCCCCGACGACGGCTGCCGGTGCCGCAAGCCGCAGCCCGGCATGGTGCTGTGGGCGGCCGGACGCCTCTGCGCCCACCCCGCCGACCTCGTCGTCGTCGGCGACATCGGCGCCGACGTGGAGGCCGCCCGCCGGGCCGGCGCCCACGGCATCCTCGTCCCCACCGAGCAGACCCGCCCCGAGGAGGTCACGGCGGCCGACCACGTCGCGCCCGACCTCGCGACCGCCGTCCGCGCGGTGCTCGGCGGAGTGCCGCGGGGCCGCGTCCTCGTCGACGAACGACCCGTCCAGGAGGCCTTCACCACCGGCCCCGGATCCGGGAGGTGCCGGTGAAAGCCCTCGTGACCCGACTCGACAGCTTCGGCGACGTGCTGCTCGCCGGTCCCGCGATCCGCGCGGTCGCCGCCCGCGCAGACACCGTCATCGTGCTGTGCGGACCGCGTGGCGCCCCCGCGGCCCGGCTGCTCCCCGGCGTGGACGACATCCTCGTCTGGGACGCGCCCTGGGTGGGATTCACACCTCCGCCCGTCGGCCGCGGCGAGGTCGACCAGCTCATCGACACCATCGACGCCGACACCGCGCTGATCCTCACCTCCTTCCACCAGTCGCCGCTGCCCGCCGCCCTGCTGCTGCGCCTGGCCGGCGTCGGCTTCATCGCCGCCGACAGCGAGGACCACCCCGGCTCGCTGCTCGACGTGCGCCACCAGCGCGCCCCGCACGCCCACGAGGCCGAGGCCGCCCTCGACCTCGCCGAGGCCGCCGGGTTCCCGGCGCCCGACGACGGCCGGCTGCGGGTGCTCCCGCCGCCGGCGACCGCGGGCCTCACCGGCCCCGGCCCCTACGTCGTCGTGCACCCCGGCGCCAGCGTCCCCGCCCGCGCCTGGAGCCCTGAGCGCTGCGCCGAGGCGGTGCGCGAACTGGCCGCCGCCGGGCACCGGGTGGTGGTCACCGGCGGTGCGGGGGAGAGCGGGCTGACCGCGTTCGTCGCGGGCGGGCAGGCCCTCGACCTCGGCGGCCGCACCGGCGCGGCGGAACTGTCCGGCGTCCTCGCGGGCGCCGACGCCGTGGTCACCGGCAACACCGGCCCCGCCCATCTCGCCGCCGCCGTCGGCACCCCGGTCGTCTCCCTGTTCGCGCCGGTCGTGCCCGCCGAGCGCTGGCGGCCCTACGGCGTCCCGTACGTGCTGCTCGGCGACCAGGACGCGCCCTGCGCGGACAGCAGGGCCCGGCAGTGCCCCGTGCCCGGCCACCCGTGCCTGGACACCGTCACCGCGCACGACGTGGTCACCGCCGTGGAGAAGGTCCGGGCCGAGAGATGAGGTCCCCGCCGGGGCACGTGCACGTTCCCCGGACCACCGCCTCCGACCCCACCGACGCCGTCGTCCCGCAGCACCGGCAGCACCCGCAGCGCCCGCACGAACGCGCCCCGGGCGACCGCTGGCCGGGCCACCGCCCGCCGCCGGTGCGCGAACGCGCCGCGACGGGTGTGCCGCCCCGGTGGGTGTCCGGCCGTTTTACGGCGTCCCGGCACGCGGCGGACGGCGCCGGCTGCTCGCCTGTGACGGCCGCTCCTCCACCGCCCTGCCGGCGCGGGCGGCGCGAGGAGCCCGATGACGCACCCGATGAGCGGGCAGCGGGGGCGGGCGCCGGGGACACGGGGCAGTCTGCTGCCATGACACCCGACCCGGCACCCGACGCGACGCCGCCCCGCCTCCTCGTCCTGCGCGCCCTGGGACTCGGCGACCTCCTCGCCGGCGTACCCGCCCTGCGCGCCCTGCGGCGGGCCTACCCGCGGCACGAACTCGTCCTGGCCGCGCCCGCCGGGCTCGCACCGGTCGCCGAGGCCAGCGGCGCCGTGGACCGGCTGCTGCCCGCCGCCGCCCCGGGGCGCGCCGTACCGCGGTCGCTCGACTGGACCGGCCCGCCCCCGGACGTCGCCGTCGACCTGCACGGCAACGGCCCGCCCAGCCACCGTCTGCTGATGGCGCTGCGCCCGCCGCGGCTGCTCGCCTTCGCCCACCCCGACACCCCCGAGATCGACGGCCCGCCCTGGTACGCGGACGAGCACGAGCGCGACCGCTGGTGCCGGCTGCTCCGGGCGTACGGCATCGACGCCGACCCGGCCGACCTGCGCCTGCCCCGCCCGGCCACGGCCTCCCCGGCGCCCGGCGCGGCCGTGCTGCACCCCGGGGCCGGATCACCCGCCCGCTGCTGGCCCGTGGAGCGCTACGCGGCCGTCGCCACGGAGCTGCGCGCCCGGGGCCTGCGGGTGGTCGTCAGCGGCGGACCCGACGAGGGCGACCTCGTGGCGCGGCTCGCCAAGCAGGCCGGCCTGCCCGACACGGACGTCTTCGGCGGCGGCCTGCCCTTCGGCCGGCTGGCCGCGCTCGTCGCCGACGCGCAGGTCGTCATCAGCGGCGACACCGGCATCGCCCACCTCGCGGTCGCCCACGCGACCCGCTCGGTCACCCTGTTCGGCCCGGTCGCACCGAGCCACTGGGGCCCGCCACCCGACCCGCGCCACCGCGCGCTCTGGTACGGCCCGGAGGGCGACCCGCACGGCCACCACCCCGATCCCGCACTGCTGCGCATCACCCCGGACGACGTCCTGAACGCCGTCGACGCCCTGCCCGGCACGGGCTGACCGGTCCTCGCCCGGCGATCATCATGCGAGGACCGGTCAGCCGCCGCACCAGCGGCACATCAGTCGGAAGCCGGCGAACAGCGTGACGGGCCACAGGGCGGCGAACGCCCAGATGACGGCGGGTTCGGAGGTGGCCATCCCGACCACCATCAGACCCGTCGACACCGCGAGGAGGACCGCCACCGTCAGGACGCGGGGACGGTAGGAGGCGATCCGGGAGAGTATCCGGGCCGGGTCGGGCAGGCGGCTCAGCCGGAGGGTGCGCAGCCGGCGGTCCAGGCGCCGGTCACGGCGCAGGACGCGCTCCATCTCGTCGAGAATGCGCTGCTCGTGGTCGGGGAGGCGGCTGATGGACACGCGGTTCTCCTTCCGGGCGGCCTGACCGTGGGTCCTCCCGGCGGGACGTGCGGCGGGGACGCGTGGCGGGGGACCGGACGTGCGGGTGCCCCGTGACATCCGGGGGCTAACCGGGGACCGGCCGCGCCAGCGCCTCGACGAGCCGGTCCGCGCTGTCCGGCGCGGCGCCCTCGCGGAACCCGTCCCGGATCTGCCGTGCCGTCACCCGCCCACCGGTCAGGCACCAGTCCCACCATCGGTCCAACTGCCGTACGTCCAGCCGGTCGGCGGGCACCAGCGCGGGCCAGCCGCAGGCCCGTGCCTGCGCGGTCAGCTTGGCGCCGCCGGAGACCGGGTCGACGGCCAGGACCGGGGTGCCGACCCGCAGCGCGATCACCAGGCCGTGCAGCCGGTCGGTGACCACCAGGTCCAGCCGGGCCAGCACGGACTGCAGCTGCGCGGGCGTGGCGCTCAGATGCCAGTCGTGGGTGTCGAGCCGGGTCTCCAGCTCCAGCCGGGCGCAGTCCTTCGCGGCCAGCCAGCGCGTCACCTCCTCGGCGACCTGCCCGTGCCGCCGCAGCTGCCCGTACTCCTCCTGCCCGTGCGTGAGGATCACCCCGACCACCGGCCGGGCGGGCACCTGGGGCGCGCGGGCCGCCAGGTCCTCCACCGGCTCGCTGTCCGGCGCGTCCCGGGGCAGCACCCGGTGGAAGCCGGTGACGGCCGCGCTGTCGGGGTCGATCACCGAGGTGCCGACGGCGATCCGCACGCAGTGCGCGAACCGCCGGTGCAGCTCCTCGACCTGCGGCCCGTGCAGCGGACCGCACACGAACACCAGGTGGCTGTAGTCCCCGGGCCACAGCCGGTCCAGGTGCAGCGCCTCCGGCCGGAAGCCGGGACTCCAGGCGATGTCGTAGCGGATGCCCGTCCCCCGTAGTACGTCCTCCACCCGGCGCAGGGCCAGTACGTCCCCGGCGGTGGCCTCCCCGTCGCGGAAGCTGAACCACCCGGTGAGCAGCACCCTGCGCGGTCGCATGCCCTGTCGTGTCTGCACATGCCCTGAGTGCCCGCCCACCGGGAGGACAATCAGAACATCACGCACATATGGCGTGCCGTCACCGGGCGTGGAAGGTGGCGTCCGCCCGGTCCGTGGCCGTGCTCACCGCCTGCACGTTCAGCAGGTACTCCCAGTGGCGGACGTAGCGCCCGGGATGGTTGTACGACTCGAACGAGACGCCCGTGGAGTCGGCGAGCCCGGCGCGCCGGTGGAAGGCGGCGTCGGCGGCGAACCGGGCGCTGCCGTCGTTCCGCTCCAGCCACACCTCGAAGTTGTCGTGCCGCAGGTAGTGACCGGGGAAGTTCGCCGACTCCAGCGAGACGGTGCCGCTGCCCGCCAGGCCGGGCACGACGCGGAACTGCGAGTCGGCGAGCGGGGTGACGTTCGCCTCGATGCGGGCCCGGTAGTCGTAGTGCCGGACGAACCGGTCCGGGAAGTTGTACGACGACAAGCGCTGCGGGGTGACCCCGTCGGCCACGGGGATGCCGAAGTTCGGGGTGCCGTCGGCGTTCCAGTAGACCTTCTGCACACGCGTGCGGCGGTTGGGGTCGTTCAGCGGGTCGCCGCTGATGTCCTTGTAGCTGCGGTCGTGGTAGACGAGGATGTCGCTCTTGCCGTCCTCGGAGACGGTGAAGGAGTTGTGGCCCGGACCGTACTGGCCGGTCGCGGCGTTGCTCGCGAACACCGGGGTGGGGCTCTTGGTCCAGGACGCCCGGCTGAGCAGGTCGGCGTTCGCGGACGCGGTGAGCATGCCGAGGCAGTAGTTGCTGTCGGTGGCGCTCGCGGAGTACGTCATGAACACCTTGCCGCCGCGCTGGATCACGGCCGGGCCCTCGTTGACCTTGTAGCCGACGGTCTCCCACGCGTAGGTGGGGCGCGACAGCATCACCGGCGTCCCGGTGATGGTCCAGGGGTTGGCCATCCTGGCGAGGTAGAGGTCGGTGTTGTTGTTCACCGACGGGTCGCGCTGCGCCCAGGCCAGGTAGCGCACGCCGTTCACGACGAAGGTGGTGGCGTCCAGGGAGAAGCTCTCCCACTGGGTCCTGATCTGGCCCTTCTCCGTCCAGGCGGCCGTGAGCGGGTTGGCGCCGGTGCCCTCGAGGACGTACATCCGGATCGCCCAGACGTCGTTCGTGGCGCCCGCCGCGAAGTACACGTACCACTTGCCGTCGATGAAGTGGATCTCCGGCGCCCAGATGTGCGCCCCCATCACACCGCCGGCGTGCTTGGTCCAGATCGTCGTCTCCGGGGCCGACTTGAGTCCCTGGACGGTGGTCGCCCTGCGCAGCACGATGCGGTCGTACTCGGGGACGGTCGCGGTGAAGTAGTAGTAGCCGTCCGTGTGCTTGAAGATGTGCGGATCGGCGCGCTTCTCCACGAGGGGGTTGGTGTACGTGACGGCGGGGGAGTCGGGTGCGGCGGCCTGTGCGGGCGCGCCGGAGAGGCAGGTCGCCAGGGCGACGAGGACCGCCAGGAGCAGCCGTACGGCTATGCGTCTCAAGGGAGTTCTCCGGGGGCAGGGGTGGGGAGACCGGCTCTGTCCGTTATTTCGAACGTGGTTCGTGAATTCGGCCATGAACGCGGTCAGAAGATAGGGGGAGCCCACACCCCCGTCAACGGTTCGGACGCGGCCGGATGCCACCGAGGCCCTCCCCGCCCGGCCTTCCGGCCCCGCTCTCCGGCCGTACGCTGGACGCATGGCTCGAACGGCCGAGGACGTACCCGTCGCGCTCACCGTCCGGCCGTCGGCGCCCGCGCTCGGGCCGTCGATCGGCGCGCTGGGGTATGCCGAGGGCCGGTTCCCGCACCCCGTCGAGCTGGCCCTGCCGAACGGCGGGGTGCAGCTGCTGGTGAACCTCGACCGGGACGTCCTGACCTCGTCCCGGCCGGGCGGACCGGACCGGCGCACCGGCGGAGCCGCCCTGCAAGGGCCGTACACGCAGCCCGCGCTGATCGACCCCGCGCAGCAACGCGCCGTCGTGTGGGTGGCGTTCCGGCCCGCCGGGGCCCGCCCCTTCCTCACCGCTCCGGTCGGCGCGCTGCGCGACCGGCTCGTGGGGCTGGACGAACTGTGGGGCACGGACGGCGCGGTGCTGCGCGAGCGGCTGCTGGAGGCCCGGGCCGCCGGCGGACCCGAGGCGTGCCTGCGGGAGGTGGAGCGGACCCTGCTGCGGCGGGCGGTGGGGCCCCCGGAGCCCGATCCGGCGGTCCGCCGCGCGGCCGCCCTGCTGGACCGCGGGACACCCGTGGCCGAGGTCGCCGACCGGCTCGGCTGGACCTCCCGGCGGCTGGCCCGCCGGTGTACCGAACAGCTGGGGCTCCCGCCCAAGCGGTACGCCCGGGTACGGCGCTTCCAGCGGCTGCTGACGCGGGTGAACACCGCGCCCGGGGCGCCCGACTGGGCGGTCCTCGCCGCGGACTGCGGCTACCACGACCAGGCCCACCTGATCCACGAGTTCCGTGCGCTGGCCGGGATCACCCCGACCGCGTACGCACCGCGCTCCCCGCTCGCCCGCAACCACGTGCCGCTCGGTGGGTGACGGGCCCGCCGCCCGGCCTTTTTCTACAATCCACGGCCCACGGGACCCGCCACCGTTGAGGCATGACACACGCGACCCCCACCCCGCGCATCACCCGGCTCCACGCCCGGCTCGTGGTCTCCGACGGACCCGCCGCGATCGACTTCTACCGGACCGCACTCGGCGCCGAGGAGATCGAGCGCTACACCGGCCCCGAGGGCAGGATCGTGCACGCCCTGATGCGCCTCGGCGACACGGTCCTCGCGGTCAAGGACGCGGACGGCGGCGACCCGGCCCCGCCCTCCCTCGGCGGCACTCCCGTGATCATGGCCCTGGACGTCACCGACCCGGACGCGGTCGCGGACGCCATGGTGCGGGCCGGGGCGACGGTGGTGTACCCCGTCGCCGACCAGCCCTACGGACAGCGCGGCGGCCGGCTCGCCGACCCGTTCGGCCACCTGTGGATGGTCTCCCGGACGATCGAGGACCTCACCCCCGAGGAGATCCAGCAGCGCACGGACGCGATGTTCGCCTCCTGACGGGCGGGCGTCCGGGCGGCGTCAGCGGGCCCGTGCCGCCGGTTCCCCGGCCTCCGCCGGGTCCGCCGTGCCGGCCTTGCCGCCCGGGTGGCGCAGGGCGCACAGGAAGGCGACGCCCAGGGCGATGGCCATGCCGTAGAACACCCACTGGTTGGCCTCGGCGAAGTCCATGCGGATCGCGGACATCGCGTCCCGCATCGCCTCGGCGGTGGGTCCGGTGCCGGTGGGCGGCCGGGCGTCGCCGTTGCCCGTGACCGACTCGGTGACGTCGCGGGCCACGGTCTTCGCGTCGTCGGCGGGCATCCCCCGCGACGTCAGGGTGTCCTCGACCCTGCCGGTGGTGACGTGCGTGAGGACGGTGCCGTAGACGGCCAGGCCCACGCTCGCCGCGTAGTTGCGCACGGTCTGGGTGATGCCGGTGACCTCGCCGTAGGAGGCGCCGATGGACCGGTTCACCGCGTCCGTGGAGGCCGGCGCCAGGACGAAGCCGATCCCGGCCCCGGCCAGGGCCGCGTAGGGCCACTGGTCGTGCATGGACAGGTCGGTGAGCTTGCCCGCCCACAGCGCGAACCCCACGCAGCCCAGGGCGGTGCCCAGCTTCAGCGCCGGGCGCGCCCCCTGCTTGTCCAGGATCCGCCCGCCCCACTGGGAGGCGATCGCGAAGCCCACGAAGAAGTACAGCAGGAACAGGGCCGCCTGGTTCGGTGAGGCGCTCAGCGACACCTGGGCGTAGACCGAGGTGAAGAAGAACAGCGGGACGAAGGCGAGCATCGAGAAGAACAGCACCGCGGCGTCGACGCTGAACGCCTTGTCGCGGAAGACCCGCAGGTCGACCAGCGGGTGCCGGACCCGGTGCTCGAAGCGCACGAACACGCAGAGCACCGCGACGCCGCCCGCGATGCAGACCCAGGTCGCCCAGCTGTCCCACCCCCACGACCAGGCCTGCTGGAAGCCCAGGACGCTCAGGCCCATGCCGGCCGCGACCAGGGCGGCGCCCCGCACGTCCAGCGTGCCGGACCGCCGCCGGTCGGACAGGTGCGCCAGGGCCGTGAGCACCAACGCCGCCACCGCGACGGGGACGTTGACCCAGAACACGGCCCGCCACGTCCAGCTCGTCAGCCAGCCGCCCAGCAGCGGCCCGACGGCGGTCAGCGCGCCGGTGACCCCGAAGAACAGGGCGAGGGCGCGGCCGCGCCGCTCGACCGGGAACACGGCCACCACCACCGCCAGGGCCGCGGGGAAGAGCAGGGCCGCTCCGAGCCCCTGCGTGGCGCGGAACACGATGAGCCAGGTCTGCGCCGCACCGCCGGCGGGCACACAGCCGCACAGCACCGACGAGACGACGAAGACGAGCGTGCCGGCGACGACGACCCGGCGCGGCCCGTAGAGGTCCGCCAGGCGCCCGCCGAGGGCGAAGAACGCGGCGAGGGACAGCAGATAGGCGTTGACCACCCACTGCATGCCGGAGGACGACAGGCCCAGTTCGCGGACGATGTCCGGGGCCGCGATCGACACGATGGTCTGGTCGATGAACGTCATGGCGACCGCGAACATCATCGCCGCCAGCGCCACCGACTGCTGCGGGGCGGTACGGGGAGGGGACGCGGTCCCGCGTCCTGGGCGCGCGGTGCTCACAGCCCCAGTCTGCGCCCGGCGGTGCCGTGTCGCATCAGGGGACTCCGTCGCCTCACCGGTCACGCCGGTACCACCTGACGCCGTCACGCCGATACCGCCGAACGCCTTGCACGGCAACCCCC
The DNA here is from genome assembly GCF_049846985.1 of Streptomyces sp. DT190. Classification (NCBI taxonomy): domain Bacteria; kingdom Bacillati; phylum Actinomycetota; class Actinomycetes; order Kitasatosporales; family Streptomycetaceae; genus Streptomyces; species Streptomyces sp. DT190. The sequence continues at coordinate 213,564 of NZ_JBNCNM010000003.1, read as the reverse complement.
CGGTCGTGTGAGGACGGCCTCTCCGGCCATGTGACCACGGCCCGCCACGGATGCCGCGTCGAAGGTGCAGGATGCGGGCACCAAGGAGGACAGACACACGAACGACGGGAGAGGCAGACGATGGTCCCAGCGGAACCAGAACCCCAGAGGATCGGCGTCCCGGCCGAGTCCACTGCGGGCGAGACCAGGGTGGCGGCGACGCCCGCCACCGTGGGGAGACTTGTCGCGCTCGGGTACGACGTGGTGGTCGAACCGGGAGCGGGGGCCTCGTCCCGCTTCTCCGACGCGGCCTACGAGGAGGCGGGGGCGCGGCTCGGCGACCCGTGGGCGGCCCCGATCGTGCTGAAGGTCAACGCCCCCTCCACCGAGGAGCTCGGCAGGCTCTGCGACGGGGCCACGCTGATCGCGCTGATCAGCCCGGCCTTCAACCCGGAGCTGGTCGAGGAGCTCGCACGGCGGCCGATCACCGTGCTCGCCATGGACGCCGTGCCGCGCATCTCGCGCGCCCAGTCCCTGGACGTGCTCAGCTCGATGGCGAACATCGCCGGGTACCGGGCGGTCGTCGAGGCGGCACACGCCTTCGGCCGGTTCTTCACCGGCCAGGTGACCGCGGCCGGCAAGGTGCCGCCGGCCAAGGTGCTGGTGGCCGGTGCCGGAGTGGCCGGGCTCGCCGCGATCGGCGCGGCGCGCAGCCTCGGCGCCGTGGTCCGGGCCACCGACCCGCGGCCCGAGGTCGCCGAGCAGGTGCGGTCGTTGGGCGGTGAGTTCCTGACGGTCTCCGCCGAGCAGGAGGTCAGCACCGACGGCTACGCCAAGGCCACCTCGGAGGACTACAACCGGCTCGCCGCGCAGCTGTACGCCGAGCAGGCCGCCGACGTCGACATCGTCATCACCACCGCGCTCATCCCCGGCCGCCCGGCGCCGACGCTGATCACCGCCGAGCACGTGGCCCGCATGAAGCCCGGCAGCGTCATCGTCGACATGGCCGCGGCCCAGGGCGGCAACGTCGAGGGCACGGTGGCCGGCAAGGCCGTCGTCACCGACAACGACGTGACGATCATCGGCTACACCGACCTGCCCGGCCGGCTCCCCGCCCAGGCCTCGCAGCTGTACGGCACCAACATCGTCAACCTGATGAAGCTGCTCACGCCCGGCAAGGACGGCCGGCTCGTCCTCGACTTCGACGACGTCGTGCAGCGCTCGATCACCGTGGTCCGCGAGGGCGAGAAGACCTGGCCGCCGCCCCCGGTGCAGGTGTCCGCCGCGCCCGCGTCCGGCGCCGCGAAGGAGCCCGCCGCCCCGGCCGCGCCCGAGGCACCCGCCAAGCCCGCTCGCAGCGCCCGCTCCTCGTACGCCCTCGTCGCGGCCGGGGCGCTCGCGCTGTTCCTCGTGACGGCCTTCTCCCCGAGCGAACTCCTCGGCCACTTCACGGTGTTCGTCCTGGCGATCGTCATCGGCTTCTACGTCATCGGCAACGTGCACCACGCCCTGCACACCCCGCTGATGTCGGTCACCAACGCCATCTCCGGGATCGTCGTGGTCGGCGCGCTGCTGCAGATCGGGCAGGGCGACACCGCCGTCACCGTGCTGTCGTTCGCCGCGATCCTGCTGGCGAGCATCAACATCTTCGGCGGATTCGCCGTCACCCGCCGCATGCTCGGCATGTTCTCGAAGGGCTGATCAGGGATGACCACAGACACGGCCGCCCAGGCCGCCTACGTCGTCGCGGCGCTGCTGTTCATCCTCAGCCTCGCCGGCCTCTCGCAGCACCGCACCTCCCGCTCCGGAGTCGTCTGGGGCATCGCCGGCATGGTCGTCGCGCTGGCCGCCACGGTGGGTCTCGCCTCCCGCAGCATCACCGCCACGGGGCTGGTGCTGATCGCCGTCGCCACCGCGGTCGGCGCCGGCATCGGCCTGTGGCGGGCCCGGGTCGTCGAGATGACCGGCATGCCCGAGCTGATCGCCATCATGCACAGCCTCGTCGGCCTGGCCGCCACGTTCGTCGGCTGGAACGGCTACCTCGACGTCGACCCCGCCCTGTCCGGCTCGCTGCTGGGCATCCACCACGCCGAGGTGTTCATCGGTGTGTTCATCGGCGCCGTCACCTTCACGGGCTCGGTCGTCGCCTACCTGAAGCTCTCGGCGCGCATCGCCTCGCGTCCGCTGACCCTGCCGGGCAAGCACGTGCTGAACATCGGCGCGCTGGTCGCCTTCGTGGGGCTGACCATCGCGTTCGTGGCCCGTCCGAACATGGGCCTGCTCATCGCGGTCACCGTGGTCGCCCTCGCCCTCGGCGCGCACCTGGTCGCCTCCATCGGCGGCGGCGACATGCCGGTCGTCGTCTCCATGCTGAACAGCTACTCGGGCTGGGCGGCGGCCGCCTCGGGCTTCCTGCTCTCCAACAACCTGCTCATCGTCACCGGCGCGCTGGTCGGCTCCTCCGGTGCCTACCTGTCGTACATCATGTGCAAGGCGATGAACCGGTCGTTCATCTCGGTGATCGCCGGCGGCTTCGGGACTCCCGCCGCCGCGGGCGACGAGGGCGAGCAGGGCGAGCACCGGGAGATCAGCGCCGAGGAGACCGCGGAACTCCTGCGCGACGCCTCCTCGGTGATCATCACCCCGGGCTACGGCATGGCCGTCGCCCAGGCGCAGTACCCGGTCGCCGAACTCGCGCGCAAGCTGCGCGAGCGGGGCGTCGAGGTGCGCTTCGGCATCCACCCGGTCGCCGGCCGGCTGCCCGGCCACATGAACGTGCTGCTGGCCGAGGCCAACGTGCCGTACGACGTCGTCCTGGAGATGGACGAGATCAACGACGACTTCGCCGCCACCTCGGTCGTCCTGGTCATCGGCGCCAACGACACGGTCAACCCGGCCGCCACGGACAACCCGTCCAGCCCCATCGCGGGCATGCCGGTGCTGCACGTGTGGGAGGCGGCGAACGTGGTCGTCTTCAAGCGGTCCATGGCCGCCGGGTACGCGGGCGTGCAGAACCCGCTGTTCTTCCGCGAGAACACCCAGATGCTCTTCGGCGACGCCAAGCAGCGGGTGGAGGACATCCTGCGGGGCCTGGACGCCCTGGACACCCCCGTCCGGGAGATGGCGGGCTCGTCCCGCTGAACCGCCGGGCACGGACACGGGAAGGCCGGCTCGACACCGTCGAGCCGGCCTTCCCGCTTTCCGTCCGTGCGGTCAGTCCGTGCCGGACTCCATCGCCGCGCGGTCCAGCCAGGCGTCCTCCTCCGAGACCGCGCCCCGGGAGGCGATGGCCTCGGCGCCGCCCTCGGGCAGCTCCGGCATGGTGCCGATCAGCCCGGTCGCGGCGGCCTGGGAGGCGCCGATGGTGGGGCTGCCGGTGCCGATCAGGCCGATGCCGGCGTACTGCTCCAGCTTGGCGCGCGAGTCGGCGATGTCCAGGTTGCGCATGGTGAGCTGGCCGATCCGGTCCACCGGGCCGAACGCGGAGTCCTCGGTGCGCTCCATGGACAGCTTGTCCGGGTGGTAGCTGAAGGCCGGGCCGGTGGTGTCCAGGATCGAGTAGTCCTCACCGCGCCGCAGCCGCAGCGTGACCTCGCCGGTGACGGCCGCGCCGACCCAGCGCTGCAGCGACTCGCGGATCATCAGCGCCTGCGGGTCCAGCCAGCGGCCCTCGTACATCAGCCGCCCGAGACGCCGGCCCTCGGTGTGGTACTGGGCGAGGGTGTCCTCGTTGTGGATGGCGTTGACGAGCCGCTCGTACGCGGCGTGCAGCAGGGCCATGCCGGGGGCCTCGTAGATGCCGCGGCTCTTGGCCTCGATGATGCGGTTCTCGATCTGGTCGGACATGCCGAGGCCGTGCCGGCCGCCGATGGCGTTGGCCTCCATGACCAGGTCGACGGCGGTGGCGAACTCCTTGCCGTTGATCGACACCGGGCGGCCCTGGTCGAAGCCGATCGTCACGTCCTCGGTGGCGATCTCGACCGACGGGTCCCAGAACTTCACACCCATGATGGGCTCGACCGTCTCGATGCCGGTGTCCAGGTGCTCCAGGGTCTTGGCCTCGTGGGTGGCGCCCCAGATGTTGGCGTCGGTGGAGTACGCCTTCTCCGTGCTGTCGCGGTAGGGGAGGCCGTGGGCGAGCAGCCACTCCGACATCTCCTTGCGGCCGCCGAGCTCGGTCACGAACGCCGCGTCCAGCCAGGGCTTGTAGATCCTGAGGTGCGGGTTGGCGAGCAGGCCGTAGCGGTAGAACCGCTCGATGTCGTTGCCCTTGAAGGTCGAGCCGTCGCCCCAGATCTGGACGTCGTCCTCCAGCATCGCCCGCACCAGCAGCGTGCCGGTGACGGCGCGGCCCAGCGGGGTGGTGTTGAAGTACGCCCGCCCGCCCGAGCGGATGTGGAACGCGCCGCAGGTCAGCGCGGCCAGGCCCTCCTCCACCAGCGCCGCTCGGCAGTCGACCAGGCGGGCGATCTCGGCCCCGTAGGTCTGGGCACGGCCGGGCACCGAGGCGATGTCGGGCTCGTCGTACTGGCCGATGTCGGCGGTGTAGGTGCACGGGACGGCGCCCTTGTCGCGCATCCACGCGACCGCGACGGACGTGTCGAGACCGCCCGAGAAGGCGATGCCGACGCGCTCGCCGGCGGGCAGGGAGGTGAGGACCTTGGACATAGAAAGAGTATGTATCACTTTGCATAGTCATGCAAGCCGGGTATGCGAAATCGCCGCCCGGCCGGGTGACACTCAGGAATCAGCCGCTCCGGAACCGTCCAGCGCGCCCAGGATCCGCTCGGCCGCCAGCGTCGGGGTCAGCTCGCCCTCCCGGACGCGCCGCTCCAGCACCGGAGCCAGGGCCCGCACCGCCGGATCGTCCCGCAGCCGGCCGAGGAGCTCGTCGCGGACCATGTTCCAGGTCCAGTCGACCTGCTGGTCGCGGCGCTTGGCGGTGAGCCGGCCCGTGGAGTCCAGCAGCGTGCGGTGCTGCTCCAGGCGCTCCCACACCGCGTCCAGGCCCGTCGACTCGCGGGCGCTGCAGTGCAGCACCGGCGGGGTCCAGAAGGCGTCCTTGCCGTGCATCAGGCGCAGCGCGCCCGCCAGTTCCCGCGCGGCCGCCCGGGCGTCGCGCTCGTGCGGCCCGTCCGCCTTGTTGACGGCGATCACGTCGGCCAGCTCCAGCACGCCCTTCTTGATGCCCTGGAGCTGGTCGCCGGTGCGGGCGAGGGTGAGCAGCAGGAAGGTGTCGACCATGTTCGCCACGGCCGTCTCCGACTGCCCGACGCCGACCGTCTCCACCAGGATCACGTCGTAGCCGGCCGCCTCCATCACCACGATCGACTCGCGGGTGGCCTTGGCGACCCCGCCCAGCGTGCCCGCCGTGGGGGAGGGGCGCACGAACGCCGCCGGGTCCACCGCGAGCCGCTCCATCCGGGTCTTGTCGCCCAGGATGGAGCCGCCCGTACGGCTGGAGGACGGATCGACGGCCAGGACCGCCACCCGGTGCCCGAGGGAGGTCAGCAGCGTGCCGAACGCGTCGATGAACGTCGACTTGCCCACCCCGGGCACCCCGCTGATCCCGATCCGCCGGGCCCGGCCGCTGTGCGGCAGCAGCGCGGTGAGCACCTCCTGCGCCAGCGCGCGGTGCTGCGGCCGGGTCGACTCGACGAGTGTGATGGCCCGGGCGACGATCGCCCGCTTCCCGTCGAGCACGCCCTTCACATACGCGTCGACATCGATCACAGGTCGTGCCCGAGGTCGCCCGACAGCCGCTTCACCAGGTCGTACGCCGCGTCCGGGATCACCGTCCCGGGCGGGAACACGGCCGCCGCGCCCATCTCCAGCAGCGTCGGCACGTCCTGCGGCGGGATCACGCCGCCGACCACGACCATGATGTCCTCGCGCCCCTCCTCGGCCAGCGCCTCGCGCAGCGCCGGGACGAGGGTGAGGTGACCGGCCGCCAGCGACGACACGCCGACGATGTGCACGTCCGCCTCGACGGCCTGCCGGGCGACCTCGGCGGGCGTCTGGAACAGCGGGCCGACGTCCACGTCGAAGCCGAGGTCGGCGAAGGCGGTGGCGATGACCTTCTGGCCGCGGTCGTGGCCGTCCTGGCCCATCTTGGCGACCAGGATGCGCGGGCGGCGGCCCTCGGCCTCCTCGAAGTCGGACACCAGGGTGCGGGTGCGGTCCACGCTCGGGGACTCTCCCGTCTCGTTGCGGTACACGCCGGTGATCGTACGGATCTGGCTCGCGTGCCGGCCGTACACCTTCTCCAGCGCGTCGGAGATCTCCCCGACCGTGGCCTTGGCGCGGGCCGCGTGCACCGCCAGCTCCAGCAGGTTGCCCTCGCCCGCGGCGGCCCGGGTCAGCGCGTCCAGCGCGTCCCGGCAGGCCGTCTCGTCCCGCTCGGCGCGCAGCCGCCGCAGCTTCTCGATCTGCTGGGCGCGCACGGAGGAGTTGTCGACCTTGAGCACGTCGATCTGCTCGTCGGTCTCCACCCGGTACTTGTTGACGCCGATGACCGGCTGGCGGCCCGAGTCGATCCGCGCCTGCGTGCGGGCCGCGGCCTCCTCGATGCGCAGCTTCGGGATGCCCGCGTCGATGGCCTTGGCCATGCCGCCCGCGGCCTCGACCTCCTGGATGTGCTGCCAGGCCCGCCGGGCCAGGTCGTACGTCAGCTTCTCCACGTAGGCGCTGCCGCCCCACGGGTCGATGACCCGGGTCGTGCCGGACTCCTGCTGCAGCAGCAGCTGGGTGTTGCGGGCGATGCGCGCCGAGAAGTCGGTCGGCAGGGCGAGCGCCTCGTCCAGGGCGTTGGTGTGCAGCGACTGGGTGTGGCCCTGCGTCGCCGCCATCGCCTCGACGCAGGTGCGCGTGACGTTGTTGAACACGTCCTGCGCGGTCAGCGACCAGCCGGAGGTCTGCGAATGGGTCCGCAGGGACAGCGACTTGGCGTTCTGCGGGTCGAACTGCTTCACCAGCTTCGCCCACAGCAGGCGCGCGGCGCGCAGCTTGGCGACCTCCATGAAGAAGTTCATGCCGATCGCCCAGAAGAACGACAGCCGGGGCGCGAACGCGTCCACGTCCAGGCCGGCCTCACGGCCCGCTCGGATGTACTCCACGCCGTCCGCGAGCGTGTACGCCAGCTCCAGGTCGGCCGTCGCGCCGGCCTCCTGGATGTGGTAGCCGGAGATGGAGATGGAGTTGTAGCGCGGCATCCGCTGCGAGGTGAAGGCGAAGATGTCGGAGATGATCCGCATCGACGGCTTCGGCGGATAGATGTAGGTGTTGCGGACCATGAACTCCTTGAGGATGTCGTTCTGGATGGTCCCCGCCAGCTTCTCCGGCGGCACGCCCTGCTCCTCGGCGGCGACGATGTAGAGCGCCAGCACCGGCAGCACGGCGCCGTTCATCGTCATCGACACGGTCATCCTGTCCAGCGGGATGCCGTCGAACAGCTGCCGCATGTCGAGGATCGAGTCGATGGCCACGCCCGCCATGCCGACGTCACCCGTCACGCGCGGGTGGTCGCTGTCGTAACCGCGGTGCGTGGGCAGGTCGAAGGCGACCGACAGGCCCTTCTGCCCGGCCGCGAGGTTGCGCCGGTAGAAGGCGTTGGACTCCTCGGCCGTGGAGAAACCGGCGTACTGGCGGATCGTCCAGGGCTGGTTGACGTACATCGTCGGGTACGGCCCGCGCAGGTACGGCGCCGCACCCGGGTACGTCTGCAGGAAGTCCAGGCCCTCCAGGTCGCGGCCGGTGTACAGCGGCTTGACCGCGATGCCCTCCGGGGTCTCCCACAGCAGGTCGTCCCCGCCGGAGGCGTTCTTGACCGCCGCGCGCCACTCGTCGGGCGTGCCGTCGGCGGCCGGGACGCCCAGCTCGATCCCGGAGAAGTCGGGGATGCCATCGCGGGCGGTCATCGGGCAACTCCCATGCGGTCGAGGGTCGCGGACAGCACGGCCACGGCGTCGCAGCCCGCGAAGACGTAACCGTCGACACCGGGGTACTCCCCGGGCCGCCCGGCGAGGAACACGTGCGCGGCGCCCGCCTCCTTCAGTTCCGCGGCGCGATCCGCCGCCTGCTCCTCGTACAGGGCGTCGCTGGAGCAGAGCACGGCCTCGGTCGCGCCGCTGTCCGCGAACGCGCCCTCGGTGACCGGCTCGATGCCGCCCGCCTGGAACAGGTTGGAGGCGAAGGTGAGGCGTGCGGTGTGGGCGGCGGCCGGACCGAGCGCGGCGAGGTAGACGCGCGGCCGGGAGCCGGTCGCGGCCAGATGCGCGTCCGAGCGGGCCCGCAGCTCCTCGAAGGCCTCGTCGCGGCGCACCCGCGGCAGCCCGCCGGACAGCTGCTCCGGGGCGCTCGCGCGCACCACCGGCTTCTCCGCCAGGTACGGGAACTCGCTGACGCCCGTGACCGGTTCGCGCCGTCTGGCCAGCCGGCCGGTGCGCGCCTGCCAGGTCTCGGCGAGGTCCCGCTCGACGTCTCCCGAGCGCAGCGCGGCCGCCATGCCGCCGAGCCGCTCGATCCGCTGGAAGAACTCCCAGCCCGCGTGGGCGAGTTCGTCCGTGAGCCGCTCCACGTACCAGGAGCCGCCCGCCGGGTCGATCACCCGGGCCAGGTGCGACTCCTCGATGAGGATCGTGGAGGTGTTGCGGGCGATGCGGCGCGCGAACGCGTCCGGCAGCCCGAGGGCGTGGTCGAAGGGCAGCACGGTCACCGCGTCGGCCCCGCCCGCTCCGGCCGCGAGCGTGGCGATCGTCGTGCGCAGCATGTTCACCCAGGGGTCGCGGCGCGTCATCATCACCGGCGAGGTGACCACGTGCTGCGCCTGCGCCCCGGCGCGCGGCGCGCCGCAGACCTCGGCCACCCGCGCCCACAGCCGGCGCGCCGCCCGCAGCTTGGCGATGGTCAGGAACTGGTCGGCGGTCGCCGCGTACCGGAACTCCAGTTGCCCGCAGGCCTGTTCGACGCTCAACCCGGCCCCGGTCAGCTCCCGCAGGTACGCCACCGCCGTGGCCAGCGAGGCACCCAGTTCCTGCGCGGCCGAACCGCCGGCCTCGTGGTACGGCAGCGCGTCCACGCTCAGCGCCCGCAGCCCCGGGTACCGCGCGGCGCACAGCCGCGCGAGTTCCGCCGCCGGCGCGACGTCGTACGTCCGGCCGGTACGGGCCTGCTGTCCCAGCGGATCCGCGCCGAGATTGCCGCGCGCGGCCTCCGGGGCCACGCCCCGCTCCTCGTACAGCCGCAGCAACTCCCGCGCGGCGGGCTCCGCTTCGGGTCCCGGGTCGAGCGCGACCGGGGCGAGGTCCAGGTACACGCCGTCGAGGACCCGGCCGAGCTCCGGCAGCGGGACGCCGCCCTCGCCGACCTTCAGCCAGAGGGAGGTGACCCCGTTCTCCAGGTCCGCGAGCACGGCGTCGCGGTCGGCGGTCGTGTGCCGCTGCCGTACGTCCCAGCCGCCGAGCGTGTTCCCTTCGGCTCGGCCGCCGCGCACAAAGGGCGCGAATCCCGGCAGACCCGGCTCGGGTGAGGCATCGCGCGCGGTGTAGAGGGGCCGGGTGCGCACCCCGTCCTCCAGCGCGGTGGAGAGGGCTTCCTCGGCCTCGGCGCCCTCGACGTCCTTGCCCGCCTTGCGCAGCACACCCGCCACAAGGCGCTGCCACTGCTCATGGGGCACGTCAGGGAACTCGCCGGCCAGTTCAAGCCCGTCGTCAGGCAGGACCGTCATGCTCGGATGCTAGGGCACAAGCATGAAGGCGCAGCAGAGGGCGAGGCTGTGACCTTTCCCTCGCCCTGACTGTGACCCCGCTCTCCGGGCCGGTGCCGTAGCGCGCGGCGCGGGTACCCGGCGTGCCGCGGAGGCGGGCACCGGGCGCCCGGCCCGCGCAGACGTGAGGAGGTGCGGGATGCGACTGCGGGATCACGTGGTGGTGGTGACCGGGGCGTCCAGCGGGATCGGACGGGCCACGGCGGAGGCGTTCGCCCGCAAGGGCTGCGCCGTGGTGCTGGCGGCGCGGCGCGAGGAGGCGCTGCGGGCGGCGGCCGAGGAGTGCGAGCGGCACCGCGGGGCCCGGACGCTCGTCGTGCCGACCGACGTCAGCGACGTCAAGGCGGTCGAGGACCTGGCGCGGCGTGCGGTGCAGGAGTTCGGCCGGATCGACGTCTGGGTGAACAACGCAGCGGTCAACGCCTTCGGCCGTTTCGAGGACGTGCCGCTGGAGGACTTCCGCAGGGTCCTGGACGTCAACGTCATGGGGTGCGTGTACGGCGCCCGGGCGGCGCTGCCGGTGATGCGGGAGCAGGGCTCGGGCACGCTGATCAACATCTCGTCGATCGTGGGGGCCGTCGCCCAGCCCTACAGCCACCCCTACGGCATGTCCAAGCACGCCGTCCGGGCGCTCGGCTCCGGTCTGCGGCAGCAGTTGCGCGTTGAGGGCGTGAAGGGCATCGACGTGTGCACGGTGCTGCCGGCGACCATCGACACGCCGCACTTCCAGCAGGCGGCCAACCACACCGGGCACAAGGTCGTGGCCATGCCGCCCGTCTACACGCCCGAGCGGGTCGCCGACGCGGTCGTGGCCCTCGTGCGCCGCCCGCGCCGCGAGGTCGTGGTCGGCCCGGCGGGCCGCGCCCTGGTCCGCCAGGCCCGGCTGGCACCGGCCCTCGCGGAGCGGGCGATGGCCCGGCAGACCGACCGGGGCCACCTGGACCACGACGAGGACGCTCCCGCCACGCACGGTGCGCTGCACGTGCCGGCGCCCGGTGAGGGCGCGGTGCACGGCGGCTGGGGCGGGCGCCGGCGCACCGCGCTGCGCCGGGCCGCGCTGGTCACCGCGATGGCGGGTGCGGCCGTGGCGGCGGGGCGGCGGTTGTCCCGCGCCTGACCCGCCGGGGGAGCGGTGTCGACGGCCCGCCGCGGGGGAAGGGCGGGCCGTCGAGGGTGTGGAGGTGCCGGCCGGCCGACGGGGCGGGCACCCGGCCCGACCGGGGACGGACCCGCCGCGCGCGGTGCGGTGCACGTAACAGCTTCCGGTGGCGCACCGCGCTGCGCCGGCCCGCGATGGCGGGTGCGGCCGTGGCGGCGGTTGTCCCGCGCCTGACCCGCCGGGGGAGCGGTCTCGACGGCCTGTCCCGGGGGAGGGGCGGGCCGTCGAGGGTGCGGGGGTGCCGGCCGGCCGAAGGGGCGGGCACCCGGCCCGTCCCCTGGGGGCGGCGGGTGCCGGTCAGCCCACGGGCGCCGGTACCCGGACCGACTCCAGGACGAACCCGCTGCGCACCCGCGCCGGCACCCGGTTCAGCGGGATCCGCAGGTCCTGGTCGGGCACCTCGTACTCCAGCCGGGCCAGCCGGGGCGCCAGGGACGCCACCAGGGCGATCGTGATGTCCTCGCCGGGGCAGCGGTGGCCCGTGGCGCGGTCGCCGCCGCCCTGCGGGATCAGCTCGTCCCGGGCCGGCGGATGACCGAGGAAGCGCTGCGGCCGGAAGGCGTACGGGTCGTCCCACAGCTCCGGGTCGTGGTTCTGCCCGTACAGGTCCAGCAGCACCATCGTGCCCGCCGGGACGGTCTCGCCCCGCCACTGGAGGTCGGTGACCGCCTTGCCGCCGACGAACGGCGCGAAGGGGTAGAAGCGCCGCAGCTCGTGGGCGAAGGCCACGGCGTAGGCCGGGTCGTCGTCGCGCAGGCGTTCCCGGACGTCCGGGCGGCGCATCGCGTGCCCGGCGTAGGAGACGAACCAGCACACGGCGACCGTCGGCCGGATCACGTTGAGCAGTTCGACCGCCGCGGTGCGCGGATCCAGGAGCCGGCCGTCCGCGTCCCGGTGCCCGGCCACCGCCTCCAGCACCGATCCGTCCGGGGCGCTCGCGGTCCCCGCCCGGACGTCCTCGACCAGCCGTCCCAGCCACTCCTCGCACCGGGTCCGGGCGCGGCGGGCCCGCCAGTGGCGCGGACCCGCCGTGGCGAAACCGTCCACCATGGCGACCAGGTCCCGCGCCACCGCGCCGGCGTCGTCCAGCGGGATCCCGGCCCACCGGCACACGCCCCGGGTGAGCACCCGGCTCGCCTCGTCGAACAGCACGACCCGGCGCCCGGGCCACGCGGCGACGGTCTCGTCCCACGCGGCGGCGACCTCGTCCACCACCCCGGCGACCGCCTTCGGGCCGGTGAGCAGGGACAGGAACATCTCCTTGCGGCCCCGGTGCCGCAGCCCGTCCAGCGTGTGCACGGCCCCGTGCCCGAACAGGGTGCTCAGCACCGGTCCGGGCAGCGCCGATCCGCGCTCCACGTGCTGCTCGTCGTAGAAGAACCGCACCGCCTCCGGGCCGTACAGGGCCACGGCGTGCCGGCCCATGAGGCGGGTGCGCATCAAGGGGGCGGTGGTGCGGCTCCGGAGGTCGGGCAGCCAGCTGTACCCCTTGGCCAGCAGGGCGAGCGAGCTGTCCGCGAGCGGGGCTCGACGAGTGTCGTCCATGGCGCGCCGGGTGCCCGTCGGCCCCACCCGGAAACGCGGCCCGGCAGCGGACGATTGCACGCCGAAGCAGGGGTACTCGCCGCGCACCGGGCGCTCACCCTGACGCGCCCCCCGCGCCGGAAGGCCACCGTCATGAACACACGCACTTCGCCGACGAGAACGGCCCGCACCCCCGTGCAGCAGGCGGCGCTGCTGGTCGGAGCGGTGTTCCTGCTGGTCGGGATCCTGGGCTTCATCCCGGGGATCACCACGGACTACGACACCATGAAGTTCGCCTCGCACGACTCCGGGGCCGAACTCCTCGGGATCTTCCAGATCTCGATCCTGCACAACCTCGTCCACCTCGCGTTCGGCGTCGCGGGCCTGGCCCTGTCCCGCACCGCCTCCGGAGCCCGCACCTACCTCCTGGCGGGCGGCGCCATCTACCTGGTCCTGTGGCTGTACGGCCTGATCATCGGCCACGACAGCGACGCCAACTTCGTCCCGCTCAACACGGCCGACGACTGGCTGCACTTCGTCCTCGGCATCGGCATGATCGCCCTGGGCGCCCTGCTCACCCGCCGTCCGGCCGCCACCTCGCGGAGGATGTGACCGCCGATGGCGCACACCAAGACCCTGTGGACGGCCGCCGCCGGACTCACCGCCGGCGCGGTCATCGCCTGGCAGCGCAAGGCGGCGGGCCCCTCCGGCCACGCCGCCGCGGCCGACCGCTGGCTCGCCGTGACGATCAACGTCGACCCGGGCGAGCTCCAGCCGGACAAGCTGCCCCCGCCCCTGCGGGAGTACGGCGACCGCATCGAGACGCGCATCGGCCCCGCCCCCGGTGACCGCGGCACCGAACTCGCCGTACGGCTGCGGGAACCGCAGCCCGAGGGAGCGCACTCGCTGCCCGCCCGGCTCGCCGGTGAGGACCCGCGCCAGGACCTGCGCCGGGCGCTGCGCGACGCCAAGTCGCTGCTGGAGGCCGGTGAGGTCCTCGAACCCGACGCGCCGCCCACCACCCACGACACCCCGGGCGGAAAGCTCGTCGGACTGCTCGGCCGCCGCGCCGGCGGGGAGGGAGTGCTGTGAAGGCCCTGTGCTGGGAAGGCGTCAACAAGCTCTCCGTCGAGCAGGTGCCCGACCCCGAGCTGCGCAACGACCAGGACGTGATCGTCCGGCTCGTCGCAGGCACCACCTGCGGCTCCGACCTCCACCTCATCGGCGGCTACATCCCCTTCATGCGGTCCGGGGACGTCATCGGCCACGAGTTCGTCGGCGAGGTCGTGGAGACCGGCTCCGCCGTGCGCAAACACAAGGTGGGCGACCGGGTCGTGGTCTGCTCCTTCGTCGGCTGCGGCCGCTGCTGGTACTGCACCCACGACCTGTGGTCCCTGTGCGACAACACCAACACCAACCCCGGGATCGGGCAGGCCCTGTTCGGTGCCGACACCGGCGGCATCTTCGGCTACTCCCACGCCATGGGCGGGCTGCGCGGCAGCCACGCCGAGTACGTGCGGGTGCCCTTCGCCGACCACGGGGCCTTCCCCGTCCCGGAGGGCGTCGACGACACCAGCGCCCTGTTCGTCTCCGACTCGGTGCCCACCGGCTGGATGGGCGCCGACCTGGGCGGCGTCAAGCCCGGCGACGTGGTCGCCGTGTGGGGCTGCGGGGCCGTCGGCCAGATGGCGGCCCGGGCCGCGATCCTGCTGGGCGCGGAACGCGTGATCTCCATCGACCGCATCCCCGAGCGGCTGGCCATGACCGAACGCCACGTCGGCAGCGAGGTCATCGACTACACCGCCACCGACGTCGGCGCCGAACTGCGCGAACGCACCGGCGGCCGCGGCCCCGACGTGTGCATCGAGGCGGTCGGCATGGAGGCCCACAGCGACAGCCCGGTGCACCTCTACGACCAGGTGAAACAGCAACTGCGCCTGCAGACCGACCGGCCCACCGCCGTCCGGCAGGCCATCCACGCCTGCCGCAAGGGCGGCACCGTCTTCGTCCTCGGCGTCTTCGCCGGCGCCGTCGACAAGTTCCCGCTGGGCGCGGTGATCAACAAGGGCCTGACGGTCCGGGGCGCCCAGCAGCACGGCCAGCGCTACATCCCGATGCTGCTGGACCGGCTGGCGGCCGGGGAGCTGAGCACCGCCCATCTCGCGACCCACAGCGTGCCCCTGGACGAGGCGCCGCGGGCCTACGAGATGTTCAAGGACAAGAGCGACGGCTGCGTCCGCGCGGTCATCCGGCCGGGAGGCTGACGATGCCCCACCACCGCACACTGCTCCGTTTGCCGCCCATACCGGTGGAAACCCGGCGGGGCATGAGTGCAAAGCGACGCCGCCTGCTGCGGCAGAACCGGGTTCTGTGGCTGTTGGACCGCCTGGAGCGCGAACCCAGGGCCGACGCGGTGATCGACACGCTCCGCAAGGGCGTACGGGCTCTGCCCCTGGGCCGCGGCCGGGACCTGCTGCACGGCCGCCCGCTCGGGCACCCGGTGCACCCGCTGATGGTCCAGGTGCCGATCGGCAGCTGGCTGTCGGCGGCCGTGCTCGACCTGCGGCCCGGCCGCTCCCGCGAGTCCCGGCTGCTCATCGGCGTCGGCCTGGCCGCCGCCGCTCCCGCGGCCCTCGCCGGCTGGACCGACTGGGCGGAACTCCACCGTCAGCAGCAGCGCGTCGGCCTGGTGCACGCCCTGTCCAACACGGCGGCCGTCGGCCTCTACGCCGTCTCGCTCGCCTGCCGGACCAAGGGACGCGAGACGGCGGGCCGCACCTACGGCTTCCTCGGCATGACGGCCGTCGGGATCGGCGGCATGCTCGGCGGCCACCTCGCCTACCGGCAGGCCTCCGGCGCCAACCACGCCGAGGAAATCCCGCACGTGGTCTCCGAGGGCTGGCACCCGGTGGGAACCATGGACGAGTTTCCGGCCGGCCGCCCGGTGCGCCGGGTCGTCGACGACGTGCCGGTCCTGGTGGTCCGTGAGACCGGCGGGCAGATCCACGCCCTCGCCGAGCGGTGCAGCCACCTCGCCGGACCGCTCGCGGAGGGCACCGTGGAGGACGGCTGCGTGCGGTGCCCGTGGCACGGCAGCGTCTTCCGGCTCTCCGACGGCTGGAACGTACGCGGCCCGGCCACCGCGCCGCAGCCCTCCTTCGAGTCCCGGATCACCGACGGCCGCGTCGAGGTGCGCCTGCGCCACCAGAACGGAGGACGGCGTGTGGGGCAGCACCGCGCGACGGCGGGACGCTCGGGTGCCGCACAGAGGCAGGACTCCGATGGCTGACGCGCGCCCCGCACGACGGCTGACCGGTCTGCTGCGGCGCGTCGAACGCGCCTACGCGGCGGGGCACGACCGGCCGCTCGGCGGATACGTCGCCGCCATGGCGGGCTTCGCCACGTTCACGACGGCCTGGGCCACGGTCGTGCACACCCGCGGCCGCCCGCTGCCCGACCGCCCCGAGCCGTGGGACGTCGTCCTGACCTCGGTGGCCACCTTCCGGCTCAGCAGGCTGCTCACCAAGGCCTCGGTGACCAGCCCGCTGCGCGCCCCCTTCACGCGGTACGCCGGACCACAGGGCCCGGCCGAACTGCACGAGGAGGCGCGGCCCGAGCACGGCAGGCACACCGTCGGCGAACTCGCCACCTGCCCGTTCTGCATGAGCGTCTGGGTGGCGTCGGCCCTGACCGCCGGCCAGTTGCTGTGGCCCCGGGCCACCCGCACCGCCATGGGCACCCTCACGGCCCTGGCGGGGGCGGACACGCTGCAACTGGCGTACAGCGCCCTCATGGACAAGACCACCGGCGACTGAGGGGCGGCGCGTGACGCGGTCCCGGAACCGGGTACTCGCCGGGACATGCTCAAGCGCGCACTGTGGCAAGGGCTGCTCGCCGGTACCGCCGGGGGCGCCGTGATGACCCTCGGCGAGAAACTGGAGCAGGCCGTCACGGGCCGGCCGGACTCGCAGGTACCGGCCCGCGTCCTGCAGCGGCTGACCGGCCTGCCCGAGCGGCCGGGCACCCAGCCGCCGAAGGTCAATCGGGCCATGCACTTCGGACAGGCCGCCCTGCTCGGCGTGCTGCGCTCGGTCATGGCCCAGTCCGGGCTGCGCGGGCCGGTCGCCTCCGCCAAGTTCGCCGTCGTCCGCCTCACCAACGACCAGATCCTGGAGAACGCGACCGGTGTCGGCGCCCCGCCCGAGACCTGGCCGCGGCGGGAACTGGTGGTGGACGTCCTGCACAAGGCCGTCTACGCCTTCGTCACGGGCGCCGTCGCAGACGCCCTGGCCGCGCGTGGCGGCCCCGGCCCCGGACAGCGGCACGCCGCCCTGCGCCCCGGCCGCCACGCGGACGTCGGCCCCCTGCCCCGAGGTGATGCCCACGGCCGCTGACCCCCGGCCCTGTGGCCGCCCTGGCGGAGTCGCCCGGCGGCCTGAGCGGCGGGGGCCGGCGGGGCTGCTCAACGGCGATGACCCGTCGGCTCACCGCGGGACGCCCCCGGGCGGTGACCTGCCGGTTCACCGCCGGCCGCGCACGATCACGACGACCGCGCCGGCGACGAGCAGCCCGATCAGACCGGACAGGATCCTCCGGCCCCACGGGCCCGACACGCCGAGCCCCAGCCCGTCGCGGAGCCGGTCGTAGAGGCTGAGCGGCACGCCCAGGACCGCGTTGCCCGGCGGGCGCCGCGGCACGACCGGATGCGGATGGGTCGGCGCGCTCCTGCGCACCGTCTCCCACACCGCGCCGAGCCGCCGCAGCCGGTCGGCGTCCAGGGCCTCCTGCAGCCGCGGCAGGACCAGGTCCTCCTCGTCCCGGATGTCCTGCCGGATCAGGTCGAAGACGCGCTCCATCGTGTCCTCGCGCTCCGCCGTGCCGGGCTCCAGGCGCTCGATGCCGGCGACCAGGTCGTTGATCTCCTGGTGCTCCTCCTCGACCCGGGAGGTCAGCTCCTCCCCGTCCGGGACCGCCCGGCGCACGGCCGGCCACAGCACCGTCTCCTCGGCGAAGGCGTGGCTGAACACCAGTTGGACGACCTCCTTCAGGACCCGCTCTCGGTCCGCGCCGTCCTCCAGCGCCCGGTACCGGTCCATCAGCCGGTCCATCTCCGCGTGATCGCGGCGCTGGCGGGCCAGGACGCTGCCCGGGCCTCCCAGCTGGTCGACGCTCTGTGTCGCGATGGTCGTGGCCATGCCCCGCTCCTTTCCGGGCCGCCGGCGTCCGCCGCGGCGCCCGCCGGGTGCCACAGGGCGCGGGTACCCCTTTCAGGGCCGGATGCCCTCTCGTCACCCGGCCGGCCGAACCCGCACGTCGACAGGGCGTGACCGGTGGCCGGACCGTGTCCCGGTCGAAAGACTGCGAAGGACGCCCTCGTGCTCGCCGGGCCTGGTGGGTCCTTCCGCGCGAGTGCCCTTCCCCCCACCCAGGAGACCGTCCGTGACCTTCAATCCACTGGAGCAGCGGGGCATCCCGCTGGACCGCCAGGTGCGCAGCTGGCGCGAGCTGAACGTGCAGCCCATCGACCCCGACCGCTGCGACCCCTACACCCGCTGCCGCATCATCACCATGAACGGCATCGAGGTGGAGGCGATCCTCTTCAGCCACCAGCTCGCCCGCAACACCGTCGACCCGGAGGTCAAGCGGCAGCTGGCACAGACCCGGTACATCGAGGCGCAGCAGCAGAAGGCCGTCAACTGGCTGCTGCCCGGGGTCTCCTCCGTACTGGAGACGACCATCGCCTACGAGCAGGTCGCGGTGGACCTGACCGCCTGGGTGGCCCGGATGGAGCCCGACCCCTATCTCAGGCAGGCATACCAGTTCGGGGTGCTGGAGGACTTCGACCACCTGTACCGGTACGCCAACCTCTACGAGATGATCGAGCACCGCAAGGCGGAGTCGATCGTCGACGGGCTGACCGAGGTGATGCCGGGGCGCCCCACGAAGTACCACCACCGCCACCCGGCCGACAACGTCCGAGACCCCTACGACAAGGACCGGACGAACCCCCTGTCGAAGCTGCACGCCCTGACGATCATGTCGGCGGAGCAGCAGACCATGAACTTCTACATGAACACCGGCCCCACCTACATGGAGCCGATCGCCCGCCAGCTCTACCAGGAGATCGGGCTGATCGAGGAGGAGCACGTCACCCACTACGAGTCCCTCGTCGACCCGGGTGAGACGTGGTGGGAGCAACTGGTCAACCACGAGTACAACGAGTGCTACCTGTACTACTCGTTCATGGAGCAGGAGAGCGATCCCAAGGTCAAGGCGATCTGGGAGCTGCACCTGAACATGGAGCTGGAGCACCTGCACACCGCCTGCGAGCTGATGCGCCGGCACGACGGCCGCGAGCCGCAGGAGGTCCTGGCGCCGGAGTTGCCCGACGTGCTCACCTTCGAGCCGAACAAGCAGTACCTGCGCGAACTGCTGGAGACCCAGATGGACCTCACCACCCTGGGCGCCGGCTATGTGCGCGAGGCCCATGAGCGGTTCGAGAAGCTGCAGGAGCAGAGCCACGGCGGCGAGGAGCCGCCGAGCGAGCGCGTCATGGCCGAGCACGACGCGATGTTCGGCCGCGAGTACCGGGTGCAGTCCGAGGGCGAGCACCCCGACCCCGCGATGCGCGAGAAGTGAGGCGGCCGGTCATGTCCGATCTCCACACCCCCCAGGCCGGCGACGACCGGGCACCGGACGCCGACGTCGTCGCCCTCCTGATGCGCCAGCACGGCGACATCCGCAACCTCTTCGACGAGGTGGAGGCCGGTGAGGGCGAGGAGCGCCGGGACGCGTTCCGGCGCCTGGTACGGCTGCTGGCGGTGCACGAGACCGCCGAGGAGGAGGTCGTCCACCCCTTCGCCCGCCGGTCGCTGCCGGGCGGCGAACAGGTCGTGGAGGACCGGCTCGCGGAGGAACGCGCGGCCAAGGAGACCCTCGCGGCCCTGGACGACATGGACACCGACGACCCGGAGTTCCTGCCCCGGCTGCGGGAGCTGCGCACGGACGTGCAGGAGCACGCCCGGGCGGAGGAGCGCTACGAGTTCGCCCACATCCGCCGCAGCACCGACACCTCCGGCCTCGCCTCCATGGCCAAGGCCGTGAAGGCCGCCGAGGCCATGGCTCCCACCCGGCCGCACCCGGGCGTCGAGTCCGGCGCGGCCAACGTGGCCCTGGGCCCCGTCGCCGCGCTGATGGACCGCACCAAGGACGCGGTCCGCAGGGCCATGGGCCAGGACTAGACGCCTTTCGGGTGCCGCCCCCCGGCCCCGCCCGCCGGTGGGCCGGCGCCCGTGGTGCGCGTGGCGCCGGCCGCGCGCCGTGTCACGGTCCGGGCACGCCTCGCGCATCCTTCTGGCCACGCAACCGCGGTGGCCGAAAGATGTGTCTCCGAGTGCGGCCGCCCGCTGCTGGGCGGCGGCCCGGGGGGATGCGATGAACACATGGGAAGTGCCCGGCTACACCGAGTCGCTCGAACTCGGCGCGGGAGCCGGCGGACGGGTCGTCCTGGCCGTCCACGAGGAGACCGGCGTCCCGGTCGCGGTGAAGTACCTCAGCGAGTCGCTGCGCACCCGGCCGGGCTTCGTGCACGGCTTCCGGGCCGAGGCGCGGCTGCTCGGCGGGCTGGAGAGCCCGTACGTCGCCGGGCTGTACGAGTACGTGGAGAGCCCGGACGGCGCCGCCATCGTGATGGAGCTCGTCGACGGGGTGTCCCTGCGCGCGCTGCTCAGGCGCGGCGGCCCGCTCGGCCCCGAGGCCGCGCTCGTGGTCCTGAAGGGTTCGCTGCTCGGTCTGGCCGACGCGCACCGTCTCGGCGTCGTCCACCGCGACTACAAGCCGGAGAACGTCCTGGTCGAGCCGGACGGTTCCTCCAAGCTGGTCGACTTCGGCATCGCGGTGGACGCGGGCACCACCGCCGGTGTGGCCGGCACCCCTTCCTACATGGCGCCCGAGCAGTGGACCGGCGCGCCCGCCTCGCCCGCCGGGGACGTGTACGCGGCCACGGCCACCTTCTTCGAGTGCCTGACGGGCCGCAAGCCGTACACCGGTGAGAACCTCGCGGAACTCGCGCTCCAGCACGTCGACGCGCCCGTCCCCGCCGAAGAGGCCCCGGAGCCGGTACGGGACCTGGTGCGCCGGGGCATGGCCAAGGACCCGCGGGAACGGCCCGAGCGTGCCGAGGACCTCGTCACCGAGCTGGAGGCCGCCGCCGGCGCCGCCTACGGCCCGGACTGGGAGGAACGCGGCCGGGGCCGGCTGGCCGCCCTGGTCGCCCTGCTGCCCCTGCTCCTGCCCTCCGCCCGGCAGGCGCCCCGGAGCACCGTGGACACCGCCCGCACCGTGCTGAGCGGGGGGACGGGCCGCGGCCGGGACCGGTCCTGGCTGCCGGACCGGCCGGGACTGCTGGTGTCCGCCGCCGCCGTGCTCCTCGGAGCCCTGCTCACCGGCCTGCCGCAGGAGACGGGGGCGGCCGCGCAGCGCGCGGCGGAGGCGCTGGCCACCACCGGTGCCGGAGCCGGACCGTCGGCGACGCCCGGCGCGACGGCGTCCTCCCCGTCCCCGTCCGCCGCACCCACCGCGTCCGCCGGCGGCCTGTCGCCGTCGCCGTCCGAATCGTCCGGCGCGTCGCCCTCCGGCACGGCGGCCACCGACGCCGGCGGACCGCCCTCGTCCGGCACCCCGGCCGGCGGCGGGACCGGCCCCGGCGGCGAGAGCACCGCGCAGCCGCCGGCCACGGCCCCGCCCTCGCCCGACGGCCCCTCCGCTCCCGCCGGTCCCGCCGCCCCCGCGGTGAAGGACGTCTTGGTGACGTCCTTCCGCCAGACGGGCCCCACCACCGCCACCGCCACCCTCGGCGTCACCACGGACGGCACCGGTCCCCTCACGATCACGGTCGGCTGGTTCACGGGCGACACGGCGGGACAGCCGGGCACCCCGGACGGCGCGCCCCGGACCTTCGAGCGCAGCGGCGCCACCCGGTACACGCTCACCGTCGACCACACCTTCCTGACCCTCGGCTGCTACTGGACGGTGCAGGCCGGCACCACGCCGGCCGCCGCCGGCGGCGGTGCCTCGCAGCAGCTGCTCACCCGGCGGTGCGATCTGCGATGACCGCACGCGACGACACCCCCGTGCCCCCCGAGGAGCGGACCGCTGCCTCCCCGCCCGCCGACCCGGCCCGGACAACCGGGCCGGACGACACCGGGTACAGCGCCACCGTGCTGGCCAGCCACTGGATCGTGCGGCCGGAGGAGGACGAGACCCGCGTCGAGCGGGACGCGGGGGAGGAGGAGCCGACGCGGCCCGACCGCGTCGAGGGCACCGTGCTGCGCTTCGGGCCGGGTGTGAACGCCGCCGTCGCGCAGCGCGCCCACCGGACGCTTCCCGCCGTGCCGCCTCCCGCCGGGCCCCCGCGCCGACGGCTGCGCCGGCACGCGCTGCCCGCGCTGGTCGTGCTCTGGGTCCTCGCGTTCCTCGCCTGGCAGCGCCTCGGGCCGCCCCTCGCCGTCCGCGGGGCCACGGTCACGGCCCGGCCCGCGGTGCTCGGCTGCGGCGGCACCGCGCACCTGACCGGCCTCGTCACCACCAACGGCCGCCCGGGCACGCTGTCCTACCGCTGGGTGCGCAGCGACGGCACCGCCTCGGGCGTCCTGGAGGAGGAACTGGTCCGGGGGCAGACCCGGGCACGCCTGCACCTGCGCTGGACCTTCCAGGGCACCGGGCAGCGGACCGCCCGGGCCGAACTGCGCATCATCTCCCCGGCTCCCCGCACCCTGAGCACCGGTTTCACCTACGACTGCCCCTGACCCGTCAGCCCCGCCGGGCGGCCACTCCCGGCGGGGATCTGTACATTTGGTCGAAGAGACAGACAAAATGCCAGGCGTGCCGACGGTCGTGCCCGTCCCCTGAGCCGCGCAGGCGAGGACCACATGCTCGATGTGAGTGCGCCGATCCTGACCATGTTCCTCGTGTACGTGGCCGCCATGATCGGGACCGGTGTCTGGGCGTACCGCCGCACTCGTACGTTCACCGACTTCGCGCTCGGCGGCCGCCGGCTCAGCGCGTTCGTCGCGGCCCTGTCCGCCGGGGCCAGCGACATGTCCGGCTGGCTGTTCCTCGCGTTGCCCGGCGCCATCTACGCGGCCGGTCTCGGCGCCGGCTGGATCGCCGTCGGCCTGGTCGCCGGCACCTACCTCAACTGGCTCTTCGTCGCTCCACGGCTGCGCACCTACACCGAGCGCGCCGAGAACGCCGTCAGCCTGTCGGCCTATCTGGAGGAGCGGTTCGAGGACCGCACCCGGATGCTCCGGCTGGTATCGGCCGCCGTCACGCTGGTGTTCTTCACCGTCTACGTCGCCGGTGGCCTGGTGGCCGGCGGACTGCTGTTCGAGCAGGTCTTCGACGTCCGCTTCGGTCTCGGGGTGACCCTGACCGCCCTGGTGATCGTCGTCTACGCGGGCCTGGGCGGCTTCCTCGCCGTGAGCACCACCCATGTGATGCAGGGCAGCCTGATGTTCCTGGCGCTGCTGGTGCTCCCCCTGACGGGGGTCGTGGCGCTCGGCGGCTTCGGGGCCCTGGGCGACGCCGTCGACGGCAGGACGCCGGGGCTGCTCGACATGGGAGCCAGGGTCGGCTACGCCGACGGACAGTGGTCACCGGACGGGCCGCTCGGGTTCGTCGCGACCGTCTCGCTGCTCGCCTGGGGCCTGGGCTACTTCGGCCAGCCGCACATCCTGGCCCGCTTCATGGGCATCCGCAGCACCCGGGCCGTCCCGGCGGCCCGCCGCATCGGCACGGCCTGGGTCGCCGTCGTGCTCGCCGGCGCCACCGTCGTCGGCCTGGTGGGCATCGCCCGGCTGGACCCCCCGCTCGGCGACCCGGACACGGTGTACATCGCCCTGGCGCGGGCCCTGTTCACGCCCTGGGTCGCCGGTGTGCTGCTGATCGCCGTGCTGGCCGCGATCATGTCGACCGCCGACAGCCAGCTCCTGGTGTCCTCCACGGCGCTCACCGAGGACTTCTACCGGGCGTTCCTGCACCGGCGGGCCGGGGACCGCACGCTGGTGCGGGTCGGCCGGGCCGCCGTCGTCGTGGTGATCGTGGTGGCCTATGTGATCGCGCTCAGACGCGGCGGGCTGCTGGACATCGTCGGCCAGGCCTGGGCGGGCTTCGGCGCCGCCTTCGGGCCGGTGGTCCTGCTGTCGCTGTACTGGCCGCGCATGACCTGGGCGGGCGCCATGGCCGGGATCGTGTCGGGCGCGGCCACGGTCCTGCTCTGGGACCACCTCAACCCCCTGCTCGGCCCTCTGGAGTCGGGCCTCTACGAGATGGTCCCGGGCGTCCTGGTCGCCACGGCCGCCGCGCTGGTCTTCGGCAGGTTCGTCGGCCGGCCGCCGAAACGCGCCTTCTGGCGGATGCCCGGCGGAGGCGTCAGCCGGCTGATGGTGGCGCCGCTGCTCACGGACGCGCCGGTCGGCATGGCCGTCCTGGACGCGGACCTGCGCTACGTCTGGGTGAACGAGCCGCTGGAGCGCCTCATCCCGCTCGAACGACGGCTGGGACGCCAGGTGCGGGAGGTGCTGCCGCAGGAGGAGGCGGCGGCCTTCGAGGAGCAGATGCGCAAGGTCCTGGAGACCGGGGAACCGGTGCTGGACCACGAGTACCGCGCCCCCGGCCACCTCGACCCCGGCCGGGTCCGGGCCTGCTCCGCCTCCTTCTTCGGCATGCGGGACCGCAAGGGCCGCACCGTCGGCGTCTCCTACATGGTCGTCGACGTCACCGAGCGGTGGCGGGCCCAGGAGCGCCTGGCGCTGCTCAACAACGCCGGCGCGCGCATCGGCAGCACGCTGGAGATCACCCGCACCGCGCAGGAACTGGCCGACGAGGCGGTGCCGGCCGTCGCCGAGTTCGTCGCGGTCGACCTGCTCGACTCGGTCATGCGCGGCGAGGAACCGGCCCCCGGGCCGGTGGGCATGACGCCCGTCATCCGCCGCGCGGGCCAGCAGTCGCTGCGCGCGGGCTGCCCGGAGGCGAGCCTGGCGGTGGGCGAGACCGTACGGCGCGCGTCCCGGTCACCGGTGACCCGCTGCCTGCGGGAGAGCCGGACGCTGGTGGAACGCGTCCTGGACCTGTCGGCCAGCGCCTGGGTGACCGAGGACGAGTCGCTTGGCTCGACCCTGCGCGACTTCGGCTTCCGCTCGCTCATGGTGGTGCCGGTGCGGGCCCGCGGCGTCACCCTCGGCGTGGCGACGTTCGCCCGCACCGACCGCACGGGCCCGTTCGAGGACGACGACGTACGGCTCGCCGAGGAA
Source organism: Streptomyces sp. DT190 (assembly GCF_049846985.1). Classification (NCBI taxonomy): domain Bacteria; kingdom Bacillati; phylum Actinomycetota; class Actinomycetes; order Kitasatosporales; family Streptomycetaceae; genus Streptomyces; species Streptomyces sp. DT190. Next base: position 188,828 of record NZ_JBNCNM010000003.1, on the reverse strand, counting down.
CTCGTGTCGCGGGCGGCCGTGTCCGTCGACAACGCGCGCCGCTTCACGCGCGAGCGCGCCGCGGCCCGCTCCATGCAGCGCTACCTGCTGCCGCACGAACTGGCCGGCGGCTCGGCGCTGGAGGTGGCGTCCTGGTACCTGCCCGCGGACGCCCCCAGCGGGGTGGGCGGTGACTGGTTCGACGTGATCCCGCTGTCCGGTGCCCGGGTCGCCCTGGTGGTCGGGGACGTCGTGGGCCACGGCATGAACGCGGCGGCCACCATGGGGCGCCTGCGCACGGCGGTCCGCACCCTCGCCGACCTGGACCTGCCCCCGGACGAACTGCTGGCCCATCTGGACGACCTGGTGATCGGCCACCTCGGGGACTCCGGCGACCGGGAGCCCGCCGCCGCGGACGACGAGACCGCGGGCGCCGCGTTCCTCGGGGCGACCTGCCTGTACGCCGTCTACGACCCGGTCAGCAGACGGTGCGCGCTGGCCCGGGCCGGCCACCTCCCGCCGGTGGTCGTCGCCCCCGACGGCACCGCGGAACTCCTCGACCTGCCCGCCGGACCGCCCCTCGGCCTGGGCTACCTCCCCTTCGAGTCCGTCGAGGTGGAACTGGCCGAGGGCAGCCTCATCGCCCTGTACACGGACGGCCTCATCGAGACCTACGACCGGGACGTCGACCTGGGGCTCGACCGGCTCGGCGACGCCCTCGCGACGCGGGGCACGGACCTGGAGGAGATCGGCCGGGGCGCGGTCGACGCCCTGCTGACCGGTCCGCCCTCCGACGACGTGGCCCTGCTGCTGGCCCGGACCCGCGTCCTGGCCGCGGAGCAGGTCGTCGCCTGGGACCTGCCCAGCGACCCGGCCGCCGTCGCCCACGCCCGCTCCCTCGCCGTCGGGCGCCTGGAGGAGTGGGGCCTGGCGGACCTGGCCTTCACCACGGAACTCATCGTCAGCGAACTGGTCACCAACGCCATCCGCCACGCCACCGGACCGGTCTGCCTGCGCCTGATCCGGGACCGCGGCCTCATCTGCGAGGTCTCCGACGGCGCCAGCACCGCACCGCGCCTGCGCCACGCCCGGACCACCGACGAAGGCGGACGGGGTCTGCTGATCGTGGCGCAGCTCGCCCAGCGGTGGGGCACCCGCTACACCGCGAACGGCAAGATCATCTGGACGGAGCAGGTCCTGCGCCAGGGCGCCGAGCCCGGCCGGCGGGCGGACGGCGCGTGAGGCTTGCGGACAGTACCTGTCCGCAAGCCCGGCTACCGTGCCCTGTATGACGAAGACCAAGCGGAGCGTCACCGGTACGGCCCCCCTCCTCGGCACCAGGGCCCTCAACCGTGCCACCCTGGAACGGCAGTTGCTCCTGCGGCCCGCCCGGATGTCCGCCGCCGGCGCCGTCGAGCACCTGGTCGGTCTGCAGGCGCAGAACGTCAAGCCGCCGTACTGGGCGCTCGCCGCCCGGCTCGACGGCTTCACGCCGGAGGAACTGTCGCGGCCGATGGCCGACCGGGAGGTCGTCCGGATCGTCACCATGCGCTCCACCCTCCACACCCACACCGCGGCCGACTGCCTCGCCCTGCGGCCGCTGACGCAACCCGCCATGGACCGGGAGGTGGCGCACTTCCGCAAGGGCCTCGACGGCGTCGACCTGGAGCGCCTCGACCGGGTGGCCCGCGATCTCGTGGAGGCCGAGCCGCGCACCATGAAGCAGCTGCGCGAGGCCCTGCTGCGGGAGTGGCCCGACGCCGATCCGCAGTCCCTGGCGGTCGCCGCCCGCTGCCGCCTGCCGCTCGTGCAGGTCACCCCGCGCGGCCTGTGGGGCAGGAGCGGACAGGTCGCTCTCACCACCGCCGAGCGGTGGCTCGGCCGCCCCGCCGGACCGCCCGCCACGCCCGACGCGGTCGTCCTGCGCTACCTCGCCGCCTTCGGCCCGGCCTCCGTGCGCGACATGCAGGCCTGGGCCGGAGTGACGCGCCTGGGCGAGGCGTTCGAGCGGCTGCGCCCGCGCCTGGTGACCTTCCGGGACGACAGGGGCACCGAGCTCTTCGACCTCCCGGACGCCCCGCGCCCCGACCCGGACACCGAGGCCCCGCCGCGCTTCCTGCCCGAGTTCGACAACCTGCTGCTCTCCCACGCCGACCGCACCCGGGTCGTCCCGCCCGAGCACCGCGGCCGCAGCTGGCAGGGCAACATCGCCTACTGCACGCTCCTCGTCGACGGCTTCCTCGCGGGCCTGTGGCGGCTGGAGAAGGACGCCCTCGTGATCGAGCCCTTCGAACCGCTCGGCACGGCGCGGCGCGAGGAGGTCACCGCCGAGGCGGAGCGGATGCTGCGGATCATGCACCCGGACACCTCGTACGACATCCGTTTCGGCACCGTACGCAGGTGAACGGCCCGGACCGCCGGGGAGGGGTGCCTGCGACGCCGTGGGCGAGATGAGCCCGCGGACATGGAGAGGGGGGGGGGGGGGGGGGGGGGGGGGGGGGGGGGGGGGCGCCCCCCCCCCCCCCCCCCGCGCCCGTGCGGGCAGGTTCAGTGCCGGTGCACCCGGTTGGCGATGGCGTGGCCCACGAACAGGTACACCACCGCCGCCAGGCCGTAGCCCGCCACGACCCTGGCCCATGCCTCGTCGAAGGTGAACAGGTCGTGCGACCAGCCGGCCAGCCAGCGGGCCGCGTCGTGGATGAACTGGACGAAGTCGTTCGCCCGGTTCGCGTCCAGCAGGTACATCAGGATCCACAGGCCCAGGATGAGGGCCATGATGTCGGCGACGACCGCGATGATCGTGCCGGCCTGATTCGCGCCGTTGCGATATCGAGGGGACATGGGTACCGGATTGCCCGCGCCGCCGGTTCGAAACCCGTCGCGGGTTTCCCGCCGTGTTCAACCGGTGTTCCCGGCCCGGTCGTTCGGGGTACACCCGCATCACCGACGATCCTGGCCCGGGCGGCCGGGGAGCGCGCCGGTGTCACGGGGGGAGAGACGCAGGTGCCTGCGAACAGACCCGCAACCCGAGAGCCGCGGTTGACCGTCACCAGACCTCCGCGCCGGCGTCTGCGCAGAGCGCTGGCGTCGGCGCTGCCCGTCCCGGTCGTCGGGCTGGCCCTGCTCGTGGCCTCCGGGAACCTCCTGCTGCCGCTGCGGACCGTGGTCACCATCGAGGCCAAGATGGCCTCGAAACGGGACTTCTTCCAGGACCCCGAGGTCGAACGGCTGCTCATGAAGCACGGCTTCCGGGTGCACATCACCAACATGGGCTCCCGTGAGATCGCCCAGCAGGACCACGAGGGATACGACGTCGTCTTCCCCTCCGGCCAGCCGGCCGCCGACCTGATCAGCCGCGAGCGCGCCCGGGCGAACCGTCCGGTGCTGCTCTACCGCCCCTTCGTCAGCCCCATCGTGCTGGCCACCTACCGCGACTACGCCGAGGTCCTCGCGGCCGAGGGCGTCGCGCGGCGCCTGCCGGGCCCCGGCGGGCGGCCGATGTACTACACCCTCGACATGCGCAAGTTCCTCGATCTGGCCCACGGCAGGAGAAAGGGCGACCGGCGCGACCCGGACAACGGCTACCGCTGGGACGAGATCGACCACGGCGACCGCGTCCGCAACGGCAACAAGATCCTCGCCCAGACCTCGGACATCTGCGAGGCCAACTCCGCCGGCACCTACCTCGGACTCGTCGCCTTCGTCGAGCACGGCAACGACGCGCCGGACAACGCGGCCGAGGCGGAGCGACTCGCCCGGAAGATCAAGCCGCTCCTCGTCGAACAGGGCCTGCCGTCCTCGGAGCGGGCCGAGACGTATCTGTCCCCGGACGGGCCGGGCATCGCCCCCGTCTCGGTGATCTACGAGCACCAGTTCCTCGCCCACCAGATCAGGCACGAGGCCGCCGAGGGCGTGCCCGACGGCGAACGCGTCCTGCTCTACCCGTCCACCCGCTTCGTCACCGAGCCCCAGCTCGTCGCGCTGACCGGCGACGGCGCCCGGCTCGGCGAGCTCGTCAGCACGGACCCCGAACTCCAGCAGCGCGCCGTGGAGTTGGGCTTCCGCGCCCGCAACGCCGGCGGCGGCACGGCCGGTGACGGACTCACCCGGTTCCTCACCGAGCGGCAGATCCCGGTGCCCACCACGTCCTCCGACGACACCCGGGCCGTGCTGCCCAGCCTGCCCCTGCTGGAGAGGATGATCGAGATCGTCGGCGACTGCCCGGACCGGACGGGCGGCCGGTGAGGCGCGGCGCGGGCCTGCCGGCCCTCTGCCTCGTGCTCGTCGCCTCCCTGGTCACCGCCTGCTCGGGCGGCGACGGCGACGACCCGGTGCGGCTGCGCGTGCTGGCCGGCCCCGACGTCTCCGTACCGGCGCCGCTGCTGGCGCAGCTGCGGGACGAGACGGGCGTCGACCTGCGTCTGGAGCACCGGCCCGACGCCGAGACGCGCCCCCCGGACCGCGGCCGGTACGACCTCGCCTGGCTGTCCTCCGACCGCTATCTGCGCCTCACCGGCAACGACGCGACCCGAGGGCTGCAGCGCACGCCCACCATGACGTCCCCCGTCGTCGTCGGCCTGAAGCCCGGCGTGGCCGCGCACCTGCGCGCCCGGGTGGCCGGCTCCCGGCCCACCTGGGCCGACATCGCCGACGCCGCCGCCACCGGCACCGTCCGCTTCGGCATGGCCGACCCGCGGCACGCCGGCAGCGGACTGGCCGCCCTCGTCGGCGTCGCCACCGCCGCCGCCGGCACCGGGGCCGCGCTGCGCCCCGAGGACGTCTCCTGCGACCGGCTGCGCGGCTTCCGCTCCGGCCAGACCCTCACCGCCGACACCGGCCCCGCCCTCGTCGACTCCTACGTCGACCACCAGGACGAGGCCGACGCCCTCATCACGTACGAGTCCGACCTGCTCGCCCTGAACGCCTCCGGCCGCCTCGCCGGCCCCCTGGAGGTCGTCCGCCCCGAGGACGGCACGGTCCTGGCGGACTTCCCGCTGCTCCTGCTCGACCCGGCCCGGCGCACCGCGTACGACAAGGTCACACGGTGGCTGCGCCGCGACTCGGTGCAGCGGCAGATCATGCGGCAGACCCTGCGCCGCCCCGTCAGCACGACCGTCACCCGGGACGCGCGGCTGCGCGAACCCGTCGGCAACGCCCTGTACTTCCCCGACCGGGCCGCCGTCGTCGACGCGCTGCTGGCGGACTACGGCGACCCCGGCCGGCGCACCACGAGCCAGGTGGTCTTCCTGCTCGACTTCTCCGGCTCGATGCGCGGGGCCCGGACGGCCGCCCTGCGCGCGGCCTTCGCCGGCCTCAGCGGCGCGGACCCCTCCGCCTCCGGCAAGTTCACCCGCTTCCACCGGGGCGAGCGGCTGACCGTCGTCCGCTTCGGCGGCCGGGTCCTGGGGGAGAAGACCGTCACCGTCACCGGGCCGGAGGACCTCGACGCCCTCGCCTCCGCCGTCGCCCGGGGCGGCCACGGCGGCGCCACCGCCCTGTGGTCCGCCCTCGACCACGGCTACCGCACCGCGGCCCGCGAACTGGCCGCCGACCCCGGCCGCTCCGTCTCCCTCGTGCTGATGACGGACGGCGAGAACAACGCGGGCCTGAGCTACGCGCAGTTCGCGCGCCGCCACCAGGCGCTGCCCGCCGCCGTGCGCTCCGCCGTTCCCACCTACCCCGTCCACTTCGGCGAGGCCGACGCCGACGAGCTGCGGCGCGTTGCGGCACGGACGGGCGGACGGATGGTGGAGGCCGCCGGCTCGTCCCTGTCCGAGGCGTTCAAGGAGATCCGTGGCTGTCACTGACGCACTGTGGTGGAGCCTGTGGTGGCCGTGGATGACGGTCTGGCTGGTGACGGCCGCCGGCACCGTGGTGCTCGCGGTGGTCCTGGTGCGCCACGCCCGCGAGCGCCGCAGGCACCTGAGGCGCTGGCAGTCGGCGTACAGCATCTGCCTGTACCTGGACGAGCAGGCGGTGATGGACCTGTGGGAGCTCGGCAACTACCGGTCCGCGCTGGAGGAGGCCGTCGAGCTGCGCACGAAGGTCGACACGAGTGTCGGCTTCTGGAGCCGGGTGCTGACGTGGCTGTTCCGGTTCCGGCTGAAGCGGGACGTCAGCCAGGAGACGTTCCGCAAGTTCGTGCGCAAGGACAAGCCGATCAACGTGATCGGCGTGGTCATGGAGGCCTTCGACCGGGCCGACGCCATCGTCCACGCCGACCTGACCACCCTGACCGTCGTCCCCAACCGGAACCTCTCCGCCGACCTGGCGGACGGCCGCGCGGTGACCCTGAGCCGCATCGGCGAGTTCGTCTCCGTCAAGGGCGTCTTCACCCGCGTCCCGGACGTGGCCGACGGCTTCGCACTGCGGGCCGAGTACGGCGCGGAGCGGCCCCCGGTGTCCATGCGGGTCGTGGCCCCCGGGAACGCCCGCCGCTCCATCCCGGCCGGCACCTTCACGGCCCGCTGCCTGGGCAAGATGACCGGCTGGCGCGAGGAGACCCGCGAGGTGACGCTGGAGGCGATCGCGATCTTCTGGTGACCGCCGCTCAGCGGGAGCCGAGGTCGGCGAGCACCCGCAGGGGGTGCGGGTCGGGCGCGAGGCGCGAGTCCGAGCCGCGCGCCCGACTTCTGACGGTGTGTCAGCCGATGGGGGCGACGACTGTACGGCGACGGCCCCCCGCCCGGAAGGGCGAGGGGCCGTGCGAGGGGCCGTGGGGCTCAGCCGCGCTGGATGCCCGAGGTGTCCTGCAGGACTCCGCGGCGGCCGTCCTGCGTCTGGGCGACCAGGGCCGCTCCACGCTGCTCGACGGCCAGGTACCAGGTGCCCGGGGCGAGTTCGGCGATGGGCGTCGGCGAACCGTCCTCCGCGAACAGCGGACGCGGCACCGGCACCGCGAACCAGAACGGGGAGAAGTCCCCGGCCGGCGGCTGCGGCGCCTGGGCCTGCTGCGGCTGGGGCTGACCGCCGAACGGCTGCCCCGGCTGCGGCTGGCCGTAGCCGCCGGGCTGCTGGGCGCCCGGGTAGCCGTAACCACCTTGGGGCTGGCCGCCGTAGGGCTGGGGAGCGGCGGGGCGGGGGGCCGGGACGAGGGCGCCCTTGAGGGCGGGGACCAGGGGCGTGGCGAGGGCGGCGGCGGCCATCAGCAGCGTGGCGACGAGGGCGAGGATCATGCCGATGCCGGGGCTCGGGGCGCCGGAACTGCCGTTCTCACCGATGTTGTCGAAGCCGCCCGGCACGTCGAAGATGTTGCCGAGCGCGCTCCACGCGGCGAACACCGTGAAGGCGACACCGAACGGGACGAGCTCCAGCCCCGCGATCTTCGGGGCCTGCGGCAGGCCCCGGCCGACGACGACGAGCGCGGCGCCGATGATCCCGGCCAGCACGACGCTGAACACGACCGGGCCGCTGCCCCACAGGCTGGGGAGGTCGACGCTGTCGGGGACATTGTCGAACGAGTAGAGGTCGAGGAACGACGCGATCAACAGCAATACCGCTGCTCCGATCACCACGCCGTCGCCCCGAGTGAGGGAGCGGATATTCACTTCAGGTCCTTCGTAGGTCGTCTCGTCGTCGGTAGAGGCGTCGCTGTCACCATGTCGCCGTCCGGACTCGGTGTGAAGCGCGGGGGTGGCCCCTCATCGTAAGGAGGACCCTATCGTCCGCCCCATCAGGGTGTCCGCCGGGATCTGCCGGTCCGCACCTACCCGCGCAGGAAACTCACGATTCCCTCAGAGATTCCCTGCGCCGCCTTCTGTCGCCAGGCGCCACTGGTGAGCAACGCCGCGTCCTTGCTATCGCGCATGTTGCCGCACTCGATGAACACCTTGGGAACCGTTGACAGATTGAGACCGCCCAGGTCCTTCCGCGTGACGAGACCCCCGCCGTCACCGACGTAGTTGGAGGGCGCGCTGCCGGTGACGGCCACGAAGCGGCCCGCCACGCGCTCGCCGAGGTCGCGGGAAGGGGCCACGATCGCCCGGGTGTCGGCGGCGCCGGCCCGGACCGGGCCGGGCAGGATCACGTGGAAGCCGCGGTTGCCGGCCCCCGAGCCGTCCGCGTGCACGGACACCACCGCGTCGGCCTTCGCCCGGTTGCCGATCCGGGCCCGCTCGTCGACGCAGGGGCCGAACGGCCGGTCGCCGTCCTGCGTCAGCTTCACCGTGGCGCCCTGCCTCTCCAGCAGGGTGCGCATCCGGTGCGCCACGTCCAGCGTGAACTTCGCCTCGGTGTACCCGTCGTCGGTGGACGTGCCCGTGGTGTCGCACTCCTTGCGGTGGGTGCCGATGTCCACCGTGCGGTTGATCTCGTCCGGGTGCTGGAAGTTGCCCGGGTTGTGGCCCGGGTCGATGACGACGACCTTGCCCTTGAGCGGACCGGTGGCGGCGGGAGCGGAGGCCGTGGGCGTCGGCGAGGGCTCCGGCTGCTTGCCGTCCCCGGTGGGAGCGGCGGGCGTGGACGCCCCGACGGTCGCCCGGCTCGTACCGCCGTCGTCCCCCGAGCCGCCCACCGTCTCGTAGACGAGCCAGCCGAGCAGCGCCCCCGGCACGAGCGCGGCGAGCGCGACGGTCAGAGGGCCGCGACGGGAGCGGCGGGGCTGGGGAGGTTCGAAGTCCGGGCCTGCGTACGACACGCAGCCACCCTAGCGGCCGCCCCCGGACCCCGCGGCCCGAGGCACCCCGACGGACGGCCACCCCCTGAGGAGCCGCGCGACCGGGACGAAACGGGCCGCGGGGTCCGGGGGCGGCGGCGGGTCCTGCGCGGGCTGCGGGTGTGGTGCGGGTCGCTGCGGTGGTGCCTGGGCGGCGGGTTCGCGGGTGGGGTCGGGGCTTGGTGCGGGGCGCGGGTCCCGTGTCCGGGAGGGATGTGCGGGCGTGGGCGGACGCGGGCAGCGCGCGGGTGCGGCGGCGGGGCTGGCGTGGGCTGCGGGTGCGGGGTGGGTCGCTGCGGTGGTGTCTGGGCGGCGGGTCCGGGGGTGGGCCGGGCTTGGTGCGGGGCGTGGGTCCGGTGTTCCGGAGGGACGTGCGGAGGCGTGACGCGGGCGGGTGCCGCGCTGGTTGCGGGTGCGGGGTGGGTCGTTGCGGTGGTGTCTGGGCGGCGGGTCCGCGGGTGGGCCGGGCTTGGTGCGGGGCGTGGGTCCGGTGTTCCGGAGGGACGTGCGGAGGCGTGACGCGGGCGGGTGCC